>PLHD01000063.1 GCA_003138815.1 Acidimicrobiaceae bacterium | reverse complement strand
CCGTGAACGATCTCGGGCGATACTTGCTTAACAATCAGCAAGCGGAGGCCGGGGAGCGCTTCGATGCG
This sequence comes from Acidimicrobiaceae bacterium, assembly GCA_003138815.1. Classification (GTDB taxonomy): domain Bacteria; phylum Actinomycetota; class Acidimicrobiia; order Acidimicrobiales; family RAAP-2; genus RAAP-2. Next base: position 6,542 of record PLHD01000063.1, on the reverse strand, counting down.
CTCGCAAAACTCTTCAACCCCTCCACGTTTCGCCACATCAAGGAGTGCGGGCTCGCTGAAGGGTGGAACGTCTGGGAGGTGGGTGCCGGAGGCCCCAGCATTCCGACGTGGCTCGCCCAGGGAGTTGGGCCGACCGGAAAGGTCATCGCAACTGATATCGATACGTCGTGGCTGGACAAGGTCGAGGATCGCAGGTACGAAGTGCTTCGCCACGATGTCGCCGCGGACGCCCCTCCAGGTGCTGCTTTCGATCTCGTTCACGCTCGGCTCGTCTTGGTGCACGTAATCGATAGAGATCGAGCCATCGCCAACATGGTGAAGGCCCTCCGTCCAGGAGGTTGGCTCATCTTGGAGGAGGCTGACCCGGAACTTCAGGGAATGGCGTGCCCCGATGAATTCGGTCCGGAGCAAGAACTGGCCAACAAGTTGAAGAGAGCCTTCCGGTCCCTCATGGCAGAACGTGGCGTTGATCTTTCATTCGGTAGGACTCTGCCTCGGCGCCTCAGAAATGCAGGTCTCGTAGAGATCCAGTCCGACGCTTACTTCCCCGTCGGTGGGCCTGTCTGCAACGAACTGGAGAGAGCAACGCTCGAGCAGATTCGAGGTCGCCTGGTTGATTCTGGGCTTGCCACGCAACAGGAAATCGATCAGCACCTCGCCAACGTTGCTTCGGGACTACTTGAAATAGCTACTTCACCAATGATCTCCGCTTGGGCACACAAACCGCTGCCTTCTCCTTGACTCCGTGAAGGGGTGAAACTTCGAAGTCCAGAATCTCCAACGGGAGTACTTCTAGGTCAGCGATTGGATACGTACTAGTGATTGTTCGCGTTTAGCCGCCGGTGGAGGGTTGCATTCCTGTTTCGTCCGGCCCCCGACACGAGAAATGAACGTACGGCTCGTTCAACTGAAATTCCTAGCGAAATAGTCACAATCTCGATATGCTCAGAAATAATCTGGCTCCAAGATTTCGGGTCAGAGTGAATCGTAAGGGGTAATTGTGAGTGATGGATCGAATAAATCGTCGTTCTCCTTTGAAATGAAGCGTTGGTCTCCAGCAGAGCGGACTACGGCAATAGCGACGCTCGTTTTGTTCATTTCCTTATTTCTTCCGTGGTTCACGTACAACTACGGCCTTGGTTCAGTGTCCGTCGACGGTTTGTGGCATGGATGGATGTATCTCGTCTTTATTTTGTGCTTGGTGATTCTTGTTTACTTGGTTTCGCGCGCGGGATTCAGTGAAATGCCATTCAAGCTCCCGATTGCGGGCGAGCAATTGTTGTTGGTAGCTTCGGTGGTGAATCTGGTACTGACCGTACTGGCCTTCGTGGACAAGCCGGGCGGTATTGGATTTAGTGGAATCGGGTGGGGCTTCGGGGCATTCGTTGGCCTCATTGCGGCAATCGTGGCCGCGGTTCCACTGGGAATGCCCGCTCTCCGGGCTCGACGCAAATAGCGATCAACAAAGAGACCGGGCGTCAGCCGTTTGGCGGAGCAAAGAGTGATGCTGCTTAGTGGGACGTGTCTCTTCTCCCCAGTTTCGTGGTGTTCATCTACATCTATGTTCGTGCGGTTCGTAGGTTCCTAATCCCACCGCACTGGTGAAACTGAGGGGACCCCACATTCCGACGCGATCTCGTTATTGAACGAGGTTGTGCCAGGCCCCCAGTGCCACTGCCGGATTCGCCATTAGATTGTGGCCGATTGAATCCGCCGTCGGCCCTCCGACAGTGTCAAACTCACGTGGTCCAACGCTGCCGGGATGTTGCCCGAGGTTTGTAGGATGACATTGTGTTGCGGCCTCGATTGCTTCTCACGGTCGGACTCGTGCTCTTCGGCATTCCGACCCTCGCCACCTCCGTTTCTGCGACGTCGGCTCCGGTGCCGGAATGCACGACCAACCAGCTCGTGCTCCTAGCCAGTGGCTGGTTCGGCGCCGCCGGGACCGGCGCGATGGCATTTGATGTCGTGAACCAAGGCGCACGCTGTCGTATCGGGGGCTACCCCAACGTCACTTTCCTCAACGCGAGCGCCCTCGCAGTCGACAGTCATGATGTCCACGTCTCGTCGATGCTCTTCGCCGAGCCGAGAACGGTAACGCTGACCCTGGCGCGCGGCGGCGTCGCGACCTTTGGCGTTTCCTGGGCCGACAATCCAATCGGCAATCAGACTTGCCCAGCGACGGCCCGCGCTCTGGTCGAACTGCGCCAGGGAGTGGGCAGCCTCTGGGGCGAAGTGCCGATCAATCCCGAGCCGTGTGGGAGAACCCTTATGGTTACGCCAATAGAGTCGGGAGCCTGGCCTCGACCGAACGGGTAAGAGACGGCATCCTTCAGGGTGGGATCCAGTGCATGGTTGCACTCTTGGACACAACGGCAGGGCTCTTTTCGGAGCCCGCTTCAGACCGGACCGTCAATTTGTAAGAACCGAGCCACTCGTGGGTGTAAACGGGGTAGCAACTATGAAGAAAAGCCGACGACCCAGCGGAACGCATCGACGCCCAGTCGTGATGAGTTCGAGGCGTTCTACAACGACCACTACAACGCTATCTCGCGCTGCGTGGCGAGGCGCGTGCCGGCGTCACGGCCACCACCGTCCCCGATCTGCGCCATCAATAACTTCTTCATCAGCGGCAAGCAGAGTGATGGCGGAGCGGGATCGTATGACACCTACGTCTACCTGACCAACAGCGGGTCAACGTGCCGACTTGTACCGATCGGCGCGAGAGGCTACAACGCCGCCACCCACCCGTTCGTCGGGACGGCGGCCTCCATTTCGAAACCGGAAGTTACGCCCGGGCAACTCTTCCCCTACGCAACCAGACACTGACTTGGCACGGTTGCCTACGGCCAGAGTGTCTCGCTCCTCTTGAGCTGCGCGGATGCCGGTCCGGGAACACCACGCGGCTGCGGGAAGATAGCTACTGCCAATTCGATGAGGTTTTGGATGTCGGGACGCCCACACGTGATCAAGGTGGTACATCTGATCTATGGTCTGCGCGGCGCGTTCACCTCGATGCGAGCATGTACCAAGGCGACGTACCTCGGGGCCTCCTGGCCCTCGGCAGGATCGTTCTGGTTCGCTAATTGGCCGCCTGATCTTGAGCGGGTCAGTAGGCAGAAGTTTGATCTGGTATCTCCCAAGGGGCTTGTCCAACGTGGCCATTCTCATGATGTCGGTCCGTCAGTCGACAGTAGTCGTCGGGTCTCCATCGACATTCAGAGCGATGCCGGGTCAGCCCGTGCATGGTTGCAGACCTACGTCGGGCCATCGGCACCAATCGGTCCTGCTTTCGTCGTTTCTGGTCCGCGGCACATGGGCCGGCGCTTCGCACCTGCGGAGAGAATCCCTTTGAGGATTTACTGATATCCCGATCCCCGGTTCCTGCGGTACATGGCTTCGCTGGGAGAGGGTAGACGTCATCATGAAGCGTATGCCAGGATCAGTAGCTACGAGAGGGTCTTGATGACGACGCGGCAAGGTGGTGAGCACGATGGTCGGTACCGCGACGCCTGAGCGGCGTCCGGTCGTTGACTGGTCGATGGGGGCGATCGAGACGCTGGTGTTCGACGTGCTCGGCACGGTAGTCGACGAGACCGCCTCGGTCGCGCTCGAGGTTGAGGCCGCGATGGCCGAGGCCGGGCTCGATCCGCGTGGGGAAGCGCAGCTCGCGCTCGAGTGGTCACGCCGGCTCGATCTCCTAATTGATCGGGTGGTCGCCGGCGAAGAGCCATGGAGATCCAATGATGCCTTGCGCGCCGTCGCGTTGGGCGACGCGCTCGACGCCATGGAGATACATGGGTTAGACCAAGCAAGGCTGGATGATCTCGCCCTAGGGGACTGCTGAACAAAGCNNCTAGCTGACAGCACACTAGTCGGCCACCGCCTGAAGCCCTGGCCCGACGCGGTCCTGGCGCTAGAGGAACTGAGAGAATCCTTCACCGTGGTGGCGCTATCCAACGCGGATCTGGCGCAGCTGGTCGACATGTTCGGTGAAGGACGTCTAGCGTGGCACGGTGTCTTGTCTGCCGAGTCGGTCAAGACGTACAAGCCCGACCCCTCCGTCTATCGACTCGCTTTGGACACGCTTGGCCGCGAGGCGCAACGGACGTTGATGGTCGCCGCACACCCCTGGGATTTGCGGGCCGCGGCCGGCCAGGGGATGCGCACCGCCTTTGTCTCGCGAGCCGGCGAGGGGGTGCCCGCACCGCACGACCGGTTCGACGTATACGCCGAGAGCCTCACGGACCTGTCAGAGCAACTGACCTCGGGCGGAACCCAGCATTGATTCAGCGTTACCGAGCAGTCGTAGTCGCGGCCGCCCGATTGTCCGCCCGGACGGAGTGGCTCAGTGTCTCGATCAGCGCACCCGGGTCGGGATGCATGTCCTTGGCATCGGCTAGGACTTGACACTATCGAGCCGATGCCAGTTCAAGGCGGCAGTCGCGTCGGGCCCCATGAGGACCGCGAAGGGCAGACTCTCTACCAGCAACTACTTCAAGCGACTAGGAACTCGGCGTGAACGGCCCATGTCAGTTGCACCTTCAGTCGACACGGGCGCGCTGAAGGACGTTGGCTCCGACGCCGACCACGGCACCGACCACGGCACCGACGCCGACGATTGCCCCGAGGATGCAGACACCGGCCCAGTGATGAAGAGCGAAGGCTTCGCTGCCTACCGCTGAGCCCACCGCTCCGCCGAAAAAGCAACTCACCATGTAGGCCGAGGTGACCCGGCTTCGCGCGTGGGGTGCCAGTCGATAGATGAGGGATTGGTTCGTCACGTGCAAGCCTTGAACCCCGGCGTCGAGCACCAATATCCCGAGGATCAACATCGCCAAACTGTCGCGGCCCCACCAGAGCACCACGAAGGATATCGGGATCAACGCGGAGAAGATCAGCGTCGTCGTCCTTGACCACCCTCGGTCGACCAGGCGCCCAGCGATGTTCGCCATGAGCGCCCCTCCCGCTCCGACCAGACCGAACAGTCCGATCTCCATCGCACCGTAGTGGTAGGGAGCACCCGCGAGGAGGAAGGCCATCGTCGTCCAGAAGACACTGAAGGCGCCAAAGGCGAGCGCACCGAGGAGAGCCCGCCGTCGAAGCGTCGACTCACTGGCCATCAACCTGGCCACCCCGGCCAGCAGCTGCCCGTATGTCACGCGAGGGCGCTCTTCTTCGGGCGGTAGCTGACGCCGCAAGACGAGGGCGAGCACCGTCGAGATTGCTGCCGCCAAGACGAAGACCGCCCGCCAGCCCAGAAACTGAGCGACGATTCCCGACACCGTGCGCGCGAGAAGGATTCCCAGCAGCAGGCCACTCATCACCGAGCCCACCACGTGGCCGCGCTCCTCATCATCGGCGAGGGACGCGGCCATCGGGACGAGGAGCTGCGCGGCGACCGAACCGCCACCGACGAGCAGGCCAAGGGCCGTCAACACGCCGATGGTGGGCGCGACCGCCGACGCCGCCAAGCCAACCGCGGAGACGACGAGCACGACGGGCACGAGGAGGCGGCGAGCGATCAAGTCGCCGAGAGGGACAAGAAAGGCGAGGCCCAGGGCGTAGCCGATCTGCGCGAAGGTGACGACCAACCCCGCAGCGCCAGAGCCTGTACCGAACGCCCGGGCGAGAGTGTCGAGTATCGGCTGCGCGTAGTAGAGATTGGCCACGGTCGCGCCACACGAGAATGCGAACAGCACCACCATGCCCCTCGAAAGTTGACTCGCGTTGCGCTCGGGGATTTGCTCGACTCTGGTGGTCATGGTTCCTCCTTCATTTAGTGAACGCTAAGTACATTATCATATTTCTGAACGGAGCGTACATGATGTAGCATGAGGAGGTGACCACGCCTTCTGCTCGCGAGCCTTTGCGCCTGGGCCGACCCCGCAGTGAGAAGACGACAACCGCCATTTTGGAGGCCGCCGCCGACCTAATGGCGGAGGAGGGCTTCGCCGCCACGACGATCGAGGCGATTGCGTCACGGGCGGGCGTGAGCAAGGTGACCATCTACAAGTGGTGGCCCACCCGAGGAGCGGTGGCTATCGACGCATTCCTTCGCCGGTACCGCCAGACCCTCGACTTCACCGATACCGGCGACGCCGCCGCGGATCTCACCGCGCAACTTCAACTGCTCGTCACCGCTTTTCGAGGCCGCGCCGGCGACATCATGGGCGAACTCATCGGCCAAGCGCAATGCGACACCGCCCTGGCCGTCGTCCTGCGCGACAACTGGCTCCAGCCGCGGCGCGACGCCACGAGCAAGGTGCTGCGACTGGCGATTGAACGCGGTCAAATCAGACCCGACGTCAACATCGAGTCGATCATGGATCAGCTGTACGCCCCGGTGTACTGGCGCCTCTTGATGCGCCACAAGGGGTTCGACCGCCAATTCGTTCCCTCCCTGGTGGACAACGTCTTGCGCGGCGTGGGTCCGACTTCTCCTTAAGGCCCGTCCGACGGTCTCCTCCGAGCGCTCACCGCGAACTACGCCAAGAGTTTGCAAAAGCCGGAGGGTGCTGGACTGATCGAGATGGCAGCGA
>PLHD01000054.1 GCA_003138815.1 Acidimicrobiaceae bacterium | reverse complement strand
CTAGGCGGTGAGCTGGTGCGCAGGGTGAGCGGCACACCCTTCGCCGAGTTCTTCGCTCGCGAAGTCGCCGGACCCCTCGGGGCGGACTTCCTCTTCGGCATCGATCCGGCGCAGGACGCAAGAGTCTCCGACTTCCAGTTCCCTTCGCCCGCCAACTTCCCGACGCCTGAGCAGGCTACCGACGACTTCAACTTCATTTACGCGAACCCCCCTGGGGCCTCAGGCATCGGAACTGTCAACTCTCGAGCGTGGCGTGCGGCAGTTCACCCATCGACCAACGGCCATTCCAACGCGCGGGCCATCGCGCGCATCTACGGCCTGCTCGCGGGTGGCGGAAGCCTCGACGGCGTCCGCTTGCTCGGCCCGGCGACCTTGAGCGCGGCAACCTCGGAGCTCTCATCAGGCCACGACTTAATCCTTGACCGAAAATCACGCTTCGGCTTCGGCTTCCAGCTGACCATGCCTGAACGACCGCTCGGTCCCGGACGATCCAGTTTCGGGCACTACGGCGCGGGGGGATCGCTGGGCATGGCCGATCCCGACACAAAGATCGCCTTCGGCTACTGCATGAACCGATTCGGCCTGCGGTGGCAGGATCCCCGCAACCGGGCGCTGCTGGACGCCACCTACGGCTGCCTTTGAGGTCCTCGGCGGAGTCCTTCCGTCCGGTTCCGCGTTCAAGAAGAGGCGAGCGGCATCTGCTCGGCGGCGCCGACGATCCCCGCGATGACGCGAGGGATGGCCCTGAGGGTGACCGCACGTCGCAAGATCGACCCGGCGCTCAACGTCGCCGCCGCGTTCCAGGACGATTCCGTGGCGAGGGTGCGCCAGGCGGCCGAGGTCGCAATTGGATGTCCGGGAACGGAGGGCGCCTGGCCCTGACCTCCCGTAGATTACGCGGTGTGGACAATCTCGATGAAGGAAGATGGCGCGCAGTGGAGTCTCGCGACGTCAGCGCCGCGGGCGTGTTCGTCTACGCCGTCTCTACCACTGGCGTCTACTGCAGGCCGGGGTGCGGTTCGCGCAGGCCGCTGCGCCGTAACGTCGAGTACTTCGCCACCGCGTCCGACGCCGCCCGCGCCGGCTATCGGGCCTGCCGACGATGCCAGCCGGACGAGAGCCAGGTCTCCGATCCGGCCCTGGCCTCGGTGATCTCGCTGTGTCGCCAACTGGAGGAAGCCGATACCGCCGTTGACGTCGGTGCGTTCGCCGCGCAGTGCGGCTACAGCGAGCGCCACCTTCGTCGACGATTCTCCCAAGTTCTGGGAGTGCCGGTCGCGAGTTACGCCAGAGCCCAGCGGGCCGAGCGAGTCCGAAGGGCGCTTCACTCGAAGGTGCCCGTGACCCAGGCCATCTACGAGGCCGGGTACGGGTCAAGCCGAGCCTTCTACGAGCACGGTGCCTTTCGGCTCGGCATGGCACCGGGAACGTACAGGGCGGGAGGGAGCGGGGAGCGGATTGGCTTCACCTCGCTCTCAACGCCGATCGGCATGATCCTCGCGGCGAGCACAGCCCGGGGCGTATGTGCGGTGCGGATCGGGTCCGACGAGGCCGCGCTCGAGAGGGAACTCGCGGCCGAATTCCCCAACGCAGTCCTGGAGCGCGACGACGACGGCCTCGCCGAACTGGTGCGGGTGCTCGCAGACGCCGTGCGCGGTGAAGCCGAGGCGGCATTGCTCCCACTGGACCTCGAGGGCACCGCATTCCAAATGCGCGTGTGGGAGGCCCTGCGCGGCGTGCCCTCCGGCTGCACGCTCACGTACTCGGAGGTCGCGGCCCGGATCGGTGCGCCGCGAGCGGTGCGAGCGGTCGGGTCGGCCTGCGCGGCGAACCCCGCCGCGCTCGTCGTGCCTTGTCACCGCGTGATCCGCCGAGACGGCTCGCTGGGTGGTTACCGATGGGGGCTGGAAGCGAAGGAGGCGTTGCTCGAGGCCGAAGGCGCCCGTCGGAGTCCATGACGGGAGCGGCCGCCACGACGCACGTCAGGACCGGCCGCCGCCGCGTCGTCGTGGCGTGGCAGGCATGGTTCGTGCTTCTGGGAGCCATATGGGGCTGTTCATTCTGGTGGATCAAGCTCGGGTTGCGGGCGATGTCGCCCGTGGACGTCGCCTTCGCCCGGCTCGTCGCCGGCGCCGGCACGCTGCTGGTGATCGCCGCACTCACCCGCACGCCGCTGCCTCGGAGGCTAAGGACGTGGGGGCACCTCTTCGTGCTTTCGACGCTGCTCAACAGCGCGCCCTTCACGCTCTTCTCCTACGGCGAGACCCACATCTCGGCGGTGCTGGCGGGGCTCATCAACGCCTTCACCCCGCTCGCCACGGTGATCGTCGCTCTGTTCATCCTGCGCCAGGAGCAGTTCAGCTCCAAGATCATCGGCGGACTGGTCATCGGGCTGGTCGGCGTCGTGGTGGTCATCGGAGCCTGGAACGGCTTCGGCAAGAGCCAGCTGCTGGGCATCGGCGCTTGCCTCGTTGCCGTCATCTGTTACGGCTTCGGCTTCTCGTACGCGCGCGCCCACCTCAGCAGGCTCCCCGACAAGCCGGTCGCCCTGGCCACGGGTCAGGTCCTGTGCGGGACCCTGCAGCTGTTGCCCTTTTCCCTCGCGTTCGGCCACGTCCAGGCCCATCGCCCGCTGTCATCGCTGCTGGCCTTGGGTGCCCTCGGTATCCTCGGCACCGGCGTCGCCTACATACTCAACTTCCATATCGTGCGCCAGGCTCCGGCAACCATCGCCAGCAGCGTCACGTACCTCACGCCCGTCTTCGCCGTCGTCGTCGGCGTCGCGTTTCTCGGCGAGTCCTTGAGTTGGAACGAGCCAGTGGGCGCCCTGCTCATCCTCGTTGGTGCCGCGCTCGCCCAGGACCGTCTCCACCGTCGACCACTCGCCGCGAACGACGAGGTCCGAACTCGGGCCGCACCCAGGAGCTGACCTGAACCAGGAGCAGGTCTTTGTTCCGCGACGCTCGGCCGCGATGTAGCGTGCGGTCGAGTGGGCACGGACCGATGTTTCTGGGGATGGGGATTCGAGGGTGCGGGCCTCGACGCGACCGAACAGCGTGCTCTCGCCCAGCGGGTCCAGCCCTTCATCCCCATCGAATCGGACCCGATCATTCCCCCGACGCCCGACGAGATCCACCTGCGGTCCCCGCGAATCCGACCACCCGATTCGATCGCCTCGTGGTGCCGGGTCGACGCCGCATCGCGCGCGGGCCACACCTACGGCAAGTCATTCGCGGACGTGGTCCGAGCGCTGGAGCGTCGATGGGAGCGGCCCCCGGACGTGGTGGCGGCGCCTCCCGACGAGGCGGGGGTCGTCGCGGTCCTCGAATGGGCGTCGCGGATCGATGCGGTGGTCATCCCGTACGGCGGGGGCTCCTCCGTCGTCGGCGGGGTCGAGGCGCCGCGCGGCGACGATCGGCCCGTGATCAGTTGCGACCTCTCACGCCTGGACCGCGTGCTCGAAGTCGACACGGCGTCGCGGGCCGCGCTCATCCAGGCCGGCGTGCTCGGACCGTCGCTCGAGGCGCAGCTGCGCCCGTACGAGCTCACCCTGCGCCACTATCCGCAGAGCTTCGAGGTCTCGTCGCTGGGTGGCTGGATCGCGACTCGCTCGGGCGGGCACTACGCCACGCTGCATACGCATATCGACGACTTCGTCGAGTCGGTCAAGGCGGTGACCCCCGCAGGGCTTTGGGAGTCTCGCCGCCTTCCCGGATCCGGCGCCGGACCCTCGCCGGACCGGCTGCTGCTCGGCTCGGAAGGGATTCTTGGCGTGATCACCTGCGCCTGGATGCGCCTCCAGGATCGCCCCCGCTTCCGGGCCTCCGCCGTCGCGCGCTTCGCCACCTTCGAAGCCGGCGCCCGAGCGGCCCGGGCCCTGGCCCAGTCGGGTCTTTGGCCGGCGAACTGCCGGCTGCTCGACGCCGGCGAGGCGTTGATGACCGGAGCCGGCTCGGGCGAGGCGCATCTCCTACTGATCGGCTTCGAGTCCGCCGACCACGCGGTGGACGACGCCATGGCGAGGGCGGCGATGCTCGCACGCGATCATGGCGGGGCCATCGAGATTCGCGACCGGAGCGCGAGCGCCACTGGCCCGGGGCGCACCGACGCCGCGGACCAGTGGCGCTCGGCCTTCCTGCGCGCGCCCTACATTCGCGACAGCCTCGTGTGCTTGGGCCTCATCAGCGAGACGTTCGAGACCGCGATCACCTGGGACCGGTTCGACGTCTTCGTCAGCGAGATCAAGGCGTCGGCGGAGGAGGCGCTGCGAGGCGCGGGCGCGTGGCCGGCGATCGTCACGTGCCGACTGACGCACGTCTATCCCGACGGTGCAGCCCCCTACTTCACGATCCTCGCACCGGGCAGAGGTTCGTCGAGAGTGGCGCAGTGGCGAGACGTGAAGGCGGCGGTCATGACGGCCATCAACGACGGTGGCGGCACGGTGACGCATCACCATTCGGTGGGACGCGACCACCGTGCGGGGTACGACCTCGAGCGACCGGCACTCTTCGCCGCGCAACTGCGCGCCGCCAAGAAAGTCGTGGATCCTGGCGCGATGCTCAATCCCGGTGTGCTCATCGATCCGTGATCGTAAGCCCGTCGGCCGCGCCGAACCCGAGACGCGCCACGGGTCGGCTCCGGTCGGCGCAGTTCGGACGCCATTTCGCGACGGACGTGCCGGGTCCGGCGTCGCGGGCGCGACCAGTCGGCTAGTTTCGAGCCACGGTGGAGTGGTTACGCGACGATGTCTTCCTGGCCACCGACGACCAGACCCGCATCGACGTCGAGAAGACCCATCGATGGCTCACCGGGCAGTACTGGGCGCTCGGGCGGACCATGGATGTCGTGGCCAAGGCAATCGAGAACTCCGTCGCCCTCACGTGCTTGAGTCCGCAAGGCGAACAGGCCGGCGTCGCGAGATGGGTGACCGATCGAGCCGCGATCGCGCGGCTCTGTGACGTCGTCGGCGACACCGAAACCGCGGGAAGGGCCTCGGCAAGTTCATCGTCGGGTCCGCCGTCAGTCACCCCGAGGTCGTCGGGATCAAGCTGCGACTCCCGGTCACCAACGACGCCCACGGCCTCTACGAGCAGTTCGGGTCCAAGGTCGTGGCGAATCCCGGCCTCTGGATGGAGTTGCGCAACCCTGTCCGAGGGTGAGCCCCCGCTGGCGACCCCGCAGCTCCTCGCGGAACCACGCGAAGCGCAAGGCCGCCAATCCACGTCCGCGCTCAACCCCGCGACATGGAATACTGAGGCACGGTGATGGCTGAGCCGGTCGTCCCGATGGCGGTCAAACTCGGACTCCGAGATGGGTCGTCGGTGGTAATCCTGCACCCTCCCCGGGACCTCGACTTGGAGCTGCCACCGAGCGTGGTGGTACATCACCGGGCGCAAGCTCGCTGTGACGTGGTCGTCGCCTTCTACACTCGTCACGCCCTGCTCGAGAAGCGCTTCGACGCGCTGCGCGCGATGGTCTTCCCGTCGGGGGGCCTGTGGATCGCGTGGCCGAAGAGATCCTCTCGCGTGGCGACCGATATCACGGACCACTCGGTGCGCGGCCTCGCTCTACCTCGAGGCCTCGTCGACAACAAGGTGTGCGCCATGGACGAAACGTGGACGGGGCTGAGGCTGGTGTGGCGTCGCGAGCTGCGCCGACCTCGCAGCTGACGCTCCAGGACTACAGCTCACCAAGTAGGAGCCGCTCTCAGGTGCCCGGCCGCGTGTGGCGCCCCAGGGCCGTCTCGGCCCCGAAGGTCGTTCCGAAGATGATGAACGCCGACACGCCCAGGAGCCCGACGAGCTGGCTGAGGCCGGCCACCGCATTCGTGCTGCCGACGACCCACCAGAGGTGGTAGCGCAGGGCGAACGGCACGAGGACGCCCACGCAGGTCGCCACCAGCGCGTCGACGGCGCGTCGCCGCGGACCACTCAGATGGCGAACGCTGTGGACGATGCCGAGATAGCCCCCCGCCAGAACGCTGAGTCCGAACATGCCCCCTCCGAGCAGGACGACGAGGAGCGACGCCGCCCCCAGGCTGTACCCCTCGTTGAGCGACTGGCGAACACCGATCGCCAGCGCGAACGCGCCCCAGAGCGCGGCTGCGCACCACAACGGGTGACGTCGAACGACGGTGACCACCCGACGGTCGCACCAGGAAACGGCGCGGGCAATCAGCGACCTCATCGGACCGAACCAACCGGAACGCAGCAACGCCAACGCTACGACGTCGCCCAACCAGTCGGGCTCCTCGCGCTGCGGCGCCAGGCCGGCCAGGGCCCGAAGCCCGTGGCGTGCGACGGCTCGGGCGGCCAACACCGTGGCAACGCTGAGGGCCGCCAGGACGGCGACCTGCGCAATCGTGGCGCCACTCCAAGCAGCGCGATTCGCCCCGATGGCGACCGCGACCCACTCGCTCGACAACGTGAGCGCGACCCCGGCGAGGATGACCTGGCAGCCGCGAAGCAGGTCGCGGGCGCGCACGGCCGGGAGCGGCTCGTAGCGCCGGCACAACGGAACTCGGGCGACGCAGCACGCGGCGGCGAAGGGCACGAAGAACATCATGAACGAGATCACCGTATCGAAGGGGTCGTTGAGCCAGGGCGCGTGGTTGAACAGCGGCCGGTACTGCTTCACCGGCCCGGTCGTCAGGGTGAACAGTGCGGCCAACGCCAGCGAACCGTAGACGGCTCGTCGAAGCTGTGCCCGCACCGGGTCTGCGACATCGAGCACGGCCGACCTCCCCCTTCTCACCCGTCGGTCGCCCGGGACACCGCGGTCGAGCAGCTGATGCCCCCGGCGACGCGACGTCGCACCAACTCATCCATGCCAAACAGTATCGTCGCACCTCGCGAGACGACCAGGCCCGCGCGACCCGGCCAAGCACGTTGCGTCTCGCCGGCGTTGACGGGATTCGGTCCAGTGCCTCCAATTCAATCTATGGTCGTTGCATGCGCCTCAGCACGGTGATCCTCCCCCTGGAGCGGTGGCCCCTGTCGCGCGAGAAGTGGCGCCGCGCCGAGGAACTGGGCTTCTTCGCCGCTTACATCTACGACCATCTCTCGTGGCCGCATTTCCGGGATCGGCCGTGGTTCGCGTCGATCCCCACGCTCACCGCGGCGGCCGTCGAGACGTCGACGATTCGACTGGGAACCTTGGTGACAACACCGAACTTCCGCCACCCAGTGCCCCTGGCGAAGGACCTGCTCAGCGTGGACGACGTCTCCTCCGGCCGACTCACGGTCGGCATCGGCGCCGGTGTCCACGACAACGACGCCACGGTTCTGGGAGGCGAGGCGTGGTCGCCGCGAGAGCGGATGGACCGATTCGTGAACTTCGTCAACCTGCTCGACGAGCTGCTGCGCGAGAGCCTCATCACGCAGCCGGGCCCCTTCTACAGCGCGAAGGAGGCCCGCATGCTGCCCGGCACGATCCAGCAGCCGCGGCCACCGTTCTGCATCGCAGCGACGGGGAGACGAGGCATGGAGGTAGCCGCTCGTCACGGCGAGGCCTGGGTGTCGATAGGCCGATCGTCCAGGCCCGAGGAGTCCTGCTTCGACGCGGTCACGGCGCAGCTGAGCCGTCTAGACGACGCGCTAGCCGCGATCGGTCGATCACCGGCCAGCATCGGCCGGGTCCTGCTCGATGGACTGAACAGTGAGAGGCCGCTCGTGTCGGTCGATGCCTTCGTTGACTGGGCCGGCCGCTACCAGGCCCTAGGAATCACCGAACTGGTCATCCACTGGCCTGAACCCGACTCCTTGTTCGACGTCGAAATGAAGACCTTCGAGAAGATCGCGACCGACGGCTTCGCACAGCTCTGAGACGGCGGCCCCGTGCCTGGAGGCAACCGGTGGCGCTCGAGATGCTACACATGAGGGAGTTGCCGAGGTGGAGTCTCCGGACCAGGCCGACGTGAGGGTGCTCGACGACTCGGAGGTGGAGACGGTCTGCGAGTACCTCGGACTGACCCGACTTCATCAGGGGGACGGGCCCCACCTCGTCGAATGGATCGACGACATCTCCGTGGGACACGCGTATCTCACGCTGTCCAACCCGCCGGGCCGGTCGGGTTCGACGACGATCAGCTGACCGGACACTCGTAAATGCGACCGTACGTCTCCTCGCTCACCGAGATGTCGTACCAGAAGTAGAACTCCTCGCGACCCCTCTTCTGGGCCGCCACGTGCTCGGGGTGCTGCGCCCACGCTCGTTGGCATTCCCGGTCACGGAACCTCACGACCGTCACCCGCTCGCCGTCTGGGGCAACGTACGACTTCTGGTCGATGAACCCTTCCATCGAGGAAGCGACTCGGCTCATCTCTCTGGACACCGGCTCGTAGGCGCCCTCCACACCAGGACGTAGGCGACTCCTGAACACCGTCACGATCGTCATTCACCAAAGGTACCCAACTCGCCCTCGGCTGTCGAGGCACCTTCGCAGCGAGCTCCCACGGCGGCCTTGGGCGTCGAGTCGAGTGGGCTTCCCAGTCGCGTTAGGGCGTGAACCAGAATATTGCGATGATGAAGCCGTCCTGAACCCGGTAGACGAACACGACGTCCCACGCGGTGGCCACTCCGTCGACCTGGAATCCCTCGGCGTGTTCCTGGTCGACGACGACCGTGCCGATCTCGATCCGGTTCTTCACCTCGATCTCGGTGTCCGGCTGGGCGATGAACATGCGCTCGTACATCTTGCCGATCTCGTCGCGGCCGCTGGCCAGGGTCGTCACTCCGTTCTGAGAGATAACGGCATCCTGCGAGAAGCAGTGCACGACCCCTTCGACGTTCCGGGCGACCACATTGTCAACGAACCTCTGCACCACTTCGCTCGGTGTGGACATCGCCCGCTCCTTTCGATGCCTAGAACGTTGAAGCTACTACCGACCCACCCCTGGGGTGGCGGCTCCGGCCGCGCCCTTGTCGTTCACGGATGAGAGCCCTTCTTCGGCGGCGGCGTGATCAAGGCGACTCTCGCTCCACTCCGCCAGGAGCTGAGTTTCAGAGGTTGCCGCTGGGACCCTTGTACCAAGGAGGAGCCGACGTAACGGTCCAGATCCAATTGGAGACGCCGGCGGCGATGCAAGAAATGTGGCACTCGCCGACCCGGCTCGGCTCGTGCAAGTCGAGTTCGACGCCGGCCCGCAAGGGCCGGTGCATCCCGCCGGGCCGGACCACGACGGAGTGCACGGAACTGTCATCGCAGCCTCCCCGGCCGGCGCGCGACGCACGCTACGACGAGCCCGAGCGCTCTGCACGTCGCGGCCCGCGCTCCTACGCGGTCCGGGCGAGGCCGATACAACCACTCACTGCCGTCTGCCACTATGGTGCGCAGTAATGGCTGAGAGACCAGACGCGAAGAGGGCTGGGAACGTCGCGGCGGACGCGGCCATGAAGGGGCTCGTCCACGTGATCGAATACGCCATCGTCGTCAGCCTGCTCGTAGTGGCCGGCGTCGTGATCGTGCGGACCCTGGTCAGCTTCTTCAGCCACTGGGGAGCGTTCCCGCAAACGGTCGTCGCGGCGATCGACGGCATCCTCGTGGTCATCATTCTCTTGGACATCGCTCACACCGTCTTTCAACACCTGCACAAGTCGTTCTTCCCGGTGAGGCCGTTCCTCGTCATCGGCATCCTGGCCGGGGTTCGGGACATCCTCAGCGCCTCGGCGCGCCTGACCCTGAGTGGCGCCAATTCGCAGCCGACGTTCAATGACACCCTGATCTCGCTTGGCGTCGGCGTCGGCGTCGTGGTCCTTCTCCTGCTCGGGCTCCTCATCCTCAGCTACAGCGAGCACCTACACGGCGAGGGCGACGACTGAGACCTCGGCGGCGATCCTGGGTTGGCGCCATCCGGGTGGCCTCCACGGTTCGTCGCTTGAGCGGCTGAACTCAACCGCGGGTGGGCTGGCTCCAGCGGGGCGAGGGCAGCGCGTGATGGCGGCGCACGATCCCCTCGATCCGGCGCGCGGCTTCGATGATCGTCCACTCGCGGTGAGCGCGACCGATGACCGCCACGCCGACCGGCAGCCCCTCGACGAGCCCGAGGGGAAGACACATGATCGGCCATCCGGCGATCGCCGAGGCCATCGTCGCCGGGCTCGACGGGCCGGGGTGGCCGCCGACCACGAGGTCGCTCTTCCAGCTCGGTCCGTACGCCGGGGCGATGATCACGTCGACGCCGTCCAGCCCCGGCGTGAGGCACGTGTCGACGGCCCACGCGAGGTTGCGTTGGCGGGCTTCGGCGTAATCGGGGCCGCCGCGTCCGCCCGAAAGGACCGCAGTGATGAAGTTCTCGTGGCCGAAGTAGGTCTGTTCGCGCTCGCGGTACTGGTCCTCGTAGGCAATCACGTCGTCGAGCGAGTGGACGCCGCTTCCGGGTCGCTCGCCCAGGTACGCGCTCAGGTCGTCGAGGAGCTCCGCGAAGAGCACGACGCCCTCGTCGCGGTACTCCTGGTCCTTGGGCAGGGCCATCTCGCGGTCGATGATGCTCAGGCCGTCCGCACGAAGCTCGGCGAGGACGTTGTCGAAGAGTTCGTCGGTCAGGGGGTGACCGGTGCGCCAGTTCGTCACGGCGGCGAACGTCGGGACCGTAACGGTCCCGGGTTGCGTGCTCTGGGCGAGCACGCTGTAGAGCAGGGCGACGTCGCCGACGCTTCGCCCCATGGGACCCGGACTGTCCTGGCTGGCGCTGATCGGCACGACGCGGGTCGTGGGCACGGCGCCCACGGTGGGCTTCAACCCGACGACGCCATTGACCGAGGCCGGGCAGACGATCGACCCGTCGGTCTCGGTGCCGACGGCGAGGGGGGCGAGACCGGCGGCGAGCGCGGCGGCGCAACCCGACGACGACCCTCCGGCGGATCGGTCGAGAGCCCACGGGTTGGCGACGAGTCCCCCGCTCGCCGAGTAGCCGCTGGTGGAGCGTGGGGAACGGATGTTCGCCCACTGGCTGAGGTTCGTGCTGGCCAGGATGATCGCCCCCGCATCGCGCAGGCGCGTCACCAAGCCGGCGTCGCGGCTTGGCCGGCCCACGAGCGCGGTGGACCCGGCGAGCCCGGGGAGTCCGACCGCCTCGATGTTGTCCTTGATCAGCACCGGCACGCCGTGCAGCGTCCCGCGCGACACGCCCCTAGCTCGCTCTTCGTCGCGCTCCCTCGCCACCGCACGGGCGTCCGCGCTGATCGCAGCTATGGAGTTCAGCGCGATCTCGGTGCCACCGGCGTCCAGGGCGGCAATCCGCTCAAGGCAGGTATCGACGAACTGCGACGACGTGACCGCACCGCCTTCAAGACGCTTCAGAATCTCCTCGGCGCTCAAGAAGCAGAGGGTGGCGCTCGTCTCGTGAGGGTCGGTCATTGCCCAACATTAGGAGAAGCCGCGGGCACCAGCCTCTGGCGCGGGTGAAGCGCGACGGTCGTCTCCACCGGATGACGGCGCTCAATTCCTGCGAGATCAGGTGTCGGCGAGGACTCGTTGGAACGCGAACGCTGGGGAATTGCGGTTCATCCCGGTATGCTCACGCGGATGGCGCCCCTTCAGGTTATTGTCCTCGTCTCGGCCGCGGCCTGCGCCTTCGCCTGGGTCGCGTCGCTCGTCAGCGGTGATACGTCGTGGGTGGACCGGAGCTGGTCGATCCTGCCCGTGATCTTCGTATGGGTCTTCGCCTCAGCGGCGCACCTCGACAACGCCCGCCTGGACGTCATGGCGGTGGTCGTGACCGCGTGGGGTTCGCGCCTCACGTTCAACTTCGCGCGAAAGGGCGGATACTCCGGCGTGGAGGACTATCGCTGGAGCGTGCTGCGCTCCTCGATGCGCCGGTGGCAGTTCCAGCTACTCAACCTCTTCTTCATCGTCATCTACCAGAACCTCATCCTCGTCCTGCTGGCGCTGCCCGCCTGGACCGCGTACCAGGACCGCGCCACGTCCTTCGGCCCCGTCGACGTCGTTCTCGCGGCCGCCTTCCTCGCCTTCACGGTGGGCGAGACGATTGCCGACGAGCAGCAGTGGCGATTCCAGTCGTGGAAGCGCGCCGAGGTCGAGGCTGCCCGCACCCCGAGCCCGCGCTTCGTCCAGACCGGCCTCTTTCGCTACTCGCGCCACCCCAATTACTTCTTCGAGATCGGTCAATGGTGGATCTTCTTCCTCATGGGGGCGGTGGCGGCGCAGTCGCTGCTCCAGTGGACCGTCATCGGCGCGTTCCTGCTCAGCCTGCTCTTCGTGGGTTCGACGGCGTTCACCGAGAGGATCACGCTTTCGCGGTACCCCGAGTACGTGCTGTACAGGCAGCGAACCTCGCCGATCGTCCCGTGGCCCGCACGGTCCGCGCCCCCGATCCTGCCGGTGGTTCAGGTCAACTGACGGACGGCGTGGCGAGTGGCTGAGCGGCGCGACGTGCCCGCGGCGCGGGTTGGTGCGACCCGAGCAGGCCCGCATCGCTAATTTGTACGTGTAACCAGGAAGCCAAGGCAGCACGAAGGAGACGAGTGATGACTCGAAGGACCCTCATCGTTCCCGCGATGCTGGCCAGTGCTCTGCTGCTCGGAGCGTGCGGGTCGTCCCCGGCGTCCACGACCACGGCAGCGACGACGACCAGCGTGGCGCCGACCACGACGACCATCGCCCACGCTGAGGATCTGAGGGTAACGCCGGCGGTGCGCCGCAGCCTGCTCGACGCGGCGGCCGCGTATCACCAGCTGCCGGCGTCGGACTACGTGCGCCTGCGGGCCGGCATAACGTACTACGCGTTCGATCCCGCGAGAAGGACGTACTACGCCGCAGCGGGCCTCGTGCCCAGTTCGAGCTCGCTGCCGGCCCAGGTCGGAACCCAGGACGACGGCGCGTACAACCTGTTCACGAAGCTCGAGGGATCGTCGACCTGGACCGTCTACGACGACGGGCTCGGGGCCGCTCAGGATTCGACGTGTCCGATCGAGATTCCCGCCGCAGTGCTCGCAGCGTGGAACTGGCAGGCCGGCAGCTGCTACCCGCCGGCCTGAGCGGCGCTAGGGGGCCGCGTCGGCCGCCTTGGTGGCCACGCCTACCGTGAAGTAGCTCCAGGGCCGCGGTCCCCTGGCGTAGCGCTGCTGGGACCATTCGATGCGGAACCCCGCCTCGGAGAGCAGCGCCAGCGGATCCCGCGTGAGGTGGCAACCATCGGCGAGGCGGCGTTGGAGCGGATCGAGCCTGCGCTGCCACCGCGCCACTGACTCATCGGGAGAGAGCCCGTGCTCGAGGAAGTGGAACGAGCCGCCCGGCTTCAGGACTCGGCGCAGTTCCGCCAGGACTTGACGGGCGTCGGGCACGGTGCAAAGAGTGAAGGTCGCCAACGCGCAGTCGCACGATCCGTCATCGAGGGGGATTGACTGACCATCCAAGCCAATGTGCTCAATCGGCACCGAGGAGGCAGCGATCCGCTGGCGCGCCAGTCTCCTCGCGACCGCCGCCGGTTCAACCGCCAGCACGATATCGACCTCACCGGGGTAGTGCTCGATGTTGAGCCCCGATCCGAACCCGACCTCGACGACCCGACCCTTCAGCCCGCCCGTGACCTTGGACCGCCAGCGCTCCATCCCCGTTCCGGCGCAGGCCCGATCGACCAATCGCGGCAGAACATGGTCCCGGTACCAACTCACGCACTGAACCTACCCCGCCGGGCTCTCGGGAAACCGGTTCGCCACCCCCGTTTCACTCAATTCCGGGCTCGGTCCCGACGGCCGTTCCCGGCACTTGCCCGGTGCCCAGAGCGGCCTACTCAGATGGAGCGGCCGGCCTGCTCCCAATACGGTGCGCGGAGCTTGCGCTTGAACATCTTGCCCGAATCCTCGCGAGGCAGGCTGTCGTGGAAGGTGATCAGCTTGGGGACCTTGAAGCCCGCTAGGTGCTCGCGCACGTGCGCCCTAATGTCCGACTCGCTCAGCTTCGCGTTGGGCTCCAGCTTCACGGCCGCGCAGATCGATTCACCGTATTCGCTGTCGGGTATTCCAAAGACGGCGCAGTCGGCGATGCCGTGGAGCTTGAGCAGGCACGCTTCGATTTCGATCGGGTAGATATTGACGCCGCCGGAAATGACCATGTCGCGCACACGGTCGCAGAGGTAGAGGAAGCCGTCCTCGTCGAAGAAGCCGACGTCGCCGCACGTGATCAGCCCCTCTCGCTCGATCTCGGCGCGGGCCTCGGACTTGCCTTGGTAGGTGAAGTCGGGCATTCCCCTGGCTCGAACGAACACCTCTCCGGTCTCTCCCACCGGAAGCGGACCATCGTCGCCCACGATCTCGATCTCACACGAGGCCAGCGCCCTTCCGACCGTGCCAGGATGGGCGAGCCATTCCTCGCTATCGCAGCCGGCGATGAAGCCGACCTCGGTGCTGCCGTAGAACTCGGTGATGATCGGTCCCAGCCACTCGATCAGGGCCCGCTTCACGTCCGGCGGGCAGGGCGCGGCGGTGTGGGAGATGTTCGTGAGCGACGAGGTGTCGTAGCGCTCGCGGATTTCGACGGGCAGGCGCAGCAGGCGCACGAACATCGTCGGCACCATGTAAAGGGAGGTGATTCGATACTGCTCGATGAGGGACAGGAGCCCCTCGGGGTCGAAGCGGTCCTGGAGCACGAGCAGCCCCCCGAACGTTCGGGCCACGGACATTGCGTACGCGTAGGGCGCGGAGTGGTACATCGGTCCCGCAATGACCGTCCTCACGCCCGGCCAGAGGCCGAAGAGCCGCACGACGTCGCCCATGTAGCCAACGACCCCCTCGACGTCGTGCGTTCCGGGCAGTCGACGTACTCCCTTGGGGTGACCGGTCGTGCCCGACGTGTAGATCATCGAGATCGGATCGCCCGCGTGGGCCTCGTCGAGGGGTAGGAAGCCGTCGCGCCAGTTGGACCACTCCGTGACCTCCGCGGGCAGGGTCGACAGAGCAACCGATACGTCGAACTCCGAAGCGATGCTCGCCGGCGTGGGAACCCCGAGCACCATGACGCCCGCGGGCAGGGCGTGGCGCACCCCGTGCAGTAGATCGGCGTGCGCCACCAGAACCAGCGCCTTCGAATCCGCCACGACGTAGCTGACCTCTTCTGCGCTCCCGTGCCAGTTGACGGGCACCGACGCGGCTCCCAGGGCGGCGGCGGCGAACGCCGCCTCGAAGAACTCGATGTCGTTGCGCAGCAGGAGCGCGATGGTGTCGCCCGCGCCGACGCCGAGTGACTGCAGGCCCGAGGCGGCGCGAAGCGCGCGGTCGTTCAGTTGGTGCAGCGACACGAAGACACCTCCGCGCACGATTCCCGCCTCGATCGGCGGCTCTTGCGCGCCCGAAGCAACTCGTTCGCTCTCACTCATGCTGTCCCCCCGGAGTCATGGATTGCCCAGCCAGCTCCGAATATAACCTCCCAACCCGCGGTGCCCCGGGCGTTGGGAGGTGCCAAGGGCACCGAGGTCGCGAACCCACTCACGATCACGTGGCGGGACATCACCTGGCCCTTGCGACACGCCAACGAGTCGACCCGTGGCGAAAATTGACAATGTCGGGTCGAACGCCGCCCGGGCGCTGCGCACCGGCGTCGTGCCCCGGACGCAACCGAGTGGTCCACTGGCCGCGAGGGATTCGTCTCGGGCCACACTGCCTCCGGGCGCAGATGAATTCGCGACCGATACGGGAGTCCGAGAATCGCGCCTTGCCGGATCTTCGGAAATTAGGGGGCGCAGGCCACTACGCTTTTCGAAATGGGCGAGCCCTCCGCTGCAAACCTCTTCCCCGAGTTGCCGATCGCGGAGTTTGCTTTCCCTGGGCCACTTCGAGATCGGTTGGTTGGCGCCATTCTGAATGGACGTAAGGTTTCAACGACTGGTCTGGCGTTGGAGTACGAAGTTGAGCACGAACCGCTGCCACAGCCGGGCCAACGGTTCGTGGTTGTCGACTCGAGTAATCATCCAGTTGCAGTAATTGAGGTCACGAGCGTGCTCGTCGTTCTCCTCGGTGAGGTAGATCTTTCCCACGCCATGGACGAGGGTGAAGGCCACGCGACTGTTCACGCTTGGAGAACAGGCCATGAAGCCTTCTGGCAGAGCAAGGAAATGCTCACTGTTCTTGACGACCCCACTTTTGCGGTGGACGACACGACGTTGGTCGTCCTCGAGCGTTTTGAGCTAGTCGAGCGACTTCAATAGGCGGCGGTGACTGAAACGATGAACTGCCCGTCACGCGCGGCCTCGTGCGAACCGACCGGTCGTCTGTTGCGTGTGTGAGTCGCCAGAACCCCCAACCCCCCGCATATCCGAAGTGCCGGTCATGTTGCGCCTCGACGCGCAGCTGGAGGAACGCCTCGTCAGCCTTCCTGCCCATTGCGTTGGCCCCGCTCCTGGTCGTCCGTGCAACCCAGGATATTCGTGACGGGCGCCATTCGGGAGACTGTCGTTGCCCCAAGCCGCGTGTGCTCATCGGCGCAACGTGGCAACCTGGCGGCGCATGCGAACCAGCGGTTCGCATGCGCCGGGCAAGAGCTGCACCCACATCTCGCGGCGCTCGCGGCGACCCAGGCGGGTATCTTGGCCCCATGGCGACGATGCACGACTCGATCTGGCAATGCAGCGAGGAGATCGCCCGCTTGGCCGCCCAGGCGGACCTCTCGCTCCGGGTCCCGTCGTGTCCGGACTGGACCCTCGGGGACCTGGTCATGCACCTCGGCTCGGTCCAATCCTTCTGGGTCGCCAATCTCTTGGCCAGGAACAGCGCGGCACCACTCCGGTCGGGCAGTCAGCGCGCTGACCCGACAGATGACGCCCTGCTGCAATGGTTCAGGGATTGCACCAAATCGTTGCGCAACGCTCTTCGAGAAGTGGGCAACGACTCACCCTGCTGGACGTGGTGGGGCGACCCTCTCACGTCGGGCGCGGTGGGTCGGCACCAGGTCCAAGAGGCGGCCGTCCACTGCTGGGATGCTCAGTTGACCACGGGTGACCCCAAGCCAGTCGCGGCGGAGATCGCCCTGGACGGCGTTTCGGAGTTCCTCGAGGTGCACGGGGACGAGCTCGAGGTCGCCCCGGGAGAGAGCGTGCTGCTCACGGCCACCGACTCCGGTGGCCGGTGGCGCGTCGGTGGCGACGCACCTTTCGCGGCCGAGGTGAGCGCCACCACCTCGGAGTTGGTCCTCCTCCTCCACGGACGAATCGCGCTCTCGGCGGTGAGGGTGGATGGAGCGACGAGTTCCCTGCAGCGATTCCTCGATTCACCGGACCTGCTCTAGACGGCTCCATCCAGGGTCGGCCCTCGCCGGAAGCAATCCGGATTCCGGCGGGCTATTCTTCGGTGGCGAGGTGACACATGACCATTGCATGCAAAGTAACCGGGGAGTTCGCCCAACACATCACCTGCCAGCTCGACGCCGGGCAATCGGTGTTCGCGGACGCGACGAAGTTCCGCTGGAAGACCACGAACGTTTCCATCGAGACACGCCTCTCGGTGCCCGGCGGCGGCGCCGACGCGGCGAACAGGCAAGCCCAGCAGAGCGGCGGCGGCTTCTTGAAGGCGGCGCTCGCAACGGCCACTGAGGTGGGCAAGCGTGCGCTGGCCGGCCAGAGCCTCGCGTTCCAATGGTTCACCCCCGCCGGGGGTTCGGGTCTCGTCGCGTTCGCCGGCGAAGTTCCGGGTCAGGTGCGCTTGATCGAACTCGACGGGGCGAGCGGCTGGCGAGCGGAGAGTCGGGCCTTCATCTGCGCGGAGGCGAGCGTGAAGTACGACATCGACTTCGCCGGATTCAACCTCGGTCGGCGTTCGCGACAGGGTCTCATCTTTGAGCACTTCACCGGCAACGGCACGATCGTTCTCGGCGGTGGCGGCACCTTGATCGAACTCAATCCCGCCACCTACGGCGGGAAGCTCCAGGTCCACGGCGGCGCGGTGGTGGCCTTCGCCGACTCGGTCTCGTTCAACGTGGAGCGGGTGGGCGCGCTGAACGCCCAGACCGCGATGAGCGCGGTCTTCGGGGGTCAGGGTCTCAATCTCGTAACCCTCACCGGCGACGGTCCCGTCATCCTCCAGTCGACGCTGCACCGGGAATTCGAATCCGACGAGCACAACGAGGAGGGTTCGACGAATCCGATGCGCGAAGGAATCCTCGGTCGAATCTAGAGAGAAAGCAGGAGAGCCATGGCCCTCATTGACAAGATAAAGGCGCAGGCAGCAGTGGTTGCGCAGAAGGCCCAGGAGGCCGGCAAGGCCGGGCAGTCGAAGTTGGAGGACGTTCAGTCCCGCCGACGCGCCGACGCGTTGCTGCGCCAGCTCGGAGCCGCCGTCTACGCGCAGCGCTCAGGAAAGGCGGGCGACGACAACGCCGCCGAGATCGAGCGATTGGTCGGTGAGCTGTCCGCCTTCGAGTCCGAGAACGGTCCACTCGACGCGTCGGCTTCCTCCGGACAGGAACCGGAAACTCCGCCAGAGACGGAGACTCCCCCGGAGGGCGGCTTCACCCTCTAGGCATCGCCTGGTTTCGGTTCCAACCTTGCCACGCTGGCGTCGCCACGGGGACGGTGGCGGACTGCTCGACACCGGGCGGGGGATCCTGCGGGACCCTCGAGGCCACGGTGGCGCACGACCGCAGGGGACCGGAGGCCCCTCGGCCTCAAGAGTGGAGCAATGAGATGCCCGTTCTTCTGATCTACTTCGAACTCGCGGCGTCCTGAAGGCCAGTCGAACGCCCGATCGGCCCGGGGCGCCACGGATGCGGCTCGGCCCTGAGGGCGGCCGGGCCCGAGGCGGCCCTTCGCGACCGCGGGGGGGCGCGCGCACCGCCGGCGGCTGACGTCGGGCGCACCGATAAAATCTCCATGTGGAAGCCCAGAAGGTAATTCTCTACTACTGCTTCACACCACTGAAGGACCCGGACGCGGTTCGCCTTTGGCAGCGAAACCTGTGCGAATCCCTGGGCCTGAAGGGTCGCATCCTCATCTCCCCCCACGGGATCAACGGCACCGTCGGCGGCGACATGTCAGCGGTGAAGAGATACGTGAGGCTGACCAAGGAGTATCCCGGCTTCAAGCACATCGACTTCAAGTGGTCCGACGGCCACGGGGACGACTTTCCTCGCCTGCGCGTCCGGGTCCGTGACGAGATCGTCTCGTTCGGGGCACCGGACGAACTGGTCGTCGACCGCCACGGGGTCGTCGGTGGCGGCGTTCGCCTCACGCCGAGCCAGGTCAACCAGTTGGTCGCCGAACGGGGCGATGGCGTCGTCTTCTTCGATGGCCGCAATGCCTTCGAGGCCAAGATCGGCAAGTTCAAGAACGCCGTGGTCCCTGACGTGAGGACCACGCGCGACTTCGTCGGCGAACTCGACAGCGGCAAGTACGACCACCTCAAGGACCGCCCGATCGTCACCTACTGCACCGGCGGCGTGCGGTGCGAGGTCCTGTCTTCGGTGATGAGGACGCGCGGCTTCAGCGAGGTCTACCAAGTCGACGGCGGCATCGTTCGCTACGGGGAGCAGTTCGCGAACGGCGGACTCTGGGAAGGCTCGCTGTACATCTTCGATGCGCGCATGAACCACGAGTTCCCCGGCGAGACGAAGGTGATCGGCGCGTGCGAACGGTGCGCCGCACCCACCAGCAGGTTCTACAACTGCGCCAATCTCGCCTGTCGCAAGCTCATACTGCTCTGCGACGAATGCACGAAGGACAACGTGAGCACGAGCTGCTCGCCCCAACACGCCGATTCGCGTTAGGCGGGCCGACGAGTCGCGAGTGGGTCCAGTCCGACGAGGGTCGACCGCGACGGTTCGACTATGACCGCTGCGCCGGGCGAGATCCAGGTGGCGCTGCGGTTCCCTCCCGGCCGTGGGGTCCTCGAACGATCGAGGAGGCTGGACCGAGGACCGGCTGCCGGCCGCCACCACCGGCGCCGCACGCCGGGTATGTTGAACACATGGTGTCAGCAGAGTCCTGCGAGGTATGCGGCTTCCAGTGGGACGCGGTTTCGGCCGCGGAGATTCCGGGGCGCCTGAAGAGGGCGACCGACTCGTTCGTCGACGTCATCTTCTCTGCCGATACCAAAGCCGCGCTGCGTCCCTCGCCCCAGCGATGGTCGATACTCGAGTACGGATCCCATCTGCGCGACGTGCTGATCTCGGTTCGAGAGCGCATCCTGACGGCCTGCATCGAGGACGGGCCCACGGGCTCGGCGATCCATCGCGAAGAACGTATCGACCTTGGCTTCTACGGGCCCGACACGCCGTCCGAGGTGGCCAGCGAACTCGAGTGCGTGTCGCATCTCTTCGCCAAGACCATTCAGTCGCTGCCCCCGGGCTACGAAACCCGCCAGTTCACGTGGAGCCCCGTCACGCCGAAGACCGTGACGGTCCTCTGGGCGGGCGCGCAGGCCCTCCACGAGGCCGAGCATCACCTCGCCGACGTCGAGGAGAACCTCGCGCTGCCCTAGGCGACGGGCGCACGGCCAGCGCAGTTGCAGCGACCTGCGTCGGGCCTGCCCTGGCGGCAAGTCGCTTTTCAGCTATCGCGCTCGGCATTCGAGGCTCGGGCACGAACCATCTGAGTAAGACGAAGCGTCAGACCTCTTTGCCTTCGCCCGTCGTCTCTTCGACCAGGCCCGCGTAGCCGGCGTTGGTCAGCATTCGACGCAGATCCACGATCTGCTGGGTGTCGAGATCCTTGTGGCGTGGCCTCACGAATACCTGTTCTTCCTCGCCGATCTGGACGTGGAACTTGTCGTCATCGGTCTGGACCACCGATCCGACCACTTCGAGCAGCGACTCCACCGCTTTCCAGTCGATGTTGTGGCTGGTGCGATGTTGGAAGATCGATACCAGGGTGTCACGGTGATGGTTGTTCAGATGGACGGGACCTGAGGTTTGGGACATGGGATTCCTCTCGTTGCCTAAACCTTACCGCTACGAAATTGATGCCCCTTGGGCCGTTCGCCCAGCCTTCAGCGCGCTTCGAGCGCCTCCGGACACCTCCGCCCCTGGTACAAGGAGCTCCAGGGGCGGTCGGATGATGCGCAGTCCATGCCCGCACACCGAGACACGAGCAGTCGAAGTGCGAGTAGAACGAGTGAGTGTTGATTTCACGTGACCAATCGAGGCAGTCGGCATGATGGACAACGAGACGACGGCTCCTGGCCCCCTGGCGCTGGTGGGCTCTGGCGAATACCTGCCACAGATGACCGAGATCGAAGGCGGGCTGCTGGCGGGCCGTCCTACGCGCTACGTGCAACTGGCCACGGCCGCCGTTCCCGACGGCCCGTCCGTGGTCGAGCGCTGGCACAACTTGGGGATCGAGCAGGCCAAGCGCCTCGACGTCGAGGCGGTCATCGTTCCGGTCAGCGACCGCGCGGATGCCGACGACCCGGCGATCGCCGAGATGGTTTCCGGCGCCGGCCTCATCTACCTCTCCGGAGGCAATCCCGCGTACCTCGCCGACACCCTTCGAGACACCGCCGTCTGGGCGGCGATCGTCACCGCGTGGCGCGCCGGCGCGGCGCTCGCGGGATGCAGCGCCGGCGCGATGGCGATGACTTCGTGGGTCCCGTCGTTGCGCCATCCGCGAAGCGGCGGCACGCACGGCCTCTCGCTGCTGCCGCACATGAGGGTCATCCCTCACTTCGACTTCTTCAGCGACAAGATCCCCGACATCGTTACCCGATTCCTGCTGCCCCACGACCCTGCCATCACGGTCATTGGAATAGACGAGGACACGGCCCTGGTGGGCGGACCAGCGAAGTGGACCGTGCAGGGCCGTCAGTCGGTGTGGCGGCTCACCCGCGATGGCCGCGAGCAGTTCCTCCACGGAATGACCCTCGCGACACCGATCTGAGCAGCCAACCCGGTCCTCTCCCAGGGAGGCGGGAAGGCAACCCTTTCTCGGCAACTCGCCGCCCTATGGTCCCGAACCATTCGGTGCGACCCCGCCGGGACCGACGTCACCAGCGGGCGGGTTCCCGGGCGGGGAATTCGTCCCTCCCGGCGGTGCGCCGCCGGCTGCGCCAACCATTGCGTGGAAGGAAAGCAGTCCAGCGACGACCAGCGCGACGACGACCGTCCAAGACACCCGGTGGGGGAGCCTCGTGAGCAACCACGTCGCCAGCAGAACGATGAGTCCCAGCGCCGGCAGGTAGAAGCGGATGACGTGCACGGTGACGCTTGCGCCGCCGGGTGCGCTCAGCTGCGACACCGTCCACGAGTAGGTGAGGTAGAGAACCCAGAGCCCGAGCCAGCCCGCTCCGAGCACTAAGGCAACCGCCGCGTCGCGCCTCGCCGCCCTGTCTTGCGGCGAGCCCCGCGCGTCGCGCTGCCGAGTCCAGCGGACGAGGATCCACGCGAGCGCCAACGAAGCGAGTATCCACAAGGGCATCGACGTGGTCAGTTGCCGCGACATCCCCTTCAGATTGGGCCAGATGCTCGACAACGAGAACGAGATCTCTCCGGCGGAGTAGCCGCTGGACGTGGCCCGCCCGTACGCCCACTGGTCGAAGGCGAGCAAGCCGCCCGTGAAGAGAACCACCGATGCCGTCCACACCAGGACCGTGCGCCACGAGAGTCGCGTCGATCGGCGCAGCACCAGCACGGCACCAACGGCCACGGCCAGCTCAACGACGTCGGTGTACCGGATGAAGACCGCGCCCTCGAGAGCGAGGAAGGCGCACAGACCGATCAAGAGGCGTCGGCGCGTCGGCGCGTAGGCCGTACAGAGCACCCATAGCAGCGCGCCGAATCCAGCCGCGATCAACGACGCGTCGGTGAAGCTGGGCATCGTGGCGCGCCACGCGAAGACCAGTGCGGCTCCCGAGAAGCAGTAGAGCCAGACCGCGTAGGTGCCCGCCCACTTCCCGAGCCAGGCCCGCGCCCCGTAGAAGAGACCCACGCACCCGAGTACCCCATAGAAGAGGGGTGCGACACGCAACGCTCCAATCATGTAGAAGAGCACCGCGAAGAACGGGTAACCGGGGTTCTTCTCGCTGATCCACCTTCCCGACACCAGGTGATGCCACTGGAGGATTCCCCGGCCCCCTCCCGCCGATAACTGACGCTGGAGAGCGAGGTACTGCGCGTTGGTGAGCAGGATGTGCCCGTGACTCAGCGCCACGATCGAGGCACGATACGCGAAGTCATCCGGCTCGAGCATGGCGCTGGCCTTCAGGAGCACTACTGCGGCGAAGATGGCGAACGCCGCGACGCCGGCCAGCACCTCGCGCCGCGACGGCGGCGGGGCACGCAGGGCGATCGGCATCCGGAGCAGGCTACGTAAGGAGGGTGACGGAAGCGTGCATGATAACTAAGGACTCTATAAGGCGCGTGATCCACGCTTCACCCGCAGAACGGCCCGTGGCCCGCACCGGTGGTCGACCTTGACCCCGCGACATGCCCGCTGCAAAAGGTCGCGGCCCGGCGAGGCATTGCAGCGGCCGACGACCACATTGGCGCCGTGGCGGCGGACCCGCGAGAAGGGGTGCCGGCGCGGCTCGACCCCTGGAGCAGCCCATTCGACCGGGCGAGGTTTCCCGCGTGCGTCGCCATTCCTCGTGCCATGATCGAACCATGTCATCGACCGCAGTGGCCCCGGGGATGACGAGGCCGACCACGTACGTCTGGCCGACCATTCGTGCCCGCGAAGCTCGCCAGTTGATCGACGACCTCGTCGACCACTGCCAGCTCGCCTGGCCCCGGGGGCGCGGGCTGATGGTCGGCTCCGCGCGCGACGGTGACAACGATTGCCACGTCACGCCAGGTTCCACCGGCACTTACGTGGTGGCCAATCGCGTCGACGCTTTCGAGCGAACCGTCCCTGCAGGCGCGACGGTAGTGCGCGCGCCCAACCACACAAACTGCGGATCGCGTGAGTTCACCGTGCGCGACATCGAGGGAAACTGGTGGTCGTTCGGCACCTACGCGGGCGCCTGACCCGAGGCGCTGCGCCCGCCGCGGCGACATCGCTCTGACACCCGACGACACCTCGACGGCCGACTCAGGACTTCGGCTCGAATCACCCTCGAGGCGGCGTCGCCGAATCTTGCGAGGCAGCCTGCTGCGGAGATAGGGTCCAGCTATGGAAAACGATCGTCCCTTGGACGCGTGGGCGACCGAAATAGATTTCATCCCCGACCCCGCAGCCAAGCAACGGGCACTGGACGACTTCGCAACGTACCTCAACCCCCAGAAGGTTCGCGTAATGCGTTCGGCGGGCCTCGACCTCATCGAGGCCGAACGAAGCGGCGCGTGGGTGTGGGACCTCGACGGCCGACGTTTCCTCGACTGCTTCACGTCGGCGGGGTCCTTCAACACCGGGCGCAGGAATCCCCGGATTGTCGCGGCCGCCCACGAAGCGCTGGACCGGCTCGACCACGGCAACTTCCTGCTTTGCTCGCGCCAGAAGGCCGAGCTCGCCGCCCGGCTGGCCCAAATTGCGCCCGGCGACCTTTCCTGCACCATGTTCGGGACCGGCGGGGGCGAGGCGAACGACTTCGCCATCAAGTTGGCTCGTGGGGCGACCCGGCGCCCCAAGATCATCTCGACCATCAACGGCTACCACGGCCACACGGGCTTCGCGCTTTCGGCCGCGGGGCGCAGCGCGTTCCGCCAGCCGTTCGAGCCGTTGATGCCCGGGTTCGTCCAGGTGCCCTTCGGCGACACCCAAGCAATGCTCGAGGAGATCGACGAAAACACCGCCGCCGTCCTGCTCGAGCCGGTCCAGGGAGAGGGCGGCATCATCGTGGCGCCGGCGGGCTACCTGGCCGACGTGCGGGCGGCGTGCGACCGGGCCGGGGCGCTGCTCATCCTCGACGAGATCCAGACCGGCCTGGGACGAACCGGCAAGTGGTGGGCCAGCGAGCACTACGGCGTCGTTCCCGACATCATGACCATCGCCAAGTCGCTCGGCGGATCGCTGGTGTCGATCTCGGCGACGGTCTTCAGCGAGGAGCTGCGCGAGTTCATGATCCCCAACCCGTTCATCCACCTCTCGACCTTCGGCGGCTCGGACGTCGCGTGCGCCATCGCGCTCGAAGTGATCAACGTGATCGAAGAGACGGGGCTGGTCGAGCACGCCGCCGCCATGGGATCGCTGATGTTCGACGGTCTCCACGAGATTGCCGGCGAGCACCCCGACATCATCGCCGAGGTGCGTGGCCTGGGCCTCATGGCGGGCATCCAGTACGCCGAGGACTCGCTGGGCCCGAGGATGTCCTACCACCTGGCCCAGCACGGGGTCCTGGCGATCTACAGCGGCAACCAGCCGTCCGTCATGCGGCTGATGCCCTCGCTCGTGATCGAAGAGGCGGAGGTGACGTTCCTGCTCGACGCCATGCACCTCGCCATCAAGGACCTGAAGGCCGGCGTCGGTCCAAACGAAGCGCACGGCCGGGCCAAGCGGCGTCCGGCTCGTCCGGCGCCAGCGACCTGAGGGGCCGCCGTGGCCGAGTGGGATGAGATAAGCGAGGCTCTCGCCGACTACACCGTCAGCTGCAACGAGAACGCCCGGCTGCGCAAGATGCAGCGGGACTGGACGAGGGTGCTGCACTTCATCTGCTCGGACACCGCGGACACCTTCACCATGGACGTCGACAAGGGAGAAATTGTCGCCACCGTCGCCGGCCACGTCGGTGTGCCCGACATCGTCGTCACCACCACGTCCGAGACGTTCTGCGACATGTTCTGGGGGGACCTGAACCCGGTCCAGAAGTACCTGCGCGGCGAGATCGCGGTGAAGGGCTCGCAGGAGGACGTCTTGCGCCTCGACGCCATCAGCTACGTCATCTGGCCCGACGCTTGATGGGTGAGCAACCCGCCGAAGCGGTCATCACGCTACGCCGGTCGGTAGGGACGTCAACGGCCACCGCGACCTCGGCGGGCCTGGCCTTCGCCGCCATCGATTACCTCGGCGTCGTGTCGATCCTGGCCTACGCTCCAGGGGCGACGGCCGCGTTCGCCATCCTCATCGGAGGGCTCGTCGTCGTGCTCGTCTCGGCGATCTTCGCCGAACTCAATGGCCTCTACCCCACCGCCGCCGGGATACGGCTGTACCTGGGGCGGGCAATCGGCAACCGGACGGCGCTGTCGGTGACGTTCACCTACATGACCACCGTCGTGCTCGTCATCGCGGCCGACGCCTTCCTGATCGGCGCGGCGGTGCGCCACGTCCTCCGCGAACCCGCAGCGCTGGCATACGTGTGGATCATCGTGCTGCTGGCGGTCGCGCTCGCGGCGAACCTCCGGGGAGTGCGAATCGCGGGCTGGGTACAGACCGTGGTGACCTACACGGTGCTCGCGGGCACCTCGATCCTTTCGGTCGTCGCCCTCTTTCACGTCGGCGGAGCCTTCCGGCACCCGCTCGATCTCTTCGGCAAGGGAACGTTCTCGGGCATCCAGGCCGTCGCCTTCGCCCTGTTCCTCTACGCGGCGTTCGAATGGGTCACCACGACGGCCGAAGAGGCGCGTACACCCCGGGTGATCACCCGGGCCCTCTTCGTCGCTCCCGTGCTGATCTGGATCGTCGCCACCCTCTTCGCGCTGGCCCTGGCGCACCTCGTGAGCTTCTCGACCCTGCACGCGAGCGCCTATCCCCAGTTGCTGCTCGGGCGAGCGGCCCTCGGGACGGTCGGCGAGCTCTGGATGCTCGCGCTCACGGTGCTAACCGCGCTCAACACCTTCAACGGCGGCTTCCTCGTGGCTTCAAGGTTCATCTACGCCGCCGCGCGCGAGGGAAACCTCCCCCGTCAGTTCGCGCGGCTCAACATGAACGCGGTGCCTTGGCTGGCGGTCACCGCACTGGCCGTGACTTCTTCGGTGGTTGCGGCGATCGTGTTCGCCACCGGGCAGTGGCTCCTGCTGGTGTCGGTCGGCGCGGCCATCGAGTGCGCGATCTACGCCGTCGGATCGCTCTGCCTCTTGATTCTTCGTTCACGCGTCGATCGAAAACGTCCCTTCAAGGTCATCGCCGGGAGGCCCCTCGCGTCCTTCGGCGTGGTCCTCTTCAGCGTGCTGTTCGTCGCCACGGCCTTCGCCGACCCCAAGGACCCCAGCCACTTCTCGGTTGCTCCGTTCAGCGTCATCGCGGTGCTCGGGGCCATATCGACGACGTACGTCCTGGCCGTCGTCCCCAGGCTCCAGCGCGCCGCGGCGGCGAGGAACGCGGCGTCTCGGCCGAGGCGTCGGCCGGTGCGCGAGCCGGCGTCAGAGCAGGGCGCGCCAGAAACGGTCGACTGATCCGCGGCAGCGAGGCCTCGAAGTCGTCAGCCCTGAGAAAGAAGCCCACCCGGTCGCCGACCCGGGGCGCTTAACGCTCGCCGTCCTGGCGGGCCAGGAGCATCCCGGTGCGCGCGTTCACGGTTCGCACGACGACCCAGCGCTTCACCTCTCCGGGTCCTCGTCAGCGCGGGAGTGTCCTCGACCAGGTCGAAGCCCAGGACCCTCACGTAGAAGTCGGGTGCCTCGTCGTAGTCATCGACGACGATGGTGAGGAGGTCCACGTTCATGGACCCGAGACGAGGTGACCTCGCCAGTCCCGCAGGGAGCCATCTCCGATTCGCCCGGACCGAGCGTTTCGCGACGCCGGCTCAAGTGAGGACCGGACCGTGGCCGGGCCCGGCGTCGCTACATTGGAGCCATGACGCACATCAACTTCTCGGTCGCGGCCCTCGACTGCCCGGACCCACTAGAACTCGCCAACTTCTATGCACGGCTCACCGGTCTCGAAGTCGAGCCCCTGGGGGACTTCCCCCCGGGCGACGTCACATGGATCGAGCTGCTGAGTGACGGCGGGCCAACCATCGGATTCCAGAAGGTGCCGGCGTTCGTCGCACCGACGTGGCCCGAGGGTCCGGTGCCCCAGCAGCTGCACCTGGACTTCGACGTCGACGATCTCGACGCGAGCGAAGCAGTGGCCCTCTCACTCGGTGCCAGCAAGCCGGACTTCCAGCCGGGCGAGACGTTCCGGGTCTTCCTGGACCCGGTAGGCCACCCGTTCTGCCTCGTCCTGGAGGATTAAGCGGCGCAATCCCCGCACCCGGGGCCTGGGCCTGGGCTGGGATAACCCCACGACGCCGAGACCTGAACGGTCCCGCTTGCAATTAGCCTTGACCGGGGTCGAGGGTCGACGCGGGAGCCCCGTGGGCGACCACGAGCCCGAGGCCGAGTGCCCGCGACGACCGATCAACCACTCTCGAGAAGCAAGGAACCAATCTCCGTGTCCATCCAGTTCCTCAAGCGGACCCTCGTGGTTCTCACCATCGGCGTCGTGCAGCTCGGACTGCTGGTGGTGCCCGCCACCCTCTCTTCTGGCTCAACGCCCAAGGCGCTACCGACCAAGACGATCATCACGGGAACCAACACCTTCGTCAATCAGATCCGCCAGTACTTCTTCTGCCAGACGTCCAAGTGCAAGAAGGAGGTCGCCGCCAACAAGGCCAAGGTGCTCAGCGCCGTCGCCGGAATCGACGCCTACTTGAAGCTGATGATGAACGACTCGGTCCCGTCTTCGGAATCGAGGCTCGTCCACAAGTACGGAGTCGACGCTCGGGCACTCATCAGCGCCGTGGCCCTCTACCCCAAGCAGAAGAACCCAGACGACGAGGCACAGAACGCCGGAATCATCTACTACCAGAGCGCCAACGTTGGGTCCGACTCCTACCTTCTCGACGCCGTCATCAGCAAGGTGCCGGTCAGCTTCTCGCAATGGAGCGTCGGCGTCGTGGGCGTCGTCTACGCCATGCAGGTCGACACCCAGGCCGAGTCCTCGAAGGCGTCGACGGCCACCGACATCAGCGCCAACCGCAGCCTCCTGCTCGAGGCCACGAGTCTCAGGAGCGACGCCAATGGACCGAACGCCGCGTTCAACGCGTTGCTGGTCAAGTTCGCCTCCACCCAGACCAAGGAGAGCAGCGCGTCGATCCTCACTCTTGAGGGCAAGAAGTCATCAACCTCCCAGACCGAGTTGGCTGCTTTGGCGACGAGCCTCAGTGCGCAATTCTCCAAGATCGTGAGCACGCAGAACAAGCTGGCGAAGTAGGTTAGAACCTTTCGCGCGCCCTCGCGTCGAGGTTGGGGGCCCAAAAGTGACACGAAGATGGTCTCTGGGACAAAAGTGCTTTAAATGGTGCCCCTTCTCCGGGAGTGACGCGGACTGCTTGCTAAGAGTGCTGTGTGCACAACACCTTCCTCTTAGCACTCGTCATTGTTGTCGCCGTCGGATTTGACTTCACAAATGGTTTCCACGACACCGCCAACGCGGTGGCCCCGAGCATCGCCACGGGCGCGCTGAAGCCTCGCGTCGCCGTCCTGCTTTCGGGCCTCTTGAACGTGGTCGGCGCGTTCATCTCGCTGAAGGTCGCCGCGACGGTCGCCAGTGGCATCGTCAGCCAAACCCAGATAATCCTGCCCGTGGTCTTCGCCGGCCTGGTCGGCGCCATCGCCTGGAACATCACCACCTGGTATTTCGGGATACCTTCAAGTTCTAGCCACGCGCTCATCGGAGACGTCATCGGCGCGATGATGGCTCACGCCGGGGGCAGCGCGGTGCTCTGGAGCGGCATCGTGGGCAAGGTCCTGGCGCCCTCCATCGCGGCTCCCATCTTCGCCCTCGTCATCGCGGCCATCGCCACGGCGCTCTCGCGCCGCCTGAGCGTGAAGTCCGACGATTCCACGAAGTCAATGGGCATGAAGGCCGGTCAGATCGGCTCGTCCGCGATGCTCTCCATCGCCCACGGCACCAACGACGCGCAGAAGACCATGGGCGTCATCACCCTGGCCCTCATCGCCAACGGCACCCTGGCGGCCAACGGCGCCACGCCGAAGTGGGTGGTGCTGGTCTGCGGTCTGGCGATCGGGCTGGGCCCCTACATCGGCGGCTGGCGGATCATCCGGACCATGGGTCAGGGATTCACCAAGCTAAGCCCCACCCAGGGGTTCGCCTCCCAGATCACCTCGTCGGCGGTCATCCTGTCGTCGAGCCACTTCGGCATGCCGCTGTCCACGACGTACGTCGCGACCGGCTCGATCCTCGGCTCGGGACTCGGTACCAAGAAGCGCTCCGTTCGGTGGTCGGTGGTCGGCCGGGTCGGCCCGGCCTGGCTGATCACGCTGCCGAGCGCGGCGGCCTGCGGAGCGGTGAGCTTCTACGGCGAGAGGATCTTCGGATTCTCGCTCGGGGAACTGGTCATCGGGCTCGTGTTGGCCCTGTACTGCACGTTCATCTACCTGCGCTCGCGCCGCGACAAGATCAACGCCAACAACGTGAACGACCACTGGGGCGACCACTCCGAGGCCTTCGAGAAGGTCCACGAGCCGGTCTCGACGGGGGCTTGAGGGACGCCATGCTCGCCACCGTGACCCCGCCGACGCCTCTCATCGACTGGCACTCCCTCTGGGCGGTGTTCGCCATCAGTCTCGGCGTCGGCGTCGGGATCATCGTGGTGTTCACGATCGGCGTCTACTCGCTCTCGACGTACCGTCGTCAGGGCTCGACGCTTGGCGTGCGCTACCTGAGCGGCGTGGCCATGTCGCTGGCGACTCTCCTCATCGTGGCGACGGTCGCCTGGGGCTTCTACTACATCGTCCAGAAGTAGCTTCACGGCCTCGCGGCCCAGTAGTCAGGACTGGACCTGGCGACCTCCAGGGCTTCCCCGTCCTCGAGTCCCGGGGCCAACGATGCGGGGCTTCCCGCCATCACCTGATGATGATCGATGTTGAGCAGACGGATCCAGCTCTGCTGGCCCATGGTGAGCGCGATGAAGCAGGCGAGTTCGACGAGCTCCTCCTCGGAGAACTCGCCGTGCAGGCGCTCCCAGAAGGCATCGTCCGGGTCCAGCCTCCAGGTGATGGCCTCGGCGTAGCCCAGCGCCGCCTTCTGGCGCTCGTCGTACACCCCGGAAGTCTCGAAGTTCATGAGCTGATCGAGTTGGCCCTCCGATATGCCCTGGGCCCGGGCCTCGGAACTGCGCTGGTTGCCGCAGTACTCGCACTTGAGCGAGCGCGACACGTAGACCCTGCACAGCTCCTTGAGCGAATGCTCCACCACCCCGCCGCGAAAAAGCGCGGCCCACGAATTGGCGAACGCCCAGAACGCCGCCGACGAATGGCCGCGGACAGCCGAGCTCTCCGGTCGCGGCGTGCCCTCGAGGGCGCATCGACGCATCTCGTCCATCATGGCGTCATCCATCTTCGACAGAGGGAAGTAGGAGATTCTCTGCGGTCGCTCGGGCATCCTTGCTCCTCCTGATAAACGGTGCTGGTCACCAGCGATACTACCGACGGGCGGTGTCCTCGAGCCGGAGCGCCAGGCTCCCTTCGCTAGTCGCCGCGTCGTGTCCGGCCGGGAGATAGGTTCAAGGACATCACCAAGCGCCACGCCCGGTTTCCCGCCACCTTTTCGTGGGGCACAGCCACCTCGGCGTACCAGATCGAGGGCGGCAACACGAACTCCGACTGGTGGCGCTTCGAGCGCGCTCCCGGCACCAAGGTCGTCGAGCCGTGCGGCGACGCCTGCGACTCTTGGAACCGTTTCGAGGAGGATCTTGACCTCATCGAGACGCTGGGCCTCAACGCGTATCGCTTCTCGCTCGAGTGGGCGCGCATCGAACCCGAACAAGGCTCGTTCTCCCCGGGCGCGCTCGATCACTACCGGCGGGTCCTCGAGAGCTGCGAGCGGCGTTCGATCCTGGCGGTCGTGACGCTGCATCACTTCACGCTGCCGATCTGGGTGGCCGACGCAGGCGGATTCGAGAACCCCAATATCGCCGCCTGGATGGGCGACTACGCCCGCACCGTCGCCGAGGCGCTCGGCGACAAGATCGGCGTCGCCTGCACGGTGAACGAGCCGAACATCGTCGCGCTCATGGGCTACCTCATGGGCGACTTCCCGCCCGGGGCGAGCAACTGGGACCGGTTCTCCAAGGTCAACACGGCCATGCGGGCGTGCCACCTCGCGATGGGCGACGCGCTACGCGGCGTCGATGGCGACTTCCCCATAGGGCTCTGCCTCTCGATGCAGGAGTACGAGGCGATCGACGGCGCGCACGACCTGGTCGCCTCGCTGCTGGCCGAGATGGAGGACGAGTACCTCCGCTGCGTCGGCGACGACGACTTCATCGGCGTGCAGTGCTACACGAAGATCCAGCTGGGCCCCTCCGGGCTCGTCGCGCCGGACGGCGAGACGACCGAGATGGGCTACCTCTACTGGCCCCAGTGCGTCGAGTACACCGTGCGCCGCGCGGCCCGAGAGACCGGACTGCCGGTCATCGTGACCGAGAACGGGATCGGCACCAACGACGACGCGCAGCGGATCCGCTACCTCACCGAGGCGTTACGCGGAGTTCGCAACGCCCAGGACAGCGGCGTGGACGTGCGCGGCTACTTCCAATGGTCGCTGCTCGACAACTTCGAGTGGACCCTCGGCTACGGCCCCAAGTTCGGGATCGTCGAGGTCGACAGGAAGACCTTCGCGCGTACGCCCAAGCCGTCCGCGCGGTGGTACGCCGAGGCCGCGCGCGACTTCCCCGACAGCGTCAAATGAGCCGCGAGGCAAGAGAGGCGCTCGTGCCGCCCGTTAGGTGCTCGCTCGCGAAGATCAGCCCGCCGAGCGAGACCAGCCGGGGGCCACGCCTCGGGCGATCGGATAGGACCGCGAGAAGTCGGCGCGACGGTAGGCGCCCATCAGGAACAGCTCGAAGCCGAGGTGGCAGAAAATCGACAGCCCGAGGTACACCCACGACGCGGACCTGGGCAGGCCGACGATGGGCAGCACCACCCAACTGACGAGAGCGACGCTCAGGTTCAGGAGCGCGAAGCTGGCGAACTGATCGTGCTGACTCCTGGTCAGCGCGTTCCAGAGAGCGTGCACGAGACCGGCACCCAGAATCACGAGTACGACCGTCGTTGTCACCAGACGCCTGCCGGCTGCAACGCCGCCGTCGAAGCCTTGGCCACGGCCAGCATCCCACGGGCGTGGACGATTCGGTCAGAATGAGGGCCTCGGGGCGCAGTGGTCACACCGTATAGACTTACGTTTCGCGTCTCGAGGTCTTGACTTCGAGAACACCGAGGACCTGTGGTGCAGCTCGGAGTGCACGCCGCCCTGTCAAGGCGGAGGTCGCGGGTTCAAATCCCGTCAGGTCCGCTCGACACCCGAAAGGGTGGAGAGGTTAGGTCGAGTAGCTCAGTTGGTAGAGCGCGCGCCTGAAAAGCGTGAGGTCACCGGATCGACGCCGGTCTCGACCACCACTGAGGTCGTCTCACCGCCACTGCGTGAGACGATCGCATTACCTTTGAGCCGCGGGGGCCTGGACGACCCGCACCCGCGCGTGGCGCCGGCTCCGCGTGGCGTGCCAGCGGCCGCTCAGCACCAGGTTTCGGTGCAGACCCTTGATCACGAGCTCGTGCTCGCCGAACTTCACGTGCACCAGCCCCAGTGGCTCGATCCGAGCCACCACCTTCGATCCGTTCAGCCTCTGGACCAGGTAGACGCTCACGTGATGTCGGTGACGGCTGGAGGGCGCCACCGACCGGTAGAAGAACTGATCGGTGGCCTGCTCATGGATCTGCGTCACGAACTGAACGTACCGAGAAGATGTAACACGTCTCGTGCAACAATGCGTTGTACCCCACGAGGAGAGTCGAATGGCCGATCTGGCGCACGTCACACCGAGTTACGCACCTCAGCCCGCCGGCGTGGCGTGGCCCACCGACGAGTGGCCCCGCGCCACGATCGCTCGACAGGGCGAGCTGGAGGAGGAGGTTGACGAGTTGTTCAGCCGCGACGACCTCGCTACCACGCACTCGGTGCTGGTCGTCCAGGGCGGTCGCGTTCTGGTCGAGCGCTACGGCGGCGTCCAGGAGTTCTTCGACCGACCGGCCGAGCCATTCTCGTCCACCAGCCGGTTCATCTCGCAGTCCCTCGCCAAATCGGTGCTCCACATGATCCTCGGCACGCTGGTGGACGAGCGGCGACTCGATCCGGCCCAGCCGGCGCCGGTGCCCGAGTGGAGCGACCTCGGCGACCCGCGCCGCGAGATCCGCATCGCCGACATGCTCGCGATGCGCGACGGACTCGACTTCGCCGAGAACTACGAGGTCGGCCGGGACAGCGACGTCATCGAGATGCTCGTGGGCGAAGGGGCGAACGACATGGCGGCCTACGCGGCCGGGCGGCCTCTCGCCCACGAGCCAGGAACCTGCTTCAACTACTCCAGCGGAACGACCAACCTGCTCAGTCGCATCGTCGCCGATTGCGTCGGCTACGGCGACGACTACGTTAGCTACCTGCAGGACCGGCTGTTTGGTCCCGTCGGCATGCGCAGCGCCCAGCCCTTGCTCGATCCCTCGGGCAACTGGATCGCCTCGAGCTGGCTTCACGCCACGGCCCAGGACTTCGCCAGATTCGGCCTGTTGTACCTGCGAGGCGGCGAGTGGGACGGCCGCCGACTGACGTCGACGTCATGGACCGACACGGCCCAGGTGCCGCTCAGCCAGGACGAGGAGAGCGGCGACTTCTATTCCTGGCATTGGTGGGTCACCGGTGACCGGTACGGCACCTACTGGGCCAGCGGATTCGAGGGCCAGATGATCAGCGTGGTGCCCGCACTCGACGCGCTCGTGCTGCGCTTCGGGCGCACACCCGAGGAGAACTACCCGGCGCTCCAGGCGTGGCGCAGCCGGGTGCTCGACGTGCTCGCCTCGAGCTAGGCGCCCTCATAGGCGAACCCGAGGTCGAGAGCGGAGTAGAGCGCGTCAAAGACCAACCCCTCCTGGCTCGCCATCGCCTCGACGGTGCCGCCGCGGTCGACCACCGCGAGCAGCAGCACGACCTCGGCGCCGAAGTCGCGGACGACGTGCGCGGCCTCGAGCAGGCTCGTGCCGCGCGTCACGGTGTCCTCGGTGATGACGACCCGGTCGCCAACGAGCAGCGCACCG
Organism: Acidimicrobiaceae bacterium; assembly: GCA_003138815.1. Taxonomy (GTDB): domain Bacteria; phylum Actinomycetota; class Acidimicrobiia; order Acidimicrobiales; family RAAP-2; genus RAAP-2. Next base: position 27,278 of record PLHD01000054.1, on the reverse strand, counting down.
GCGATGCGACCTCCGGCCCCGTGATCCTTCACTTCCTTGCGCACGCTGAAGGCCCGCAGCAGACGGCCCCTCGTCGCGGCCACTCCCGCGGTGATGAACGCCGCGCCGTCGGCACCCATGGTGAGCCCTCCAATCGCCGTCGCGTTCAAGGGGATCCTCTCCAGCAGCAGGGCCGCCACGTCCACCATCGTCTCGGGGGCGCAGATGGTCTGCTTCGAATCGATGAACCACGATGACGGACGGCCCGACTTCAGCGTGAAGTCGCCGCGGCGCACGGAGTGCTCGAGGAGGTGCTGGCGCACGCGTTCGCGAGCATCGCTCACGTCAGCACGACCTTGGCGCCGCCGGAGCGGACCTCGCCGACCACCGAAGCCGCGATGCCCGAGCTGCGGGCCAGCGTCACAGCGGCGTTCGCCGCGTTCGCGTCCAGGGCGAGGACCATTCCGAGGCCGCAGTTGAAGACGCGGACCATCTCATCGGCGCTCACGTGTCCCCGGCGCTGGATCTCGAAGAAGATCTCGGGCGTCTGGAAGCTCGTCATGTCGATGACGGCGTCGAGATCGTCGCCCAGGATTCGCGCCACGTTGCCGAGGATTCCGCCGCCAGTCACGTGAGCCACCGCGTGCAACGCAGGGCCGAGCTCCTCGCCCAACGCCGTCACCGCGGGCGCGTAGATCACTGACGGCACAAGCAGTTCATCGCCGAGCGTCCGCGACGACCCCTCGTACGCGCTCTCGTGCAGCGCGCTGACGCTGGTCACCAGGATCTTGCGCGCGAGGCTGTAGCCGTTCGAGCGCAGTCCCGGCGATCCGAAGCCCACCAGGACGTCGCCGGGGCGTACCCGATGTGCGCCCAGTTCGTGCCCGCGCTCGACGACGCCGACCGCGAATCCGGCGACGTCGAGATCGTCGGGCCCCATGACCCCGCCGTGCTCGGCGGTCTCCCCGCCCAGCAGCGCCGTCTTGGCGAGCCGACAACCATTGGCGATGCCGCCAACCAGCTCCTCGAGCCGCGCAGGATCGAGCGCACCCACCGCGACGTAGTCCAGCAGGAAGAGGGGCTCGGCACCGACGCACGCGAGGTCGTCGACCAGCATCGCCACCAGGTCGATGCCCACCGTGTCGTAGCGACCCAGCATCCTCGCCACCTCGAGCTTGGTGCCCACGCCGTCGGCCGACGCCACCAGAACCGGCTCCTTGAACTTCGACGTGTCGAGGGCGAACAGCCCGCCGAAGCCGCCGATTCCGCCCAGTACCTCGGAACGCCTGGTGCTGTCCACCACCACCTTTATCCGCGCAACCGCCTCGTCGCCGGCCTCGATCGAGACCCCCGCGCCGGCGTAGGTCAGGCCGCCGCTGGGCTGGTCGAGCAGTCGGCTCACCAGCGCCCGCCCGACTTGCCCAGTGCCACCGGAACCGGAGCGGGGTAGTTTCCGGTCAGGCACGCGTCGCAGCACTCCCCGTCGAGGCGGATCGCCGCGCGCAGATTCTCGAGGGTGATGAACTCCAGCGAGTCGCAGCCGATGTAGTCTCGCATCTCGTCGACCGAGTGGTTCGCGGCGAGGAGGTCGTCGCGCGTCGGGGTGTCGATGCCGAAGTAGCACGGCCACATGAACGGCGGCGAGGAGATGCGCAGGTGAACCTCCGTGGCGCCCGCGTCGCGCAGCATCCCCACGAGGGCCTTGGTCGTCGTGCCGCGCACGATCGAGTCGTCGACGACCACCAGGCGCTGACCGTCGATGTTCTCGCGCAAGGGGTTCAGCTTGCGCCGAACGCTCGCCTCGCGCATGTTCTGGTTGGGCGAGATGAAGGTGCGCCCGATGTAGCGATTCTTCACGAGGCCGTAGCCGAACGGGATGCCCGACGCCTTGGCGTACCCCTCGGCCGCGGGCACTCCCGAATCCGGCACCCCCATGACGATGTCCGCCTCGACCGACGACTGTCGGGCGAGCAGCTCGCCCATGCGCCGGCGCGTGGTGTGGACCTGGTGGCCCATCAGGTAGGTATCGGGCCGCGCGAAGTAGACGAACTCGAAGATGCAGAGTTTCTCCTTCTCGCCCGCCGGCTCCAGCAGCTGCACCGAGGTGACGCCGCTGCTCGTGATGGTGACCATCTCTCCAGGACGGACCTCGCGGACGAACGCCGCGCCCACCACGTCGAGCGCCGGGCTCTCGGAGGCGACGATCCACCCTTCGGGCGCGTCCTCGGTGCCCAGACGTCCGAGGCAGAGGGGCCGGAAACCGAACGGGTCTCTCACCGCGTGCACCGCGTTCGCTTCGAGCACCACCATCGAGAAGGCACCGTGGGCCTGGGCCAGGACCACCTTCATGGCCTCGGACAGCGTCAGGCCGGCCTCCACTTCGCGCGCGAGGAGTTCGGCGACCAAGTCGGAGTCCGACAGCATGGACGTGAACTGGATGCCGGCCGCGTTGGCGAGCTCGTTGGTGTTGGTCAGGTTGCCGTTATGGGCGAGGGCGAAGCCCGATGAGCCGGCCGAGCGGTAGACGGGCTGGGCCGCGGTCCAGTTCGCCGAGCCCGACGTCGAGTAGCGGGTGTGGCCAATGACCAGCGAGCCCGCGAGGGCCCGCAGCGTGGTGTCGGCGAACACGTGGCTCACCAGTCCGTTGTCCTTCACGACCGTGATCTGGTGATTGTTGAAGGTGGCCATCCCGGCGGACTCCTGGCCACGGTGCTGGAGCGCGTAGAGCGAGTCGTAGCAGAGGTACGAAACATCTCGGCCCGGGGCCACGATCCCGACGACGCCACAGGCTTCTTTCATCTGCCCTCTACTCTAAGGGTCGCGGGCAGCAAAGGCACTGGGACATTCTCGCACAGACGCCCGGGGCCGCCACGCTCTGTCGGTACGCTTCGTATGTGATAGATCTTCATACCCACTCCACGTTCTCCGACGGATCGGACACTCCGGCCCAGCTGGCCCAAACGGCCCACGATCTGGGGCTTTCGGCGATCGCCCTGACCGACCACGACACGACCGCCAGCCACGAGGAGATGGCCGCGGCCTGCGAGCGCGGCGGCCTCGAGCTGGTGAGCGGGGTGGAGGTCTCGCTTCGCGACCACGAATTCCCGAGGCAGCGCCACGGCGAGCCGGCGATCGCGCGCAGTGTCCACGTCCTGGCCTACTTCCTGCCCCTGGACCCGGCGCACCCGCTGCAGTTGAAGCTCGCCTCGCTCCGCCGCGACCGAGACGTGCGCAACCGCAAGCTGGTCGCCCTGCTCCAGGAGCAGGGCCTCGAGCGGATCACCATCGACTATCTGGCGACCCTTTCGGGCAACGTGGACTCGATCGGCCGACCGCACTTCGCGCGCGCCATGTTCGAGCTCCATCCCGAGATTGTCGGCGAGCGCACCGACGAGGCGTGGAACCGGCTATTCATCGACTGGCTCGGCAGCGAAGGCCGGGCGTACGTCCCTAAGACCAGCATGCCCATCGAGGAGTTCGTCGACTCGGCGAAGGGATCGGGCACCGTCTTCTCGATCGCCCACCCCCTCGTGAACTACCTGGACGCTGTCACTTCGCAGGGGATCCAGTCCACGATGCCGCGGGTCATGGCGAGCCTGCGCGAGCGGGGCTTCGCCGGCATCGAGGCGTACTACGGAGGCACCAGCGCCCAGACCCGCGCGCTGATGGTGAAGCTGACCCGCGACGCCGGCATGATTCCCACCGGCGGGTCGGACTACCACGGCCACTACAAGGAAGACACGTCGCTCGGATTCGGCTACTCGGGCGACTTGAGGGTGCCCGACGAGATACTCGACGAGCTGAAGGCCGCGCGCTAGCCGGCTGACGCGAGCGCGTCCTCAAGGGCGTCCCGACGGCGCGCGGCGATGTCACCCACCGAGAGGTCGATGGCACCTTCGACCCGCAGACGGCTCCCCCCGATCGTGCCCAGGCGTGCCCAGGCGACGCCGGCCGCCTGCGCACGGGCGCTGAAGACCTCGACGTCGCTGGTGGTCATGACGAACCGCCCCGGGAACTCGCTGAAGAGCTCGCCGTGGCCCAGCAGTTCACCGACCTCGGCGCCGACGCCGGTCACCGCCACCATCTCGGCGAGCGCGACCGCCAGGCCGCCGCCGCCCACGTCGTGCACCGCGGTGACGTCGCTCGCGGTGCCGGCGCAGATCGCGGCCACCTCACCCGCGACGAAGCGGACCGTCCTGGCGAAGGGACCGGGATCGAAAGAGGGGACGCTTCCTCCGCGCCGAGCGCGCATGGTGGCCCACTTCGTGCCGCCCAGGGGGAAGGGCCGCGGGCCCGGTACGGTGCGGGTGCCGACGAGCACCAGGGCGTCGCCCTCGTCCCACGCCCAGCCCGGCGGCGGAGCCACCAGCGAGTCGACAACGCCCAGCAGTCCCACGACGGGCGTCGGGTCGATGTCGCTGCCGCCGCTCTCGTTGTAGAGCGACACGTTGCCGCCGATGACGGGCAGGTCCAGCCCCCTGCACGCCTCGGCCATCCCGTCGATCGACTCCGAGAGCTGCCACATCACCTCCGGGTGCTCGGGATTGCCGAAGTTGAGGCAGTTGACGACGGCCTTCGCGGTCGCGCCGACGCAGGCCAGGTTGGCCACGCTCTCAGCCACGGTGAGAGCCGTGCCCGCGCGGGGATCGAGCGCGCACCAGCGCGGGTTCGAGTCCGTCGAGAGCGCGATGCCTCGCCGCGACGGCGGCAGACCCGGTCCCGCGAGGCGCAGCAGCGCGGCGTCGCGTCCCGGCCCCACCACCGTGTTCAGGAAGAGCTGCGAGTCGTACTGGCGATACACCCAGGCCGGGTCGATGAGCAGCGCCAGGAGGTCGTCATTCGGCGAGCCGACCGGCTCGTCATCCGTCGGATCGTCCGCGCGCACCGCGTCGAGGTCCGCCGGGCGCTGGCGGGGCCGGTCGTACAGCGGTGCCTGGTCGGCCAGGGAGGCGGCCGGGACCTGTGCCAGGACCTCGCCCTCGAAGCCGCGCCGCACGCGCAGCATCCCGACGGCGTTTCCGTCGTGGTCGCGGACAGGCTCGACCACGTGGCCGACGACCCTCGCGCGGACCTCCCACTTGGCGCAGAGCCCCGACACGGCGGCCCAGCTCTCGGGGGTGATGATGGCGAGCATCCGCTCCTGGCTCTCGGACGTCATGATCTCGAAGGGCGCCATGTCGGCCTCGCGAAGCGCGACGGCCGTGATGTCCACGTCCATGCCCACCCCGCCGCGAGCGGCGGTCTCGCTCGTCGCGCAGACCAGCCCCGCGCCGCCGAGGTCCTGAATGCCGAGCACCAGGCCCCGATCGAGCAGCTCGAGGCAGGCCTCGATGAGGCGCTTCTCCTCGTAGGGGTCGCCGACCTGGACGCTGGGACGCTTGGCGTCATCGAGCGAGGCGGCTCCGTCGTCACCCGAGAACCCGGCCGACGCGAGCACCGAGACCCCGCCGATCCCGTCGCGGCCCGTCGACGAGCCGAGCAGCACGGCGAGGTTCCCGACCCCGGAGGCGACGCCGAGCACGAGGCGCTCGGTGGGCAGCGCCCCGGCGCAGAGCACGTTCACCAGAGGGTTGGACGAGTAGCAGTCGTCGAAGGTTAGCTCGCCGCCGATGGTGGGAACGCCCACGGAGTTGCCGTACCCCGAGATGCCCGACACCACCCCCTCCACGAGCCAGCGCTGGCGCGCATCGGTCAACCGGCCGAAGAAGAGAGGGTCCATGAGCACCAACGGGCGCGCGCCCATCGTGAAGACGTCGCGAAGGATGCCGCCGACGCCGGTGGCGGCGCCCTGGTAGGGCTCGATGGCCGAGGGGTGGTTGTGGCTCTCGATGCGGATGGCCACGGCGATACCGTCGCCGGCGTCGATGACGCCCGCGTTCTCCCCGGGGCCGACCAGCACGTGCGGGGCCTCGGTGGGCAGGCGCTTCAGGTGGATCCGCGACGACTTGTACGAGCAGTGCTCGCTCCACATCACGCCGTAGAGAGCCAGCTCGAGATGGTTGGGCTCCCTTCCGAGCACCTTGCGGATGTCGTCAAACTCGGAGTCGGTGAGACCAAGGGCACGGTGCAGGGGTTCTGGAGAGCTACTCACCCCACCAAACTACCGGCCCGCAATGGCCCCGACGCCGAGCCAACTCCACTCGCGCAGCGGCGCTCGCGGCGCCCCTTGACTTCAAAGCGGAGTAGTCTCGCCGAGACGACGGCACCGCGAGGAGGCGATCTCGCTCGTCGTCGAACATCGGCAGCGGCACGTCCACGCTCGGGGCACCAATTGCCGACCATCGATGTAGTCAAAAAGTTTAATCAGATTCGCCTTCCTTTCGCATGTATGTCATCTCTAGGTAAGAATATGTCCATTTATAAGCGAACCAAATTTCTCGTCGCTATAATCATGATTCCCCTCATAAATTTTGGAGAATCATGGCGGCAATAGCGAAGAAACCAGTCACCAGGAAGCCGGCAAAACGCACGATGAGCGCGGACCACAAGGCCAAGCTCGCCCAAGGCCGCAATGAGTCTCGTGTCGTGGCCAAGTATCTCGAAGCGCTGGCCGCCGGCAAGGGCAAGCGCGGACGCAAGCGCACTCCCGAGTCGATCAGCATTCAGATTGCCCGCATTGACAAGGAGATCGTCAACGCGGCCCCAATTCGCAAGCTCGAGCTCACCCAGAAGCGCTACGACCTGGTCGGCGAACACGAGCGTCTCACGTCACGAATTGACCTCACGAGTGTCGAGAAGGATTTCGTGAAAATCGCGAAATCCTACGCCAGCCGCAACGGTATTAGCTACAGCGCGTTCCGCGAATTGGGCGTGAGCGCCGACGTGCTGAAGCGCTGCGGCATCAGTCGAGCCCGCACCTAGTGGACATCGACCGGCGCTGACACGAAACCGCTCAGCAGCACGCGTCCGTCGGCGCTGCCGAGCAACGTCGACATCGCCCGCTCGGGGTGGGGCATGAGACCGACCACGTTGCCCGCCTCGTTCGCCACGCCGGCGATGTCGCCGCGCGATCCGTTGGGATTGTCGCGGTAGCGAAGCACCACCTGCCCGTTCGCCTCAAGGGCCTCGTAGGTCTCGTCGTCGCACGTGTAGGCGCCCGAGAAGTGGCTGATCGGGATGACCAGCTCCTGGCCCTTGGTCGCCGCGCAGGTCAGGACCGATCGCGTTGACGCCACGATCAGCGTCGTGGGCTGGCACAGGAACGTGAGCCCGCGGTTCTTCTGCAACGCACCAGGCAGGAGCCCGGCCTCGGTGAGCACCTGGAAGCCGTTGCAGATCCCCAGCACCGCCCCGCCGTCGGCGGCGAAATTGGCGACCGCCTCCATCACGGGAGAGAAGCGCGCCAGCGCGCCCGGACGCAAGTAGTCGCCGTGCGCGAATCCCCCGGGCAGGATGACGCCGTCGAAGCCCGACAGGTCGGTGGCCGAATGCCAGACGTACTCGCAGGTCGCACCCAGCTCGCTCACCGCCGAGGCGGCGTCGTAATCGCAGTTGGACCCGGGGAAGATGACGACGCCGATGCGCGTCACGGCGTCGAACCCCGACCGCTTCGCGCCACGGCGTTCTCGATCACCGGATTCGACAGGAGCCGCTCGGCCAGGGCCGTAGCCTTGGCCAGGGCCGAAGCCTCGTCGGTAGCCTCGACATCGAGCCGGAACGACTTGGCCGCCCGAACGTTCGTCACGCCCGTAAAGCCCAGGGCCGGCAACGCCCGCTCGATCGTGGCCCCTTCGGGATCGGCGATTCCTTCACGGAGCGTCACGTCGACAATCACGGGGAAGTTCACGACTACGCACCGTACCAGTCGCTGAGCAGGCGCCCGGTCATCCGCTCGTATCCCTCGGCGTAGCGCGCCGCCGTGGTCGCGATCACTGAGTAGGGGACCTTGGGCGGCGGGGGCGTGCGGTTCCATCGCTGGGCCGAAAGCCAGTCACGAAACGGCTGCTTGTCGAACGAAGGGGGCGTGTCGCCGGGGTGGACCTGGTCGGCCGGCCATATTCGAGAGGAGTCGGGAGTAAGGACCTCGTCGCAGAGCACCAGCTGGTCGTCGACGAAGCCCAGCTCGAACTTGGTGTCGGCCAGCACGAGGCCCTGGAGCGCGAGCGTGTCCGCCGCCCTCGTGAAGAGGTCCAGGCAGAGCGCCTGGGCCTGGGACAGCGCCTCATCGCCCACGATGGCCGCGGCGCTCGCCAAGTCGATGTTGACGTCGTGGCCGGAGGTCGCCTTCGTCGACGGCGTGAAGATCGGCTCGGGGAACGGGTCGGTCAGGCGCATCCCGGCGGGCGCGGCCATCTGGTGAACCGTGCCGCTCTCGACGTACTCGTCGAAGGCCTGACCGGCGAGACGTCCGCGCACGATGCACTCGAGGGGCAACATCCGCGCCCGGCGCACCAGCATCGCGCGACCGTGCCACTGCGTCTCGGCTTCGAAGCCGGGCACGAACTCCTCGATCACCGCCGGGTCGCAGGCCACGAGCGCGCTGGGGACCGACTGGCCGAACTCGCGGACCCAGTAGTGCGTGAGTCCGGTGAGGACACGGCCCTTCTGGGGGATCGGCTCGTTCATCACGACGTCGAATGCGCTCAGCCGGTCCGACGCCACCATCAAGAGGTGCTCCTCGTCGACCTCGTAGAGGTCGCGGACCTTGCCCGAGTAGAGGTGCGGGAGGAGCTCGCTCACGAGCGCCACGTTAGTGCGTCGAGAAACTTGCCACGGTGCGCCAGCAGCCGTTGCGCGTCGAACGCCCGGTCCAGCGCTTCGCCGCTCAGCGTCACCGCGCGATCCTTCTCAATGACTTCGCGGAAGTTGCGCCGTTGCTCGACCGCCTCGCGCGCCGCGGCCTGGACGATCCGGTACGCGTCGTCACGCGTCATGCCCGAGTCCACGAGGGCCAGCAGCACCGACTGGGAGAAGACGAGGCCCAGCGAGTTGACCGTGAGGTTCTCCAGCGCGCGCTCGGGATGCAGCACGAGGTCCGCAGCGAGTCCGGTGGCCTTACGCAGCATGTAGACCGTCAGCTGGAGTGCGTCGGGCAGGACGATGCGTTCGACGCTGGAGTGTGAGATGTCTCGCTCGTGCCACAGCGCGACGTCCTCCAGGCCCGCCTGCAGGTAGCCGCGAAGCACCCGTGACAAACCGCAGAGGCGCTCGGACAGGATGGGATTGCGCTTGTGGGGCATCGCCGAGGAGCCCTTCTGCCCCGTGGCGAACGGCTCCTCGGCCTCACCCACCTCGCTGCGCGCGAGGTGGCGCACCTCGAGGGCGAACTGCTCCATCGTCGTGCCCAGTGCCGCGCAGGCGTAGAGGACCTCGGCGTGGCGGTCGCGAGCGACCACTTGGGTCGCGGGCACCGCGACGAGCCCGAGCCGGGTGCAGACCATCGCCTCGACAACCGGATCGATATTCGAATAGGTCCCGACCGCGCCCGAGAGCTTGCCGACCGCGATCCCCTTTCGCGCGTGCGCGGCGCGTTCGAGGTCGCGCTGGACCTGCAACGCGAAGAGCGAGAACTTGACGCCGTAGGTCGTCGGTTCGGCAGCCATGCCGTGCGTGCGTCCGGTGATGGGCCAGTCGATCGTCTCGACCGCCCGCGCCGTCAACGCGTCGCGAAGGGCCGTCGCCTCGGCGATGACGATGTCCATCGCGCTCGCCAGCACGCGGCAGAGCGCGGTGTCCACGACATCCGAGGACGTGAGACCGTAGTGGATCCAGGCGCCCTCGGGCATCCCGATCTTGGCCTGGACCAGGTCCACGAAGGCGGCGGTGTCGTGATTGGTGATCAGCTCACGCTCCGCGACTTCCGCGACGAAAGCCGCGTCGATGACGGGACGGCGCCGCCGCAGTTCGTCGACGTCGCCGCGGACCAGCACGCCCTGCTCGGCCAGCGCCTCGGCGACGAGCAGCTCGACCTCCAGCATCGTCTCGAAGCGGTTCTCGTCGCTGAAGAGTGCGGCCACGTCCTTGGGTGAGTACCTCGGAATCATCTGTCTCCTCTAGGCCACGTCACGGGCGATGTCGGTGCGCATGACCTTGCCCTCAAAGGTTACGAGCGTCGCCGCCACGTAGGCGCGTCGCCGAGCCTCGGCCATCGACTCGGCGACGCCGGTGACGGCGAGCACCCGTCCGCCCGCGGTCACGAAGCGGTTCTGATCGTCGCGCCGGGTGCCCGCGTGGAAGATGGTCACGCCTTCGAGGGGCGTGGCCAGCTGGCCGTCGTCACCGAGCCCGTGGATCACGTCGCCCTGGCGCGGGCTCGCGGGGTAGCCGTGCGACGCGAGCACCACGGTGACGGCGCTGCCCGAGGTCCGCGCCGACGATCCGTGCAGGCCCCCGGTCCCCACGCGCACCAGCAGGTCGTAGAGGTCCCCGCCGTAGAGCGGGGCGAGGACCTCCGCCTCGGGGTCCCCGAAGCGGACGTTGTACTCGAGCAGCTTGGGGCCCTCGCTCGTCAGCATCACGCCGGCGTAGAGCACACCGCGGAAATCGATGGAGCGCCTCGAGAGCTCCCTCAGTGTCGGGGCGATGATCGTGCGCATCACTTCACCGACCTGCTGGTCGCCCATCGACGCCATGGGCGCGTAGGCCCCCATGCCGCCCGTGTTGGCGCCTTGGTTGTCGTCGCCGACCCGCTTGAAGTCCTGGGCCGGCACGAGCGCCACCACGTCCGTACCGTCGCACAGCACCAGCAGCGAGCACTCCGGCCCGTCGAGGCCCTCTTCGATGACGATCGTCGTTCCGGCGCTGCCGAAGGCCGCGCCGCTCAGCTTGTCGCGGACGTCCGCGCAGGCCTCGTCGAAGTCATCGGTGACGAGCACGCCCTTGCCCGCGGCGAGGCCGTCGGTCTTGATCACGTACGGCGGCTTCGTCACGGCCAGGTGAGCGACCGCGCTCGCGGCGTCGCGAAACGTCGCGAAGGCCGCCGTCGGCACGTTCGCTGCCGCCAGGAACTCCTTCATGAAGGCCTTGGATCCCTCCAGCATCGCGCCGTCGCAGCCCGGCCCGACGACCGCCTTCCCCTGCGCCCGCAGGCGGTCGGCCAGGCCCTCCACGAGAGGCTGCTCCGGCCCGATCACGAAGAGGTCGGCGTCGAGCCCGGTGGCCGGCGTGTCGACGCACGCGATGCCGTGCGCGGCGATGCCGACGTTGCCCGGGGTGACGACGACCTCGGCGCTCATCGCGAGCGCCCACGCCAGCGCGTGCTCACGCGCACCCGATCCGACCACGACGCAGCGCCTCACGAGGGTCGCACGAATTGCTCTCGGCCCGGGCCCACCCCGACCACCGAGATCGTGACGCCGGTGGTGTCCTCCAGGAACTTCACGTAGCCCTTGGCGGCGCTGGGCAGCTGCCCGTACTCGGTGACTTCGGTGAGGTCGCTCTGCCATCCGGGAAGCACCTCGTAAATCGGCGTGACGTCGTGCAGGACCGACTGGTGGTACGGCGGGTAGTCGTAACGCACGCCGTTGGCCTCATAGCTCACGCAGACCTTGATCTCGTCGAGCGTGTCGAGCACGTCGAGCTTGGTCAGCGCCACTTCGGTCAGCGAGTTCAGCCGGGCGGCCTGGCGCGCCATGACGGCGTCGAACCATCCCACGCGGCGCCGGCGGCCGGTGTTGGTGCCGAACTCGTGTCCCCGCTCGACCAGCAGTTCGGCCATCTCGCCGTCCACCTCGGTCGGAAACGGTCCGGCCCCGACGCGAGTGACGTACGCCTTGGCGATCCCCACGATGCTGGTGAGGTCCCGGGGGCCCAGCCCCGATCCCGTGCAGGCGCCGCCGGCCACCGGGTTCGAGGAGGTGACGAAGGGGTACGTGCCGTGATCGAGGTCCAGGAACGTGGCCTGGGCCCCTTCGAGCAGTATCCTCTCGCCGCGGTCGAGCGCGTCGTGCACCATGCCCACCGTGTCGCCGATCATCGGCGCGATCCGCGGCGCGAGCTCGTCGAGGTACTTCTCGGCGATGTCCTTGGCGCTGATGGCCGGACGGTTGTAGATCTTGGTCAGGATCAGGTTCTTCTCGTGCAGGACGACGTTCAGCTTCTCGCGGAAGATCTTCGCGTCGAGCAGGTCCTGGACCCGCAGCCCGACCCGCGACGACTTGTCGGCGTACGCGGGACCGATGCCCCGCTTGGTCGTGCCGAGGGCGTTCTTGCCGAGGAACCGTTCGGTGAGCCGGTCGAGCTCCTGGTGGTAGGGCATGATCAGGTGCGCATTGCCCGAGACGACGAGTTTCGAGACGTCGATGCCCTTGGCGATCAGCCGGTCGAGCTCGGCCAGCAGCACCGCGGGGTCGACCACGACACCGTTGCCGATGACGGGAGTGATGTGGGGGTAGAGCACCCCGGAGGGGACGAGCTGGAGCGCGAAGGCCTCGCCGTCGACGACAATCCGGTGTCCGGCGTTGTGGCCGCCCTGGTAGCGAACGACCATGTCCATGTCACGGGCGAGGAGGTCGGTCAACTTCCCCTTGCCTTCGTCACCCCACTGGGTACCGACTACGACGGTTGCGGGCACTGGACTCCCTCGAGATGGCCTCGTTGCAGGCCAAGCCTATCGCAAGGGTTTTGCGGTCCCGTCGCCCGTCAGCGGAACGTCAGCACCCCGTCGGCCTCGTCGACCGTGACGGTATCGCCGGGGTGGTAGTCGCCCTCGAGCACCGCGAGCGCGAGGGGATCCTCGACGCGACGCTGGATCACCCGCTTCAGCGGGCGCGCCCCGTAGTGCGGATCGAAGCCCTCGCGCGCCAGGACCTCCGCCGCTCCCGGCGTCACCTCGAGGCCAAGATGGCGTTCGGCGAGCCGGCTGCGCAGCCGGCCCAGCTGGATGCCCACGATCACCGCCAGGTCCTTCTCGTCCAGGGACCGGAACCGGATGATGTCGTCGATCCGGTTCACGAACTCGGGCCGGAAGAAGTCCTGGGGGTCGCCGGCCAGGTTGCTCGTCATGATGAGTACCACGTTGGTGAAGTTGACCGTCCGGCCCTGGCCGTCGGTCAGGCGCCCGTCGTCGAGCAGCGCCAGGAGGATGTTGAACACGTCGGGGTGCGCCTTCTCGATCTCGTCGAGCAGGACCACCGCGTAGGGACGGCGCCTCACGGCCTCGGTGAGCTGGCCGCCCTCCTCGTAGCCCACGTACCCCGGAGGGGCGCCGACGAGGCGGCTGACCGAGAACTTCTCCATGTACTCGCTCATGTCGAGCCGCACCATGGCCTTGTCGTCGTCGAAGAGGTACTCCGCCAGGGCGCGGGCCAGTTCGGTCTTGCCAACACCGGTGGGTCCCACGAACAGGAACGAGCCGATCGGGCGGTTCGGATCGGAGAGGCCGGCGCGCGACCGGCGGATCGCGTTGGCGACCGAAGAGACCGCCTCGTCCTGGCCGACGACGCGAGTGTGCAGCAGCGACTCCATGCGCAGCAGCTTGTCGACCTCGCCCTCGAGGAGCTTGGAGACCGGCACGCCCGTCCAACGGCTGACCACCTCGGCGATGTCCTCCGCGTCCACCTCCTCCTTCAGGAACGCGCCGTTGGCTTGCAGCTCCGCCAGCTCGCCCGTCGCCTGGTCGATGGTCCGCTCCAGCTCGGGGATGGTGCCGTAGCGCAGCGCGGCCGCGCCGTTCAGGTCGCCGCCCCGCTCGAGGCGCTCGGCCTCGGCGCGGCGGTCTTCGAGCTCGTGCTTGGCGGTGCGGATCTTCTCGATGGCCTGCTTCTCGGCCTGCCACCTGGCCGCGAGCCCGTCGGACTTCTCGCGCTGGTCGGCCAGCTCCTCGTCCAGCTTGGACCTGCGCTCGAGCGACGCCGCGTCGGTTTCGCCCTCGAGGGCCACGCGCTCGATCTCGAGCTGGCGGATGCGCCGAATCACGACGTCGAGCTCGGTGGGCATCGAGTCGATCTCGATGCGCAGCTTGGACGCGGCCTCGTCCATGAGGTCGATCGCCTTGTCGGGCAGGAATCGGTTGGCGACGTAGCGCTGGGACAGGCTCGCCGCCGCCACCAGGGCCGCGTCCTGGATCCGCACTCCGTGGTGCACCTCGTAGCGCTCCTTCAGGCCTCGCAGGATCGCCACGGTGTCCTGCACCGACGGTTCGCCGACGAACACCTGGGCGAAGCGACGCTCCAGCGCGGCGTCCTTCTCGATGTACTGGCGATACTCGTCCAGCGTGGTGGCGCCGATGAGCCGCAATTCGCCACGGGCGAGCAGCGGCTTGATCATGTTGCCGGCGTCCATCGCCCCTTCGCTGGCCCCCGCTCCCACGATCGTGTGCAACTCATCGATGAAGGTGATGACCTCGCCGCCCGCGTCCTGGATCTCCTTCAGGACCGCCTTCATCCGCTCCTCGAACTCGCCGCGGTACTTGGCGCCGGCCACCATCGAACCGAGGTCGAGCGCGATCACCCGGCGGTTTCGCAGCGACTCGGGCACGTCGCCCTCGATGATCCGCAGCGCGAGGCCCTCGACGATGGCGGTCTTTCCCACACCGGGCTCGCCGATGAGCACGGGGTTGTTCTTGGTGCGCCGCGACAGCACCTGGATGACCCGACGGATCTCGTCGTCGCGGCCGATGACGGGGTCGAGCTTGCCGGCCTTCGCGAGGTCGGTGAGGTCGCGCCCGTACTTCTCGAGCGACGCGAAGGTCCCTTCGGGGTTCTCCGACGTGATGCGCGCCGACCCGCGAATGCCGCGCAGCGCCTGGAGGAGAGCCTCGCGGGTCGTGCCGAGCAGGTCCGCCCAGGCCACGATGACGTGATCGACCGACAGGAAGTCGTCGCCGAGGTCGGCGCGAAGCTCGTCGGCCGCCTCGAGTCCCTCGCGCGCCTCGACCGAGAGGCCCGGCTGGGAACCGCCGACGGTTCGCGGTTCGCCGGCCACCCTCTCGCTGAGCGCCGACGCCGTGGCCACCGGGTCGATGTTCGCCGCGGCGAGCAACGGTCGCGCGACCCCGTCGGACTGATTCAGTAATGCGAGCAGAAGGTGCGCCGGCGTGACGAACGGGTTGCCGGCCGCCTGGGCCTGGGTGGTGGCCGCCTGGAAGGCCTCGCGGGTCTTCAGGGTCCATCGTTGGGGGTCAAGGGTCATGGTCTACCTCCCTACCGGCGACGTTGCGCCTCGATGTACAGCGCGATCGTATTCTGCACGGGCACCAGGTCGCGCCGGTACTGGCGATGGGTCTGCTCGACGTTCGACTTCGCCTCGCTGGCGAGATCGATCATCCGCTCGTCGCGGGCGGCGAGTTCGGCCTCGAGGGCCATGATGCGCTTCACCCCTTCGAGGTTGACCCCCTGGTTGGTGAGTTCCTGGATCCGGCGCAGCGCCACCAGGTCGGCGTCGGAGAATCGGCGCGACCCGCCGCTGGTGCGGCGCGGCTTCAGCAGCCCGTTCCTCTCGTAGTTGCGCAGGGTCTGGGGGTGCACGCCCGCGATCTCGGCGAAGACCGAGATGACGTAGACGGCGTGGTGCTGCTGGCGTTCGGTCATCGGCTCGCCTCCCCGTCCAGGGTGCTCGCCAGCCGCTCGACCAGCGTACGCTGCTCCTTGTTGAGCTTCTTGGGAATGGCCACGTCGATCGTGACCAGCAGGTCGCCCGCCGGATGCTTGCCGGCGGCAGGCACTCCGCGACCCCTCACCCGCATGGTGGTCCCCGACTGGGTTCCCGCCGGCACCTTGAGCGTCACGGGCTCGTCGAGCGTCTCCACCTCGACGGTCGTTCCGAGCATGACCTGGGTCACCGACACGGGCACGCTGGTCGTCACGTGACGACCGCGCCGTCCGAATCGGCTGTCCGGGCTCACGTGCACGTCAACGAAGAGGTCGCCGGGCGCTCCGCCGTGGCTGCCGGGGTTGCCCTTGGCCTTCAAACGGATTCGCTGCCCGTCGATCACGCCGGCGGGGATGCGCACGTTCACCCGGCGTGACGACGGCTCGCGTCCAGTCCCGTGGCAGGTGGCGCACGGCGTGACGATGCGTCCGCCGCGCCCCTGGCAGAGCGTGCAGACGCTCGACATTGCGAAGGGGCCCTGGTCGTCGTTGATCGTGCCGCGCCCGCCGCAGCGTTCACAAGTGGCGAATCCGCTCCCCGGGGCCGCTCCCCGGCCGCCGCAACTGTGGCATGGCTCGTTGCTGGGCAGGTTGAC
This sequence comes from Acidimicrobiaceae bacterium, assembly GCA_003138815.1. Lineage (GTDB taxonomy): Bacteria > Actinomycetota > Acidimicrobiia > Acidimicrobiales > RAAP-2 > RAAP-2. Next base: position 11,176 of record PLHD01000054.1, on the reverse strand, counting down.
GGTGGTGGTCACTCCGACCACCGCGTCACGGAAGCCCAGATGCAGCGCCGTCTCGAGGTCTGCGCCGCGCTGGGCGCGGTTGCGGCGCCCGCCGCCGAATAGGCCACCGAAGATGTCGCCCAGGTCGCCCAGGTCGCCGCTGGTGAAGTTGAAGCCCCCGGGGGTCTGCCCCCCGGGCGACCCGAAGCCGGCCGCCGCCGGGCCGAGCCGGCGGACCTCGTCGTACTCCTTGCGCTTGGCCGCGTCGCCGAGCACGTCGTAGGCGCCGGAAACCTCCTTGAACTTCTCCTCGGAACCGGGATTGGTGTCGGGGTGGAGCTCCTTGGCCAGCTTGCGGTACGCGCGCGTGACCTCCTTGTCGGTCGCGGAGGCGGTCAGACCGAGAATCTTGTAGTAGTCCTTGTCGAACCACTCCCGTTCGGCCATTTAGCCCATCACTCTCACCATGGCCGGGCGCAGCACCGCACCCTTCCACCGGTAGCCCGCCCGCAGCACCTCGTCGATGACCTGCTCGCCTTCGCCCTCGCCATCATCCGCGATGTGCGCCACGGCGTCGTGGACCTGGGGATCGAAGGCGGTGCCGACGACGTCGATGCGTTCGAGGCCCTCCTTGGCGAGGGTGTCGAGCAGAAGGCTGCGCGCCTGGCTCAGCGCAGCGGACTCCTCGGATCCCGAGGAGTCGAAGTGGGCCATGGCGTAGTCGAAGGCGTCGAGCACCGGCAGCAGCTTGGCCACGAGATCGCCCTGGGCGCGCGCACCGGCCTCCACCGACGACTTGGCAACCCGCTTGCGGTAGTTCTCGAAATCGGCCTGCAGGTGCTGGAGCGTGTTGAGGTACTCGTCACGTTCGCGCTGGGCTTCGCCCAGCTCGTCGACGATGTGGATGACGGCTTCCTCCGAAGCCGCCACCACGTCGCTCTCGAAGACTTCGTCGCTCATGTCAGTCGACGATCTCGGCGTCGACGATCTCGTCGTCGTTGCTCTGCGGAGCCGACGCACCCGTGTCGGCGTTCGCCTTCGCGGCCTCCTCATAGAGGCGCTGGCTGAATCCCTGGCTCGTGGTCAGCAGCTTCTCGGTCGCGTTCTTGATCGCCTCGATGTCGGTTCCGTCGAGGACCTCCTTCAGGGCGTTCAGCGCCCCTTCGACGTCGTCGCGCTCAGTGCCCTGGAACGACTCCGCCTGGTCCTTCAGCAGCTTCTCGGTCTGGTACACCAGGCCGTCGGCGTTGTTGCGGACCTCGGCCTCGGCCCGGCGCTGACGGTCCTCTTCGGCGTGGGCCTCGGCGTCTCGGACCATGCGGTCGATCTCGTCCTTGGAGAGCGACGAACCGCCCGTGATGGTCATCGACTGGGTGGTGCCGGTCGCGGTGTCCTTGGCCGAGACGTGCACGATGCCGTTGGCGTCGATGTCGAAGGTCACCTCGATCTGGGGCACTCCGCGCTGGGCGGGCGGGATGCCGACCAGCTGGAACTTGCCCAGCGTCTGGTTGTAGGAGGCCATCTCGCGCTCACCCTGGAGCACGTGCACCTCGACCGATGGCTGATTGTCGTCGGCGGTCGTGAAGATCTGCGACTTCTTGGTGGGTATAGTCGTGTTGCGCTCGATGATCCGGGTCATGACGCCGCCCTTGGTCTCGATGCCCAGCGACAAAGGCGTCACGTCAAGCAGCAGGATGTCCTTGACGTCGCCCTTCAGGACTCCGGCCTGGACCGCGGCGCCGATGGCCACGACCTCGTCGGGGTTCACGCTCTTGTTCGGCTCCTTGCCGGTCACCTTATTCACGAGGTCCTGGACGGCCGGGATGCGCGTCGAACCACCGACCAGTATGACGTGGTCGATCTTGTCGACGGTGAGCCCGGCGTCCTTGATGGCCTGGTCGAACGGCTTGCGGCAGCGCTCCACCAGGTCCGCGGTCAGCTCGTTGAACTTCGAGCGGCTGAGCTTGATGTCGAGGTGCTTGGGGCCCTCGGCCGTCGCGGTCACGAACGGCAGGTTGATCGTGGTCTCCTGGACCGACGAGAGCTCGATCTTGGCCTTCTCCGACGCCTCCTTGAGGCGCTGGACGGCCATCTTGTCCTTGGAGAGGTCCACGCCCTCGGTGTCCTTGAACGACTTGACGAGCCAGTGCATCACGGCGTCGTCCCAGTCGTCGCCACCGAGGTGGGTGTCGCCGTGGGTGGACTTCACCTCGAAGACGCCGTCGGCGATGTCGAGCACGGACACGTCGAACGTCCCGCCACCGAGGTCGAAGACGAGCACGGTTTGCTCCTGGCCGCCCTTGTCGAGGCCGTAGGCGAGCGCGGCGGCAGTGGGCTCGTTGACGATGCGCAGGACCTCGAGCCCGGCTATCTGGCCAGCCTCTTTCGTGGCGGTGCGCTGGGCGTCGTTGAAGTAGGCCGGTACGGTGATGACGGCCTGGGTCACGGTGTCGCCCAGGTACGCCTCGGCGTCGCGCTTGAGCTTCTGGAGGATTCGCGCCGAAATCTCCTGCGCGGTGTACTTGGTGCCGTCGATGTCGACGCTCCAGCCCTCGCCCATGTGGCGCTTGACCGAGCGGATGGTCCGCTCTGGGTTCGTGATCGCCTGACGCTTGGCCACCTCGCCGACGAGGACCTCGCCGGTCTTCGAGAAGCCAACGACCGACGGGGTCGTGCGACCGCCCTCCGCGTTGGGGATGACGACGGGCTCGCCCGCCTCCAGGACGCTGACCACCGAGTTGGTGGTTCCCAGGTCGATTCCGACTGCCTTAGCCATACATGCTCCTTAGGTTCTGGTCCCGCCTCGCCGGACCCTCCGGGAAGATGAAACTCGTACAATCAAGACTACAGAGTTGAGCCTCTGCTTGTCAAGAAAACTTCCACCGTTCTATGCAACCAACTCAGACGCCTGAAATTCAGGGCTTCCTCAGGCCTGTCGACTCGGGTGCCTTTGGACAGTCCCCGGTGCGCTCGGTACGCTATTCGGGTGCCCGATCTGATACTTCTTCGCCATGGCCAGTCCGAATGGAACCAGCTCAACCTGTTCACGGGCTGGCAGGACGTGGACCTGACCAGCCAAGGAGAGGACGAGGCCCGCGGCGCCGGTCAACTGCTCGCCGGCGAGGACGGTCTCGACCTGCGCGTGCTGCACACGTCGGTGCTCACGCGGGCCATCCGCACCGCCGAGATCACCCTGCACGTCGCGGGTCGCTCGTGGCTGCCGGTCAAGCGCAGCTGGCGGCTCAACGAGCGCCACTACGGGGACCTCACCGGCAAGGACAAGAAGGAGACCGCCGACCAGTTCGGCATGGAACAGGTCAAGCTCTGGCGCCGCTCGTACGACGTGCCGCCGCCGCCGCTGCCCGACGGCGACCCGCGCGCCAGCGGCCAGGACCCGCGCTACCGCGACGTGCCCGCGGAGTTCATCCCGGCGACCGAGTGCCTGAAGGACGTCGTGGCGCGCGTCACTCCCTACTTCAGCGACGTCATCATCGACGACCTGCGCAAGGAGGCGGTACGTGGCGGGGCGGTGATCGTGGTAGCGCACGGCAACTCCATCCGCGCCCTTCGCATGGTGCTCCAGGGCATCGGGGAGGACGAGATCGCCGAGCTCGAGATCCCGACCGGAATCCCCTACCGCATCAAGCTCGACGACGAGCTCGACGTCATCGAGGCACGGTACCTCGGCGATCCCGCGGCCGCGGCGGCGGCGGCCGAAGCCGTCGCACGCCAGGCCGGCTGAACTACACCGCTTCGGGACCTCGCTCGTTGGTTCGAACGCGCACCACGCTCTCGATGCCCGTGACCCACACCTTGCCGTCACCCAGCGAGTCGGTGCGGGCGGCCGCCACGATCGCATCGACGATCAGGTCGACCGTCTCGTCGGTGCAGACGACCTCGATGTGGATCTTGTCCACGAAGTCGAACTCGTACTCCTTGCCCCGGTAGATCTCGATGTGCCCACCCGTGCGACCGAAGCCACGCGCCTGGGTGACGGTCATGCCCGCCACCCCGATGTTCTGCAGGGCGAACTTCACCTCATCCAACTTGAATGGCTTTACGATTGCAGTGACCAGTTTCATGATTCTCCTTAGATGTTGTCGCTGTGCGTGTGGCTGGGCGTCGTCAATGGCTCACCAAAGGTGGGCTCCGGGAACGCTTCCTCTTCATGGATAGAGATATCACCAATCGCGAGGACTTCCTCGTCCTCACGCAGGCCGCCGAGGAGGAACTTTACGAGATAGAAGACCAGGGCCGTGCCGAAGGCGGTCCAGCCGATGATCCACAGGGCCGCGATGAACTGCTCCCAGAGCTGATGGAACGAGTGGGTGAAGAACCAGCCTCCGACCGAGAAACTGCCCGCGCCCTTGAAGTGGGCGCCGGCGACGCCGTACTCCGTCATCCTCGGGTCGGCGAGGAGCCCGACCAGCAGTCCCCCGACCAGTCCCGCGATCCCGTGCGTGTAGACCACGCCCATCGCGTCGTCCACCTTGGAGAAGGGACGGCAGCGCGACAGGTAGTTCCACGCGAACCAGACGATCGTCGCCGAGGTGAGCCCGACGAGCAGGGCGCCGGTTCCATTCACCCAGCCTGCGCTCGGGGTGATCGCGACGAGACCGCACAGCATCCCGTTTATCGCGCCCAGGAATGTCGGCTTCTTCTGCTTGGAGAGGAGCATGTCCAGCACCAGCCAGGTGATGACGCCCATGGCCGTGGCGACGTTGGTGTTGAGCACCGCGCTCGCCGCGTCGATGCCGGCGTAGAAGGGGTCCCCGCCGTTGAATCCGTTCCAGCCGAGCCAGAGTATGCCCGCACCTACCGCCACCATCATCAGGTTGCTCGGGAACGCGTTCTCACGGTCCTGCCAGCGACGAGGGCCGATGATCGCCGCCCCGACGAACGCCGCGACGCCGGCGCTGAGGTGGATGACGTAGCCGCCCGAGTAGTCCACCGCGCCCTTCTGGGCGAAGAAGCCGCCGCCCCAGAGCAGGGCCGCATTCACGCAGTAGACCACCGTGATCCACAGCGGCACGATGAGCAGCCAGGCCTTGAACTTGAGGCGTCCGACCAGGGCCCCCACGAAGAGCAGCGGCGTGATCGCCGCGAAGACGAACTGGAAGTACGCGAGCGTCGCGGTCGGGAAGTGGAACGGGATGAGCGTGTTCGCTCCCGAGACGGCCTGGTTCTGCTCGGAACTGGCCGTCGACAGCGGGGTGAAGTGACCGATGAACCCGCTCCAGAACGATCCGGTCGGCCCGAAGTGCGACAACGGCCCAAAGGCCATGTTGTAGCCCCAGAGCAGCCACACGATGAGCGTGAGCGAGAAGCCGGTGAACACCATGAGCATGGTGTTCACGATCCACTTCTTGCGAACCAACCCTCCGTAGAGCACGGCCAGGCCCGGCAAGCTCATGAGACCCACCAGGGTCGCGGCCATGAGTTGCCAGGTATTGTCGGCCGGATTCAGCCAACTGGGATAGGGGATGTTCGTCGCGGCGTAGAGCACGTCCACTCCTTCGGTAACTAGGAGAGGGCGACGCTGACCTCAGGTTGTTGGCACCATTTTTCCCACCGAGGATTTCTGAATCGTTAGCGACGTGTTTCGGGCGTGTGAACTACGCTGGCTCGTCCGCGGCCTCGGACGCGCCGAGCGCCGGGACCATCAAGGAGCGCTCGACCACCTGGGAGATGTCCAGCACCGACACCTCGTCGCCCTTGCCGTTCGCCTTCACGGCGTCGTCGAGCATGATCATGCAAAACGGGCAGGCCGTCGAGACGACGTCAGCGCCGGTCTCCAGGGCCTCGTTGGTCCGCTCCATGTTGACGCGCTTGCCGATGTTCTCCTCCATCCACATGCGAGCGCCGCCGGCGCCGCAGCAGAAGCCCTTCTCGCGGCACCGGCCCATCTCGACCTGGGTGACCCCGGGAATCGCGTCGAGCACGCTGCGCGGCTCGTCGAAGATGCGGTTGTGGCGGCCCAGGTAGCAAGGGTCGTGGTACGTGACCGTGCCCTGGTAGGAGACGCCCGGCACCAATCGGCCGCCGGCCACGAGGTGGCTGAGCAGCTGGGCGTGATGGATCATCTCGTACTCCCCGCCGAGGCCGGGGTACTCGTTCTTCATCGTATTGAAGCAGTGCGGGCAGCTCGCCACGATCTTCTTAGCGCCCACCTCGTTCAGGGTGGCGATGTTGGCCTTGGCCATCTCCTGGAAGAGGTACTCGTTGCCCATCCTCCTCGCCGGGTCGCCGGTGCACGATTCGCGCGGTCCCAGAATCCCGAAGGTCACGCCGGCGCGGTGCAGCATGCGCGCGGTCGACTCGACCTGCTTGCGTCCGCGCTCGTCGAGCGAACCCGCGCAGCCCACCCAGTAGAGGTACTCGATGTCGTCGGGGATCGGTCCGTCGATGATCGGAACCTCGAAATCCAACGCGGCGAGCCACTCGGTGCGCTTGGACGAGCCGAGCCCCCACGGGTCGCCCTGGTTCTCCATGTTGCGCAGCAGCAGGCCGGCCTCGGTGGGGAAGCGCGACTCCATCAGGACCTCGTAGCGGCGCATGTCGATGATCGCATCGACGTGCTCGATGTCGACCGGGCACTGCTCCACGCAGCTCCCGCACGTCGTGCACGACCACAGGACGTCGGGGTCGATCGTCGTGGGCACCAGCGTCGCGACCTCGGCGTTGCTCGCGCCCGACAGCAGGCGGTCCGCGGAGGCGAACATGTTCTCGCGCAGTCCCATGATGAGCAGCTTCGGGCTCAGCGGCTTGCCCGTGGTCCACGCCGGACAAACTGACTGGCAGCGGCCGCACTCGGTGCAAGTCGCGAAGTCGAGCATCTGCTTCCAGGTGAAGTCCTCCATCTTGCCGACGCCGAAGACCGTGTCCTCGGTGACGTGTTCCATGTCCATGTCGGGGGTCTTGTCGAGTCCGCCCAGAGCGCGCGGCCGGCGCGAGACCCCGATGTTGACTGGGGCGAGGAAGATGTGCAGGTGCTTGGAGTACGAGACGAAGACCAGGAACCCGGCGATCACCGCGATGTTGGCGAGCAGGAAAGTCGCCTCGAGGACGCTGTTCACGCCCACGCCGAGCGGGTGCAGCCAGCTGGCCACGATCTTGCTCGCGAAGGCCCACGACGACGCGACCGGCGCAAGGCGCACCGGGCCCCTGGCCGGTGTGTACATGTAGGGGAAGTGGCCGGTATTGATCTGCGCTCCGCGGTAGACGAGCAGCGTGATGATCACCAGGGAGATCATGAAGAGCACCAGCCACGCGGCGCCGAGGTGACTGCCGTAGAAGCGGCTCGAACGATCCTTGCGTGACGGGGCGTTCTTGATTCGGATGATGGTGAAGACCACGAGCGAGACGAGCACCGCGGTCGCGAAGAAGTCCTCGACGAAGGCCAGCCAGTTGCTTTGGCCGATCCACGGGATGTGGAAGCTGCGCTCGAAGAGCGATCCGTAGGCCTCGATGATGGTGGTCATGAGGACGGTGAAGCCCCACATCGTGAAGAAGTGCGCCAGACCCGGCACCGTCCAGTGAAGTATCTTCCTCTGACCCGCGACCTCGACTACCTCGGCCTCGCCGAGCTTGCGCAAGCCCTGCCAACGGCGCGGGGCCTCTTGACCGCTGCGAATAAGCCGTGAAAGCCAGTAGAAGCGTCGTCCCGCGAGCGCGAAGCAGATAACCGTGACGCCAAGTCCGATGATGATCCGAGCAAGCACCGTCATCTCCCATTCTGAGTTCGTTCGAGCGTGGATGTGACTACTTGTTGAAATTCTCCCAGTAACGGCTCGCCGTCGGGCCGCGCTGGCCACGGTACTTCGAGCCCAGGCCGCTCGCCCCGTATGGACGATCAGCCGGCGTGGTCATCTCGAAGAAGCTGATCTGGCCGATCTTCATTCCGGGATAGAGCGTGATGGGCAGGTTCGCCACGTTCGACAGTTCCAGGGTGAGGTGCCCGTCCCAGCCGGCGTCGACGAAGCCCGCCGTCGAGTGGATCAGCAGGCCGAGGCGGCCGAGCGAACTCTTGCCTTCCAGGCGGGCGACCAGGTCATCGGGAAGCGCGACTCGCTCCATCGTTGATCCGAGGAGGAACTCGCCGGGGTGCAGGATCATTGGCTCGGTGGGGCCGACGTCGATCAGTTCGGTCAGGTCCTCCTGGGCCTCGTGGACGTCAATGACCCGCTCGGTGTGATTGCGGAACACGCGAAAGAGTTGGTCTATGTGCAGGTCAACGGAAGAGGGCTGGATGCAGTCCTCGCCGAGCGGGTCGATGATGATACGGCCCTGTTCGAGGGCCTCCTTGATTGAGCGATCCGAGAGCACCATAACCATGGCAACGATACTCCCTGGTAACAGCGTGCGCCCTACTTCCACACACCGGTTCGCCTTGACCGACTGAACAGCCGGTACTTGCTCAGCGTCCGGATGCTGGCCCACTCGGACCAACACTTGCCGGTTCCGCCCCGAGGTCCTGCCTCTTTCGAGGCCTGTACGGGTGGCGAACGGCTCCTCTCCCGTGCTTCGCGGCACGGGACTCACCACGCTGAGGCACCGTGAATCCAGCGCCGACGGTAGCGCCAGGGTGTAGCAACACTCGGAACTCGCACGCTTGGGAGATAGGCCAAAGCTACTCAGGCCAAGGTCCCAACACCGAGGACCGGAGTCTCCAAGTGCGGCGAGATTCCGAGGCGATACGCTGGGAGTCGCGCGGGCGTAGTTCAGCGGCAGAACATCAGCTTCCCAAGCTGAGAACGCGGGTTCGATTCCCGTCGCCCGCTCCAAGGATTTTGCTGTAGAACCCAATGATTGCACGGGCTTTCAATTGACCAGCAGTGTCCACTGCGTACCGACAATGCCCAGTGTTAGGCGCCCGTTAGCGCCCACGAAGCGCCCACGAAGCGCCCGAAATATTTGCTCGTGATGCCGCCCTCTCGATCGCAGGCAAGAGAGTACGTCAGATGCAGAAACCTGGATGCAATCCTCGACCTCCTGCCGCAGTCATTGCAGCTCTCCCGTTCGACCTCACTCAATCAGTAATTAGGACATATAGAGCTCCCTTTCCGCGGGTCGACCGACTGATATCTCGGCAATTACGTAGCGGTCATGGTTCCCCCACGATGTTCAGAGGCATTCGACCGATTTTCAGTAGGGCCATGCCGCCAAGATGGGTGACGAATGGTTACCCTGAAACAAGATGTCGTGTCGAGGGACCGCAGACGTATCATTCGTCTTGATATGTGTCTAATGCGCCTTCAAGGTGTAGTAGACGCCGGCACCCAATTCGCCATGACGCTCAAGCAGTCCGCTCTCGACCGCCTGAGAGAGGGCTTGTGACGCCCGAACAGGCTTGATTCCGCAGACGTCGATCAGGTCCCTGGCTCGGATCTCTCCGCTGGCCGCGAGAAGGTCACCAATGACTTTCGCGTACTCCGCCTCTGTCCTACGCATATAGGGCAGTTTTTTAGCGAGCGCGTGCCGCGGACCATCAGCGAGTCGGTAGTAGCTAACTTGACTTGACTTGACCACTAGTTCGGCTTCCAAGGCCCTTTCGATCGCGGCTACCGCTTGCGCCCGTGACTTCTGGATGATTGGAGCGAGTTGAGTGGCGTTAACGGTCGCCACCGTCAGAAGTCTGTTGAGCAGCAAGAGAATGTCGACGTCCTGGCTAGCTGGATGCGGCAAGCTGCTCACTACACCGATGACGGCCATATCGGGTGGTCCCCCCATTAGGACACAGCGGATGCCTTTGCCGTCGGGGAATTCTTCAATGTCCGGGGTGGGCAGTCCCTGACGGACGGTTTCCCGGTACATCCGGTCGACGCCGATGCCTTCCGACTCCGCCAAACGCAACCCCCGAAGGGCCCTTGCGAGCTGTGAATTACGTGATCGCGGTGGAGCCGTAATGACAGTCTCTGCGGTCACTCCTGGAAGAAAGCCACCCGGATTGGTGACGGTCAACATCGTTCCTTCCAACTGCACTCGGATGGGACCCTGTGCAGCCCAGTCGCGGTGAGCGACCGCGTTCACGAGTGCCTCTCGCAGGGCCAGTTCAGGAAGAGCTCGAATTTGGCCGACCGTGAGTCCAGCTGGGAGAATGAAGACTGGGTTGTGGCCATTGATGGCCGCCTCAACTTCGGAGAGCACGATTGCGAGCGGTGCCTCGCTCGGGTCAAGTCGCAACTCGGTGTCGGCACCAGGAGCTGGCCTGAAGATGAAATCAATGAGGGGCCCACGTCCAGGAAGCCTGACACAAAGCAGTTCGCCCGCTCGATTGAGCTTGCCGTCAGGTGTGCTCAATCCGAGTTGATGGAGAAGAGCACGGTCGTCCCTAGCCGCAAGGTCCTCGCGGGAAGCTTCGGCCGATTGTCGAAGCCATTCGCGCAGTTGAAGCATCGCGGCGGGGTCGGTATCGGAGAATGTGGCAGACGACGGCGCAGACGACCAGTCTGTACCAGACCGATCAACAGAAAACTGCCCGAGTTCCGCGCCAGTCATTGCCTGGCAGTCACGGCCCTGGCGCCGCCGATACCTGCCAGAACTGTCGGCAACAGGAATCGACGAAGGTTCGACCGCGACGGTAACAATGCGATTTCCTTCAACGGTTACTTCCATGACCTGAACTTCAATGCCGACCAGTTGGCGGATACGGTTCTGCAGCCACGCCGTGTCGCAGGGGGTTCCTATGAAGGCCGACGGCCCGGTGGCTTTGTCATCAACGCCGACGACGACGACGCCGCCGTCGGCGTTGGCGAAGCAGGATGCCGCGTCGGCCACTGTCTTGGCCAGGGCATCAGATTGCTGGTGGCCGGGTTCGAGCACGCCGCGTACGCCACGGCGGGAAGGATCCTCCTTGCAGTCGAGAATTTGACCTTCGTGAGGGTCAACTTGGCCGCCTCCGAGCACGCCAGCGATCAGTTCATCGATGGCGGCAGTAAGGGCGTCGGAACTTTCAACCATTGAGGAAATAAGTTATCACTGGCATTAGTAAATGTCAATGATAACTTATTTCTCGGAAAGTGGTAACTTAATGTCGATGCTGAGTCACTGATCATAACCCCCTGATCAGGAATATTAAAGCACTGAAAAGGGCCTTACGGCCCGCGGTGGTTGATGGTACTGAACAATCCGAAGCGATCCTGACCACGGCGCTGGCTCCCGGCGCCACCGGTTTGCAAATCCAAGATCCGGACGCGTT
>PLHD01000021.1 GCA_003138815.1 Acidimicrobiaceae bacterium | reverse complement strand
GCAGTCCCAACGGGATTCGAACCCGTGCCTCCACCTTGAGAGGGTGATGTCCTAGGCCACTAGACGATGGGACCATGAAACGAGCGGGAACGCAGTGCTCCACTCAATTCGCTCGGGGGCAAGGACTCGAACCCTGAATAACTGGACCAGAACCAGTTGTGTTGCCAATTACACCACCCCCGAAGGGTCTGGCAATCTTACCTGAGTGGACTCATCGACCGCCAGACGGCAGCGGAATGCGCGCCGCCGAGGTCGTCCACGAGCTCAATCTCCCGTATCCGACGATGCGACCGACGCCCACTCCCAGGGTCTCTTTGAGGTAGTACCGCCACAGCGAGTCGTGGATCGTCGGCGAGTCCGGCACCGGCGACGGATGGGGCTGGAGGCCCTGGGAGGACGATATGGCCATGGCCCGGTACTCGTGGAAGGGGTCCGTGACGGTCAGCACGCGCACGATGCCGTGCTCCTTCAGCAGGGGCAGCACCGTGGAGACGTTCTGCCAGGTGTCGCTGCCCGATCCCTGCAGGATGTGCGACGCCGCCACGCCGTGCGCCTCGAGGTACTTCGCCGAGACCCACGCCTCGGTGTACTTGTCGGCGGGTAGCTTGCCGCCGGTGACGGCGATCCACGGGGCGCGGTGGTGCTCGTAGAGGACGAGCGCCTGGTTGAGACGGGCCTCGAGCTCGGGCGACGGCCGGTTGTAATCCGCGGCCGTGCCGAAGACGAGGATGGCCTGGGCGTGGACGCTCGAGTGCTCGTGCCCGGTCAACCAGATCTGGACGAACGTGATGGCGAAGTAGACGAGCACCAGCGAGAAGAACGCGCTGATGATCCGCAGTATCAGCTTGATCGGACCGAAGATCACGTCGACGATCGCGCCAGTGCGCCGCGCAGCCTCTCCAGCGTGCGCTCGCGCCCGAGCAGGTGCAGCGACTCGAAGAGCGGCGGACCGACCAACGAGCCGGTGACCGCGCAACGGATCGGGGCCTGGGCCTTGCGCAGCGTCAGGCCGAGCGCCTCGCCCAGCTGAGTCGTCGCTTCGTGCAGCGACGCGGCGTCCCATTGGGTCTCGGCGAAGCGTTCGACGGCGCCACCGAGCATCGAGCGCCCGAGCGGATCGTTGCCAACGACCTTGGCGAAGGCGGCCTCGTCCATTCGCGGGGCGTCGAGGAAGAAGAACTCCACCATGGCCGCGACCTCGCCCAGCGTGGTGACCCTCTCCTGGATGAGCGGCGCCACGAGGGCGAAGAGTCCCTCGTCGAACTGGGCCTCGCTCCAGGGCACCTCGCGGTCGGTCGGTCGCCACGACGTCGACCACGGTCGAACCCACGGCGCGCAGGCCTCGACGAACTGCTGGGCGCTGAGGCCTCGGATGTACTCGCCGTTGACGTGCGTCATCTTCTTCACGTCGAAGAACGCCGGTGAATGCGAGACGTCCTCCAGGCGGAACTGCTCGATGAGCGTCGAGCGCGGAACAATCTCCTCGTCGCCTCGGGGGCTCCAACCCAGCAGCGCGAGATAGTTCACGAAGGCGTCGGGCAGGTAGCCCTGGTCTCGGTAGGACTCGGTGGCGACCGGGTCCTTGCGCTTGGAGAGCTTCTTGCGCTGCTCGTTCACGAGCAGCGGCAGGTGCGCGTAGACGGGCATCGTCACGACGTCGCCCGTCACCTGGTTGAGGGCGTCCCAGAGCATCATCTGCTTGGGGGCGTTGGACAGGTGCTCCTCTCCGCGGATGACGTGCGAGATGCGGTCGTGACGGTCGTCGGCGACGTTGGCCAGGGCGTAGAGCACGACGCCCGACGACTTGGCCACGATGAAGTCGTCGATGGTCGAGTTGGCGAACTCGACGTCCCCGCGGATCACGTCGTGAACCACCGTGACGCCCTCGTGCGGCGTGCGAAAGCGCAGCCCGGTCGCCGGGCCCCGCGTGAGTCCCCGGTCGCGGCAGAAGCCGTCGTAGCCCGGGGTCTTGTCGTCGCCCTTGCGCCGGGCCACCTCGTCGCCCGTGCAGTCGCAGTAGTAGAGCAGTCCGGCGTCGGCGAGCTGCTGGGCCGCGACGTCGTGCAGCGCGGCGTTGTCGCTCTGGCGGAAGGGCCCCTCGTCGAGGTCCAGGCCGAGCCACGCCATCGCCGAGAGGATGCCATCGACCCACTCCTCGCGGTTGCGGTCGGCGTCGGTGTCCTCGATGCGAAGTATGAAGACGCCCCCGTCGCTCTGGCGCGCGAGGAGCCAGTTGAAGAGCGCGGTGCGGGCCGAGCCTACGTGGAAGAAGCCGGTGGGCGACGGCGCGAATCGGACCCGGGGCCCGGGCATCAACTACGGCTCGATCGAGATTGCGCCGTTGGGACAGCCCGCAACCGCGTCGCGCAGCTTCTCATCGAACTCCGGTCCGGGGTTCTCGTTGAGCACGTACATGTAGCCGTCGTCACGGACTTCAAAGATCTCCGGGGCGATGCTCATGCAGACCGCGTTGCTCGTGCACAAGTCGTAATTCACGTTGACCTTCATGACGCCTCCTTCAGGATTACTCCCGCCATCGTACTTGGGAGCCGGGCGAATCCAAGTCGTGCGCCCCCGCGTGGCCCCGAGAGAGCGTGCCTACACTACGTACAACGTTGGAGGATTACTATGGAGAAACGCCCGCTCGGGTCCCTGCAGGTATCGGTCGTCGGGGTCGGCTGCAACAACTTCGGCTCCCGCCTCGACCAGGCCGCGACGACCCGCGTGGTGCTCGCGGCGCTCGACGCCGGGATCAACTTCTTCGACACCGCCGACATCTACGGGGCCACCCAGTCCGAAGTCCTCCTGGGTCGCGCGCTCGGCGCCCGACGCAGCGAGGTGGTCATCGCGACCAAGTTCGGGATGCCCATCGACGACGACCACTACGGCGCGCGTCCGGACTACGTGCGCCAGGCGTGCGAGGACTCGCTGCGGCGACTCGGCACCGACCACATCGACCTCTACCAGCTTCACTTCCCCGACGGCGCCGTCCCCATCGCCGACACCCTGGGCGCGCTGCACGGCCTGATCGACGCGGGCAAGGTGCGCGAGATCGGCTGTTCGAACCTGAACGAGGCCCAGCTTCGCGAGGCGAAGGCCGCGGCGCGAACGGGGGCCTCGTTCGCCTCGGTCCAGAACCAGTACTCGCTGCTCGCCCGCGAACCGGAGCGCGACGGCGTGCTCGACGCCTGCGACGAGCTCGGTATTCGCTTCCTGCCCTTCTACCCGCTCGCCAACGGACTGCTCACCGGCAAGGTGCAGCCGGGCCAGCCGCTTCCCCAGGGCACCCGGCTCTCGACGATGCCGGCCGATCGCAGCGTGCACTGGCTCAGCGACGAGATCCAAGGACGGGTGGGGGCGCTGCTCGACTACGCCCAGGAGATCGAGATACCGCTGCTGAGCCTGGCCTTCTCGTGGCTGCTGAGCCACCATCAGGTCAGCTCGGTCATCGCCGGCGCGTCGAGCGCCGAGCAGGTGCACGCCAACGCCCATGCGGTTCAACCACTCAGTGCGGAGGTCATTGCCGCGCTCGACGTCCTCACCGACTGGACCGACCCGCAGTGACGCCCACGCTCAGCGGGGCATCACTGCGACCTTCTGCCAGACGCGGTCTCGGCTACGCCATCGCCTTGACGCCCGCGACGACCTTGGTGAGCGTGTCCTTCGCGTCACCGAACACCAGCAGGGTCTTGGGGTTGTAGAGCAGCTCGTTCTCGATGCCCGCGAAGCCGGGGCGCATCGAACGCTTCAGGAAGATGACGTTCTCCGCCAGGTCCGCCCTGATGATCGGCATGCCGTAGATGGGAGAGCTCTTGTCGTCCATGGCGGCGGGGTTCACGGTGTCGTTGGCGCCGACCACCAGGGCCACGTCAGCGGTCTGGAGCTCGGAGTTCGCCTCGTCCATCTCGATGAGCTGCTCGTAGGGGACGTTGGCCTCGGCGAGCAGGACGTTCATGTGGCCCGGCATGCGCCCGGCCACGGGGTGGATCGCGTAGAAGACCTCGATGCCCTTGGCCTCGATCATCTCGGCGAGCTCGCGCAGCACGTGCTGGCCCTGGGCGACCGCCAGGCCGTAACCGGGGATGATCACGACGCGGCTCGCGTAGGAGAGCAGCACCGCGATGTCCTCGGCGCTGCCCGAGCGCACGCTGCGGCCGTCCTCGCGCTCGGTGGCGCCGCTGGCGGTGATGTTCGATCCGAAGGCGCTGAACAGCACGTTGGACAGGCTGCGTCCCATGGCCGCGCTCATCATCCGGGTGAGCAGGATACCCGAGGCACCGACCAGGGTTCCGGCGATGATCAAGAGGTTCGATCCGAGCGTGAAGCCCGACGCCGCGACCGCGAGTCCGGTGAAGGCGTTCAGCAGCGAGATCAGCACCGGCACGTCGGCTCCGCCGATCGGCAGCACGAAGGCGATGCCGAGCACGAAGGCGAGGGCGAGCAGCACCCACAGCAGGACCGTGGAGCCGTTGACCAGGATGGTGACGATCAGTACCAGCGCCACCGCGCCGATGATCCCGTTGATGACCTGCTGGCCGGGGTAGGTGACCGGGCGACCGGTCATCAGCTCCTGGAGCTTGGCGAAGGCGATCGCCGAGCCGGCGAACGACACGGTACCGATCAAGACACCGAGCAGCACTTCCAGCGTGACGTAGGTCGCGGGGTGGGTCGACTTGATGTGGATGAACTCGGTGATGGACACCAGGCAGGCCGCGCCGCCACCCACGCCGTTGAAGATCGCCACCAGCTGGGGCATGGCCGTCATCTTCACGAAGCGGGCCACCGGCACGGCGACGATCGCGCCGATGAAGATGCCGAGCAGGATCAGCAGCACGTGGTGCAGCGGGTGGGAGCCGACGTTCACGTTGTTCACCGTGCGCCCGCCCACGTACCTGAAGAACGTGGCGACCACCGCGAGCAGCATGCCGCTGGCCGCGATCATGTTGCCGGCGCGCGCGTGCTTGGGGCTACCCAGGCCCTTCAGGGCGACCAGGAACGTCGTCGCCGAGACCAGGTAGATCAGATCGATAAGGGTTCCGCGACTCACTGAGCCACCTCTTCACTCTGGGCCTTGCGAGGCGCGGGGGACTTTGACTTGAACATCTCGAGCATGCGGTCGGTGACCACGAAGCCGCCGACCACGTTCAGCGTTCCGAGGATGACCGCCAGGAAACCGAGCACCTCCTCGAGGTTCGTGTTCGCCGATCCCAGGATCAGCATCGAGCCGACCAGGATCACGCCGTGGATGGCGTTCGATCCGCTCATCAGCGGGGTGTGCAGGATGCTCGGCACCTTGGCGATGATCTCGGTGCCGACGAAGGCCGTGAGCACCAGGATGGTGGCGTACTGCAGAAGGGCGTTACCCATTAGGCGTTCTCCTTGATTTCTGGGGTGATGGCGACGTGGGTCAGGCCCAGGGCCTCCGCCGTTGGAGCATGGTTGACGGCGCCGTCGCGCGCCACGGTGACCCCGATGACGACCTCGTCGTTCCAATCGGGGTTGAGTTCGCCCTTGGACCCGAAGAGGCCGAGCAACTTCAGCACGTTGTTGGCGAACATGAAGCTGGCCGACGCACCCATCTCAGACGGAGGGTTCGCCATGCCGACGACGCGCACGCCGTTGTGCTCGACGACCTCGCCGACTTTGGTCAGCTCGCAGTTTCCTCCGCCGTCGGCGGCCATGTCGATCACCAGCGAGCCCTCGCCCATGGCTTCCACCATGGCGGTGGTCATCAGGGTCGGCGACTTGCGTCCGGGAACGGCGGCCGTGGTGATCACGACGTCCGCGTTGGCAACCTCACTGAGCAGGGCCGCCTGTTGGGCCGCCGTCTCCTCGGGGGTCAACTCGCGCGCGTAGCCGCCCGCGGCGTCGGCCGTCACGCCGAGCTTCACGAACACGGCACCGGCGGACTCCGCCTCTTCCTTCGCGGCCGATCGCACGTCGTAGGCGCGGACCTTGGCGCCCAGTCGCTTGGAGGTGGCGATGGCCTGCAGGCCCGCCACCCCGACGCCCATGACGAGGACCTTGGCCGGACGGATGGTGCCCGCAGCGGTCGTCAGCAGCGGATAGAAGCGGTCGAAGTAGTTCGCGCCGGCCAATGCCGCGCGGTAACCAGAGACGGTGGCCTGCGAGGAGAGCGCGTCCATGTACTGGGCGCGCGAGATCCGCGGCACCAGGTCGAACGAGAGGATCGTGATGTGGCGGGCGTTGAGGGCCTTCACGATCTCCTGGGCCAACAGCGGCGAGAGGAAGGAAAGGTGCATCGAGCCCTCGGGTAAACGCCCCACCTCCTCGAGCGTCGGGGGATTGACCCGAAGGTTGAACTCACCCGAAGGCGAGTCCTCAATAGTCGCACCAACGGCCGTGTAGGCCTCGTCGGTGAAGTGAGCACGTTGGCCTGCGCCTCGTTGCACCACCACATTCCAGCCGTCGCTCACAAGAGACTTCACGGCGTCTGGCGTCAACGCGACCCGTGTCTCTCCCGTGCGCGACTCTTTAAAGAGCGCAATTTTTTGCATTCTCCTTTTCTAGCAGCCCTCCTTGGGGACTTATGTCACGAAGTGAGTCAGGCGGGCCGAAGAAAGCTCAGTATCTCGCGGGTGAGTTCACCGGGGGCTTCGAGGGGTATCCAGTGCCCGAACCCCTCGAAACGCACGTAAGTGAATCCGCTGGCGCAGTAGTTGGCGGAGTTCTTCATCTGGTGCTCGGTCAGCGCGAAGTCGCCACTGCTCCAAATCCCGAGGGTCGGCGCCGCGATCGGCGCCAGGACCGGCGGATCGACGAGAAAGGAGTCCATCGGCGCGTTGGCCCGGTACCAGCGCAGGTGCGCTGACATCTGGCCGTCGCGTTCGAGCTCGGCGATGACCTCTTCGGCCCGCGGGTGGCCGGTCCAGTGGCGCAGGGCCTCGTAGTCGTTCTTGCGCAGGAAGGCCTCTCCCAGTCCGTCGTTGGCGAAGAGCAGCATGTACCAGCTCCGGGCCTGCTGCTCGAGGCCCGCTGAACGAAAGGCGGTGGGATGGCCCACCGAGAGCACCACGAGCCTCTCGACGCGCTCGGGCAACGCAGCCGCCGCCACCCACGCCAGAGCCGCGCCCCAGTCGTGGCCGATCAACGTGGCCCGGTCGGCCCCGACCGCGTCGAGTATGCACACGACGTCGCCGACCAGCTGCGACATCTGATAGCTCTGCGTGTCGGCCGGTTTCGAGCTGAGCCCGCACCCGCGCAGGTCGGGCACCACCACCTGGTAACCGGCCTCGACCAGCCTCGGCGCCACGTTCTCCCACAGCGCGCCGGTGTCGGGCCAGCCGTGCAGCAGCAACAGGGTCGGTCCCTCGCCCGCCACCTGGACCGAGAGTTCGACGTTGCCGTTGAGTATCGAGATCCGCTCCACCACAGCGACGGTACACCGACTAGAACTATCGCGTGGAACTATTTCGCGCCGAGGTCGAGTCACCCGTCGGGACCTGGAGCGTCGAGGGTGACCACGACGTGATCGCGCGCGTCTACCTGCCGAACGAGTCAACACGAGCGTCGAGCGGTGCGGTGCCCGAGGCGGTCGCGCTCGGCGTGGGCCAGCTCGAGGAGTACTTCGCCGGCCATCGCAGGACGTTCGACGTGCCCCTCGCCCCGACGACGGCGACGCCGTTCCAGCGCGACGTCTGGGGGGCGCTGTGCGAGATCCCGTACGGTCAGGTGCAGACCTACGCCGACATAGCCATCGCGGTCAATCGTCCGCGCGCGGCGCGCGCCGTGGGCAATGCCAACCACGCCAATCCTTGGCCGATCATCGTGCCCTGCCATCGGGTCGTGGCGAGCCACGCCCTCGGTGGTTACGGCGGCGGCGTCGAGGTCAAACGGTACCTGCTCGGCCTCGAGGGCGTCTCTTACAGCTGAGGCTGCTCGGGCTCATCGCGAGGGGGTCGCGGCAAGAAGGCGATCTTGTGAAACGCCACGTGCAGCAGCTCGGGGTCGCTCAGCATCGAGCGCTCGAGCTGCTTCACGGTTCGCCGCGTCACCCACAAGAGCCCGATCGCGAAGGGGATCTCGAAGACGAGGGCCAGCACCAGGCTCTCGTCGAAGTCGCCGCCGCGCGCCGTCGTGACGTCGAACCACGCGTCGAGCACCATCAGCGTCGCCGCCGACGTCGCGAAGATGATCAGCAGCGCGCGCCGGCGCCACGCGGCCCACGCGGCGAGCAGCACCATCAGGACCTGAGCCACGTCGAGGCCCACCCACGCCAGGTCCCAGTGGTTGGCGATGTAGTGGCGAGGCAGGCGGATGGCGATGAAGACGATCCACGCCGTCTCCAGCAGGGCCACCGTGATCAGGGCGCCGAGCAAGGGATCTCGGGGCAGGCGCAGGCGGGACAGGCGATTCATCGGGCCTATCCCACGACGGCGACTGGGCTCTTCAGGGCCTCGAACATCGCCAAGGCGCCTTGGGCGAGCTGGTCGCGCTGGTCGTCGTCGAGCACCGCGAAGCACTCGGCCATCGCCGCGCTGGTCACGACCTCGGCCTGGGCCTTCTTGGCCTCGAGCTCCGGGGTGACGCGGGGCACGTCGTCGTCCCCGTAGCCGTGCATCTTGAAGACCGAGGGATCTTGGAGGTAGCTGGCCTCGAGGGGGCTCAAGCCGACCTCGCGCACGGCGTCGATGTGCACGCACCCGCGCAGCTCGCGCATCAGGATCGCGCCCAGGTAGGCCGCGTGCACCTGGTCGGACGAGACCTCGTACTGGCGGTATCCGTCGACGAGAAGGTGATGACCGCCCGCCACCGCGGCGACGACCTTGTGCGCGGCACGCGCGAAGTTGGCGAGGACGTCGACGGGGACCGCCCCGAAGGTCCGGTCGGCGAACTCGTAGGCGGCCTGCAGATAGGCCGCGGCGGTCGCCGCCGGGTCGGCCTTAGGCACCGGTGCGCCCCACATCCTGGCGATGCTCGCCGGGCTGAAGAAGGTGAACGCCTCGTTCACCACGTCGAGATCGACATCGCCCAGGACCCCGCCCCGGCCCAGCCCGTAGAACTGGAAGACATTGAGGCCGAGCTCCTTGGCCCTCGCGGCGGTGAGGGGATCGAAGTAGAAGCTCATGCCGACGACCTGGATGGGCAGTGCGGTCACGTCGGACAGTTCATTCGAGTTCATTACGTTGACTCTACGTGTCTCGCGTTCGCTCGCGACGTCCTCTCGGGTCAGGAAGGCCTGGGGTTGAGACGCACGCGAAGCTCGATCGTCGAGCCCTTGGCCACCTCGATGAACCGCGCCGATCCCCCGTGCCGGGTGACGATGTCGGTCACGATCGACAGGCCCAGGCCCGTGCCGCCCGACTGGCGGCTGCGCGCCGGGTCGGCGCGCACGAAGCGCTCGAAGAACCGGGCGCTCTCGGCGACGTCCACGCCATCGCCGTCGTCGCTCACGGTCACCACCGCGTAGGGCCCGTCGTAGCTCGAACCGAAGCGAAGCTCGCTGACGGCGTAGCGCGCCGCGTTGTCGACGACGTTACGGATCATCCGCTTGAGCATCGCCTGGTCACCGACCACCCGAGTGGGCTGCACCGCCGAAGTGTCGACGTTCAGCTCACTGATCGAGCGGATTCGCTGGGACTCCTCGAAGAGAAGGTCGTCCAGGTCAACGTCGACGCTCGTGACGTCGATCTGATTCTCATCGTGACGGGCCAGCCAGAAGAGGCCGTCGATGATCGTGTCGAGGCGCCGTCCTTCGCGCATGATGGTGCCCGCGACTTCCGGCCAGTTGGCGTTGGACTGGTCGCTCTCGGCGCGTTCGACCGTGGCCAGGAGCGTCGCCAGCGGACTTCGCAGCTCGTGGCTGGCGTTCGAGACGAACTCCTGCTGGAATCGCGACGACGACTCGAGCCGGTCGAGCATGGCGTTCAGCGTGCGCGCCATCCGCGCGATCTCGTCGTCGCCGCCCGTGACCGGAACGCGTTCGGAGAGGTCCTGGGCCGCGATGGCGTCGACGCGCCGACGGATCGCCTCCACCGGCGCCAGGGCGAGCCCGATCCCGAACCAGATGAGACCGCCCGAGATCAAGAGCAGCAGCGGGAAGGAGACTGCCACGCTGACCAGCAGCACCGTCACGCTGTGGCTGATCGGTCCGCCGTAGACGAAGCCGAAGATGAGGCCCTCGCCGCGCGACGTGCCGATCGTCTGGACCTGGCCCAGGCTCACCTGGGAGAAGGCGTCGCTGGTGCGCGCCGACTTCGCCATGAGCACGCCCAGCCCGCCGGTTGACGGGGAACTCGTCTTCGCGTGGGCCAGAACCGGCGCGTCGGCGATCGCCGAGCTCGCGGCCCACACCTCGGTTCCCGCCATATTCGTGACCTGCACGACGACGTCGCCGCGCATCGCCAGGACGGCCTTCTCGCCCGTCGGCAACGTCGACGTGGCGAAGCGCGACTGGATCTGGACCATCTCGTCGGCGATCTGGTTCGAAGCACCCGAAACCAGCGAGCGGTGCACCAGGCTCACGAGGGCGAAGCCCGTGAAGGTCAGTACCACGGCGATCGCCAGGACGAAGAACAGCGTCAGGCGTGCGCGGATCGAAAGTTGAGCCCTCGCGCTCATCAGCCCTCTCGGGCGGAGTAACCAACACCACGAACCGTTCGGATTATCGACGGTACGTCCACGGTGTCAATCTTCCGGCGAAGGTAGCCAATGTAGACCTCGACGATGTTAGGGTCGCCGTCGAAGTCGCTCCCCCACACCGCCCTCAGTATGTCGCTCTTAGCGAGCGACACGCCGGCGTTGCTCATCAGGTACTCCAGCAGTGCGAACTCACGTGGGGTGAGCGCGACGCCGCGTCCGTTCGAGACGACCTGGCGGCGCAGCGGGTCCAGCGAGACCGGCCCCACGACCAGCGGCTGGGGCCGACCCAGGGCGTGACGGCGCAGCAGCGCGTTGACGCGCGCGATCAGGATCGACCGTTCGAACGGCTTGTGAAGGAAATCGTCGGCGCCGACCTCAAGGCCCTCCACCTCGTCGAGCTCGCCGTCCTTGGCCGTGAGCATCAGCAGCGGCGTGTGCACGCCCGCGTTTCGAAGATCGAGGCAGACGCTGAAGCCGTTGCGCTTCGGCAGCATGATGTCCAGCACGATCACGTCGTAGGCGCCGGTCAGCGCGGCCTGGAAACCGGATTCGCCGTCGTGACGCTGTTCTACCAAGAACCCTTCGTCGCTCAGCAGATCCGCCACAGCTCTTGCGAGATCGTGGTCGTCTTCGATGACGAGCACTCTGCAGCGTTCATCACTCATTTCAAGTAGATGCTACCGTCCGGCTCCGCGACGACATCCAACTTGGTCAATCCGTGCGGCGCGGGGCCCGATATAACCGCTCCGGTGCTCACGAGGAACTGCGAGCCGTGACACGGGCAGACCAGCAGGTTGGCCGACGCGGCGTAGCCGACGGTGCAGCCCATGTGCGGACAGACCGTGTCGTAGCCGACGAACTCACCGGCCTTCTCCTGAATGACGATGCCGGGATCGCCTGAGGAGGGGATCGTGAACGTCGCGGGCGTCCCCACGGGTACCTGGGAGGCGGCTCCGAGCACGGTGCCCGAGTACTTCGCCGGCGGGGTCGTCGGAGCCGACGACGGTGAACCCAAGGTCGTCGTGGTGGTCCCGCTTGGCGACAGCTGGCGCGTCGAGGCGTTCGGCGCGGTGGCGCCGCCGATCAAGCGACCCCCAACCGCCACCGCCGATCCCAGCAGGGCCGCACCGGCCGCCGTCGTCGCGGCCGCGATGCCTCCCAAGACGACCGAGCGGCGGTGCACCGCCTGAATCGCCACGGGCGTCACCGAGACCGGGTGATCGCCAAGTAGGAAAGGGCAGACCGCGGCGTCGCACGCCAGCCCGGCGCGCGCCGTGCACTTGCCCTTGGCGTAGTGACCGCAGACGGTCTGGACCTTGGAGAAGGGAATGGCGACGAGTTCGGCGGTCGGGACGCCTCCCTGACTCGCCGCGAAGTTGGCGATCCACGCGTCGACCGAGAATCGTGAGGCGCTGCCCGCGACGATGAGGGGCATCCACGCGAAGAAGAAGACGATGTCCGCGCCCGTGTAATACGGCGATGAGTGGAAGCTCACCGCGAGGAACAGGCTGAACGACAGGACCATCCCGCCGACTGCGGCGATGCGCGTGCGCAGCCCCAGCAACGCACCGAGGCCGATCGCGATCTCTCCCGCGGCGATCGCGATCCCGATCGGTGTCGCGAGTCCGACCATGTGACCCAGCAACGCGTGGATCGGGCTGACGCGAGCGGCACCCACCAGCTGGGCGTGGATCGAGTTGGGGCTGTTCGCGTTGAAGAAGTTGGGGTTCGACAGCTTCTGCAGACCGGCGAAGAGGAACGTGGCACCAAGGAAGATCCGCAGAGGCAGCAGGGACCACTCGGCGAGGGCCCAGGCGCGCACCGGGGGGTTCAGGGGGAGGCGACGCTCCTGGCGACGGACGTGGCGCACGGGGCGGCTCTTCGGCATCAACCTATTCTGCCAGAGCGCCCTCGAACGTGATTCGTCGCCACTGGCATCTTTAGACAATCTTTATCAAGCACAATGGAGGGGTGCTCAATGCCTCCGTCGTCTCGTTTCTGCTCGGGAAGATCCAGCATCTCCCGAGCGGTCTCGTCTACGGGCTCGTCATCCTGCTCGTCTTCGGCGAGGCCGCGCTCTTCATCGGATTCGTCCTGCCCGGCGAGACGGCGGTCATCGTCGCCGGTGTCGTGGCGAGCCAGGGCCACGTCAACGTGGGGTTGCTGTGCCTGCTCGTTGTCGTCTCGGCGATCGCGGGTGATTCGGTCGGCTACGCCGTGGGCCACCGGTACGGAGACAGCCTGCTGAAGCTGCCCATCGTCCGGGACCGTCGAGTGTCGATCGAACGTGCCCTCGACGGACTGGCCAAGCGCGGACCGGTCTACGTCTTCGTCGGACGCTTCACCGCCTTCCTGCGAGCGGTGATGCCCGGGCTCGCGGGAATGAGCAAGATGCGCTACCGGAGGTTCCTCGCGGCGAACGCCCTCGGGGGCGTCCTGTGGGGCGTGGGCTACACCTTGCTCGGCTACTTCGCCGGCAGCGCCCTCTCGAAGATCGAGAACTTCGCGAGCTGGTTCGGTATCGGCGTCCTGGTGCTCGTCGTCGGCCTGCTCGTGGTGCTGCACTTCGCGAAGAAGCGACGCGATCGCGCCCGTGAAGCCGCGTGGAGGCTGGCCCACCCCGAGAGCGACGGCTCAGCCCAGCGCGCTGAGTAGGTCCGGCGACGCGCAGACCGACCACTGTCCCGCGCGCGCGACGAGCAGCCCGGCCGGCGCGCTCGTGGGCCCGGCCCCCTTCACCAGGGAGCGGACGTAGATCTCCTCGCAGTCACCGGCGCGGGCGCGCTCGGCGAGGATCTCCTCGGGCGACCGGTCGAGCGTGATCGTGCGCGTGGCGCCGAGCATCTTGG
Organism: Acidimicrobiaceae bacterium; assembly: GCA_003138815.1. Classification (GTDB taxonomy): domain Bacteria; phylum Actinomycetota; class Acidimicrobiia; order Acidimicrobiales; family RAAP-2; genus RAAP-2. The sequence continues at coordinate 151,372 of PLHD01000021.1, read as the reverse complement.
CCCCCACGACCGGGTCCTCGCGCAACGTGGCCACAATCGCGTCGATCTGGCGGCGCGCACTCGCGGCATCCTCGACGGCCCCTCGGCGCCAGGGCGGTGCGGACCCTTCGAGGTAGCCACCCACCACCTGGGCGTCGGGGTTGGCGAAGACGATCACGCCGTCGATCGCGTCGCCGAGGTGCCCGACCACCCGGCGCGCGTGGGCGACCACGTGGGGCGCGACCCACGGCAGGAGCCACGCCTCGAGTCCCAGCCACGACGGCCACGCCGCGTCGATCAGCGCCACCGTGACGACGAGTCCCCGCGACTGGGCGTGGCGAGCGACCTCGAGGTAGCGGTCGAGGGCGGCGCCATCAACGCCGCCCTGGCGAGGTTCGACCCGCGCCCACTCGACGCCCAGGCGTACGCCGTCGAGCCCGAGGCTCGCCGCCAGGTCCAGGACGCGCTCGTAGTCGCCCCACAGGTTGTCGGCCTCGCCCGGCCCGGCGTGGCGCCCGAGCGCGATGGTCGGCGAGTAGCAGGTGGCCGGCTCGTGGGCCCGGTCGAAGCCGCCCTCCGCGCTGTAGCCCTCCAGCGTCGCGAGCACACGGGGCTGATTCGTCACCGACTCAGTTTCGCACGCCCGGTGCGCCCCAACTCAACTAGCGTTTCACCCGTGCCCCGCGGGGCCGTCCAAAGGAGAGCCAATGGCTGACGAAATTCTGCGCGAACGACGTGGACACATCGAACTGCTCACGATCAACCGGCCCGAAGCACGCAACGCGATCAACCGCGCCACCGCCCTGGCGCTGTCCGACGCGCTCGACGAGTGCCAGTCCGACGAGGAGGTCTGGGTGGTCGTCCTGACGGGCTCGGGCGACAAGGCCTTCTCGGCGGGAATGGACCTCAAGGCGTTCGCGACCGGCGAGTTCCCGATCACCGATCAGGGCTTCGGGGGCCTCACCAAGCGCAGTTTCCCCAAGCCGCTCATCTGCGCCGCGAACGGATCGGCCCTGGCCGGTGGATTCGAGATGATGATCAGCTGCGACATGGTGGTCGCCGCCGACCACGCCAAGTTCGGCATTCCCGAGGCGTCGCGCGGACTCGTCGCCGGGGCCGGCGGGCTCATCCGCCTGCCCAAGCGCGTGCCGCTCGCCATTGCCTACGAGATGGCGCTGACCGCTGAGCCGATCGACGCGCAGCGGGCCTACGAGCTCGGCCTCGTCAACTGCGTCGTGCCCGGCGCCCAGGTGCTCGACGCGGCCATTGCGCTCGCCGAGCGGATTGTCAGGAACGCGCCGCTGGCGGTTCGAACCTCCAAGAGCGTGATGAAGCGGGCGACCGAGCTCAGCGAGGAGCAGGCCTGGCCGGTCAACGACGAGGCCTTCGCCATGATCGGCACGAGCAGCGACGCCCTCGAAGGGGCCATCGCCTTCGCCGAGAAGCGCGACCCCAACTGGCAAGGGAAGTAGTGGGGGGCGACCTCCTGGCGCTCTCGAACCAGCCGCAACTGGCGAGCACGCTGACCATCGTGCGCCTTTCACTGCACGTCCTGGGCGCCAGCGTCTGGGTGGGCGGCCAGTTGGTGCTGGGAGGACTGCTGCCGACGGTGCGCGGTCTCGGTGACGACGCCCCGCGCAGGATCGCCCGGGCCTTCGGTCGCCTGAGCTGGCCCGCCTACTGGCTGCTCGTGGTGACCGGCGTCTGGAACTACCTGGCCGTCGAGCACCGGATCGCGACGAGTTCTTGGAGCGCCACCTTCGCCGTGAAGATGGCGGCCGTGGTCCTGGCGGGACTGGGAACGTACCTCCACACCAAGGCCAAGACCCCCAGGGCGCGTGGCATCTACGCCGCCGTCGGAACCACCGCCTCGATTGCGGCCCTGGTCCTGGGCGTGGCGCTCGCTGGCTAATGCAGGTGGTAGACCACCGCTGAGGCGACGGCCGCGAGGACGACCACGACGGGAAATGGCGCGCGGGCGAACAGGGCCGCCAGGGCCACGGCGAGACCCGCGAGGCGATGGTCGATGACGACGTGGGTCTTGACGACCAGCCCCTGGGCCACGACGAGGGCACTCAGCAAGGAGATCGGAATCAACGCGTTGATGCGCTGAAGGGTCGCGTTGGCGAGCCAACGCTGAGGCACGTAGTGACCGAACAGCTTGGTGGCGAAGCAGAGGGCACTCGTCGCCACGAGGACGGTCCACGTCGTGGTCGCGCTCACCTCTGGCGCCATCCGAGCGCCACGGCCACCAGAGCGGTGGCGAGTATGGGCAGGCCAGCCGGCAGCCAGGGCGTGATCAGCAGCGCGAAGGCCATCGACGCGCCGGCCACGAGCCGAAGGAACGTGGTATCGAGCCGGGGCCACAGGAGACCGAGGAAGGCCGCCGGCACCGCGGCATCGAGGCCCCACGAGGCCGGGTTGCCGAGCGCCTTGGCCCCGAGGGCGCCCGCCAGGGTGAAGACGTTCCAGAAGAGGAAGACCCCGGCGCCGGTCAGCCAGAAGCCCGCGCGCATGACCGCGACGCCGCGCGGCGCCTGGGCGAGCGCCACGTTGGTCGACTCGTCGATGGTGAGCTGCGCCGCGGCGATCCTCTTCAGCCCGCGAACGTGCAGCAGCGGCGCCATCTGGATGCCGTACAGCGCGTTGCGGGTGCCGAGCACCGTCGCGGCCGCAATCGCGCTGATGGGTGCGCCGCCCGACGCCACGACCCCCACCGCGGCGAACTGGCTCGCACCGGTGAAGGTCAGCAGCGAGAACAGGCAACTCTGCAGGACCGAGAAGCCCGCCGCGACGCTCGCCGCGCCGAAGGCGACGCCGTAGGCCCCCACGGTCAGCGAGACGCTCAGCGCGTCGCGAAGGGTCGTCCGGGGTAACTGCGCCATCAGCCCATTCTTGCCCGCGCTCGCCATCAGGTCGTTTCCAGGGCGTGCCGAGCCGTGGCGGCCTTCGCACTACTGTTGATACAAGAACGTCAAAGGAGAAGACAGTGTTCTTAGGCGAAATTTTTGGTCCCGACCTTCTGATCGTGGTCATCGTGGTCGCGGTGCTGATTTTCGGTGGAGCGGCGATTCCGAAGCTGGCCCGAAACCTGGGTCAGGCGAAGAACGAGTTCGAAAAGGGAATGAAGACCTCGAAGACCACTGACGAGACGTCACCCAAGGCCACGAACGAAACCGAGACGAAGGCACCCGAGACCGACAAGTAGTTCCGCGTGGACATCGTCGAGCTCGCGGACCGACTCTGGCGGGGCGAGGAAAGCACGTCCGAGCACCACCCCGTGCGCTACACACCCGGGCTGGCCGAGATCACCGACGGTGTGGCGTTCTGCCCGACGTTCGCCAACTGCACCGCCTTCACCACCGAGGACGGGCTCCTCATGGTCGACACCGGTTCGAGCGTCACCGCGGCGCTCGGCCACCAGGAGCTGCGTCGTTGGACCGCCCAGCGGCTCAACACCGCGGTCTTCTCGCACGGACACATCGACCACGTCTTCGGCGTCGGCGTCTTCGAGGAAGAGGCCCGGGCCGAGGGCTGGACCCTGCCCCACGTCGTCGCCCACGAGGACCTGCCCAAGCGGTTCGACCGTTACGTGCTGACCGCCGGCTACAACCAGGTCGTCAACCGTCGCCAGTTCGGCTTCAAGGACCTCGTCTGGCCCGTCGAGTACCGCTACCCGGATGAGACCTACGTCCACGAACACACCATGAACGTCGGGACGCTCGAAGTGCACCTCGCCCACGAGAAGGGCGAGACCGACGACGCGACGGTCACGTGGGTGCCCTCAAGAAGGGTCCTCTGCACGGGCGACCTCTTCATATGGGCGACGCCGAACGGCGGCAACCCCCAGAAGGTGCAGCGTTACCCGCGTGAGTGGGCCCAGGCGCTGCGTCGAATGGACCAACTGAACGCCGAGTACCTCTTGCCGGGCCACGGCATGCCCGTCATCGGCGCCGAGCGCGTGCACCAGGCCCTGAGCGAGACGGCCGAGTACCTCGAGAGCATCGTCGACCAGACCCTGGCCCTCATGAACCAGGGTGCGCGCCTGAGCGACGTGCTGAGCGAGGTCACCCCGCCGTCGCACCTGGCGGACCGGCCTTTCCTCCAGCCGGTCTACGACGAGCCCGAGTTCATCGTGCGCAACCTCTGGCGGCTCTACGGAGGCTGGTGGGACGGCAACCCCGCCACCTTGAAGCCGGCCAACGATCGCCGGGTGGCGAGCGAGATCGCGGAGTTGGCCGGTGGCTCCGCCCGGCTCGCCGAGCGAGCCGAGGCGCTGGCCGACGAGGGCTCGCCGGAGTCCCTGCGCCTGTCCGGGCACCTGATCGAGATGGCCTGGCTCTCGGCCCCCGACGACCCGGGCATCCAATTGGCGCGCCAGCGGGTCTTGAGCGCCCGCGCGCAGGCCGCGACCTCGACCATGGCCAGAGGCATCTTCGACTGGGCCGCGCGCGAAAGCGTCGGCGAACAGCCCTAGCCCGTCGCTCCATCGCCTGTGGAGATAAGGGCTTTCACATTTTTGGGCTACCCCTGAGCCCGACTACTTAGTAGGGTCATGAAGTGGAATTACCCGCCCTGCCCCCACAGGATGCGACGGTTCGTGCACGCCGATGGCGGCGAATACGTCGTGCCGTTGCACTCCCCGTAGCCGCACTCGCCCTTTCGGGATGCACCGTGCCCTCCTTCGGCGCGAGCCCCGGCGCCACGTCGAGCTCGAGATCCGTGTTCCACCTCTGGCAGTGGTTCTCCATCGGCGCGGTGATCGTCGGCGGCATCACGCTCCTGCTGATCATCTGGGCCGTGCTCCGCTACCGCCGCAAGGGCGACAACATCCCCAAGCAGTCCCAGTACCACGTCCCGCTCGAGACGATCTACACCATCATTCCCATCATCATCGTCTTCGCCCTGTTCGCCGGCACGCTCGTGGTCGAGAACAAGGAGACGGCGAATCCCAGGACCAACGTCACCATCGACGTGCTGGCCTTCCAGTGGGGATGGAAGTTCACCTACCCCGGCTCCAACGCCCTCGTCTACGGCCAGACCACCCAGGATCCGGTGATGGAGTTCCCGGTCAACACCAACGTCCACATCAACCTTCGCTCCTCGGACGTGATCCACGGCTTCTACGTCCACGCGTTCAACTTCTCGCGCTACGCGCTGCCCGGCGTGCTCAACCAGTTCACGATCCGCGCCCAGAGCACCGGCACGTACTTCGGGCAGTGCACCCAGCTCTGCGGGCTCTACCACTCCCTGATGTGGTTCAGGGTCAAGGTCGTCTCCCAGTCCCAGTACCACGCGTGGCTCCAAACCTTCAACAACCCAACGGCCGAAGCGGCGGCCAAGGCCGCCGCGACGGCGACCAAGCAGCAGCTCTCGACGCTGGTGCCGTCCAAGCAGACCTCTAGTCATGGAGACAACTGATGACTGACCTTCTCGAAGCACCCGCACCGGCACCGATTCCGGCACCGGTTCCGGCCCACGAGGAGGAGCACCACGGTCCCACCGGGATCCTGAAGTGGATGACCTCGACCGACCACAAGGTCATCGGTCTCTCCTACACCGTAACGTCGGTCATCATGCTCGTGATCGGCGGCATCTTCGCCGAGATCATCCGCGTGCAGCTCTCGACGCCCAACGGCTCACTGGTCTCGCTGGCGCAGTACAACGAGCTCTTCACCATGCACGGCTCGGTGATGATCTACCTCTTCGCCGGGCCCTTCGCCTTCGGCGCCCTCGCCAACATCGTGGTGCCGCTGCAGATCGGCGCCCCCGACATGGCCTTCCCGCGCCTCAACGCGATGTCGTACTGGCTCTACCTGTTCGGCTCCATCACGATGCTCTCGGGCTTCTTCACCGCCGGAGGGGCGGCGAACTTCGGCTGGGTGGCCTACGCCCCCCTCTCGAACTCGATCAACACCCCCGGCGCCGGCGCCGACCTGTGGATCGGCGGACTGCTGCTCACGGGCTTCTCGGCGATCTTCACCGGCGTCAATCTCTGCGCGACCGTCTTCTACCTGCGCGCCCCGGGCATGACCATGTTCCGCATGCCGATCTTCACCTGGAACCTGATGGTGACGGCGATCCTCATCCTTTTGGCCTTCCCGGTGCTCACGGCCGGCCTCGTCATGCTCTACTGCGACCGGCACTTCGGCACGCACATCTTCTCGGTAGCGGGAGGTGGTGTGCCCGTGCTCTGGCAGCATATTTTCTGGTTCTGGGGCCATCCGGAGGTCTATATCCTGGCGCTGCCGTTCTTCGGGATGGTGACCGAGATCATCGCCGTCTTCTCGCGCAAGCCGGTCTTCGGCTACAAGGGGATGGTCTTCGCCACGCTGTCGATCGCCGCGCTGTCGCTGGGAGTGTGGGCGCACCACATGTTCACCACCGGCGTGGTCCTGCTGCCCTTCTTCTCGATCATGAGCCTGCTGATCGCGGTGCCCACCGGAATAAAGATGTTCAACTGGATAGGAACGATGTGGCGAGGCGAGATATGGTTCTCGACGGCCATGCTGATGGCGATCGGCTTCCTGATCACCTTCCTCGTCGGCGGACTCACCGGCATCTACCTGGCCAGCCCCCCGCTCGACTTCTTCACCCACGACACCTACTTCGTGGTGGCCCACTTCCACTCCATCGTGATGGCGCTCGTGCTGGGCGGCATGGCCGGTCTGTACTACTGGGGCCCGAAGATCACCGGCTACCTGCTCAACGAGACCATCGGCAAGATCCAGTTCTGGTTCCTGTTCATCGGCACCCAGGTGTTCACGATCCCGCTCTACATCCTCGGCCTCGAAGGGATGCCGCGCCGCGTGGCCATGTACGCCCACGACCCGCAGTGGAAGCTCCTCAACGACGTGAGCACGCTCGGCGCGATCCTCATCGGGGTCTCGACGGTCCTGTTCGTGGTCAACATCGTGGTGAGCTGGAAGAAGTACCCGGCCGGGGACAACCCGTGGGACGCCCACACGCTCGAATGGTTCACCACGTCGCCGCCGCCGCACCACAACTTCTATCGTCTGCCCCAGATTCGCTCGGAACGGCCGACCTGGGACTACAACCACCCCGGCCACCAGGCCGCGCCCCACGGCCACCATCCGGCACCCGACGCGGTCCCCGCTGACGAGGTGCCCGTCCCATGAAGGTCGAGGCGAAGATCCTCCTCGGGCTCGGGCTCTTCTTCGGCTTGATGTTCGCCGTCTACTGGCGCTGGAGCATCGAGGACGCCGGCGGCGTCATGATGTTCGCGGGCATGCTGCTCTGCCTCCTGCCCGGCAGCTACTACTACTGGTGGAGCCGGCGCATGAAGGCGCGCCCCGAGGACAATCCGTACGCGACCCAGACCCAGGGCGCCGGCGTGGTCGGAGCCTTCCCGGGCTCGTCGATCTGGCCCTTCACGATGGCCTTCGGCGCGTTCTTCGTCGTGCTGGCGCTCGTGTTCGGAGTCTGGTTCCTCGTGCCCGGTCTCTTCCTCATGGTGTGGGCGATGTTCGGCGGCACGGCCGAAGGCCGGCGCGGCGGTAAGGTCTAAAGTCCCAAAATGGGATTGACCTTCGCGCATTTGTTTTAATCACGGGCAAAACGCAGCCAATCGAAGTTCGCACGTGCCCCGACCCTCACTGGACCCCCAAACGGGTTGCGTAGTATGGGAAGCGTTGTGATCGTGCGAGGGAGACCTGGCGCCAAGAGTTCGTGAGCGAGGAGACGCTGTGGCAGTCGTAGAGAGTTCGACGAAAGTTGTCCTGGGGGGAACCCGAGGGGGCCCGGACGTTTCGACATTGCGCAAGGACCGCTGGTGGCTCCAACCGGTCATCACCACCTCGGTACTGACGGCCTTCGTCATCTACTCGACGTGGGCCGCGTTCCAGAACAAGAACTACTACGTCGGCGCCATTTTCCACCGCGACCTCGTCAGTCCCTTCTACTCCCCCTGCCTCGCCGCGAGTTGCCCGACGGGCTCGACGGCCGGATTCATCCTGCACGGCTGGGCGCTCTCCCCGGCCCTGATCATCCTCATATTCCCGCTGGGTTTTCGCCTCACGTGCTACTACTACCGTCGCAGTTACTACCGCGCCTTCTGGTGGTCGCCGCCGGCCTGCGCCGTGGCTGACTCGCACGCCTCGTACTCCGGCGAGACCAGGTTCCCCCTGATCATGCAGAACGCGCACCGCTACTTCTTCTACGCGGGCCTGGTCTTCAACACCCTGCTGACCTACGACGCGATCCGCGCCTTCCACCAGCCGGGACTCGGCTGGGGCGTCACGGTGGGCACCGTCGTGCTGAGCGTGAACGCCGTCCTGCTGTGGCTCTACTCGCTCAGCTGTCACGCCTGCCGCCACCTCTGCGGAGGCGGCTCCAACAGCTTCGCCGCGCACCCCCTCCGCTACCGCTTCTGGAAGTTCCTCACCCCGCTCAACGCCAAGCACATGAACTTCGCGTGGTCATCGCTCGTCTTCGTGGCCCTGACCGACGTCTACGTGCGGCTCGTCGCCTCGGGTGCCCTCACCGACTTCAAACTCTTCTAGATCGAAGGATCAACCGTGACTACCTCTCCCTACGAACACCACGACTACGACGTCCTGATCATCGGTGCCGGCGGCGCCGGGCTGCGCGCGGCCATCGAGGCCAAGCAGCGCGGGCTCAGCGTCGGCATCATCACCAAGTCCCTCCTCGGCAAGGCCCACACGGTGATGGCCGAGGGCGGCATGGCCGCGGCCATGGGCAACGTCTCCTCCGAGGACAACTGGATGGTCCACTTCCGCGACACCATGCGCGGGGGCAAGATGCTCAACAACTACCGCATGGCCGAGCTGCACGCCAAGGAGTCACCGGACCGCGTGCTCGAGCTCGAGCAGTGGGGTGCGCTCTTCGACCGCACCAAGGAAGGCAAGATCCTCCAGCGCGACTTCGGCGGGCACCGCTACGCGCGCCTCGCGCACGTGGGCGACCGCACCGGGCTCGAGCTGATCCGCACCCTCCAGCAGAAGGTCGTCTCCATGAGCACCGACGTCTTCATGGAGTGCAAGGTCCTCAGGCTCGTGCACGACGCCAGCGGCGCCGTGGCGGGCTGCGTCGCCTACTGGCGCCCCACCGGCGAGATCGTCACCTTCGGCGCCAAGGCCGTCATCATGGCGACCGGCGGCGCGGGACGATCCTGGAAGTTCACCACCAACTCGTGGGAAGGGACCGGCGACGGCCACGCGATGGCCCTGTGGGCCGGCGCGAAGCTGATCGACATGGAATGCTTCCAGTTCCACCCGACCGGCATGGTCTGGCCGCTCAGCGTGCGCGGGCTCTTGGTCACCGAGGCCGTGCGCGGCGACGGCGGGGTGCTGCGCAACTCCGAGGGCGAGCGCTTCATGTTCAACTACGTCCCCGACATGTTCCGCGCCGAGACGGCCGAGACCGAGGAGGAGGGCGACAAGTGGTACGACGACCACGACGCCGGCCGACGCCCGCCTGAACTGCTGCCGCGCGACGAGGTCGCGCGCGCCATCAATGCCGAGGTCAAGGCCGGGCGCGGCACGGCCCACGGCGGCGTCTACCTCGACATCGCGACGCGTCGATCGGCCGAGTTCATCCGCCGGCGACTTCCCTCGATGTACCACCAGTTCATGGAACTGGCGGGAGTGGACATCACGCGCGAGGCCATGGAGATCGGCCCGACCTGCCACTACATCATGGGCGGCATCCAGGTCGACGCCGACACCGCGGCGACCGCCGCTGCGGGGCTCTTCGCCGCCGGCGAATGCGCCGGCGGACTTCACGGGGCGAACCGCCTCGGCGGCAACTCGCTCAGCGACCTCGTGGTCTTCGGCCGCCGGGCCGGCATGGGCGCCTCCGACTACGCCGAGGCCCACCAGGGAGGCAGCGACCTGGACATGAGCGAAGTGGAGGGTGCCGTTACCGAGGCCCTCGCGCCCTTCGAGCGCACCACCGGCGAGAACCCCTACGACATCCAGCGCGACCTCCAAGAGATGATGCAGTCCAACGTCGGCATCATCCGCACGGGCAGCGAGATCGACGAGGCCCTCAGCGCGCTCGAGGTCTTCAACGAGCGCGTGAGGAACATCGCGGTGAAGGGCGGGCGGCCCTACAACCCCGGCTGGAACCTCGCGACCGACCTGCCGAGCATGCTCTCGCTCTCCAGGAGCGTCGCCACCGGCGCGAAGAACCGCAAGGAGTCGCGCGGTGGCCACACCCGCGACGACTTCCCCAAGCCCGATCCCGAGCTGGGCAAGATCAACTTCGCCCAAACGAGCGACGGCGGGAACTGGGACAGTCCCATCATCGTCACCGAGTCGCCGCTGCTGGTGATGCCCGATGAACTGAAGGCTTTGCTCGAGGAGGGTAAGTAATGACCGACGTAACGATGCGAATCTGGCGAGGGGACTCGACCGGCGGTGACTTCCAGGACTACCCCATGACCCCCAACGAGGGCGAGGTCGTGCTCGACGTCATCCACCGCATCCAGGCCACCGCCGCGCCCGACCTGGCGTGCCGCTGGAACTGCAAGGCGGGCAAGTGCGGCTCGTGCTCCGCGGAGATCAACGGTAAGCCTGGACTCATGTGCATGACGCGCATGCAGGACCTGCCCGGAGGGACCGTCACGGTCACCCCCATGAAGGCGTTCCCCATCATCCGCGACCTCGTCACCGACGTCTCGTTCAACTACGCCATGGCCGAGAAGGTGCCGGCCTTCCTGCCGCCGCCCATGCCCGAGGGCGGCTACCGGATGTTCCAGCAGGACGTCGAGCGCGGCCAGGAGTTCCGCAAGTGCATCGAGTGCTTCATGTGCCAGGACGTCTGCCACGTGATCCGCGACCACGAGGAGAACAAGGCCCACTACGCGGGACCGCGTTTCTTCATCCGCTACGCCGAGCTCGAGATGCACCCGCTCGACACCAACGACCGCCGCGAACTCGTACGCGAGGTGATGGGTCTGGGCTACTGCAACATCACCAAGTGCTGCACCGAGGTCTGCCCCGAGCACATCCACATCACCGACAACGCGATCATCCCATTGAAGGAGCGCGTCGTGGACGCGGACTACGACCCCATCGCGTGGCTCGGGCGAAAGATCCTGCGCCGCACCAAGAGGTCCGCGACCGAAGCCGCCGTCCAGCCCGCTCCGTAATTCGTGGCCGTCTTCCTCTCGCCCGAGTGGTTCGACAGCCTCAACGCCGCCCTGGAAGGTGCCGGACCGGTCCCCCTCGAGGACGGCGCACGCGCCATCCGGGTGGTGCTCGAGTTCCCCGACGCACCGAGCTCGGTGCCCCACGCCGTGACCTTCACCATCGGCGCCGACGGGGCGTCGCTGGCGCCCGGCGACCATCTGGCCGCTGACGCGCTCATGAGGCTTTCGTACGCCGATGCGCTCGCTCTCACCAACGGCGAGTTCGACAGCGCCACCGCGCTGCGCGAAGGGCGCGTGAAGGTCCGAGGCGACGTCAACGCCATCGTCCCGCTGCTGAGCTGGCTCCAGTCGGCTCACCCCGGGTCCGGGCAGTAGCACGGTGCGACCGGACCGGCTGGCGCTGCTCGAGGACGACCTCGGTGAGCCCGGGGTCATCGAGGCCCACATGTTCCACCGCTCCGAGGTCAGCGTGCCACCGGTGGCGGTGCTCTGCTTCTTCAACGAGCTCCTGGAGCAAATGGCGAGCGAGGGGGCGCTCGTGCCGGTCTACACGCTGCGCAGCGAGATCGGCTCCAACCCGGTCTACGAGTACTCCAACGAGCACGGCACGGTGTGCGTCGTGCACCCGGGCGTCGGCGCCCCGCTGGCCGCCAGCTTCACCGAGGAGATGGCGGCCATCGGCGTCACGACCTTCGTCGCCTGCGGCGGCGCCGGGGCGCTCGTGGACGACCTCGCGCTCGGGCACGTCATGGTCGTCGCCTCGGCGCTGCGCGACGAAGGGACCAGCTTCCACTACGCCGCGCCGAGCCGGATCATCGACGCCGACCCGATCGGGGTGTCGGTCCTCGAGGCCACGCTCGCCCGCCACGACATCCCCTACTTCGTGGGGCGCACCTGGACTACCGACGCGTTCCTGCGCGAGACCCGCAGCCGGGTCCAGCGCCGGATCGACGAGAACTGCTCGATGGTCGACATGGAGTCATCGGCCTTCATCGCGGTCGCCCGCTACCGCGGGCTGCGCTTCGCCCAGATGCTCTACGCCGGCGATTCGCTCGCCGGCGAGGAGTGGGAGAGCCGCTCGTGGGACTCGGCCCGCTCGGTGAGAGAGGCGCTCTTTCGGGTCGCCGCGACGTGCGCGCTGGCGCTGCACGCCGCTCCTGGCGGGCCAGGCCCGCGAGGTTGACGACTTAGATCAGGCCCAGGCCGCGCACGTCCACGCGCTCGGCGAGCAGTTCGTCCGTGGTGATCTTGATCTTCCCGGCGGCGAAGTCGTCGAGGTTGAAGCCTTCCTTGACCTTCCACGATCCGTGGCCGTCGGCCTGGACCGGGAAGCCGAACGTGAGACCCTCGGGCACTCCGTAGGCGCCGTCGGAAGTCACCGCGACCGAGATGCAGTCGTCGGCCGGCGTCGGCGTCGTGAGCCCGACCACGGTGTCGATCGCCGCGTTGGCCGCCGAGGCCGCCGAACTGGCGCCGCGGGCCTCGATGATGGCCGCGCCGCGCTTCTGCACGGTGGCGATGAAGTCACCCTGGAGCCACGCGAGGTCGCTGACCGCACCGACGACGGGCTGTCCGTCCACCGTCGCGTTCGAGAAGTCCGGGAACTGCGTGGACGAGTGGTTGCCCCATATGGCGAGGTTCTTCACGCCCGCGACGCCGGTGCCGGCCTTCTTGGCGATCTGGGTCTCGGCCCGGTTCTGATCGAGGCGGGTCATGGCGAACCAGCGCTCGGCGGGGATCTCGGGCGCATTGGAGCGCGCGATCAGGCAGTTGGTGTTGCAGGGGTTGCCCACCACGAGCACGCGCACGTCGTTCGAGGCGTTGGCCGCGATCGCCCGGCCCTGGGGCTTGAAGATGCCGCCGTTGACGTTCAGCAGGTCACTGCGTTCCATGCCGGCCTTGCGCGGGATCGATCCCACGAGCAGGGCCCAGGACGTGCCGGCGAACGCGACGTCGAGGTCGCTCGTCGCTTCGATTCCCGCCAGCAGCGGGAAGGCGCAGTCGTCGAGCTCCATGACGACGCCCTCGAGGGCCTTCATCGCCGGCTCGATCTCCAAGAGTCGCAGCACCACCGGGGTGTCGGGGCCGAGCAGCTGGCCCGACGCGATGCGAAATAGCAGCTGGTAGCCGATCTGGCCGGCGGCGCCGGTGACGGTGACGTGTACGGGGGTGGTCATGATGCTCCTTATGGATAGGGCTTGTTAGAGGCGGTCGACGATGGCCGAGGCGAACTCGGAGCACTTCACTTCGGTGGCGCCGTCCATCATGCGCGCGAAGTCGTAGGTGACGATCTTGTCGCTGATGGTCGCTTCGAGCGCGGTGACGATGTCGATGGCCGCGCCGGTCCAGCCCAGGTGCTCGAACATCAGCACGCCCGAGAGCAGCAGCGATCCGGGGTTGACCTTGTCCTGGCCGGCGTACTTCGGCGCCGTGCCGTGGGTCGCCTCGAAGATGCCGTGGCCGGTGACGTAGTTGATGTTGGCGCCGGGGGCGATGCCGATGCCACCGACCTGGGCCGCCAGGGCGTCCGAGAGGTAGTCGCCGTTCAGGTTGGTCGCCGCGATGACGTCGAACTCCGCGGGGCGCGTCAGGACCTGCTGGAAGATGATGTCGGCGATGGCGTCCTTCACGAGCACCTTCGAGCCGGGCTTGCCGCCGCAGTCATCCCATCCGACGGCCACGTCGGAGAACTCGTTGCGCACTAGCTCGTAGCCCCACTTCATGAAGGCGCCTTCGGTGAACTTCTGGATGTTGCCCTTGTGCATCATCGTCACGCTGGGACGGTCGTGGTCGATCGCGTACTTGATGGCGGCGCGGATCAGGCGCTCCGAGCCCTCCTTGGAGATCGGCTTGATGCCGATGCCGCTCATCTCGCGGATATCCCAGCCGTAGGTGTCCTTCAGAAAAGACCGGAGCTTCTCGGCCTCGGGGGTGCCGGCCTCGACTTCCAGCCCGGCGTANNACGTCCTCGGTGTTCTCGCGGAAGATCACCATGTCGACCAATTCGGGCTGCTTTACCGGCGACGGGACGCCCTGGAACCAGCGGACCGGGCGCAGGCAGACGTAGAGATCGAGGATCTGGCGCAACGCCACGTTCAGCGAACGGAAGCCCCCGCCGATGGGGGTGGTCAGCGGGCCCTTGATGCCGATGAGGTACTCGCGGAAGTCGGCGACCGTCTGATCGGGAAGCCAGTTGCCCGTCTCGTCGAAGGCCTTCTGACCGGCGAGCACCTCCTTCCATTCGATCGTCTTGCCGTACTTCTGAGCGGCGGCGTCGAGAACGTGCTTCGCGGCCGGCCAGATGTCGACGCCGATGCCGTCGCCTTCGATGAAGGGGATGATCGGGTTGTTGGGAACGGTAAGTACGCCATCGGCGCTCATTGTGATTTTCTCAGCCATGACCGCATTCTACGGTGGATTCCCGACCGCTTCGATGGGTCGAAAGTCACCTGCCAGGGTCGAAGGTCCTAGCCGAAGAGCACGTCGTAGATCTCTCGCGTGGCCGTCGAGCGGTTGAGCGTGTAGAAGTGCAGTCCCGGCGCGTTCTCGCCCAGCAGCTGCTCGCACATCTCGCTCGCCGCCCGGATGCCCTCGCTTCGCACGCTGGCCGGTCCGCCCCGGTCGTTGGCGGCTTCGAGGCGCGTGACCAGAGCGGCCGGCACGCTCGCGCCCATCTGGGCCATCCGCGCGATGCCGCCGAGAGTGGTCACCGGCATGATGCCCGGCAGCACCGGCTTGGTGACCCCGAGGCCGGCGAGCTCCTCGACCAGGCGCGTCCACTCCCGGGCCTCGAAGAAGAACTGGGTCACCGCGAAGTCCGCGATCGCCAGCTTCTGGGCCAGGAAGCGGCGGTCCGAGGCGAGGTCGGGCGAGCGGGGGTGACCCTGGGGGTGCGCCGCCACGCCGATGGAGAAATCACCGGCCTCGCGGGTCAGCTCCACCAGATCGATGGCGTGGCGGAACTCGGAACGGTCCGGGCCGGGCTCGTCGGACACGTCGCCTCCCAGCGCCATGACGTTCTGCACGCCGGCGCCGGCGTAGTTCGCCAGTATCTCGCGGATCTCGTCGCGGCGGTGGCCGACGCATATCAGGTGGGCCATGGCGGTGATGCGTCCGGCGCGCTGGATCTGGGTGACGAGGTCGTAGGTGCGCTGTCGCGACTCGCGTCCGCCGCGGTAGGTCACCGACACGAACGAGGGGTGCAGCGGCACGAGCTCCTCGAGCGTCTTGGCCAGCACGGCGCTCTCCTCATCGGACTTGGGCGGGAAGAACTCGAACGACCGGGTAGTGCCCTGGCCGAGCAATGCATCGATTCGCACGGAGCTAGTTGGCGCGGCCGAAATCGTCTTCGAGGCGAACGATGTCATCCTCACCGAAGTAGGTGCCGTGCTGGACCTCGATCAACACCACCGGTGTCGTGCCGCGGTTCTCGCAGCGGTGCGCCTGGCCGATCGCGATATCGATGCTCCCGCCAGGGCCCAGCTCGTGCTCGACGCCGTCGAGCACGACGGTGGCGTGGCCGTTCACCACGAACCAGTGCTCGGCGCGCTTGGCGTGCTGCTGGTAGCTGAGGCGCTTGCCAGGAGCGACGATGATGCGCTTGACCTTGTGGTCGAACATCGAATCGTCCAGCACCGTGAAGTTGCCCCACGGTCGTTCGTCGAACTCTCGACCCTCTTCGTCTGTCGTCTTCATCGCACCTTCTCCGCGGCCAGTACGGCGTTACGCAACAGCATGGCACGTGTCATCGGTCCCACGCCACCGATGCGCGGCGTGATCCAGCCGGCCACCTCGGCGACGTCGTCGGCGAGGTCGCTCATGAGCCTCTTTCCCGACCAGCTCGTTCCCGCGCCCACCACGGCGGCTCCGGGCTTGACCATGTCGGCCCGCACCAGGCCAGCCACCCCGGCACAGGCCACGATGACGTCGGCGGTTCGCGTCAGCGCCGCCATGTCCTCGACGCCCGTGTGCACGACCGTCACGGCCGCGTTGCAGCCCGGTCGGCGCATCGCCAGCAGCAGCGAAAGCGGACGGCCGATCGTGAGGCCGCGTCCGATGATGACGACGTGCTTGCCCTCGACCGGCACGTGGTGCGCGCTGAGCAGCTCCACGATCCCCGCCGGCGTGCAGGGCAGCGGACCGGGCGCGCCCATCACCAGGCGCCCCAGATTGGTCGGGTGCAGGCCGTCGACGTCCTTGGCGGGATCGACGCGCAGCAGTATCTCCTCCTCGTTGATGCCGTCGGGCAGGGGGAGCTGCACCAGCACCGACTGCACGTCGCGGTCGGCGTTGAACCGGTCGATGACCGCCTCGACCTGGGCCTGGGTCGCGTCGGCGCTGAGCCGTTCGCTGTACGAGATGATGCCGATCTCCTCGCAGTCGGCGTGCTTCATGGCGACGTACTTCGCGCTGGGCCCGTCGTCGCCGACGAGCACCGTGCCCAGCCCCACCGGCCGGCCGGCCGCGACCAGGCGGGCGACCCGGTCGGCCAGTTCCATCTTGATCCGGGCGCTCAGTCGCTCGCCGTCGAGTAGTTCTGCAGTCATGGCTCTCCTAGTGTCGGAAGTGACGCTCGCCGGTGAGCATCATCACGATCCCGGCGGCGTTGGCCGCGTCGATCACCTCTTGGTCGCGCACCGAACCGCCCGGCTGGACCACGGCGGTCACGCCGGCGCCGGTCAGCGACTCGAGCCCGTCGGCGAAGGGGAAGAACGCGTCGGACGCCGCGGCCGCGCCGCGGGCGGCCTCCCCGGCCTTGGCGGTCGCGATCCCGGCGGCGACGACCCGCGACTGCTGGCCGGCGCCCACGCCGACTGCGACGCCGTCACGCGCGATGACGATGGCGTTGGACGTCGTTCGCGCACAGACCCGCCACGCCATCATGAGGTCCTGGAGCTGCTGGGCCGACGGCGTGGCCTTGGTGACGCAGCGCCAGTCCTGCACCTCGACCAGCAGCTCGTCGGCGTTCTGGACGAGCGCGGTGTCGCCGAAGGTCCGCACCGAGAGTCCGAGCGGTTCGGGGGCGGGGGCGCTGAGCAGGCGCGTGGCCTTGCGCCGAGCCCGCAGAGTGGCGATGGCCTCCTCGGTGAACGAGGAGCCGACGATGACGTCGGCCTGCGGTCCGGCGGCGATCAGCGCGGCGAGCTCCTGGTCGATCTCGCCGCCGATGGCGATGACGCCGCCGAACGCGCTCTGGGGGTCCGCGGCGAGGGCCTTGGCGAAGGCGTCACCGAGCGACGAGCCGAACGCCGCGCCGGAAGCATTGGCGTGCTTCATGATGGCCACCGCCGACAGTCCGGGGAAGTCGTCGAAGAACTCGTGCACGAGCCGCCACGCGGCGTCGGTGTCGAAGAGGTTCAGGTACGACAGGGCGCTGCCCGCGTGCTGGATGACCCCGTCCCACCACGGCGTCGTGCCGGCCAGACGGTAGCGCGCGCCGACCTGGTGGGGGTTCTCGCCGTAGCGCACGACCTCGGCGCGCTCCCAGTCGAGGTGCAGCGTCACGGGCACGACCGCGTCGGTGGCGCCGGGCCCCTCGCCGATGACGCCGCCGCCGTCGAGCCACCTGACGATCTGGGCGTCGTAGGCGGCGGTGTGGGCGAAGGCCGCGCGAGCGAGCGCGTGGCGCGTCGCGTGCGAGAGCGACCCGGTGGCGCCCAGCTCCTCGAGCACGGTCTCGTACTGGTTCGGATTGGTGAGGACGCCGACGTGCTCGTGGTTCTTCGCCGCCGCGCGCACCATGCTGGGCCCTCCGATGTCGATGAGGTCGACCGAGGGATCCGAGGAGAAGGGGTAGAGGTTGCACACGACGAGGTCGATCGGGTCGATGTCGTGCTGGGCCAACGCGGCCATGTGCTCGGGCTTGGCGCGATCGGCCAGGATGGCGCCGTGAATGCGCGGGTGCAGGGTCTTGACCCTTCCGTCGAGCATCTCGGGCGAGCCCGTCACGTCGGCCACGTCGCGGTGGGCGATGCCGGCCAGGGCGAGCGCGGCGGCGGTGCCGCCCGAGGCGACCAGCTCCACGCCGAGAGCGTCCAGACCCGAGGCGAACTCGAGGAGACCCGACTTATCCCACACGCTCAGCAGTGCTCGCATCTACTTCTCCTCCAGGGTTTGAGCCACCGACGCGGGTTCGATTCCCTCGGCGAGTGACGCCATCACCCTACTGACCACCATTGGGTAGAGGACGCGCTCGACGTTCTTGATGCGCTCGTGCAGCGAGTGCTCGTCGTCGTCGCGCAGGACCGCGACCCGCCGTTGGGCGAGGATCGGCCCGTCGTCGAGCGCCTCGGTCGCGACGTGCACCGTGCAGCCCGACTCGGCCACTCCCGCCTCCAGGGCCTGGGCGACCGCGTGCCAGCCCTTGAACTCCGGCAGCAGGCTCGGATGCGTGTTCAAGATCCGCCCCGGGAATGCCGCGTGCAGCGGCGAGGTGACGACGGTGCCGAATCCGGCCATGGCCACCAGGTCGATCCGGCGAGAGGTCAGCGCGTCGGCCAGGACCTGGCTGTAGGCGTCGCGCTCGAACCCCTTGGTGAACCCCCCGTAGTCGCCGCGGTCGACCAGCAGCGCCTCCACGCCGGCCTGCTCGGCCACCTCGAGGCCCCGGCACGGGCGGTCCGAGGCGACCAGGGCCACCTCGAGCCCCGAGGAGAGCATGGCTTCGAGAATGGTGCCCGATCCAGAGACCAGGACGCAGAGGCGCACGTCGGGCAACGCGCTACAACGCCTTGACGATTTCGACCATCTTCTCGCCGGCCTCGGTGGGGTTGAGGCACACGTGCACTCCCGCGTCGGCGAGCGCCTCCATCTTCGCCTGGGCCGTGCCCTTCGAGCCTGAGATGATGGCCCCCGCGTGGCCCATCTTGCGCCCGGGAGGAGCCGTCACGCCGGCCACGTACGCCACGACCGGCTTGGTCATGTTGAGCTTGATCCACTCGGCCGCCCTCTCCTCTTCGGACCCGCCGATCTCGCCGATCATCATCACGGCCTTGGTTTCGGGGTCCGCCTGGAAGGCGGCGAGGCAGTCGATGAAGTTGGTGCCCGGGACCGGGTCGCCGCCGATCCCCACGCAGGTCGTCTGGCCGATGCCGTGCTGGGTGAGTTCGTGCAGCGCCTGGTAGGTGAGGGTGCCCGAACGCGACACGATACCCACCGGTCCGCCCGCGAGCGCGATGTCGCCCGAGGTGATGCCGATGTTGCACTTTCCTGGGCTGATGATGCCCGGGCAGTTGGGTCCGAGCAGGCGCACGCCGGGGAAGTCCTCCACCAGACGGTTGTAGATCACGGCCTCGTCCTGGGCCGGTATCCCTTCGGTGATGCAGACGATGAAGGTGATGCCGCCCTGGGCCGCCTCGAGGATCGCGTCGACGGCGAACTTCGGCGGCACGCTGACGAACGAGGCCGTGGCCCCCGTCGCGTCGACGGCCTCCTTCACGGTGTTGTACACGGGGACGCCGTCGACGTCGGTGCCGCCCTTGCCCGGGGTGACCCCCGCGACGATCTTCGTTCCGTAGTCGCGGTTGCGAAGGCCGTGGAACCGGCCCTGTCCTCCGGTGAGGCCCTGGACTATGACCTTGGTGTTTTCGTCAACAAAGATGCTCATCGTTCTTCCTTAGGCGTTCGCGAAGGCCACGGCCCGGCGGGCAGCGTCCAACATGGTGGGTTCGGTCATGAGTCGGTCGTTCAGGTGCGGCGCCAGGATCGCGCGTCCCTCGACGGCGTTCGTGCCGTCGAGTCGAAGGACGATCGGCGAGCTGATCGAGACGCGCTTCAGCGCCTCGAGCACGCCGTTGGCGACCTCGTCCACGCGGGTGATGCCGCCGAAGATGTTGACGAGAATCGACTTCACCTTGGGGTCGGAGTTGATCACCTGCAGCGCCGCGGCCATGACGTCGGCGTTCGCGCCGCCGCCGATGTCGAGGAAGTTCGCCGCGGTTCCGCCGACCTGGTTCACCACGTCGAGCGTCGACATCGCCAGACCCGCACCGTTGGCGATGATGCCCACGGTGCCGTCGAGCCCGATGTAGTTGAGACCCTTCTCCTTGGCCAACTTCTCCCGGGGGTCCTCGGTCTCGGTGGCCCGGAACTCCTCCCATTCGGGATGACGATACGAGGCGTTCTCGTCGAGGGTCACCTTCGCGTCGAGGGCGTGCACCTTCCCCTCGGGGGTCAGGATCAAGGGGTTGATCTCGGCGAGGTCGCAGTCACCCTTCGTGTAGCACTCGTAGAGCTTGACCAGCAGCTGCGCGGCCTGCTCGCGCGCCACCTCGTCGAGCTCGGCTTCGCTCACCCATCGACGCGCGCTCTCGAGGTCCAGACCTCGAACGGGGTCGATGGTGAGAAAAGCGATGGCGTCGGGATTCTCCTCGGCGACGACCTCGATCTCGACGCCGCCCTGGGCGCTCAGCATGCCGAGGTGCGTCTTGTTCGGACGATCCAGCGTGAACGAGGCGTAGTACTCCTTGGCGATGTCGCTCGAGCGCTCCACCCAGAGGCGATGCACGACGTGGCCCTTGATGTCCAGGCCCAGGATGTTGCCGGCGTGCGTGCGCACCTCGTCGACGTTGTCGGCCAGCTTCACTCCGCCGGCCTTGCCGCGGCCGCCGACCTTCACCTGCGCCTTGACGACGACGGGGTAGCCCACCCGCTCGGCCACCGCGACCGCTTCGTCCACGGTGTCGGCGACGTCGCCCGGCGACACGGCGATGCCGTAGCGCGCGAAGTACTGCTTGCCTTGATACTCAAAGAGGTCCATTCACTTCAACTTTCATCTCAACAGTTGTCGGTCAACAACTTCTTACGGTCTAGAGGGCGTGCTCTTTCGAGTCCAGGGCCGACTCGAGCCACGAGCCGATCTCGACGAGCGACGCGCCCGGCGTGAAGACCCGCGCGACCCCGGCCCGGGCCAGAGGAGCGAGGTCATCGTCGGGGATGATGCCCCCGACGACCAGCAGGACGTCCTCGCGGCCGGCCGACTTCAGCAGGTCGACGATCCTCGGCACGAGCACCAGGTGGGCGCCCGACAACAGGGAGAGCCCCAGGGCGTCGGCGTCCTCCTGGATCACCGCCTGGACGATCTGCTCGGGCGTCTGGTGCAGACCGGTGTAGACGACCTCGAAACCGGCGTCGCGCAGGGCGCGCGCGATCACCTTCGCGCCTCGATCATGGCCATCAAGGCCGGGCTTGGCGACCACAACTCGGTACGTGCGTTTCATCCTTGTTTCAGCATAGAGGCCCCGGGGATACGGCTTCTGCGTCCAAAACCCCACGGATACTCCCTAGTAGCCTTAGGGGTCGTGACCACGAAACCGGCCCACCCCAGGGGCCGTCTGCGCGCCCTGGTGTCGGCGATGCGCCCCGCCCAGTGGGTGAAGAACGGTTTGATCGGCGTGGCCCCCGCCGCAGCCAAACGCCTGACCCACGCCGACGTGCTGCGCCACACGGCGGCGGCTTTCCTGGCCTTCTGCGCCCTGGCCTCGTGCATTTACATCCTGAACGACCTACGCGACATCGACGCGGACCGACAGCACCCCACCAAGAAGTTCCGCGCCATTGCGTCGGGCCAGTTGCCCGTGCCGCTCGCCGTCGCCAGCGCCGCAGTGCTGTTCTGCGTGGCCTTCGCCATTCCCTCCGCCCTCTGGCACCCCCAAGGCCTCTTCCTGATCCTCGGGCTGTACTTCGTGATCTCGGTCAGCTACACCCTCTGGCTGAAGCACGTGGCCATCATCGAGCTGGGCGTCGTCGCCAGCGGCTTCTTCCTGCGTGCCTACGCCGGTGCGATCGCCTCGCACATCTTCGTCTCCACGTGGTTCCTCGTCGTGATCTCCTTCGGCGCGCTCTTCCTGGTCGTGGGCAAGCGCTCGAGCGAGCTGAAGAAGGTGGGTGCCGGGTCGACCCGCCGGGTGCTCGCCGAGTACACGCCGGAGTTCCTGCACTCGGCCTTGACGATGAGCGCGACGGTGGTCGTGACCGGCTACTGCCTTTGGGCGTTCGACACGTCGGCGATGGGGCTCTCATCGAAGTACAACGACCTCGTGCCGGTTCGCCTCACCGTGGTGCCGCTCGTCCTGGCGGTCCTCTTCATCATGCGCTCGGCTGAGGCCGGCGACGGGTCGGCGCCCGAGGAACTGCTCTTGCGCAACCGGACCGTCCAGACGCTCATCGGGATCTGGGCGGTCCTTCTACTGATAGGAGTCTACGGATGACCCGTACCACCCTCTACGGCTGGGGGCGCACGACGCCCAGCGTCGCCGCGGTCGTGTCGCCGTCGAGCGAGACCGAGGTCGCCAGCGAGCTCGCCTCGTCCAAGGAACTCATCGCGCGCGGACTGGGTCGCAGCTACGGCGACGCCGCCCAGTTGAGCGGCGGAACAGTTCTCGACAATCGCGACCTCGACGGCATCGGCGCCATCGACGCCGACGGCGTGGTCTGCGTGGGCGCGGGCACCTCGATCGACGAGCTGCTGACGCTGTCGATTCCCCAGGGATGGTTCGTGCCGGTCACGCCCGGAACCCGCCAGGTCACCGTCGGCGGCGCCGTGGCGGCCGACGTGCACGGCAAGAACCACCACGTGGACGGCTCGTTCGCCAACCACATCCTCGAGATGCGCCTGATCACCCCGGTCGGGGCGGTGACCGTCTCGCCCACCCGCGACCCCGAACTCTTCTGGGCCACGGTCGGCGGTATGGGCCTCACCGGCGTCGTGAGCACGGTGACCATGCGGATGCTGAGGATCGAGACGGACCAGGTCCTGGTCGACACCGAGCGCTTCTCCGAGCTCGACGGCGTGATGAGCGCGATGTCCAGCGGGGACGCCGCCTACCGCTACTCGGTCGCCTGGGTCGACTGCATGACCCGCGGCGCCCACATGGGCCGCGCGGTGCTGACCCGCGGCGACCACGCCGCTCGCGGCGACGTCGACGCACCGTCGCTGCGCGGGCCCAAGGCCCCGAGGCTCTTCGTCCCCTTCAACGCGCCCAGCGGGCTGCTGAACCCGCTCACCGTCAAGGCGTTCAATGAGGTCTGGTACCGGTCGTCGCCCCGACGCCAGAGCGGCGAGGCCAAATCGCTCTCGACGTTCTTCCACCCCCTCGACGGGGTGCGCGACTGGAACCGCCTCTACGGTCGCCGGGGATTCGTCCAGTACCAGTTCTGCGTTCCCGACAGCGCCGGCGACACCGTGGTCGGCGCGATCGACCGCCTGTCGAGTTCGGGCGTCGCGAGCTTCCTCGCGGTGCTCAAGCGCTTCGGGCCCGCCAACCAGGGGCTGCTCTCGTTCCCGATGCCCGGCTGGACGCTGGCGCTCGACCTGCCCGTCGGCAACCCGGCCCTGCCCCAGGTGCTCGACGACCTCGACGAGAAGGTGCTCGAGGCCGGCGGGCGCATCTACTTCGCGAAGGACGCCCGGCTCAGTCCCGACAAGGTTCGAGCCATGTACCCTCAGCTCGATGCCTTTCTCGCAGTGAAGAACCGTGTCGACCCCGAGCACCGTCTCGCGAGCGACCTAGCCCACCGTCTCCAATTGACAGGAAAGTAGCCATGGAAAACGCCTTTGGTCAGCCTCAGAACGTCGTCGTACTCGGCGGCAGCTCCGATATCGCCCGCGCCATCACCAAGAAGCTCTGCGCCGCCCGGGCCAACACCGTGGTGTTGGCGGGACGCAGCCAGGACCTGCTCGACGCCGCCGCGGCCGAGGCGCACGAGTACGGAGCGACCAGGACCGACACCGTCATCTTCGATGCGATGGTCCCGCTGGACGCGGGAAGGGCCGTCGGCGAGTGCTTCGACAAGGTGGGCGACAAGGTCGATCTCGTGATCGTCGCGGTGGGTCTTCTGGGCGACCAGCGAGCGTACGAGGACGACCCGGAACTGGCGACGAGGATGGCCATGGTGAACTTCACGTGGCCCGTCGCCGCGCTGGCCGAAATCCGCCGCCGCCTGGTCGCCCAGGGCAGCGGGCGGATTCTCGTGATCACGTCGGTGGCGGCGATTCGCGTGCGGCGCGGCGCGTACCTCTACTCGGGCGCCAAGGCCGGACTGGACCGCCTCTGTGACGGTCTCGCCGACTCCCTCGACGGCACCGGGGTCACGCTGCAGATCCTGCGCCCGGCCTTCGTCCGTTCCAAGATGACCACCGGCGAGAAGGAGACCCCCTTCAGCACGGGCGTCAACGAAGTCGCCGAAAACGTCATGAAGGGTCTCGCCGGCACCGAGCGCGTGATCTGGAGCCCGCCGCTGGTGAAGTACGTCTTCGCGGTGCTGCGACACCTTCCCGCCCCGATCTGGCGCAAGGTCGCGGACCGTTAGCCCTTCGAGTTGCCGGAGGACGTCGAGGCGGTCGCGGTGCCCGGGCGCAGGGTCATCGTGAAGAAGTCCCGATTCTCCCAGCTCGCGAAGTAGCGCGAGGGCGTCTCGGCCATCGAGCCCAGCAGACTGGCGCCGTTGGCGCCGTTGATAGGTGTGTTGAGCGGCCCGTTGAAGACCGAGTACTGCACCCAGTCGGTGTTGATGTCGAGCTCCATGCCGGTCACGGCGCCGGCGCGCACCAGGACGTTGGCGAGGTCGCTGATCGAGAGGCTCGGACCGCCGACGTAGATGATCGCCCCGTCGCTCGTCTCACCGAGGCCCGAACGCCAGACGTTGAAGGTTCCGCCGAGGGTCCTGCCCCACTTCGTCGTGTTCTGGCTCGTCAGTCCGGCGACCGCCTTGGCGTGGTTGACGATGAGGTCGAGGTTCTGACGCACCGAGGCGACCTGGTTGTTCATCGTGAAGTTCGTCGTGCCCCACTTGCCGACCGTCATCAGGCCGTCCTTGTAGATCACCGCCGTGGCGGCGCCCACGCGCAGCGGCTTGACCAGCTTGCCGTCGGTGTAGTAGCCGCCGTTGGCGTCCTGCATGCGAAATCCGGCGTTGAACGCCGCGACGAGATTCTTGGAATTCGGGGCCGAGATCGGCGCCGTGTACGGGTAGGGTCCGCCGCCGGGGATGAACGACCCCGAGTAGAGCCGCGCCTTCAGCAGCCTCGTGTCCATCCACGCGACTCCCACGACGTAGCTCGTGTGCACCGCGTCGGGACGCACGAACGCCTCGTAGACGGTCGGCACGCCGTTGGCGGTCTCGCGCCCGGCGACGTGCCAGATGCCCTCGCCCGGCAACCAGCTTCCGGCCGGGGAGGCGACGCGCACCGGCGCGGGCAAGCCACCCGAGACGGAGAGCTTCGCGGCGCTCGGGCCCGAGCCGAACGCGTTGGACGGCGGCTGGCCGCCGACCTTCGCCGGGTGCAGCTTGTAGTACTCGGTCTCCACCCACGTGACGAATCCGCCCAGGCCGTGCTGGCGGCCCCACTCGGCCGCGCGCGCGGAGTACGACGCGCCGTAGGACTGGTTGGTCAGCGCCACGGCCAGGCTGATGCCCAGGTAGCCAACCACCACCAGCGTCACGGCGGCGAGCAGGACGATGGCGCGGCGGCGCCAGTAGACCCGCGAGGGCAACCGTCGGCTTCCAGGCGCGGAGGGAGGCCGGTACACCGGTCGGCTCGATATCATGCGTCACCATTCTGCCACCTGCCGCGGTGGCCTCCCTCGGCCGATGCGGCACTTCTTACGAACGATTTATTCCGTTTATGCCCTGCGCAGCGGCGTCATGGCCAGCACGAGCTGTTTCGTGCCGTGTTCCTCGAAGTTCACCGACGCCCTGGCGTGGGAGCCCTCGCCGTCGGTCTTCACCACGACGCCCGCCCCGTAGCGATCGTGCATGACGCGGTCGCCGACCTTGAGGTGCAGCTGCTCGGCACCGGTCGAGCGAACCGGTGGCGCGGCCCCGGCACCGAAGGCCCGACCTTGCGTGAACTCGCTATCGCGTCCGACGAATCCGTCGTCGTCACGCGCGAAGCTCGATCGGCGTGTCGGCAGCGTGGCCGAGAGGTCGACCACCAGCTCCGGAGGGATCTCGAGGAGGAACCGACTGGCCAAGGCGTCTCGCTGCTTTCCCCACGTCATGCGGTTCCACGCGTGGGTCAGCGCCAGGTGCTGCATGGCACGCGTGATCCCCACGTAACAGAGGCGGCGCTCCTCTTCGAGCTCGTCCTCGTCGGCGAGCGCGCGGCTGTGCGGGAAGATCGTCTCCTCGAGCCCCGTGATGATCACCGCGGGGTACTCGAGGCCCTTGGCGACGTGCAGCGTCATCATCGAGATCGCGCCGGCGCCGCCGTCAAGCTGGTCGGAGTCCGCCACCAGCGCCATGCGCTCGACGAAGTCCATCAGAGTGTCGTACTGCGCCGCCGCCGACGCGAGCTCGCCGAGGTTCTCCAGGCGCGAGTCCGCCTGGTCGGACTTCTCGTCGCGCAGCGCGTCGCCCATCCCCGAATCGCGAACGATGGCCTCGATCATCTCGCGGGGCGTCAGGTCATCCGCCCTGGCGCGCCACTCGTCGAGCATGAAGGAGAACTTCTCGGCTCCCGCCAGCGCCTTGCCCGTCAGGCCCGCCGCCTGGGCGTAGTGCGACGCCTCGGCGAAGGAGAGTCCGTTCTCCGCGGCGTACGCCCCGAGCCTGGCCTGGGCCATCTCGCCGATGCCACGCTTGGGTTCGTTGATGACCCGGCGAGCCGAGGCCTCGTCGCGGGGGTTGACGATCAGCCGGGCGTAGGCCAGGGCGTTCTTGATCTCCTTGCGGTCGTAGAAGCGCATGCCCGAGATGACGCGGTAGGGGACGCCGGCCTCCAGCATCTTCTCCTCGAGGACCCGGCTCTGGGCGTTGGTCCGGTAGAAGACGGCCATCTGGTTCCAGCTGAGCGAGTTGTCCGTGCGCAGGCGTCGCAGCTCGCTCGCGACCCAGCGACCCTCGTCGTACTCGTCGCCGGCGCGGTAGAGGCGGATCTTCTCGCCCTCGGCCCCCTCGGTGAAGAGGTTCTTCGCGTGCCGCCCGACGT
The DNA here is from genome assembly GCA_003138815.1 of Acidimicrobiaceae bacterium. Lineage (GTDB taxonomy): Bacteria > Actinomycetota > Acidimicrobiia > Acidimicrobiales > RAAP-2 > RAAP-2. The sequence goes on along the minus strand of PLHD01000021.1, from coordinate 124,331 downwards.
TCTTGGCGATCACGGCGTTGGCCGCGTCGAGGATTGTCTGGGTGGAGCGGAAGTTCTGCTCGAGCAGGATGACGTCGGAGTCGGGGAACCGCTGCTCGAACTGCAAAATGTTGCGCACGTCGGCCGCGCGGAAGCGGTAGATGGACTGGTCGGAGTCGCCGACGACGCAGAGGTTGCGGTGCTTGGCCGCCAGCATCATCACGAGCTCGTTCTGGACCCCGTTGGTGTCCTGGAACTCGTCGACCAGCAGGTACTTGAAGCGGTCCTGGTACGAAGCGAGGACCCCGTCGTCGCGGCGCATCATCGCCACGGCGTTGACCAGCAGGTCGTCGAAGTCCATGGCGTTGGCCAGCATGAGACGCTTCGCGTAGAGCTGGTAGATCTGGGCGATGCGCCGGTGGTTCGGGTCGTCGCCGTGGCCCGAGGACTCGTAGCCCTCGGGCGTCAGCATCTCGTTCTTCGCGGCGGAGATGGCCGCCGACACGCTGCGAGGCGAGAAGCGCTTGGTGTCGAGGTTGAGCTCCTTCATGATCCGCTCAACGACGTTCTGCGCGTCGCCGGCGTCGTAGATGGTGAAACCTCGCTGGTACCCGAGGATCTCGGCGTGGGCGCGCAGCATCCGAAGGCAGGCCGAGTGGAAGGTCGAGACCCACATGCGGTCGGCCTCCTCGCCCACGAGGTCCACCACTCGCCGTCGCATCTCGTCGGCGGCCTTGTTGGTGAACGTGATGGCCATGATCTCCCACGGCTTCGCGTCGCCGTTGGCGAGGATGTGCGCGATGCGCCTGGTCAGGACTCGGGTCTTGCCCGAGCCCGCGCCGGCTATCACCAGCAGGGGCCCTCCGCGCTGGACCACGGCCTCGCGTTGGGGTTCAGTCAGCCCCTCGAGCAGCGACGCCGGGTCGAGCCGCGGGCGAAGGTTCGCCGACTCCTCGCCCCAAAGCGATTCATCAGAGAACGGGCTCACTCCCACTCAATGGTGCCCGGCGGCTTGCTCGTGACGTCCAGGGCCACCCGGTTCACCCCCTCGACCTCGCGGATCAGCCGGTTCGCTATCGACTCGATCACGTCGTAGGGCAAGCGGGCCCAGTCGGCGGTCATCGCGTCGTCGCTGGTGACGGCGCGGATGATGATCGGGTAGGCGTAGGTCCGTCCGTCGCCCATGACGCCCACGGTGCGCACGGCCGGCAGCACGGCGAAGCTCTGCCAGAGTTCGCGGTAGAGGCCGGCCTTCTTGATCTCGTCGACCACCACGTGGTCGGCGTTGCGCAGTATCTCGGCGCGTTCGCGGGTCACCTCGCCGATGATCCGCACGCCCAGCCCGGGGCCCGGGAACGGCTGGCGCCATACGATCTCGGCGGGCAGGCCGAGCTCCTCGCCGACGTGGCGCACCTCGTCCTTGAACAGGCTGCGCAGGGGCTCGATCAGGTCGAACGAGAGGTCCTCGGGCAGGCCTCCGACGTTGTGGTGGCTCTTGATGTTCGCGGCGTGTCCCGAGCCGGACTCGATGACGTCGGGGTAGAGCGTGCCCTGGACCAGGAAACGCGGTCCGTCGCCGCCCCTTCCCAGGTCACGGGCCACCGCCTCGAACTCGCGGATGAACAGCTCGCCGATGATCTTGCGCTTGCGCTCAGGGTCGGTCACCCCCGCCAGCGCGTCGAAGAAATGGTCCTGGGCCTTCACGTGGATGAGCTCGACGCCGAACTGGCGGGTGAACGTCTCCTCGATCTGGTCGCCTTCGTTCTTACGCATCAGGCCGGTGTCGACGAACACGCAGGTCAGCTGGTGGCCGACCGCCTTGGTGACCAGGGCGGCCGCCACGGCGGAGTCGACGCCGCCGGACAGGGCGCACAGGACCTTCTCGCTGCCGACCTGGGCGCGGATGGCGGCGACCTGGTCTTCGATGATCGAGACGTTGGTCCACGTGGCGGGGATCTGCGCGACGTGGTGCAGGAAATTGACGAGCAGCTCCTGGCCACGCTCGGTGTGCACCACCTCGGGGTGGAACTGAACCGCGTGGAGACGACGCTCCGGGTCCTCCATCACCGCGACCGGGGCCTCGGGTGACGAGGCGGTCACGACGAATCCGGCCGGGGCCTCGGCAATCGCGTCGCCGTGGCTCATCCAGCACGTGCTGGTCGCGGGCCACTCGTCCATCAGCGTCGAAGGGCCGCGAAGGGTCAGCACGGTGCGCCCGTACTCGCCCGCTCCGGTGCGCGCGACCTCGCCGCCGAGCTGCAGTGCCATGAGCTGCGCGCCGTAACAGATCCCGAGGATGGGGATGCCGAGGTCGTAGATCGCCGGGTCGAGTGTGGGTGCGGGCACCTCGTACACGGACTTGGGGCCGCCGGAAAGGATGATCGCGCCGGGCGCCTTGGCCCGGACCTCATCGGCGCTGATGCTGCTCTGGACGATCTCTGAGAAGACGTGCGCCTCGCGCACGCGCCTGGCGATCAGCTGGGCGTACTGCGCTCCGAAGTCAACGACGAGGACGCTGTTGGTCAATGGCCCATGCCCACGCCCTGAGAGCGCTGCAGCTGCTTTCCCTCGGTCTGGAGTGAGGGAGCGAGCATGATCTCCGCCTTCTGGAACTCCTTGAGCGTTTCGTAGCCGCAGGTGGCCATCGACGTGCGAAGCGCCCCGAAGAGATTCAGACGCCCGTCGTTCTCGTGAGCCGGTCCCAGGAGGATCTCCTGCAATGAGCCGCGCACCTGCGTGCGCACGCGCGTGCCGCGCGGCAGGGTCGGGTGGAAGGTCGCCATGCCCCAGTGGAAACCGCGGGCCGGCGCCTCGAAGGCGCTGGTCAGCGGCGATCCGATCATGACCGCGTCGGCGCCGCAGGCGATCGCCTTGGCGATGTCGCCGCCCTTGCTCATACCGCCGTCGGCGATGACGTGCACGTAGACCCCGGTCTCGTCGAGGTGGCGCATTCGCGCGCCCGCGACGTCGGCGATGGCGGTCGCCTGAGGTACGCCGATGCCGAGCACTGCGCGCGAGGTGCAGGCATTTCCTGGCCCGACCCCGACCAGCACGCCGGCCGCGCCGGTGCGCATGAGGTGCAGGGCGGCCTGGTAGCTCGCGCAGCCACCGACGATGATCGGCAGTTCGAACTCGCGGATGAACTTCTTCAGGTTCAGCGGCTCCACGGTCTTGGACACGTGCTCGGCCGACACGACCGTTCCCTGGATCACGAGTATGTCCAGGCCGGCGTCGAGAACGGTCTGGGCCATCCACGCGGTGCGCGCGGGCGTGACCGATCCGGACGTCACGATGCCGGCGGCCTTCATCTCCTTGATGCGCGCGGCGACGAGTTCGAGCTTGACCGGCTCCAGGTACATCTGCTGCATCCGGGCGGTCGCCTTGTCGTCATCGAGATCGCGGATCTCGTCGAACAGGGGCATCGGGTCCTCGTAGCGGGTCCAGAGGCCCTCGAGGTTCAACACGCCGAGGCCGCCGAGACGGCCGAGCTCGATGGCCGTCGTCGGCGAGATCGCCCCGTCCATCGCCGAGCCGAGCAAGGGCAACTCGAACTTGTAGGCGTCGATCTGCCACGAGATGTCGACGTCCTCGGGGTCGCGCGTGCGCCGCGACGGGACGATGGCTATGTCGTCGAAGCCGTACGCCTGACGTGCCGATTTAGAAATCCCGATCTCTACTTCCGCCATGGTGACCTCCGCCTAAGAAACTGCACCCCGAAAACCGGTATGCGTTACGTCCAATCTACTGGACGGACCTAAGCCCAGACGCGGCGTCCTTCGGGCCATTCGACCCCGGCGACCAGACACAGCAGTTCGGTGAGCACCCGCGCCGTCGCGCCCCAGATGACGTCACCGGGGACGGCGAAGAGGTAGATCGGGAAGTAGCCCTCGTCGTCGGCGCCCGGGCGGGGCTGCTCGCGGCGCCAGAGCTCCTCGAGGAACGCTCCGTCCGCCATGAGGTCGGCCAACGGCACCGTGAAGGCCCGGTCCACCTCTGCCGGGTCGGCGACCATCGCCGGCCTTTCGTCCAGAAGGCCCACGACCGGCCAGATGGCCGAGCCCGAGGCGAAAGTGACGATGGGGTTCAGCCAGCCTACGGGCGTCACCGATGCCTCTTCAATCCCCACTTCTTCGCGCGCCTCGCGCAGCGCCGTCGAAACGGGGCTCTCGCCGGCGTCGCTGCGACCGCCCGGCAGCGCAATTTCACCCCGATGAACGCGCATCTCGAACGAACGCCTCGTCAGGACGACGTGCGCCTCGCCCGCCTCCTCGAACATCGCCACGAGCACGGCCGAGCGGTGGACAACGTCCGCGCGGTTCGCGTCGGCGACCGCCGCCATCTCCAGGGGGTCATCCGGAATCGGTGCGTTCTCCAGGAGCCGTCCGCCCTCGCCGAGTCGCTCCAGCACCCGAGCGAGCGTGAAGCCCTGACGGGCCTCTGGCGCCAAGGCGGCCCACGGCGCGGGGTCGCCCGCCACGACGTCGTCAGGTTCGGGAATCACCTGAGGATACTCGTGACCTTCGAATCGGGCTGGCCAGCGTTCGGAACGCGCCATAAATCTCCCCTAGTGTGGTGATGCGATTAGCACACGACTGGATTTTACTCGGTCCCCTTTTCATCCTCAGGAGAGAATCTTCATGAAGTCCCTCGCTCGGTTGAGCGTCCGTCGTCGCTGGTACGTGCTCATCGTATGGGTCGCGGTCTTCATCGGTATCAACATCGCTTCCCAGGTTGCCGGTTCGGCGTACTCGAACTCCTTCAGCCTGCCCGGCACCAACTCGACCGACGCCTACGCGCTGCTCGCCAAGGGCTTCCCCGTCCACGCCGGTGACACCGATCAGATCGTGTTCCGCTCCACGAACGGCCCCATCAGCGCCCAGGAGCACGGCATCAACCTGATGCTCGCCAAGGTCGCCAAACTGCCCGACGTCGCGAGCGTGGTCTCGCCATTCTGTTCGACGTCCTCGCCCGCGTGCATCGGCGCGGCACAGTTGAGCAAGGACAAGACCATCGCGTACGCGACGGTCAACTTCACCAAGCAGGCCTTCAAGCTCAAGCTGCCGCAGATCAAGGCGGTCGAGACGGCTGGTGAGAGCATCCGCTCGGCGTCGCTCGACGTCGAGTTCGGCGGCAACGCCTTCGGGCAGCTGGACACGCCATCGGGCAGTCCCGGTGAGATCTTCGGCCTGCTCGCCGCCGCCGTCGTGCTGCTGCTCGCCTTCGGCTCGGTGCTCGCCATGCTGCTGCCGCTCGGGGTCGCGCTGTTCGCGCTCGGCATCGCCCTGGCGGCGACGACGCTCCTCAGCCACGGCCTCGCGATCGCGCAGTTCGCGCCCATACTTGGTTCGCTCATAGGCCTGGGTGTCGGGATCGACTACGCCCTGTTCATCGTGACGCGCAGCCGTCAGGGCCTGAAGCGGGGCCTGAGCGTCGAGGATTCGATCGTCACGGCCATCAACACCTCGGGCCGTGCAGTCCTGTTCGCCGGATCGACCGTCTGCGTGGCGCTGCTCGGCATGCTCGTGCTGCGGCTCTCCTTCCTCAACGGCGTCGCCATCGCGGCGTCCATCACCGTCGCGATCACCGTGCTGGCCTCGATGACCCTGCTGCCCGCGCTGCTCGGATTCCAGAAGTTCCGGGTGCTGAGCCGCAAGGAGCGGCGCTCGCTCGCGACGAACGGCCCCGAGCCGGTCGTGACCCAAGGCCCCTGGCAGCGCTGGGCGCAGTTCGTGTCGCGCCACCCGCGGGTGCTGTCGATCGCGGCCCTGCTGGTCATCCTCACGATGACGGTCCCCTACTTCTCCCTGCACCTGGGCAGCTCGGACCAGGGATCGAACCCCCCGAGTTCGACGACCCGCCACGCCTACGACCTGCTGGCCCAGGGATTCGGACCGGGCTTCAACGGCCCGCTCACCGTGGTCGGCGCCATCAACTCGCCGTCCGACAAGGCGGCGATGGGCGCCCTGGACTCGCTGCTCGTCGGCAAGCCCGGCATCGCCGCGGTGGAGCCGCTGATCACCAACCCCGCGGGGACCGTCGGCCTCATCACGGTCGTGCCCACCACGAGCCCACAGGCGACCGCGACGGACACGCTCATCAACACCCTGCGCGACAAGTACATCCCCGAGGTCACGGCGTCGAGCCACACCACGATCTACGTCGGTGGCATCACGGCGATCTTCGCCGACTTCGCCACGGTGCTCACGTCCAAGCTCCCGCTCTTCATCGGCGTGATTGTGCTGCTGGGCTGCCTCCTGCTGATGGTCGCCTTTCGCAGCGTGCTGATCCCGCTCACCGCCGCGGTGATGAACCTCCTCGCGGCGGCGGCTTCGTTCGGTCTGGTCGTTGCGGTCTTCCAGTGGGGATGGGGCAGTTCGCTCATCGGCGCGGGGTCTGGGCCCGTGGAGTCCTTCCTACCCGTCATCATGCTCGCGATCCTCTTCGGACTCTCGATGGACTACCAGGTCTTCCTGGTGTCTCGCATGCACGAGGAGTGGCTGAACACCAACGACAACGAGGAAGCGATCGTCCGCGGCCAGGCGAACACCGGACGGGTGATCACCGCCGCGGCGCTGATCATGATCTGCGTGTTCTTCTCGTTCGCCTTCGGCGGCCAGCGGATCATCGCCGAGTTCGGCATAGGCCTGGGCGGCGCGGTCCTCATGGACGCCTTCATACTGCGCACCGTGCTGGTCCCGTCACTGATGCACGCTTTCGGAAGGGCCAACTGGTGGATGCCCAAGTGGCTCAATCGGGTGGTCCCCCACCTCGCGGTCGAGGCGACCGAAGAGGCGCCGAGCGTCTAGCCACCGCCTCGACGAAGAGACGTCTCCGGGGCTAGCGCTCGACCCGGCTCAGGAGTTCGCTCAGGCGCTCGAGCACCGGTATCGCGCGCGAAATGGTCTCGCGGTCTGCCGCCGTCATCTCGCCCATCGCGGCGCGCAGCGCCTCGGTGCTGCGCTGGCGCAGCTCGCTCAGCAGCGCGCCGCCCTGCGCGCCGAGCTGGATGAGGCTGGCCCGTCCGTCCTGGGGATCGGCCACCCGCTCGATCAGCGTGCGCTCCTCCAGGCTGTCGATGACCTTGCACATCGTCGCGGCCGTCGTGCCCTCGGCCTCGGCGAGCATCCCCAGGCGCAGCGGCCCGAGCTGCTCGATACGCGCCAGGGCCGACCCCTGCGAAGGGGTGAGGCCGACTACAGAGTGCGAGCGAAGCTGCCGGTGGAGACGTACCAGGGCAACGCGAAGTCCGGTCGCCTCGCGCACGGGGTCCCTGCGCGCCTGGCGGCGCGCCAGAAGTTTGGCTGGATTGTCCGGAGAACTCTTCACGTCGTCTAGCATATAGTTAGTTGTCAGTAACTAACTAGTAATTCCGCCCCTTGCCCCCGTGCGAGCCGGGTTGGAGCCGAGGAGAACCGCGATGTCCACCGAGACCCTGGCCCCCGAGGGCCGGTCGCTGCACTACAAGTGGATCGCCCTGTCGAACACGACGATCGGCATTCTCATGGCCACGATCAACGGCTCCATCCTGCTGATCGCCCTGCCCGACATCTTCCGCGGCATCAAGCTCAACCCCCTGGCCCCCGGCAACACGACCTACTTCCTGTGGATCCTGATGGGCTTCCTGCTCGTCACCTCGGTGCTGGTGGTGAGCCTCGGACGCGTCGGCGACATATTCGGGCGCGTGAGGATGTACACGCTGGGTTTCGCGATCTTCACCCTCTTCTCGGTCCTGCTGGCCGTGACGTGGATGACCGGACCGGCCGCCGCGATGTGGATCATCGTGATGCGGGTGGGTCAAGGAGTCGGCGGGGCGTTCCTCTTCGCGAACTCCAACGCAATCATCACCGACGCCTTCCCCGTCAACGAGCGGGGCTTCGCCCTGGGCATCAACGGTGTGGCCGCGATCGGCGGCTCCTTCCTCGGGCTGATTCTCGGCGGCGTCCTGGCACCCCTCGAATGGCGCCTGGTGTTCCTGGTGTCGGTGCCCTTCGGCCTCTTCGGAACGGTCTGGGCCCACCTGCGCCTGCGCGACAACGGTCGCCGCCACAAGGCCCGGATCGACTGGACCGGCAACGTCACCTTCGCCGTTGGCCTGATCGCGGTGCTGACGGGGATCGTCTACGGCCTCCAGCCCTACGGCGGGCACACCATGGGCTGGTCCAGCCCCTTGGTACTGTCCTGCCTCTTCGGCGGCCTGGCGATCCTGGTGGCATTCGTCGTCGTCGAACTCCACACCACCGATCCGATGTTCCACCTGGACCTCTTCAAGAGCCGGTCCTTCACCATGGGGAACCTGGCTGGCCTGATGCTCGCGCTGGCTCGAGGCGGCCTCCAGTTCATCCTGATCATCTGGCTCCAGGGCGTCTGGCTGCCGATGCACGGCTACAGCTTCAGCCGCACGCCGCTGTGGGCGGGCATCTACATGGTCCCGCTGACCGTCGGCTTCTTCCTTTCGGGGCCGCTCGCCGGTCGCCTCGCCGACCGGCACGGACCGCGGCCCTTCGCCACGCTCGGCCTCGTGCTCGCGGGGCTCAGCCTGATCGGACTCACCGAGCTGCCCATGGACTTCTCGTATCCGGTCTTCGCCTTCCTGATCCTGATGGTCGGCTTCTCGATGGGCCTCTTCGCCGCACCGAACACCAGCGCGGTGATGAACAGCCTTCCGCTCAATCAACGTGGCGCCGGCAGCGGCATGCTCAACACGTTCCAGAACTCGGCGGCCGTGCTCTCGATGGGATTCTTCTTCACGGTCATCACCTTCGGGCTGTCGGCGAGGCTGCCCCAGGCCCTCCTGAAGGGCCTCACCGGCCAGGGCGTGCCGCTCGCCGCGGCGCAGGCCGCGTCGCACGTGCCGCCGATCGGCAGCCTCTTCGCGGCCTTCCTCGGTATCAACCCCATCAAGGAGATGATCAGCCCCTCCGTGCTCGCCTCACCCGGCGTGCACTCCACCGTCCTGCTCGGCCGTGGGTTCTTCCCGGGTCTGATCGCCGGGCCCTTCGGCCACGGACTGCGCATGGCCTTCATTCTGGCCGCCCTGGTCTGCTTCCTGGGTGCGGTGTTCTCGTGGATGCGCGGCGCCGGCCAGTCCCAGGTGTTCCACACCATGGGCGAGGACATCGAGGAAGGGATTGCCGGGGCGGGCGAGATCGCCATGGGCGAGATCGGCGTGGGGTCTCCGGGAGCGTTGCTGGAACCAGGAGACTGGACGTCCGCCGACCAGGATCAACCCGGCGAACAGCTGACGCGTTAGTTCCACCCGGCGCTGCGGGGCGCTCGGCCTGAGCGGCCGCCGTCCGGTCTCTGGCCGGAATTCGGTTGTGAGAGAATGGGCCATGACCTACTCCCGCGCAACCATCATTGTCTGTGACGGCGACCAGACCGGACAGGAGTTGCTCCTGGAGGCGCTGCGGGCGATGACCCCCGAGCTGCTGGGCGTGCCGATCGAACTCGTCCACTACGACCTCTCGCTCGAGAACCGGCGACGAACGAACAACGACATCGTGCGCGAGGCCGCCCTCGCGATGGTCGAGTCCGGTCTCGGTCTGAAGGCCGCGACGGTGACCCCTCCCGAGATCGGCGGCGTCGGCTCGCCGAACCGGATCCTGCGCGAAGGCATCGGAGGGTCGATCATCGTTCGCACCGGACGGCGGATACCCGGTGTCGCGCCGACCGTGGCCGCGAGCCAGCCGATCATCGTCGTTCGACTGGCGGTCGGCGACGCCTACGGCGCCGAGGAGGGACGCACCGGAGAGCCGGGCGGGGCGGGCGAGGTTGCCTGGCGCACCGAGCGCATCGAGCGCTCCAACTGCCGCCTCGTCGCCGAGTACGCCTTCCAGGCCGCCGAGGAGCACGACGGGATCGTTTACGGCGGCCCGAAGTGGACGGTCTCGCCCACCTACGAGGGCATGCTCAAGGAGGAGATGGACGCCGCGTTCGCGCGCCACCCCCACGTCGGATACCGCCCGACGCTCATCGACGCCGCCTACGCCGGGCTGCTGACCGACATCCACGACCAGACCCTGGTCATCCCGGCGCTGAACCGCGACGGCGACTGCCTCAGTGACCTCGTGCTGGCCATGTTCGGATCCATCGCCGGGGCCGAGTCCGTGCTGATGTCGCTCGACGAGGACCTACACCCCCAGGTCGCCATGGCCGAGGCGCCGCACGGCACGGCCCCTTCGCTCGAGGGCAAGAACGTCGCCAACCCCATGGCCATGCTGCTCGCCGGAGCGGCGCTGCTCGACCAGGCCGCCATCCACCTCGGCGACGCGCGCTACCACGTCGCGGGCAAGAGGCTGCGCTCGGCGACGCTCGAGGGCGCCCTCCAAGGGGTGAGGACGTTCGATCTCGCCGGCGAGGCCTCGACCAGCGGCGTGGTCGACGACGTCATCACGCGCCTGCGCGCCACCCTCTGACCGTCTCGAGCGCGACCCGGCCGACGCCAGCGTGCAAAGAAGAACCCGGGCCGTAGCGGCCCGGGTTCTCGAAAGCTGCGCGAGCAGCGGTTACATCATCCCGCCCATGCCGCCCATGCCGCCCATGTCGCCGCCGCCGCCGCCGGCACCGGCCGGCTCGGGCTTGTCGGCCACGATGGCTTCGGTGGTCAGCAGCAGGGCCGCGATCGATGCCGCGTTCTGCAGCGCCGAGCGGGTCACCTTGGCGGGGTCGATGACGCCGGCCTTCACGAGGTCGACGAGCTCGCCCGTCGCGGCGTTGAGACCGAAGGAACCCTTGGCGTCGGCCACTTCGCGCACCTTGACGGCGCCCTCGTAGCCGGCGTTCGCGGCGATGTGGCGCAGCGGCGCGTCGAGCGCGCTCGCCACGATGCGTGCACCGGTCGCCTCGTCACCGCTCAGCGTCTTGATCAGCTTCTCGACCGAGACCCGCGAGCGAACGAGCGCGGTGCCGCCACCGGCGACGATCCCCTCGTCGATCGCCGCGCGAGTGGCGCTGAGCGCGTCCTCGATGCGGTGCTTCTTCTCCTTGAGCTCGATCTCGGTTGCGGCGCCGACCTTCACGACCGCCACGCCACCGGCGAGCTTGGCGAGGCGCTCCTGGAGCTTCTCGCGGTCCCAGTCGGAGTCGGTGTCCTCGATCTCACGCTTGAGCTGGGCGACCCGTCCCGCGACGTCAGCGGTCGTTCCGGCGCCGTCGACGAGCGTCGTGGCGTCCTTGGTGACGACGATGCGACGAGCGCGCCCGAGCAGGTCCACCGTCGCGGTGTCGAGCTTGAGCCCGATCTCCTCGGAGATCACGGTGCCGCCGGTGAGGATCGCCATGTCCTGGAGCATGGCCTTGCGGCGCTCACCGAAGCCCGGGGCCTTGACGGCCACGGAGGTGAAGGTCCCGCGGATCTTGTTCACGACGAGCGTCGCGAGGGCTTCGCCCTCGACGTCCTCGGCGACGATCAAGAGCGCCTTGCCCGACTGCATGACCTTCTCGAGCACCGGCACGAGGTCGTGCACGGCGGAGATCTTTGAGCTGGTGAACATGATGTAGGCGTCTTCGAGGACCGCCTCCTGTCGCTCGGGGTCGGTGACGAAGTAAGGCGACAGGTAGCCCTTGTCGAACTGCATGCCTTCGGTCAGCTCGAGCTCGAGGCCGAACGTGTTGGACTCCTCGACCGTCACCGTGCCGTCCTTGCCGACCTTGTCGATCGCGTCGGCGATGACGTCGCCGATCGACGAATCAGCGGCGGAGATGGTCGCGACCTGGGCGATCTGGGTCTTGTCCGAGACGTCCTGGGCCTGGTCCTTGATCGAATCGACGACGACCTTGACGGCCTTCTCGATGCCGCGCTTCAGGCCCGCCGGATTCGCGCCGGCCGCGACGTTGCGCAGACCTTCCTTGATCAGCGCCTGGGCCAGGACCGTCGCCGTCGTGGTGCCGTCGCCGGCCACGTCGTTGGTCTTGGTGGCGACTTCCTTCACGAGCTGGGCGCCCATGTTCTCGAACGGGTCCTCGAGCTCGATCTCGCGAGCGATCGAGACACCGTCGTTGGTGATCGTGGGGGCACCGAACTTCTTGCCGATGACCACGTTGCGGCCCTTGGGGCCGAGCGTGACCTTCACCGCGTTGGCCAGCTTGTCCACGCCGGCCTCGAGCCCGCGGCGGGCCTCTTCATCAAATTTGAGCAACTTCGACATATGTCTTCCTTGTCTAGATAGGGAGTGGCGACGGAGCCGCCACGACGACTACTTGGAGATGGTGGCGAGAACGTCGCGGCTGGAGAGGATCAACAGGTCCTCGCCGTCTACGGTGATCTCGGTGCCGCCGTACTTCGAGTAGACGACCGTGTCGCCGACGCTGACGCCCGTGGGGATCAGCTCGCCGGAGTTCTCGGTGCGACGACCGGGACCGGTGGCGAGGACCTCACCCTGCTGGGGCTTCTCCTTGGCGGTGTCGGGGATGACGAGACCGGAAGCCGTGGTGGCCTCGGCAACGTTGGGACGGACCACGATGCGGTCTTCTAGGGGGTGCAGATTCATGTTGTATTGCCTCCTGGGCGATTAGCACTCGGAACTCTTGACTGCCAATTTAGCAGCCTACAGCTTGGAGTGCCAAAAGGAGCCCGGCACTGGGAAGTGCCTCCCCGCCCGGGGACTTACGCCTCAGCTCTTAGGGCGAGTGGCGCTCCCGGCTCCAGGCATGGTGATCGGACGTGTAGAACACCCGGTCGTGCAGCCGGTCCTCGCGGTGCTGCCAGAACTCGAAGAACGTCGGCGTGAGCAGATAGCCGCCCCAGTACTCGGGTCGCGGAACCTCGACACCCTCGAACCGGGCTTCGAGCTCGCGAACGCGGTCCTCGATCTCCTGGCGGCTGACCAGCGGCTCGCTCTGGTGGCTGGCGTGGGCGCCGATCTGGTGGCCCCGGGCCCGGGAGCTGAAGTACGCATCGGACTGGGCGTCGCTCATCTTGGCGACGGTGCCCTCGATGCGAATCTGGCGGCCCAGCGACTCGCAGTACCACAGCAGCGCGGCGTGGTGGTTCGCCTCGAGGTCGTGGCCCTTGCGCGACTCGTAGTTCGTGAACCAGCCGAACGAGTCGTTGCCGACGTGGCGCAGCAGCACCATCCGCGCGCTCGGGTGGCCGTCGAGGGTCGCGGTCACCAGCGCGACGGCCTCGCGCTCGTTCATCTCGGGCTCGGCCTCGTCGAACCACGTGCGGAACTGGACGAAGGGATCGGGGTCGCAGTCCGCGACGTGCAGTGGTAGCCAGTGATCACTCATCAGACCTCCGATAGTTGCCAGTTCGGGTCGGCCGACAGCCCCAGGGAGCTCGCGGCGCCGGCGCCGAGTCGGTACAGCCCGGCCGCGGCGATCATCGCCGCGTTGTCGGTGCACATCTCCAACGTGGGCAGGTGGGCCACGACGGCGAAGTCGCGGGCCAGTTGCTCCACGCCCGCTCGCAGGGCCGAGTTCGCCGCGACCCCGCCGGCCAGCGCGACGCCCTTGACGTCGTGGGCCTCCATCGCGCTGCGCAACTTACGCAGCAGCTGCTCGCACACCGCGCGCTGGAACGACGCCGCGACGTCGGCCAGCGCGACGTCGCCGTGCCTCTGGGTCGCTCGCACGACGGCCGTCTTCAGGCCCGAGAACGAGAAGTCGAGGTCCGGGCCGGTCATGGAGACCGGCAGCTTCAGCGAGCCCGCGGTACCCTGCTGGGCCAGCAGGTCGATCTCGGGTCCGCCGGGGTAGCCCAGTCCGAGCCAGCGCGCCACCTTGTCGTACGCCTCGCCGGCCGCGTCGTCGATGGTCTCGCCGAGCACCTCGTGCTGGCCAGGGCCGCTCTGCAGGACGATCATGCTGTGCCCGCCCGACACCAGCAGGGTGAGCAGCGGCCACTCGAGGCCGGGCTGCTCGAGCAGCGGCGCGAAAAGGTGTCCCTCGAGGTGGTTCACCCCGACGAACGGCAGGCCCCACGCCAAGGCGTAGGCCTTGGCGGCCGAGAGCCCCACGAGCAGCGACCCGATGAGGCCCGGTCCGCTGGTGACGGCAATCCCGTCGATCTCGGGATCGTGGGGATCGAGGCCGGCCTCGACCAGCGCGCGGTTCACCACCGGCCCGATGGTGGTCACGTGCGCCCGGCCGGCGAGCTCGGGCACGACCCCGCCGAAGGCACGGTGCTGGTCGATCGACGACTCGACGATCGACGAGATGACGTGGAAGTCAGCGTCGACCACCGCGGCCGCGGTCTCGTCGCAGCTCGTCTCGATGCCCAGAACCATCGCCATACCCCCAAGCGTAGGTCCGCCCCGCGCGAGCGCGATAACCGGGTCGAGGCGGCGTACTCGCCCAAGTCCTCGACGCGGCCGTCGAGCTCATCGGGGACCTCGTCAGGAACGTCGTGCGCGTGCTCTGGGCGGGTTCGTCCGACGTGGGGCTAGGAGCCGGCCGGAGCCTCGGGACGCGCGCCCACGTCGGCCCACAGCACCAGCGCATCCTCGTGGGTGCGCTCGTAGTAGTTCTTGCGCACGCCAACCGGCATGAAGCCGTAGCGGTAGTAGAACGTCTGGGCCCGCGTGTTCGACGTGGCCACTTCGAGGGTCGCCCGGATGACCCCGCGCTCTAGAGCATCGCGCCACGCGTCGTCCATCAGCGAACTGGCGACCCCGCGCCCCTCGTGGCCGGGCAACGTGCCTAGGGTGTTGATGTGCAACTCGTCCATCACGAACATCACGCCCAGATAGCCAATGATCTTCATCTCCTGCACGGCCACCGTGTAACGGCGCGTCGCGGTGTTGGTGATCTCGTCGAGCAACATCCCCCGGGTCCAGGGTTCGGGGAACTGGGCTTCCTCGAGCGCCAGCAGCTCGCCCACGTCGCGCCGGTTCGCCAGTCGAATCGACCACGAACTCACCGGGGTCGCTCTCGCGTCGTGAAGTTCGCCACCGCGTCGGCCTCGCGCAGGTAGAGCGGTGTGATCGACGTCTCTACGGCTCGACGCAAGCCCAGAGCCAGCGCCTCGTGCACCGGGGGCACCGTCTGGACGAAGACGTGCCCGTTGGGCACCGCGCCGAAGTCCTGCGCGTAGCGCTCGACCCCGTCGCCGGTGAAGGTCACGGGGTCGCCGTTGGTCGCCCACTGGATCACCACGTCGCGCGCCACCGCCACCGCAGGCCGGCTCGTCGCCACGAGCGCCTCGGCGAGGGCGAAGGTCTGGACGAAGACCTCCCCCCGGCGCCCGTCCACGCCAGCCACGAGCGTGCCTCGCACGCCGGCGCCGTGCGCGCCGTGCGCCAGCAGCTCGAGCGACGTGACGCCCACGAGGCCGCAACCGAGCGCCTGGGCGAAGGCGCTGGCCGTCGCGATGCCCACCCTCAGTCCGGTGAACAGGCCGGGTCCGCGGTCCACCACGACGCGCCCGATGTCGCGCGGACGCAGCCCGCACTCGCCCAGAAGCTCGGCCATGGCCAGCGTGAGCACCTCGGTGTGGCGGCGGTTCTCGTCGACGACCCGGGTGAGTTCGACCCCGCCGCTGGTGCGCACCCCAACGCCGCAGGCCGGTGTCGCCGTTTCGATCGCCAGGAGGTTCACCGGGCGACCCACTCATCGAGCGCGCCGGCCCGCTCCTCGGCCAGCGGCCCGTCGACGCTCAGCAGGCGGCCCTCGTCGTCGTCGATGTCGAAGCGAACGGTCATGACGACGCGTCCGAAGACCGACGCCCCGAGCTCGCCCCACTCCACCACGGCGACTCCGGACTCCTCGACCAGCTCGCCCAGGGCCAGGTCCAGCACCTCGCCGAGGGTCTCCACGCGGTAGACGTCAGCGTGGTGGAGCGTCTCGATCCCCCGATCGTTGTGGCACCGGTGCGGGCGCACCATGGTGAAGGTCGGACTGGTGACGCGCTCGACGACCCCGAGGCCCTTGGCCACGCCCTTGGTGAACGTCGTCTTGCCGGCTCCGAGCGGGCCCGAGAGCAGGACCATGTCGCCGCACTCGAGCACGTCGGCGAACTCCTCGCCCGCCCTCATGGCGTCGGGCGCGCTGGCGCAGTAGCGCTGCCAGCTCACGACGGCGCCACCAGCGACTTGAGGATCCGCAGGTCCGCGCGCATCACTTCGACCACGCGGGACCCACCGCGCAGCGCCGCGGCGGGGTGGTAGGTCGCCAAACCCGGTCCGCCGGCGAGCCGCACGACCAGGCCGTGGGTGGTGCCGATGCCGCGCTCGTAGCCGAAGACCGAACGGGCCGCGGTGTTGCCCAGGGCCAGGACCGCCCCGGGCCTGACGTCATCGAGCTGGGCGTCGAACCAGGGACGGCAGGCCTCGAGCTCCTCGCGCTTCGGCGCCCGGTTGTTCGGGGGGCGGCACTTCACCACGTTCGTGACGAAGCACTGCGCGCGCGTGAGACCCACCTCCTCTTCGAGCAGGCGAAAGAGCAGCTGCCCGCTCGGCCCGATGAAGGGCTCGCCTCCCTCGTCCTCGGTGCGCCCAGGCGCCTCGCCCACCACCATCAGCGCGGGGCCCTGGGGGCCGGACCCGATGACGACGCGCTGTCGGGTCCTCGACAGTGCGCAGCGCGTGCACGACGAGAGTTCGATCCGATCGAGCACGGCTCAGCCCACGAGCACGCGGGGCACCCGGGCGCCGATGCCGCAGAGGATCTCCCACGTGATGGTGTCGGCGCGGCGCGCCCACTCCTCGGCGGTGATCTCCTGATCACCCTGGCGGCCGAGCAGCACCACGTCGTCGCCGGGCCTCACCTCGTCGTCGTCGCAGTCGACCAGCAGCTGATCCATCGTCACGTTGCCCGCGAGGGGATATCGCTTCTCGTTGATCAGCACGTCGGCGCCGGCGTCGAAGAGCCGCCGGGGATAGCCATCGGCGTAGCCGAAGGGCACCGTGGCCACGGTCGCGGCGTGGGCCAGGGCCCGGCGCCGTCCGTAGCTCGGCCGATCACCGGCCTCGAGGCGCCGCACGGCCACCACCTGCGCGCGCAGGGTCAGGGCCGTCTCGAGGGTGAATCCCTTCTCCTCGAGCGCGCTCGAGAGCCAGCCCTCGGGCAGGTAACCGTAGAGGGCGAGGCCGATGCGGGCCATCGACTGGCGCGACTCGGGGTAGCCGAGCGCGCCGGCGCTGTTGGCCGTGTGCAGGATTCTGGGCGTGACGCCCCGCGCCTTCAGGTGAGCGACCACTTCATTGAACCGCTCGATCTGGGCGCGCGTGAAGGCGCGGTCCTGGGCGCTGGACCCGTCGGCGACGCTGAAGTGCGTGTAGAGGCCCTCGAAGTCGATCTGCGGCGACGCGATCAGCACGTCAACGACGTCGTCGATGGCATCAGGCGTGACGCCCATGCGACCCATTCCGGTGTCGAGTTTGACGTGCACACGATGCAGGCCGCCGAGCTTCTTCGCCGCGGCCACGGCCGCGCGGGCGCCTTCGAGCGAACCGATGGTCAGGGTGAGCGAATGGCTGAGGGCATCGGGGATCGTCTCGGGGGGGATCTCGGCGAGCAGCAGGATCGGCGCCGACACGCCGCTGCCGCGCAGTTCGATTCCCTCGTCGACGATGGCGACCGCCAGGGAGTCGGCCCCGCCGTCGAGCATCGCCTTGGCGGCGAGTTGGGCGCCGTGGCCGTAGGCGTTGGCCTTCACCACCGCGCACAGCAGCGTGTCGCCGAGGACGGACTTCAGCGCGGCGACGTTGTGGGCGAGGGCCGACGCGGAGATCTCGGCCCACGCCGGCCGCCGAACACCCTCAACCGGCATCGCGGCGCTCGCTCGAACTCCCGACCACGATCGCCGCCGCCGTCAGCGAGGTGTGGGTCATCGAGACGTGCATCTCATCGACGCCGCGGCGTGCGGCCAGCGCCGCCGCCGGGCCGTGCAGCGTCACGCTCGGGGCGCCGCTCGGGGCGCGGCGGATTTCGATGGACTTCCAGGGTACGGCACCGATGCCGACGCCCATGGTCTTCAGCACCGCTTCCTTCGCCGCGAAGCGGGCCGCCAGTCGCTCGGGGCGAACGTGGGCGTCGCTGCGCTCGCGCTCGGTGAAGAGGCGCTCGGCCAGGGCGGGGCGGCGCTGCAGGGCCAGGGTGAACCGGGCCACGTCGACGACATCGACACCGACGCCGACGGTCGCCACTACTCGACCGTCACGGTCTTGGCCAGGTTGCGCGGACGATCGACGTTGCGGCCCAGCCCTCGCGCCATGGAGTACGCGAAGATCTGCAGCGGCACGATGTCGACCATCGGGCTGAACATCGGCTCGGTGGCCGGCACGCGCAGGACGTAGTCGGCCACGGCCCCGATCGCCTCGTCGTCATCGGTCGCCACGACCACCACGGTGGCGCCGCGGGCCTTCACCTCGGCGAGGTTGGACAGTATCTTCTCGCGCATCGCGCGATCGGTCACCACGGCGACCACCACGACGCCGGGCTCGATGAGCGCCAGGGGACCGTGCTTGAGCTCGCCCGCCGGGTATCCCTCGGCGTGCAGGTACGACAGCTCCTTCAGCTTGAGCGCGCCCTCCAGGGCCGTCGGATAGCCCACGTGACGGCCGATGAAGAAGAAGTCGCGCGCGCCGATCAGCTCAGCGGCCACCTGGGCCACCGCCGACCTGCGCTCGAGGGTCGTCTTGACCTGGGCTCCCACGGCCTTGAGCCCCAGGAAGAGCGCGTCGATGTCGTCGGGCGGCAGCGTCGCGCGCAGCTGGGCCAGGCGAAGCGCCAGCAGCTCGAGCGCGGCGACCTGGGCGACGAACGCCTTGGTCGACGCGACGGACACCTCGAGCCCCGCGCGGGTGTAGATCACCGCGTCGGCCTCCCGGGCCAGCGATGAGTCGACGATGTTGGAGATGGCGATCACCCGCGCGCCGCGACGCTTCGCCTCGCGCATGGCCTGGATGGTGTCGATCGTCTCGCCGCTCTGCGAGACCCCGATGACCAGCGTGCCGATCTCCACGATCGGGTCGCGGTAGCGGTACTCGCTGGCGATGTCGACGTCGACGCCGATCCTCGCCCATCGCTCGAGGGCGTACTTCGCGACCAGGGCCGCGTGGTGCGAGGTGCCGGCCGCCACCAGCACGACGCGCTTGACGTCGCGCAGCTCGTCGTCGCTGATGCGCATCTCGTCGAAGGTGATGGTCCCGTCGCGCCGGCGCCGGTCGAGCAGCGTCGCGCGCAGGGCGTCGGGCTGCTCGTTGATCTCCTTGGTCATGAAGTCGTCGTATCCGCCCTTCTCGGCGGTCTCCAGGTTCCAGTCGATCGTCAGCTGATGCAGGCGCACCGGCACACCCTCGAGGTCGATCACACGGAAGCCCTCGGGTGCGAGGCGGACCACCTCGTCGTCGTCCACCGCGTAGAAGGCCGACGCTCGGTCCAGGATCGCCGGCACGTCGCTGGCGATGTAGGTCACGCCCGGCGCGGTGCCGACGACCAGCGGTGAGATGCGCCGCGCCGCCACGATGACGTCGGCCTCGTTGGCGTCCATCACCGCGAGCGCGAACGCCCCGCGAACCACTAGGAGGCTGGCGCGCACCGCCTCCATGAGGTCGAGCCCCGCGGCCCTCGACTCCTCAACGAGGTGCGCGAGCACCTCGGAGTCCGTCACCGAGGAGAAGATGTGACCCTTGGCCTCGAGCTGCCCGCGCAGCTCGGTGTGGTTCTCGATGATGCCGTTGTGGATGATGGCGATGGCCCCCGAGCAGTCGAGGTGGGGGTGGGCGTTCTGCGCCTCGGGTGCCCCGTGGGTGGCCCAGCGGGTGTGGCCGATGCCCGAGCGGAATCCTGTGGGCGCGTCCTCGCATTCGACGCGCAGTGCGGCGACCGACTCCGTGCCCGAGGCGCAACGCGCGCGCCAGGTCTGGCCAGGCCGCACGAGGGCGATCCCGGCCGAGTCGTAGCCCCGGTACTCCAGACGGGCGAGTCCTTGGAGCAGTGTCCCGAGGGTGTCGTTGGATCCTACGACCCCGATGATGCCGCACATGACGCCAGCCTACTCGCAGCCATTCCGCCGCTCGAGAGGCCCTAGACGTTGAACAGGCTCGCCAGCCGTCGGATGAACTCGTCGACGAACGCCCCGTCGAGTGCCTCGACCATGACGCGAATCACCGGTTCGGTCCCCGAGGGACGAATCAGGAGTCGCACGTCGGAGTCGCTGACTGCGAAGCGCTCGCGCAGCTCGTCGAACACTCGGTGCACGCCCGCGTCGTCGTAGCGGTCGCGCGCCACGTTGATGATGGCCTGGGGGACGCGTGACCACGCCGCCGACGCCTGGTCGGCCAGGGGGCCGCCGCGCATGACGAGATCGCAGAGCAGCAGCCCAGTCAAGAGCCCGTCGCCCGTCGGGCTGAGCTCGCGGAAGATCAGGTGGCCCGACTGCTCGCCGCCGAAGCGCCACGCCTTCTCCTCCAGGGCCAGCAGCACGTTGCGGTCACCCACGTCGGTCTCGACGATGTCGACGTTCGCGCCCGAAAGCGCCCGGCGCAGGCCGAGATTGCTCATCGACGTGATCACCAGCCCGCCGCCGAGCATGTCGCGCGACGCGAAGTCCAGTGCGAAGAGCGTCATGAGGTCGTCGCCGTCACGGACGGCTCCCTCGCCGTCCACGGCAATGAGGCGGTCGGCGTCGCCGTCGAAGGCGAGGCCGAGGTCGGCACCGAGTTCGAGGACCTTGGCCACGATGTCGTCGACGTGGGTCGATCCACAGTTCTCGTTGATATTGCGTCCGTTGGGGGTGTTGTGCATCATCGTGAGGCGCGCGCCAGTCGCGGCGAAGAGCTCCTGGGCCACGTGCGACGCGGCGCCGTTGGCACAGTCGAGCACCAGGTGCAGCGACGAGAAGTCGCCAGGCACGAGCTCACGCAGGTGCGCAGCGTAGTCGTGCTCGGCCGTCTCGTCGACGGCCGGCTCCTCGAACGACTCCGCGGGGGCCTGCTGCGCGTCATTGAGCGCACGGGCAACCGCTTCCTCCGTGGCGTGGTCCAGCTTGCCGCCACCGGGTCCGAGGACCTTCAGCCCGTTGTCGAGGTAGGGGTTATGCGACGCCGACACCACCACGCCGACGCCACCGCGCTGCTTGGCGATCACCGCGACGCCGGGCGTGGTGAAGTATCCGAGATTAGTCCCGTGCGCCCCCCCGTCCGCCAGTCCCGCCAGGACCGCCGCCGCGAGCTGGGGCGAGCTTTCACGCGTGTCGTAGCCGACGAAGACCGGAGCATCGAAAACGCTCGCGACGGCCCGGCCCAGGCGGTAGGCCACGTCGATGGTGATCTCGTCGGGAACCCGCCCGCGGATACCATCCGTGCCGAAGCGCACGGCCATGGACATTAACGCTTCGAGTACTGAGGAGCCTTGCGCGCCTTCTTGAGACCGTACTTCTTGGTCTCCTTCTTGCGCGAGTCACGAGTCAGGAGCCCGGCCTTCTTGAGCGCCGGGCGGACGTTCTCGTCGATCTCGAGCAGCGAGCGCGAGATGCCCAGGCGCAGGGCGCCGGCCTGTCCGGCCACGCCGCCGCCCTCGATGGTGGCGTCGATGTCGTAGGTCTGCTGCGCGTCAATCAGGCGAAGCGGCTCCATCACCATCTGGCGATGGGTCGCCGACGTGAAGTAGTTGTCGAAGGCGCGAGAGTTGATGGTGATCGTGCCGGTACCGGGACGGAGACGAACGCGAGCCACGGCTTCCTTGCGGCGACCGGTTGTTTGAGTGAGCGGTGATGACACGGACTGTTCTCCTCTTAACCGCGGCGGATTGCCGAGGTGTCGTACTTCGTAGGCTGCTGTGCTGCGTGGGGGTGTTCGGGACCGGCGTAGACGAAGAGCTTGTCCATCTGGGCGCGGCCCAGGCGGTTCTTCGGGACCATGCCCCTGACCGCGTCGAAGACGAGCTTCGCGGGGTCGTTCTCGAGCAGCGTCTTCCACGACGTCGCGCGCAGGCCGCCCGGGTAGCCCGAGTGGTGGTAGGCGAAGTTCTGAGCGGCCTTGTTGGCCGTCACGACGATCTTGTCCGCGTTGACGATGATGACGTTGTCGCCCACGTCGAGGTGTGGCGCGAAGAAGGTGCGGTGCTTGCCGCGCAGCAACGTGGCGGCAACCGTCGCGACGCGCCCGAGCACCAGGCCCTCGGCGTCGATGACGAGCCACTCACGCGTGATGTCATTGGCCTTTGGTGTATAGGTACGCACAATTCTTCCTTCAGCGATCTTTAGGACAGTCACCGCGATGGGACTACTAAGGGACTCTCTACCTTACAAAACCTGAGGGCCCGCCGGCAAATTCGTCGTATCCGACTCCAATGAGGCTCAGACCACCCGCGGGCGCCGGTGCGGGCAAATGATCCCGTTCTAGGCTCTCCAGGCGGCCTCTCACGGTGTTTTCGGACAGGTCACCGTGTCCGATGGCGACCATGGTCGACACGAGGCAGCGAACGAGGTTGTGGCAGAACGACTGACCCCTGATGACAAAGCGCACGGCGGGCGCTCCCCCCGGGGCCATGCCCCATTCGTCCGAGACTCGGTCCCAGCGCGCCGAGATGATCCTGCGCACCAGGGGCTGCTCGGGCGCGGCGTTCGTTGGGCGTCGACAGAACGCCCGGAAATCGTGGGCACCGATGATGTCGGCACTCGCCCGATTCATGGCCTCGACGTCGAGCGGTCCCTTGACCGACCACGACCAGGCCGCGGTGAGGCTGAGTGCCGGCGGCGTCGACTCGAGGACCAGGTAGCGGTACTCGCGCCACGTCGCCGAATAGCGGGCGTCGAAATCGTCGCCGACCGGCTGGGCCTTGAGGACCTTGATCCGACCCCTGAGCTGCTTGTTGAGCGAGTTGAGCAGTCGGTCCATCTCCGGGCCCCGGTCGTTCGGGAAGAACGTGTTCGGAAGGTCGACGTGGACCACCTGGGCGAAGGCGTGCACTCCGGCGTCAGTGCGCCCGGCGCCCACGATGAGCGGCTCTTCGCTGAGGCGCAGGGTGCGCGCGAGCGTCTCGCGCAGCAGTCCGACGACGGTGACGAACTCCGGTTGATAGGCGAAGCCGCTCAGGCCGTTGCCGTCATAGGCAAGGTCCAGCCGCCACCTTTGGGTGGCGCCTGGTGCAGGATCAGACGAACTCAATGCGCGCCATCGGGGCGTTGTCGCCCTGACGCGGCCCGAGCTTCAAGATGCGCGTGTAGCCGCCCGGGCGCTCGGTGTAGCGAGGAGCGATCTCGGTGAAGAGCTTGTGCGTCATGTCCTTGTCGCGGATGAACGCGACGACGCGGCGCTGGGCGTGCACCGAACCCTCGGGAGAGTTCTTCGCCGCCGTCACGACCTTCTCGACGATCGGACGCAGCGCCTTGGCCTTGGCCTCGGTGGTAACGATCGACTCGGCGGCGATCATGGAGGCGACGAGGTTGCCCATCATCGCCTTCTGGTGTGCGCTGCTGCCGCCGAAACGCTTGCCCTTGGTAGGAGTTCCGCGCATGCTTAGTCCTCGATTCGCAGTGAGAGGCCGCGCTCTTCGAGGCGGTCGTTGACGTCCTTCAGCGACGTGGCGCCGAAGTTGGTGATCGACGTCAGGTCGCGCTCGGTCGCGTTGACGAGCTGGGCGATGGTGTTGATGCCGGCGCGCTTCAGGCAGTTGCGCGAGCGCTCGGTCAGGCCGAGCTCTTCGATGCGGATGTCGAGCTCGCTGGCGGCGGCTTGGGCCGAGCCGACGTCGCCGAGCTCCAGGGCCGGAGCCTCCTCGTCGAAGCTGCCGATCAGGCCAACCAGCGCGCCGAGCGTCTTGCCGGCCGAGGCGAGGGCCTCCCGGGGGCTGATCGAACCATCGGTCTCGATCTCGATCACCAGGCGGTCGAAGTCCTTGGACTGCTCGACGCGGACCGGCTCGATCTCGAAGCTGACCCGGCGCACGGGGGTGAAGATGGCGTCGAGCGGGATGACACCGATGGTCGAGGAACCCTTGTTTCCTTCGGCGCCGACGTAGCCCTTGCCGCGCTCCACGGTCAGCTCGAAGCTGAGGTTGCTCTTGGAGTTGGTCAGGTACGCCAGGTGCAGGTCGGGATTCAGGATTTCCACGTCGGCCGTCGTCGACAGGTCCGCCGCCGTGACGGGGCCTTCGCTGCGCTTGTCGAGGCGAAGCATGACCGGCTCGTCGGAGTGGACGATGAGCAGCAGGTCCTTCAGGTTCAGGCAGATGTCCTGCACGTCTTCCTTGACGCCCTCGATGACACCGAACTCGTGGAGTACGGCGTCGAACTTCACGCGCGTCGCCGCGGCACCGGGAATCGACGAGAGCAGCGTGCGACGAAGCGAGTTGCCCAGCGTGTGACCGAAGCCCGGGTCGAGCGGTCCGATGCCGAAGGTCTGGCGGTTGTTGAGCTCGTCGCCGAGCGCCTCGATGGTGGGTCGTTGGATAATCAACATGGGGACTCCTTAAGTCTTTGAGTTTTGGGTTACTTGGAGTACAGCTCGACGATGAGCTGCTCTCTGATCGATTCGTCGATCTGCTCACGCTGGGGCACGACGCGCACGGTCACGGAGAATCTGTTCTCGCCGATCTCGAGCCAGCCCGGGACAGTGCGGTCCAAGACGTCAAGGTTGCGCTTGACGTTGAAGTTCTCGCGGGTCACGTTCTTCAGGGCCACGACTTCGCCGGGACGAACGCGGTACGAGGGGATCGTGACGCGCTTGCCGTTCACGGTGACGTGGCCGTGGCGCACGAACTGGCGGGCCTGGGAGCGCGAAGCCCCCCAGCCGGCGCGGTACGCGACGTTGTCGAGGCGCAGCTCGAGGAACTGGAGCAGGTTCGTGCCCGTGATGCCGGGGCGACGGTTGGCCTCTTCGTAGAGGTTGCGGAACTGCTTCTCCAAGATCCCGTAGATACGACGGGTCTTCTGCTTCTCTCGAAGCTGGGTCAGGTACTCAGAACCCTGGCGCTGACGGTCGCGGCCGTGCATGCCCGGCGGGAAGGCGCGGGTCTGGCGGTCCGAGTTCTCGGCGACGGGGCACTTCATGGTGAAGCAACGCTCACCCTTCAGGTACAACTTGGTGCGCTCGCGACGACAGAGTCGGCAAACGGGTCCGGTATAACGAGCCATTTCTTTCCTTAGCCTCGACGACGCTTCTTGGGGCGACAGCCGTTGTGGGGTAGCGGGGTGACGTCCTTGATGGCAACGACTTCGATGCCGGCCGCGGCGAGCGAGCGGATCGCGGTCTCGCGACCCGACCCGGGGCCGCGCACGAGCACGTCGACCTTCTTGACGCCGTGCTCCATCGCCGCTCGGGCGCACTTCTCGGCGGCCAGCTGGGCGGCGAAGGGGGTCGACTTGCGCGATCCCTTGAACCCCACGTTGCCCGAAGAGGCCCACGCGATGACGTTGCCCTCGGGGTCGCTGATCGACACGATCGTGTTGTTGAACGAACTCTTGATGTGCGCGACACCGAAGGCGATGTTCTTGCGTTCCTTGCGACGGCCCTTGCGGGCGGTGGTTGGCTTGGCCATTACTTCGTTACCTTCTTCTTACCGGCGACAGTGCGCTTTGGACCCTTGCGGGTGCGAGCATTGGTACGGGTTCGCTGGCCGCGTACGGGCAGGCCCTTGCGGTGACGGATTCCCTGGAGGCAGTTGATCTCCATCTTGCGCTTGATGTCCTGGGCCACGTCGCGACGGCGGTCACCCTCGACCGTGAGGTTCTGGTCGATGTAGGCGCGGATCTTGTTGACGTCGGCGTCGGAGAGGTCCTTGACGCGGATCGACTCGTCGACCTCGGTCGCCGCGCAGATCTGCTGCGCGGTCGTAGGTCCGACTCCAAAGATGTACGTGAGTGCGATCACCGTTCGCTTTTCGCGTGGGATGTCTACTCCGGCAATACGGGCCATATTCTTCCTCTCCTAGCCCTGGCGCTGCTTGTGCCGCGGTTGTTCACAGATCACGCGGACGTGACCCGACCTGCGGATGACCTTGCACTTCTCACACATTGGCTTGACGCTGGCGCGAACCTTCATTTTTCTTCCTTCTCGACTTTGGACGAACTTGAGTTACTTGTAGCGGTAGGTGATGCGACCGCGGGTCATGTCGTACGGCGTGATCTCTACCTGGACCTTGTCGCCCGGCAGGATGCGTATGCGGTGCATGCGCATCTTGCCCGAGCTGTGGGCGAGCACGGTGTAACCGTTCTCCAACTCCACGCGGAACATGGCGTTCGGCAGGGGCTCGACGACGGTACCCTCGACGGTGAACGCGTCTTCCTTTGGCTTGCTCAGGTTCTTTCTCCTTGTTACGGCACTGCGGGGCGTGGTGGAGCAAAAACTCCCCCACGGATGGACCTGTCGGGTTTCCAACAGGTCGGCTGACCATTCTACCGAATTTTGGCCAGAACGCAAAAGCCGGGTACCGCCGGGGCCGCCGGAAGCCCATTCGGCGGAGCAAAATGGGCAAAATGTGACCGGAGACCCTAGGAAGTCATGGGGAATAGGGTACATGCTTCTGTCATGACCCAACAGGGGGACTCAGAGCACCGGGCAACGCTAACGCGCGACACATGCGTGAATCTGCTCAATAGCACCGATCTCGCCAGGGTGGTCATCTCCGTTCGGTGCCTGCCCGCCGCCCTCCCAGCTCGGATTGCAGTCATCGACGACGACCACCTCCTGTTGGCCAGCTCCGAAGAGTCCGTCATCCTGGCCGCGCGCCGGGGTGACGTGCTGTCGGTAGAGATTGACGGGCTCGAACCCGACGGGGCGACCTGGTCGGTCATGGCCTCGGGCCTGGCCGCGCTCTCCCCCGGGCAGGAGCAGCTCTCGACCCCGCTGCGCAAGGCCGTCGAGCGGGGGGCCGCGCTGATCTCGCTGCCGCTCTCGGTGGTGGTCGGCGAACGCATCGAGTAGGCCGACCGATACGGGGCCTGGGGGATGTGGGAGTGTTTTAGGAATGGCGTTCCACCGGATCTACAATCCCGAACGACTCCACGAGCTCATCGACGCGATCCTGCTCATCGAGAGCGACGCGAACCTGCACGACCTCCTCCAGGCCATCGTCAAGGCGGCCACCCAACTCGTGGGAGCGCGCTACGGCGCGATGGGCGTGGTCTCGAGTAATGGCAAGAGCCTTTCGCAGTTCATCACCTACGGCATCGACGAGACGACGCGCACGAGAATCGGCCAGGCCCCGCTCGGTGAGGGGCTGCTCGGCGAGATAATCGCCAACGCCCACGCGCTTCGCGTCGACGACCTGTCCACGCACGAGTCGTCGTCGGGCTTCCCGGCGAACCACCCGGTCATGAAGAGCTTCCTCGGCGTGCCGGTGAAGACCGGTGACGACCACGTCTTCGGCAACCTCTACCTGACCGACCGGCTCAACGGCGAGCCCTTCAGCGAAGAGGACCAGATACTCGTCGAGTCATTCGGCCGCGCGGCCGGCCTCATCATCGACCAGGCCACCATTCGCAGCCACCTCCGTGAACTCACCCTGAGCGAGGAGCGAGAACGGCTCGCGCGCGATCTGCACGACACCGTCATCCAACGCCTGTTCGGGGTTGGTCTGGCCCTGCAGATCACCCTGCCCATGGTGTCCAATGAGAAGGTCCAGGCCCGCATAAACAGCGCCATCGACGAGCTCGACGAGACGATCCGCGAAATTCGCACCACTATCTTCGAGATCGATCAGGAGCAGGTGGACGGCGTGAGCCTGCTGAGCCGCGCGAGCGCACTCGTTCAGGAAGTCGGCGCGCGACTCGGCATCAAGGTTGACCTGCGGGTTACCGACGAGATCAACCGGAAGGTGGGCAACGTCTGCGCTCGCCACGCGACCCAGTCCCTGCGCGAGATCCTCTCCAATATCGCCCGCCACGCCCGGGCCACCGCCATCCGCGTCGAGATCACCGCCGAGGGCGACCTGCTGGTGATGACCGTGGTCGACAACGGCGTGGGCTTCACCTCGACCGCCGGCCCCGGGCGGGGGTTGCGCAACCTGAACGCCCGGGCCCGCGAGCTCGGCGGGACCTGCGTGATTGACTCCGGGCTTAGCCGTGGCACAATGGTGCGATGGACCGCGCACTGGCAGGACTGACATGATTCGCCTGCTGCTCGTCGACGACCACGAGATCGTGCGCCGCGGCATCCGCGAGCTCCTCGAGACCAACGACGACCTCATCGTCGTGGCCCAGGCCGGCTCGCTCGAAGAGGCTATGGCCGTGGATCTCGACGAGATCGACGTCGCGGTCCTGGACGTGCGCCTGCCCGACGGCAGCGGCGTCGACCTCTGCCGCACCCTGCGCGAGCGCCGTAGCGACCTCGCCTGCCTGATGCTCACGTCGTTCCCCGACAACGAGGCCATCAGCGCCTCGGTCCTCGCGGGAGCGAGGGGCTACGTGCTGAAGAACGTGCGCGGGGAGGACCTCGTCAACGCGATCCGTCGCGTGGCCAGCGGGGAGATGCTGCTCACCAGCGACCAGGTCGAACGGGCGCGCGAGCGCCTGCGCCGCCAGATTGCCGAGGACATCCGCCTGCAGAGCCTCAGCGGACAGGAGCAGCGAATCCTCGAACTGCTCAGCGAAGGGCTGAGCAACCGCGAGATCGCCGCTGAGATGTTCCTCGCCGAGAAGACCGTGAAGAACTACGTCTCGAACCTCTTGGCCAAGCTCGGCTTCCAGCGACGCACCGAGGCGGCACTCTTCGCCCAGCGCCAGCAGGACCGCCTCCACCCGCAGTAGCGGGAAAGCAGATTAAAAATCGAGATTTGAATAGGGACTTATTTCCCTAACTTTCTGCGCAGCGTCGCTCGTAGTTTCGAAGCATGGACATTCTTGCGGGCATCACCACACTGACGTTGGCGCGATGGCAGTTCGGCGTCACGACTGTCTTCCATTTTCTCTTCGTGCCGCTCACGATCGGCCTCGGCTTCCTGGTGGCGTGCCTCCAGACCGCCGCGTACCGGACGAAGGACGAGCACTACGACCGGATGGCTCGCTTCTTCGGCAAGCTGTTCCTGATCAACTTCGCCATCGGGGTCGTCACCGGCATCGTCCAGGAGTTCCAGTTCGGCATGTCGTGGTCGAGCTACTCGACCTTCGTCGGCAACATCTTCGGGGCCCCACTGGCCATCGAAGGCCTCCTGGCCTTCTTCATGGAGTCGGTGTTCCTGGGCGTGTGGATCTTCGGTCGCGGCCGGGTGAGCGCCCGGGTCCACCTCGCATCGATATGGCTGGCGAGCATCGGAACGCTGCTTTCGGCCGTCTTCATCCTCGCGGCGAACTCGTGGATGCAGCACCCCGTCGGATTCGCGATCGACAAGGCGACCGGGCAGGCCGTGATGACCAACTTCTGGGCGGTCATCACGAACGCCACGTTCTTCGGCGCCTACTTCCACGTGGTCTTCGCCGCCCTGCTGACCGGCTCGGTCTTCATGCTCGCCATCGCGGCGTGGCACATCCGTCGTGGCCAGCAGAAGGACGCATTCATCAAGGTCGCCAAGGTCGCCATCGTCGTCACCTTGCTCGCCGCGCTGGGCACGTGCTTCATGGGCGACACCCAGGCCCGCCAGATGGACACCCAGCAGCCCATGAAGATGGCGGCCGCCGAAGCGATGTACAACACCGCGAACGGCGCGAGCTTCTCGCTGTTGACCATCGGCGACCTGACCGGCAATCCGCTCTTCCAGATCCGCGTCCCCCACCTGCTCAGCATCATCGCGGACAACTCGCTGAACGGACAGGTCAAGGGCGTCAAGCAGCTCCAGGCGGCCGACGTGAAGAAGTACGGTCCCGGAAACTACATACCCGTCCTCTGGGTGACCTACTGGACATTCCGCCTCATGGTCGGACTCGGCCTGCTGATGATCGCACTGGGCGCCCTAGGCCTGTGGCTGATGCGCAAGAAGCGCCTCGACAGATCGTCGTGGTTCCTGCGCTTCGCCAGTCTCATGCTTCTCGCGCCCTTCCTCGCGAATAGCTTCGGCTGGATCTTCACCGAGGAGGGCCGCCAGCCTTGGGTCGTGTACGGGCTCTTGAAGACCAGCCAGGCGGTCTCGCACATCTCGGTCGGCTACTTGGCGACCAGCCTCATCGGCTACACGGCCATCTACAGCTTCCTGGCCTTCATCGAAATCGGCCTGATGATCAAGGTCGCCCGCAAGGCGCCCGAGGAGCTGTCGGAACACGATGACGAAAAACCACTCGAACTCGTCTACTAGGAGAATCCCGTGCCACACGTTCTAGCTGCAACATCGCCCAGCGGTCTCCAGCAGTTCTGGTTCGTCACCATCGCGGTGCTCTGGCTGGGCTACTTCTTCCTCGAGGGCTTCGACTTCGGCGTCGGCGTCCTGATGCCGTTCCTGGCCAAGGACGACATGGATCGGCGCGTGATGATCAACACCATCGGGCCGGTCTGGGACGGCAACGAGGTCTGGCTGATCACCGCGGGCGGGGCGACCTTCGCGGCCTTCCCGCTCTGGTACTCGACGGTCTTCAGCGGCTTCTACCTCGCGCTCTTCGTCCTGCTGGCCGCGCTCATCTTTCGCGGCATGGCCTTCGAGATGCGCTCGAAGAAGGACACGGTGTCGTGGCGGCGCTGGTGGGACCTCGCCATCTTCTGGGGTTCGGCCTTGCCGGCCCTGCTCTGGGGCGTGGCCTTCGCCGACTTCGTGCACGGCGTGCCGCTGCTGGCCAACGCCACCTGGACCGGGAACTTCTTCGACCTCGTCAAGCCCTACGCGCTGCTCGGGGGCCTCACGACCCTCTCGCTGTTCACGCTGCACGGCGCGACGTTCCTCGGTCTGAAGGCCGACGGCGAGGTTCGCGATCGGGCCCGCCGCTCGGGCGTGCTCCTCGCGCCACTCACGCTGGTCCTGACGTTCGCGTTCCTCGCGTGGACCTACACGACCGCGCACACGACCCACCACAGTGGCCTGGTCCCCCCGTTCCTGCCCATCCTCGGCCTGGTCATGCTGGCGGGCGTCGGATGGCTGATGCGTGACCGTCTCGAGGGCTGGGCCTTCGTCACGACGGCGCTCGTGATCGTGATCTTCTTCACCACGCTGTTCTTGAACCTCTATCCGCGCGTGCTGGTCTCTTCGGTGAGCCCTCGGTTCAGCCTGACCCTGTCCCAGACCGCCTCGCAGCACTACACCCTCAAGGTCATGACCATCGTGGCGCTGATCTTCACGCCCTTCGTGCTCGTGTACCAGAGCTGGACGTACTGGATCTTCCGCAAGCGCGTCCGACGCACCGACCCCACGCAACTCACGTCCGACGTGGGTTCGTAGTACCGGCACTTGGCTCGACGCGACAGCCCAGGCGCGCTACTGGGCCGGCTCTGGCGCGCCACGCCGCTGGTGCGCGGCTCCCTGGCCGCGGCGGTGGCCCTCGGCGTCTTCAACGTCCTGCTCACCATCGCCCAGGCCGTCGTACTGGCGAACGCCCTCGGGGGCCTCTTCCGTGACGCCCGCACGCCGCTCCGGGGCGATCTCGTTGCCCTGGTGCTGCTCGCGGTGTGCCGGGCGATCGTTGCCCTGCTCAGCGAGCCGCTGACGTCACGGCTCGCGCGTCCGGTGCGCCACACGCTGCGCGCCAGGGCACTGGATGCCACGCTGCGCCCCGGCCACCGTGACGCTCCCGACGCCTTCGTGCAGCTCGCCACCCGCGGCGTCGACGCCATCGAGACCTATCTCGCCACCTACGTTCCCGCACTCGTGTTGAGCGTCGGCGCGCCGGTCGCGCTGCTCGCGTGGATGGCCTTCACCGACCCCTGGAGCGCCCTGATCGTCACGGCCACGATCGCGTTGCTGCCCGTGTTCATGATCCTGCTCGGTCTCGAGGCCAAGGAACGCATGGAACGCTCGTGGACGAAGCAGCAGGAGCTCGCGAACTACTTCGGCGACGTGGTGCGCGGGCTCGCGACCTTGAAGGCCCATAACCGATCGGTGGCCGTGACCAGCACCCTCGGCGACGTCGGCGACGAACTCCGACTCAGCACGCTCCAGACGCTGCGGGTCGCCTTTCTCTCGGGCTTCGCGCTCGAGTTGCTCTCGTCGCTCGCCACCGCGCTCGTGGCGCTCGTGTTGGGCATCCGCCTCATCGACGGCCGCATGCGCCTCACCACGGCGCTGGCCGTGCTGCTGGTGACCCCCGAGGTCTACGTCCCGCTGCGCCGGGCCGCGGCCCGATTCCACGCCTCGAGCGACGCCGTGGGGGCCGCGGGCGCGATTCTCGACCTGCTCGACGCCGCGCCCAGCGTGGGCGACGGCGAGCCCGCACCCGCGACGCCGCCACGGCTCGAACTGCGCGACGTACGCGTCACCGTGAGCGGACGCGACCATCACACGCTGCGCTCGCTCAGCGCAGAACTCGATCCCGGGGCCATCGTCGCCCTCGAGGGTCCCTCGGGCGTGGGCAAGTCGACGCTGCTGCGCGCCCTCGCGGGACTCGACCCGCTGGACCAGGGCGTGATTCTCGTCGACGGAACTCCCCTTTCGGACATCGATGCCGAGTCCTGGCACGCCACCTGCGCCTGGTTGCCCCAGGATCCGCTCTTCGCGGGCGCCACGGTGCGCGAGGCGCTCACCATGGGCGAGGCCTACGACGACGCCCGGCTGCGCGCCGCCCTCGAGGAGCTCGACCTGCGCCTCGACCTGGACCGGGCGCTGGGCGAAGGAGCCGAGGGGCTGTCGGCCGGCCAGCGGCGGCGCCTCGCGCTCGCGCGCACGCTGCTGCGACCCGCGACCGTCCTGCTGCTCGACGAGCCCACCGCTCACCTCGACGAGGCGAACGCGACCCTGGCCATGGCGGCCGTGCGCAGGCGCGCCGTCACCACGATCATCGCGACGCACCGTCGCCTCGAGGTCGACGGCGCCTGGCAGCTGGCGGCCCCGGAGCGATTCGGTGTCTAGGGCCCACCCCTCGTCGCCCTTGCGCGAGTCGCTGCGTCTCGAGCAGCGAGGCGTGGCGCTGGCGCTGAGCGCCAGCGTGGCCGTGAGCCTGGCCACCGTGGCGCTGTCGGGCACCGCGGGGTGGCTCATCGTGAGAAGCGCCCAGCGTCCGCCGATCCTGAGCCTCACGTTGCTGATGGGCGTGGTGCAGCTGCTGGCGCTGGGCAAGGCCGCCGGACGCTACGCCGAACGCGTCACGACCCACCAAGGGGCGCTTCGGGTCATGACCCGGGTCCGCGCGCTCACGGCCAGCCGCCTCGAGCCGCTGGTCCCCGCCGGGCTCGGCGCACGAGGCGCCGACGTCGTCGAGACGGTGATCGGCGACGTCGACAAGGTCCAGGACCTTCTCGTCACCGTCGCAGGCCCGCTCAGCGCCAACCTGATCGCGGGACTCTGCGCGATCGCCGTCGGGGGCTTCATCGCGCCGGCGACGGCGCTCGTCTTCCTGGCCGGCGTCGTGATGGTCGGCGTCGCCCTGCCGCTGGGGGCCGCGCGGGTCGGCCAGGGACCCCAGGACGAGCTCAACCGCGCGCGCGAGCTGCTGCGTCACGTCCTTGACGACGCCGCGCGAACGGGTGACGAGTACCGCGGGCTCGGGGCCGGCCACGTGCTCCACGAGCGCTGCGCGCAGGCCGAGCGCGCCTACGACCGCGCCGTGGCGCGCGTCGCGCGTCGCGGCGCCCTCTTCAGCGGACTCAACCTCCTGACCGCTGGCCTCACGGTGATGGCGGTCGTGGCCAACACCCAGCGGGCCCTCGGGCGCCACGACCTCTCCCCGTCGCTGCTGGCGGTGCCGACCCTCCTGGCGCTCAGCGCCCTCGAACTGGTCGGTGCGGCCTCGGGCTCGCTGGCGAGCGTGCGCGGCGGACTCAGCGCGGTCGCGCGCCTCGACGCCCTGACCTCGCGGCCGTGGCCGGTGCACGACCCCGCGGTCCCGTCGAGGCTGGGGCCGGGAAGCGACATCGCGTTGAGCGACGTCGGCCTGAGCCGCGACGGCCACGTCGTGCTCGAGCACGTCACCGCCGCCTGGCGCGCCAGCGACGTGGTGGCGCTGAGCGGGCCCAGCGGATCGGGCAAGACCACCCTCGCCCATCTCCTCGCCCGCTTCATCGAGGCCGACGCCGGCGGCGCGACCCTGGGTGGGGTGGACCTGGCCACGCTCACGGGCGAGCAGGTCCGCACTCGCGTGGGCTACGTCAGCGACGATCCGCACGTCTTCGCCACCACACTGGCCCAGAACGTCCGTCTCGCCAGGCCCGGCGCCAGCGACGACGAGGTCCTCGGCGCGC
Organism: Acidimicrobiaceae bacterium; assembly: GCA_003138815.1. Classification (GTDB taxonomy): domain Bacteria; phylum Actinomycetota; class Acidimicrobiia; order Acidimicrobiales; family RAAP-2; genus RAAP-2. The sequence continues at coordinate 90,222 of PLHD01000021.1, read as the reverse complement.
TGCGTTCGGCCGGCCTGGGGCCGCTGCTCTCGACGCTGCCCGACGCGCTCGCCACCCGGCTCGGCGGAGCCACGACCGGACTGAGCGGCGGCGAGCGGCGGCGCCTCGGAGTGGCGCGAGCGCTGCTCGCCCAGCGGCCCGTGATGGTGCTCGATGAGCCCACCGAGGGCCTCGATGAATCCGACGCTGACGCGCTCATGCGCGAGGTCCGCCGCCAGCAGCGCGGCGGTGTCGTCGTGGTGATCTCCCACCAGGACCTCCCCAGCCTGGACGCCACGACCCGCCTGCGCGTCGTCGGCGCACGGGTGCTGGGCGCGGACCGCTAGGCGACGGTGAAGACCTCGGGGCCGTCGGCGGTCACGGCGATGGTGTGCTCGAAATGCGCCGACAGCTGGCCGTCCTGGGTCATGACGCCCCAGCCGTCCTCGAGCACGTACGTGTCGTAGGAGCCGACGTTCACCATGGGCTCGATGGCGAAGACCATGCCCTCCTTGAGGGTCGGTCCCGGGGTGCCCGGCCAGTAGTTGGGCACCTGGGGGCTCTCGTGCATCTCGGTGCCGATGGCGTGGCCCACGTACTCGCGCACGACCGAGAAGCCCGCGGCCTCGGCCACCTTCTGGACCGCGCGACCCACCTCGTGGAGACGGTGGCCGATCACGAGCTGGTCGATCCCGGCCCACATGGACCGTTCGGTCACCTCGATGAGTCGCCGCGCGACGTCGCTGATCTCGCCGACCCCCGCGGTGTAGGCCGCGTCGCCGTGGTAGCCCTCGACGATCGCGCCGCAGTCGATGGAGATGATGTCGCCTTCCACGAGCCGGTAGTCGCCCGGGATGCCGTGGACGATCATGTCGTTGGGGCTCGTGCAGATCACCGCGGGGAAGCCGTGGTAGTTCAGGAAGTTCGAGCGGGCGCCGCGCTTGGCGAGCACCTCCTCGGCGACCTCGTTGAGCTGCATGGTCGTCACGCCCGGGCGAATCGCGGCGCGCGTCGCCTCGTGCATCTCGGCGACGACCTTGCCGGCCTTGCGCATCTTGTCCAGCTCTTCGCGCGAGCGCCTCACGCCAGACCCCGGGCGCTCACGGCGGCCTGGATTGCGTCGGTGACGTCGTCGGGGCTCTGGTCGCCATTCACGCTGGCCAGCAGCCCCCGGGACTCGTAGAACGCCAGCAGCGGCTCGGTGTCGCGCTCGTAGGCTTCGAGGCGCTGGCGGATGGCTTCGGGCCGGTCGTCGGCGCGCTGGATCACGTCGCCGCCGCACTTCTCGCAGGTCCCCGAGATCGCCTCGATGTCGCTGTCGCGGTAGATGGCGCCGCACTCCTGGCAGACGCGCCGCGACGAGAGCCGCTCGGTCACGAGCCCGGTCGGCACCTCGAGGTCGATGCAGAGCTTGATGCCGTCGCCGCCGAGGAGCCGTTCGAGCGCCTCGGCCTGGGCCAGGGTGCGCGGGAAGCCGTCGAGCAGCGCGCCCTTGCGGGCGTCGGGCTCTTCGAGGCGTTCCTCGACCAGCTTGATGACCAGGTCGTCCGAGACGAGCGCGCCCGCCTCGAGCACCGACGCGACCTCGCGGCCGAGCGGCGTGCCGGCCTTCACGGCCGCGCGGAGGATGTCGCCGGTCGAGACGTGAGGTAAGGCGTAGATGCTCGCCAGGCGCTTGCACTGCGTGCCCTTGCCCGCCCCCTGCTTGCCCAGAATGACGAGGTTGAGGCGTGCTGGCATGGCTACCTTTTCAGGAAGCCTTCGTAGTTGCGCATCATGAGCTGGCTGTCGATCTGCTGCATGGTCTGCAGGGACACGCCTACGGCGATCAGCAGCGTGGTGCCGTAGTACGGGAACCGGTTGATGTTCCACAGCGCCATCAGGATGCTCGGCACCACGGCCACCGAGGCGAGGAAGAAGGCTCCCACGACGGTCAGGCGGCTCAGCATCTTGGAGAAGTACTTCTCGGTCGGCATGCCCGGGCGGATGCCCGGCACGAAGCCGCCCTGCTGGCGAAGCATCTCGGCCTGCTGGTGCGGCTCGAAGGCGATGTAGACGTAGAAGAACGTGAACGCGACGATCAAGACGAAGTCCGAGGCGATGTAGAAGAAGCTCGTCGGGTGCAGCGAGGAGTTCACGAAGTTCTGGAATCCGGTCCACGGCACGATGTTGGACATCAGGACCGGGATGTAGAGCACCGAGGAGGCGAAGATGATCGGGATAACCCCGGACTGGTTGACCTTGAGCGGGATGTACGTGGAGTTGCCGCCCATCTCCTTGCGCCCGACGACGCGCCGCGCGAAGGTGACGGGTATTCGCCGCTGCCCGTTGTCCATGAAGACGATCAGCACCAGCAGCGCCAGGGAGATGACCAGGATGATGAGGAACTTCACCGGTCCGCCCTCGCTCCACACCGCGTGGCCGCCCGAGGGCAGGCCCGCCACGACGTTGGCGAAGATCAGGAGGCTCATGCCCTGGCCGATACCGCGCTGGGTGATCAGCTCGGCGAGCCACATGACGAAGGCCGTGCCGGCGGTCATGATGGCCACCATGAACAGGCCGAGCCAGAGGTTGAACTTGGGGATGAGGTCGATGTTGAAGCCCAGCAGCGCCTCGTCGTGGCCGTGGAAGGCGTAGATGAGGCCCGTCGACTGCAGCAGCGCCAGGCCGATCGTCAAGTAGCGGGTGGTCTGGGTGATCTTCTTCTGGCCAACGGCACCCTGGTCGCGCCACTCGGTGAGCTTGGGGATCACGGTCGTCAGCAGCTGGATCACGATCGAGCTGGTGATGTAGGGCATGACACCCAGGCCGAAGACGGCCAGACGGGTCAGCGCGCCGCCCGAGAAGAGGTTGAGGAATCCGAGCACGCCGCTGGCGCCGGCCTTGGACTGGAGCAGCTGGACCTGCGACCAGCTCACGCCGGGGATGGGCAGGTTCGCCCCTAGCTGGTAGAGGCAGATGATGGCGATCGTGAACAGGACCTTGTTGCGAAGGTCCGGTACACGAAAGATGTTCGCGAGTCGCTTGAACACCGTGCGACCCTAGCGGTTCTGGTGCTGGTTGCCCGACGCAGGAGGACGGACGGCGAACGGCTTGGCCAGCTCGGTCGTCGTGCCGCCAGCGGCCTCGATGGCGGCCTTGGCCGACGCCGAGAAGCCGTGGGCCGAGACGTTCATCGGCGTCGACAGCGTGCCGCGGCCGAGGATCTTCACGAGATCCTTCTTGGCGCACAGCCCGTTCGCCACGAACACGTCGAACGTCACGTCGCTCGCGCCCAGCGCCACGAGGGCGTCGAGGTTCACGGGCGTGTACTCCACGCGGAACGGGTTGGTGAAGCCCTTCAGCTTCGGAATGCGCTGCAGCAGCGGCAGCTGTCCACCCTCGAAGCCGGCGGGGATCGAACGGCGAGCCTTCTGGCCCTTGGTGCCACGGCCGGCGGTCTTGCCGCCCTTGCCGCCGATGCCGCGCCCGACGATCTTCTTTCGGTGGGTCGAGCCCTCGGGAGACTTGAGATCGTGCAGCTTCATTAGTTGACCTCTTCTACTTTGATCAGGTGTGGCACGCGGGCGATCATCCCGTGGATCTCGGGACGGTCAGGCAGGACGTTGGACTGGCCGATCCCGCGCAGCCCGAGCGCGCGCAGCGTGCCGCGGTGCTTGGGCTTGGTCGCGATGGCCGAGCGGATCTGGGTGACTTTCAGCTGAGCCATGACTAGCCCTCCGTCTTAAACAGGTCGCCCTCACGCTGGCGCTCGCGGTACGCGCGCAGTGTGCCTGAGGGGATGACGTGGTCGGCCGGCTTGTCGCGCAGCGCCGCGATGTCCTCGGGACGACGCAGCTGCTTCAGTCCCTGGATGGTGGCGTGAGCGACGTTGATGCCGTTGGACGAGCCGAGCGACTTGGCGATGATGTCCTTGACGCCGGCCATCTCGAGGATGGCGCGAGCGGCTCCGCCGGCGATGACGCCGGTACCGGGGGCCGCGGGCTTCATCAGCACGCGTCCGGCACCCGAGGCGCCGAGCACCGGGTAGACGATGGTCGTGCCGGCGAGGGGCACGTCGAAGAGGTTCTTGCGCGCCTCTTCGATGCCCTTCTGCACGGCGAGTCCGGCTTCCTTGGCCTTGCCGTAACCGAGGCCGACCTTGCCGTTGCCATCGCCGATGACCATGAGCGCGGTGAACGAGAAACGACGTCCACCCTTCACGACCTTGGACACGCGATTGACCTTGATGGTCCGCTCTTCGTACTGCTCTTGGTCGCTCATTAGAACTCCAGTCCGGCGGCGCGCAGGGTGTCCGCGAAGGCGGCCACGCGACCGTGGTAGTCGAAGCCACCGCGGTCGAAGACCACCGTGGTGATGTTGGCGGCCTGGGCGCGCTGCGCGAGCAGGGCGGCCACGGCCTTGGCGCCGTCGATGTTGCCACCGCTGGTGCCCTTGAGGGACGGTTCGACCGACGACGCGGCGGCCAGGGTGCGCCCGGCGACGTCGTCGATGATCTGTGCCGAGATGTGCCTGTTGGAGCGGCTCACCGCGACGCGCGGACGCTCCGCCGTGCCGCTGAGGCGGCGGCGGATGCGCTTGTGACGGCGCAGACGCAATTCATAGGTAGAACGGGCCATTACTTTGCTGCCTTTCCGGCCTTGCGCACCACTCGTTCGCCGAGGTAGCGCACGCCCTTGCCCTTGTAGGGCTCAGGCTTTCGGAGCTTGCGGATCGACGCGGCCACCTGGCCGACGACCTCCTTGTCGGCACCCTTGATGATCACGCGCGTCGGCAGGGGCACCTCGAAGGTGATCCCCTCGGGGGCGGTGAACTGCACGGGGTGCGAGAAACCGAGCGCGAGGTCCAGGACCCCCGTCGCGCCGGCGGCGGCGCGGTAGCCCACGCCGATGATCTCGAGTTCCTTGCGCCAGCCGTCGGTCACGCCGGTCACCATGTTGGAGACAAGCGTGCGCGTCAGGCCGTGCAGGGAGCGGTACATGGTCTCGTCGTTGATCCGCTCGACGTTGAGCACATCGCCGTCCTGGCGAAGGGTGATGCCGTCGGGCAGCGTTCGGTGCATGGTCCCGTTGGGGCCCTTCACCGTGACGACGCCGTCGACGACGTCGACGCTCACCGACGAGGGAACCGTGATTGGACTACGTCCGATGCGCGACATCAGCGAACCTCCCGGGAAACTGTCGACTGGTTACCAGACATAACACAGCACCTCTCCACCCAGCTTGGCCTTGCGAGCCTCGCGGTCGGTCATGAGGCCGTGGCTCGTCGAGACGACGGCCACGCCGACGCCGCCGAGGACCTTGGGCATCTGGTCGGACTTCTTGTAGATGCGCAGTCCCGGCTTCGAGACGCGCTTGATGCCGACGATGGTCTTGCGGCGGTCCTCGGAGTACTTCAGGGTGATCTCGAGGATCGGCGCGGGCTTGCCCTCCACCTTGGTGACGGTGAAGCCGGCGATGAAACCCTCCCTCTGGAGGACCTTGGCGAGGCTCTCCTTCAGTTTCGAGCTGGGCATCTTGACGCTGTCGAACATGGCGGAGTTCGCGTTGCGGATTCGCGTGAGCATGTCGGCGATTGGGTCGGTCATTGTCATATCAGCACCTACCAACTGGCCTTGGTCACGCCCGGCACCTCGCCGGCGTGCACCATCACACGCAGGCAGATGCGGCACAGGCCGAACTTGCGGTACACCGAGCGCGGCCGGCCACAGCGCTCGCAGCGCGTGTAGGCACGCGTCGAGAACTTCGGGGTCTGCTGCTGCTTGATTCGGAGAGCTTTCTTCGCCATGTCTATTGATTCTCCTGCTTGAAGGGGAAGCCGTAGGCGCGCAAGAATGCGCGCCCTTGCTCGTCGTTCGCGGCCGTGGTGACGATGGTGATGTCGAAACCACGCGGCGCGTCGATCTTGTCGTAGTCGATCTCGGGGAAGATCAGCTGGTCGTTGATGCCGAACGTGTAGTTCCCTCGGCCGTCGAACGAATTCGGCGACAGGCCTCGGAAGTCACGGATGCGGGGAATGGCCAGGCTCAGGAGCCGGTCGAAGAACTCCCAGGCGCGGTCGCCGCGCAGGGTGACCTTGGTCCCGATGGCCTGCTCCTCGCGCAGCTTGAAGCTCGCGATCGACTTCTTGGCGCGCGTCACGATCGGCTTCTGGCCCGTGATCTGCTCGAGGTCGCGCTGGGCGCCTTCGAGCAGCGAGACCTGCTGGGTGGCCTTGCCGACCCCGGAGTTCAGCACGATCTTGGTCAGGCGGGGCACCTGCATGATGTTGTCGAGGCCCAGCTCTTCCTGCAAGGCCGCGCGGATCTCCTGGTCGTAGCGGACCTTCAAACGCGGGCGAACGGTGGTACTCATAGCGCCTCTCCACACTTGCGGCAGACGCGGATCTTCACGCCGTCTGCCTCGCGGTAACCGACCTTGGCGGGGCCCTTGTGGCCCGTGCACCAGAGCGCGACGTTCGACACGTGCAGCGGCATCAGCTTGTCGATGATGCCGGCCTGCATGGTCGCGCCGGTCTGCTTCGTGGCGCGCTTGGCCACGTTGAGGCCATCGAGGATCACCTTGTTGGTGGCCGGGAAGGCTTCTTCGACCTTGGCCCGCTCACCGCGGAACTTACCCGCGAGCACGAGCACGTCGTCACCCTTACGGATCTTCATTACAGCACCTCCGGCGCCAGGGAAATAATGCGCATGAACTTCTTGTCGCGAAGCTCGCGGCCGACGGGCCCGAAGATTCGGGTGCCGCGCGGCTGGAGCTGATCGTTGATCAGCACCGCGGCGTTCTCGTCGAACTTGATGTAGGAACCGTCGGGACGGCGCTTCTCCTTGGCGGTGCGAACGACGACGCAGCGAACCACGTCACCCTTCTTCACCTGGGCGCCGGGGATGGCGTCCTTGACCGTGGCGATGAAGACGTCGCCGATCGAGGCGTAACGCCGGCGCGATCCGCCGAGCACGCGAATGCAGAGGACTTCCTTCGCACCGCTGTTGTCGGCCACCTTGAGGCGGGACTCTTGCTGAATCATCGAGCACGCTCCACGATCTCGGTCAGGCGCCAGCGCTTGAGCTTGGACAGCGGACGGGTCTCCTGGACCCGCACGCGGTCGCCGATCTTGGCCTCGTTCTTCTCGTCGTGGACGTAGAGCTTCTTGGTGCGCTGGACGGTCTTGGAGTAACGGGGGTGGCTCACCCGCTCGTTCACCGCGACGACCAGCGTCGAGTCCATCTTGTTCGAGACGACGATGCCCTCTCGGACCTTGCGGGGATTCTCGCGGGACGTGTCGTTCGTGGTGTCAGTCATGACTACTCACCTTCCTCAGCGGCCTCGTGGGCCGCGATTTCACGCTCGCGCAGGAACGTGACCAGGCGCGCGATCTCCCTGCGCACCTCGCCAAGCCGTGCCGAGTTGTCGAGCTGACCGGTGGCGAGCTGGAAGCGCAGGTTGAACAGCTCGCGACGAGCCTCGCTCAAGCGCTCCAGCATCTCCGCGTCGCCGAGGAGCCGGAGCTCCGCAGTGCGTTCTTTGGTCTTGGCCATTAGATGGTTACCTCCGGTGTGCCGTGGGTGCCGGGGCGAACGACAAACCTGGCCTTGATCGGCAGCTTCTGGATGGCCCGCTCCATGGCGGCGCGCGCCAGGGTCTCGTCCACGCCACCGAGTTCGAACATGATGCGTCCCGGCTTCACGACGGCGACCCAGAACTCGGGGTTGCCCTTGCCCGAGCCCATGCGGGTCTCGGCCGGCTTCTGGGTGACCGGCTTGTCCGGGAAGACGCGGATCCAGACCTTCCCGCCACGCTTGACGTGTCGGGTCATGGCAATACGTGCCGATTCGATCTGGCGCGCGGTGATCCAGCCGCGCTCGAGCGCCTGGATGCCGAAGTCGCCGAAGGTCAGCTCGACGCCGCCCTTGGCCATGCCGGTCATGCGACCACGGTGCTGCTTACGGTGCTTTACCTTGCGGGGCATCAACATGATTACTCGGCGTCCTTTCGGAAGTGCGGCGTGTCGGTGTGCTCCTGGGCCGTGCGGCGCTCGATCTCTTCCTCGACGCTCAACTGGCGCTCGACCTCGGCGCTCACGACGAGCAGGTCCGTGGGGTTCGCGTCGACGACGGCCTCCTCGACGACCTCGACGGCAACCGGCTCGGTCTCGACGCGGCGGCGTCCGCCGCCGGCGCGCACGACTCCCTTGGGAGCGCTGGCGGCGCCACTGGCGACGGGCACGGCGTCCCCGGCGGCCATGGCGGCCTCGCGGACGATCTTCTCGTCGTTGGTCAGCTGGTAGGGCAGGATGTCGCCCTTGTAGATCCACACCTTCACGCCGATGCGTCCGGTGTTGGTGCGGGCCTCGCGGAAGCCGTAGTCGATGTCGGCGCGCAGCGTGTGCAGCGGGACGCGACCCTCGCGGTACGACTCGCGCCGTGACATCTCGGCGCCGCCGAGACGGCCCGACGCCTGGATCTTCACACCCATGGCCCCGGCCTTCTGGACGGTCTGGATGCCTCGCTTCATGGCGCGGCGGAACGCCACGCGGCGCAGCAGCTGGTCGCAGATGCCCTGGGCGATCAACGCGGCGTCGAGCTCGGGCTGCTTGATCTCCTGGATGTTCAGCGAGATCTTGTTCTTCTGGCCCGTGATCTTCTCCAGGTCCTTCTTCAGGCGCTCGGCCTCGGCGCCGCGGCGGCCGATCACGATGCCCGGACGGGCGGTGTGGATGTCGACGCGGATGCGATCCGAGCTGCGCTCGATCTCGATGCGGCTCACCGCAGCGCTCTCGAGCTGCTTGGTGAGGTAGTCGCGGATCTTCCAGTCCTCGATGACGAGGTCCTTGTAGCCGCGCTCCTTGAACCAGCGCGACTTCCAGTCCGTCGTGATGCCGAGGCGGAAACCGTAGGGGTTTACCTTCTGACCCATTAGTTCGTCTCCTCCGTGGTGTCGTCGGACACCGTCTCGTCCGCGGGAGTCTCCTCAGCGGACGTCTCTTCGACCTCGGCGTCGAGAACCTCGCCGTCGACCACATCGGTGATGACCTGCTGCTCGACGATGGCGTTCTCGACCATCTCGGTCTCGACCACGTCGGTGTCGACCGGCTCGACCTCCACCTCTTCGGCCGCGGCCTCGCGCTTGTTGAGGCTCGCCTGCTGGTCGGCGCGACGGCGCGACGACGCCACCCGGCGCGTGCGCGACACGGCCGCTTGGGCGTTGCGCTGGGCGCGCAGGACCTCGAGGCGATCCTCGTCCAGGCGCGACACGATCACCGTGATGTGGCACGAGCGCTTGAGGATCTTGCCGGCCCGTCCGCGCGCACGGGGCGTGAAGCGCTTCATGGTGATGCCCTCGTCGGCGAAGGCCGCCGAGATGTAGAGCTCATCGGCGTTCATGCCGTCGTTGGTCACGGCGTTGGCGACGGCGGACGCCAGCACCTTGCCGATGACGCCTGCGGCCTCGCGGGTGGTGCCCGCCAGGATCTCGCGGGCGGTGTTCACGTCTTCGTTGCGCACGAGGTTCAGCACCACGCGGGCCTTGCTCGCCGACATGTGATAGCCGCGCAGGGTGGCCCGGGTTCCCGGACGTTCGTTGGTCTTGGGACCGGTCATCAGCGCCTGCCCGTCTTCTCTTGGCCGGCGTGGAACCGGAAGGTGCGCGTCGGAGCGAACTCGCCGAGCTTGTGGCCCACCATGGACTCGTTGCAGAAGACCGGAACGTGACGGCGCCCGTCGTGCACGGCGAAGGTGTGGCCGACCATGTCGGGGATGATCGTCGAGCGACGGCTCCAGGTCTTGATGACCTTCTTCTCGTTAGCGGCGTTCATCGCGTCCACCTTCTTCAACAGGTGGGCGTCGATGAAAGGGCCCTTTTTTAAGCTGCGTGACATTGTCTACCTACCTCCGCGCGCCGCGTCCACGGCGGCGACGAATAATGAGCGCGTCCGACTGCTTTGGCAGACGCGTACGACCTTCTGGCTGACCCCACGGCGACACCGGGTGGCGTCCACCGGAAGTCTTGCCCTCACCACCACCGAGCGGGTGGTCGACCGGGTTCATCGCCACGCCGCGCGTCTGGGGGCGGATGCCCTTCCAGCGGTTGCGTCCGGCCTTGCCGATCTTGATGAGCTCGTGCTCCGAGTTGCCAACGATGCCGAGCGTGGCGCGGCAGTCGATCGACACGCGTCGCATCTCGGTGGAGGGCAGGCGCAGGGTGGCGAAGCCGCCGTCCTTGGCGACGAGCTGCACGCCCATCCCGGCGCTGCGGGCCATCTTGCCTCCGCCGCCAGGACGAAGCTCCACGTTGTGGACCGTCGAACCGGTGGGGATGAAGCGCATGGGCAGCGTGTTGCCGGTACGGATGTCGGCCTTGGGGCCGGACTCGACCATGTCGCCGACCTTGAGGCCGTTGGGCGCGAGGATGTAGCGCTTCTCGCCGTCGAGGTAGTGCAGCAGGGCGATACGGCACGTGCGGTTCGGGTCGTATTCGATCGCGGCGACCTTGGCGGGGATGGCGTCCTTGTTACGCTTGAAGTCGATGATGCGGTACTGCTGCTTGTGGCCGCCACCACGGTGACGCGAAGTCTTGCGGCCGTAGTTGTTGCGGCCACCCGTCTTGGGCTTGGGTGCGAGCAGCGACTTCTCCGGGCTGCTCTTGGTGATTTCAGCGAAGTCCGACACCGTCTGGAAACGACGACCGGGGCTGGTGGGTTTGCGATGACGCAGTGCCATGCCTGTCCTTAGCTCTCGAAGAGGTTGATCGAGTCGCCCTGCTTGAGGGTGACGATGGCCCGCTTCGTGCCCGGGCGCTGGCCCGTGACACCGGTGCGACGATTGCGCGTCGACTTGCCCTTGCGGTTGAGAGTGTTGACGTTGGTGACCTTCACGTTGAAGGCCTGCTCGACGGCGTTGCGCACGTCGATCTTGGTCGCCCTGGGGTCGACCACGAACACGTAGGTACGCTTCTCCATCAGCGCGTAGGTCTTCTCGGAGACCACCGGACGGATGAGAACGCTCATGGCATCACGCATTAGTTGGTCTCCCTCGCGACGGGCAACGTGGCGTCGGTGAAGACGATCCAGTCCGCGTCCAAGATGTCGTAGGCATTGATCTCGCCGGCGTCGATGGTCTTGACGTTCTGGAGGTTGGCGAACGAGTGGTAGGCCACGTCGTCCTCGCGCGTCAGCACCACCAGCACCTTGCCGTCCAGGCCGAGCGCCGACAGGGCGACGAGCGCCTCCTTGGTCTTGGGCTGGGACCAGGTCGAGAAGCCGTCGATGAGGCAGACGCGCTCCATCTCGGCGCGGTCCGACAGCGCCGAGAACAGGGCGAGGCGGATCATCTTCTTCGGGGTCTTCTGGTCGTACTTGCGGGGCTTGGGCCCGAGCGCGATTCCACCGCCCGGGTACTGCGGCGCGCGGATCGTTCCCTGACGGGCGCTGCCGGTCCCCTTCTGGTTGAACGGCTTGCGGCCGCCACCGCTGACTTCCTTGCGGGTCTTGGTGGACTGGGTGCCGGAACGCTTGGCGGCGAGCTGGGCCTTGATGACCTGGTGCAGCACGGCCATGTTCGGCTGGATGCCGAAGATCGTGGGCTCGAGGTCCACGGTGCCCAGTTCCTGGCCGTCGAGGCTCTTTCGGGTCACCGAGCGCTTGGCGGGCTCGGGTCGGTCCTTCTTGACGGGACCGCGCAGGGTAAAGACATCGCTCATCGCTTGCCTCCGGCCTTCATCGGATTCTTCACCGAGGTGCGCAGCACCACCACGCCGCCGCGGGGACCGGGAACGGCACCCTTCACGAGGATGAGGCTGCGCTCGACGTCGACCCCGATCACTTCGAGGTTGGTCGTGGTCACCTGGCCGCCACCGGAGCGGCCCGACATCTTGGTGCCCTTGAAGACGCGTCCGGGCGTGGCGCAGGCGCCGATCGATCCCGGCGCACGGTGGTGCTTGTGGTTACCGTGCGAAGCGCCCTGTCCGGAGAAGTTGTGGCGCTTCATGCTGCCGGTGAAACCCTTTCCCTTGGAGACGGCCGTGGCGTCGATCATCTCGCCCTTTTCCAGCACATCGACCAGGATCTCCTGGCCCACGCTGTAGCCGGTGACGTCATCGAGGCGCAGCTCGACGAGCTTCTTGCCCGGCGTGACGCCGGACTTGTCGAAGTGCCCGATCTCAGGCTTTGACAGCGTCGACGTGCGGCGCGTGCCCCACGTGACCTGCAGGGCGCTGTAGCCCTCCTTCTCGGGAGTCTTTACCTGGACGACGCGAGCTGGACTGACACGGACAACCGTGACAGGTATGGCCCGGTTCTGGTCGTCCCAGACCTGGGTCATGCCCACCTTCTCGCCGACGATCGCTTTGGCCGCCACGTTTGCCTCTCTCTACTGAAATTCTGCGTATCGGTTCGTCCGACACACAGACGCTCCGCCGGGTCACAAAACCCGAACGGAGCGCTCGACTTGTTTGGTTCAGCGTTCCTTTTCAAGGCAACTGAACACATCTCTTGTTCACCGCAACCGAAATTGCGGACTCCACCACGAATGTGGGGGCTTCTTACTGTACACCTCCGGACCCCGCCAGCGCAAAGTCGCTGGAGGGGTCCGAGGGCGCTAATTCTGGCGAATCTTGATCTCGATGTCCACGCCGGCCGGAAGATCGAGCCGCTGGAGCGAGTCGACCGTCTTGGCGGTGTGGTCCACGATGTCCAAGAGGCGCTTGTGCACGCGCATCTCGAAGTGCTCGCGGCTGTCCTTGTGCTTGTGGGGTCCACGAACCACCGTGTAGCGGTGCTTCTCCGTCGGCAGGGGCACGGGCCCCTGGACGCGGGCGTTCGTTCGCTCGACCGTCTGGACGATCTTCGCGCAGGACTGGTCCAGTATTCCGTGATCGAAGGCCTTCAGCCGGATTCGGATCATTTGACGGTTGTCGGCCATGATCGAACTACTTCAGGATCTTTATGACGCGGCCCGAACCCACGGTGCGGCCGCCCTCGCGGATGGAGAAGGTGAGGCCCTCTTCCATGGCGATCGGCTTGCCCAGGGTCACGGTCATCTCGGTGTTGTCACCAGGCATGACCATCTCGGTGCCCGCCGGCAGCTCGATGGTGCCAGTGACGTCGGTGGTGCGGAAGTAGAACTGCGGACGGTAGTTGGCGAAGAAGGGCTTGTGACGGCCGCCTTCGGCCTTGGTCAGGACGTAGACCGAGGCCTCGAACACCGTGTGCGGGGTGATCGAGCCCGGCTTGCACAGCACCTGGCCGCGCTCGACGTCCTCCTTCTTGGTACCACGCAGAAGGGCGCCCAGGTTGTCACCGGCGCGGCCCTCGTCGAGCAGCTTGCGGAACATCTCGATGCCGGTCACGACGGTCTTGGTGGTGGGACGAAGTCCAACGACCTCGACCTCGTCGCCGACCTTCACGACGCCCTGCTCGACCTTGCCCGTCACGACGGTGCCACGGCCGGTGATCGACATGACGTCCTCGATCGACATCAGGAAGGGCTTCTCGGTCGAACGCACCGGCTCGGGGATGTACGAGTCAACCGCGTCCATGAGCTCGACGATCTTGTCGCCCCACGCCGCGTCACCCTCGAGGGCCTTGAGCGCCGAGACTCGGATGATCGGAATGTCGTCGCCGGGGAAGTCGTAGCTGGTCAGCAGCTCGCGGATCTCCATCTCGACGAGCTCCAGGAGCTCCTCGTCGTCGACCATGTCGGCCTTGTTGAGGGCCACCACGATGTAGGGAACGCCGACCTGGCGCGCGAGCAGCACGTGCTCACGGGTCTGGGGCATGGGACCGTCGGTCGCCGAGACCACGAGGATGGCGCCGTCGATCTGGGCGGCGCCCGTGATCATGTTCTTGACGTAGTCGGCGTGACCGGGCATGTCCACGTGGGCGTAGTGGCGGTTGGCCGTCTCGTACTCCACGTGGGCGATCGAGATGGTGATCCCGCGCTGGCGCTCTTCGGGGGCCTTGTCGATCTGGTCAAAGGGCGTGAAGGAGGTCCCGGGAATACGCTCGGAGAGGACCTTGGTGATGGCGGCGGTAAGCGTGGTCTTGCCGTGGTCAATGTGACCCATTGTTCCGATGTTTACGTGCGGCTTAGTGCGCTCGAACTTCTTCTTTGCCATTGTCGGGGACTGACTTTCTCTCTAGTGACTGGCCCATTATGGACCCGTCGGGGTTTCTTTGGCCCTCCCCGACGACGGTTTGGACCTGTTTATCGCTGGTTACCCAGCGTTCTTACGCGCCGGTAGCCTTGGCGACGATCTCTTTCGCGATCGACTCGGGCACTTCTGCGTAGGAATTGAACTGCATGGTGTACGTCGCGCGCCCTTGGGTGCGAGAACGCAGGTCAGTAGCGTAGCCGAACATGTCGGCCAGGGGCACAAGTGCCCTAATTGCCTGGCTATTGCCCACCTGCTCCATGCCCTCCACGCGACCGCGGCGGCTGGAAAGGTCGCCGATGACGTCGCCCATGTAGTCGTCGGGCGTCACGACCTCGACGGCCATGATCGGCTCGAGCAGGACCGGACTGGCGAGGCGGGCGGCCTTCTTGACCGCGATCGATCCCGCGATCTTGAACGCCATCTCCGAGGAGTCGACGTCGTGGTAGCTGCCGTAGGTCAGGCGAACGCGCACGTCCACCACGGGATATCCCGCCAGGACGCCCGAGGTCAGCGCCTCGGTGATGCCCTGGTTGACCGGCTGGATGTACTCCTTGGGGATGACTCCGCCGGTGATCTCGTCGCAGAACTCGTAGCCGCCGCCGGGGCCCGTGGGCTCGAGGGTGATGACCACGTGGCCGTACTGGCCCTTGCCGCCGGTCTGGCGGACGTACTTCTCCTCGACCTTCTCGACCTTCTTGCGTACGGTCTCGCGGTAGGCGACCTGGGGCTTGCCCACGTTGGCGTCCACGGCGAACTCGCGCATCATGCGGTCGACGAGCACCTCGAGGTGCAGCTCGCCCATGCCCGAGATGACGGTCTGGCCGGTCTCCACGTCGGTGCGCACACGGAACGTGGGATCCTCCTCGGACAGCGCGTAGAGGGCCTTGGAGAGCTTCTCCTGGTCGGCCTTGGTCTTGGGCTCGACGGCGACGTGGATGACGGGCTCGGGGAAGGTGAGCGTCTCGAGCTGGATCGGGAAGTCGACCGAGCTCAGCGTGTCACCGGTCGTGACCTGCTTGAGGCCCACCGCAGCGACGATGTCGCCGGTACGGATCGTGTCCAGGTCCTCGCGGTTGTTCGCGTGCATCAACAGGAGGCGCCCGAGGCGCTCCTTCTTCATTCCCTTGGTCGTGTTGACGACCGTGTCGCCCTTTTCCAGGGTGCCCGAGTACACGCGCAGGTAGATCAGCTTGCCGACGTAGGGGTCGGTCATGATCTTGAAGGCGAGCGCGGAGAAGGGCTCGTCGTCCGACGGCTTGCGCTCGAGGACCTCCTCCTTGCCGGGCTTGGTGCCCTGGGTGGGCGGAAGGTCGACGGGCGACGGCAGGAAGTCGACGACGGCGTCGAGCATCGGCTGGACGCCCTTGTTCTTGAAGGCGCTGCCGTTCAGGATCGGCACGCAGTGGTTCTCGAGGGTCCCCACGCGAAGCGCGCGACGGATGTCGGCCGCGCTGATCTCCTCGTCGCCGAGCACCTTCTCCATCAAGATGTCGTCGAAGCGGGTCAGCACGTCGAGCAGCTTGTGGTGGTACTCCTCGGCCAGGTCCTTGAACTCGTCGGGGATGTCGATGATCTCGAGTACTTCACCGTGGTCGTCGTGGTGGATCGTGGCGTTCATCGAGCACAGGTCGATGATCCCCTTGTAGTTGCCCTCCGCGCCGATCGGCAGCTGGATGATGGCCGGCACGCAGTCGAGGCGGTCGGCGATCATGTCGACGCAGCGGAAGAAGTCCGCGCCGACGCGGTCCATCTTGTTCACGAAGCAGATGCGCGGCACGTGGTACTTGTTGGCCTGGCGCCAGACGGTCTCGGTCTGGGGCTCCACGCCGGCCACGGCGTCGAAGACCGCCACGGCGCCGTCGAGCACGCGAAGTGAGCGCTCCACCTCTACGGTGAAGTCGACGTGGCCCGGGGTGTCGATGATGTTGATCCGGTGGCCGTTCCACTGGCAGGTCGTCGCCGCCGACGTGATCGTGATGCCGCGCTCCTGCTCCTGGACCATCCAGTCCATGGTGGCCGCACCCTCGTGCACCTCACCGATCTTGTAGTTCTTGCCGGTGTAGAAGAGGATGCGCTCGGTCGTCGTGGTCTTGCCCGCGTCGATGTGGGCCATGATGCCGATGTTGCGAACCTTTTCGAGGGGGAATTCGCGTGCTGTCATTTCAATAACTCTCTTTGATTACCAGCGGTAGTGAGCGAAGGCCTTGTTGGACTCGGCCATCTTGGCCATGTCCTCGCGGCGCTTGACCGCGGCGCCAACGCCGTTGCTGGCATCGATGATCTCATTGGCGAGGCGCTCGGCCATGGTCTTCTCGCGACGCTTCTTGGCGAAGTCGGTGAGCCAGCGGATGGCCAGCGTGGTCGATCGGCGGGGGCGAACCTCCACGGGAACCTGGTAGGTCGTGCCGCCGACCCGGCGGCTGCGAACCTCGAGCTCGGGACGGACATTCTCCAGGGCGCGCTTCAGGGCCGCGACGGGGTCCGCCCCGGTCTTCTGCTCGACCTGCTCGAGGGCGGTGTAGACGATGCGCTCGGCGATGGTGCGCTTTCCGCGCTCGAGGATCTTGTTGGTCACCTGGGTCACCAGCACCGACTTGTAGATCGGGTCCGGGACAAGTTCACGACGTTCAGCGGGGCCTTTACGAGGCATTATTTCTCCTTCTTGGCGCCGTAGCGACTGCGGGCCTGCTTGCGGTCACGCACACCGGAGGTGTCCAGCGCGCCGCGGATGATCTTGTAACGAACACCTGGGAGGTCCTTCACACGCCCGCCTCGCACCAGCACGATGGAGTGCTCCTGCAGGTTGTGGCCGACGCCGGGGATGTAGGCGGTGATCTCCACGCCGGAGGTGAGCCGCACTCGGGCGACCTTTCGCAGGGCCGAGTTGGGCTTCTTGGGCGTGACCGTGTGGACACGGGTGCACACACCGCGACGCTGCGGGGCCCCCTTCAGGGCCGGCGTCTTGGTCTTGGATATCTTGTCCTGCCGGCCTTTTCTGACCAACTGTGCAATTGTGGGCACGCGGAACCTCTTCTAGTTGTGCTTCGTTCTGGTACGTGCCGTCTACTACCGGCACGCGGACTTTACATCCTAGGACAAATCGCCTCACAACGCCAAGCCCGCTGCCGGCCCGGCGGGCCGGCAGCACTGGCTAGGCGCTAGATGGCCTGGTTACCAATCTCGTCTTCGGGGTTGGCAATCTCGTTTTCGGGCAAGGCCGACTCGTCGTACGTGGCCGTTCCGATGTTCTGGAAGGCCGACAGGTCGGCGCTGAAGGTGTCATCTCCCGCGATTTCGCCCAGCAGACTGGCCAAATCGAGGTCGTCATCCGAGACCTGAGCCCACGCGGGCAGCAGTTCGGCGTCGGGCATGTCCAGACGGAGCTCGCGCTGGTTGTAGTACTCCAGACCAGAACCGGCCGGAATCAGCTTGCCGATGATGATGTTCTCCTTCAGACCCACGAGGTGGTCGCGCTTGCCCTCGATGGCCGCCTCGGTCAGGACACGGGTGGTCTCCTGGAAGGAGGCCGCGGAGAGCCACGAGTCGGTCGCCAACGAGGCCTTGGTGATGCCCATCAGCTGGGCCCGGCCGTCGGCCGCTTCCTTGCCGCTGGCCTCCAGCTGGTCGTTGGTGTCGTTGAAGAGCTTGACGTCCACCATTGCCCCGGGCAGCCACGGCGAATCGCCGTCGTCGACGATCTGGACGCGACGGGTCATCTGGCGCACTATCAGCTCGATGTGCTTGTCGTGAATCGACACACCCTGGTCGCGGTAGACGTTCTGGACTTCCTCGGTCAGGTACTGCTGGGTCTCGCGCGTCCCGCGGAACTTCATCATGAGCTTGGGGTCCAGCGGCCCATCGTGCAGCGGGATGCCGACCTCGACCTCTTGGCCGTCCTCGACGTGCAGGTGGCGGGCGATCGAGATCGCCTCCTCCTGGACCTCGCCGTCGTTGCCGATGATCGTGACCTTGCGCTCACGGCCGATCAGCTCAACGCGCACGACTCCGGAGAACTCCGCCACCTTCGCGGCGCCCTTGGGGGTGCGGGCCTCGAAGAGCTCCACCACGCGCGGCAGGCCGTGGGTGATGTCGCTCTCGGTCACACCACCGGAGTGGAAGGTGCGCATGGTCAGCTGGGTTCCGGGCTCGCCGATCGACTGCGCGGCGATGACGCCGACGGCCTCACCGAGCTCTACGAGCTGGTGGGTCGCGAGCGACAGGCCGTAACAGGCGGCACAGACTCCCTGGATCGCGTCGCAGGTCAGCGTCGTGCGCACGCGAACGCGCGTCACCGCCGGGTCGTCGCGCAGGCGCTCGACGTCGTCGACCATCAGCATGGTTCCCGCGGCGACGGTCGAACCGTCCGACAGCGTCACGGGCTCGGAGACCACGCGGCCCCACAGCTTGGTCTCGAGGTGGGCGCGCTGGCCACGGGTGTCCGGCGCGACGTGCTCGATCCACATGCCACGGGTCGTGGCGCAGTCGAACTCCTTGACGATGAGCTCCTGAGCGACGTCGACGAGTCGGCGGGTCAGGTAGCCGGAGTCCGCGGTGCGCAGGGCGGTGTCGCCCAGGCCCTTGCGGGTGCCGTGGGTCGAGATGAAGTACTCAAGGACCGAGAGGCCTTCGCGGAACGAAGACTTGATCGGGCGAGGAATCATCTCACCGCGCGGGTTCGACACGAGGCCCTTCATGGCGGCGATCTGGCGGATCTGCTGGCTGTTGCCTCGAGCGCCCGAGTCGACCATCATGCGGATCGGGTTGTCGAACTTCGCGTTCATGGCACGGTCGGTAGCGTCACCGACCTCCTTGTTCGCGTTCGTCCAGATCTCGATCTCCTGCTGACGACGCTCGTCGTCGACGATCACGCCGCGCCGGTAGTTCGTCTCGACCTTGGCGGCCTGCTCCTCGTACTTCTCGAGGATGGCGGCCTTCTCCGACGTCGTCACGACGTCATCGATCGAGATGGTCAGGCCTGACTTCGTGGCGTAACGGAACCCCAGCGACTTGATGGCGTCGAGCGACTCGGCGACCTCCTGGCGGCCGAAGCTGCCCGAGATCTCCTCGACGATGACGCCGATCGGCATGGCGTTCTTGCCGATCAGCTCGTTGACGTAGCGGAATCCGAACGGCAGCGCCTCGTTGAAGAAGACGCGGCCCGGCGTGGTGACGAGCGAACGGCTCGCCCCCTTGACCTCGATGCCGGAGGCTTCGAGACGCGTGTCGAGCGAGGATCCCTCGAGAGGGCGGATATCGATCGGCGTGCGAAGCCCGATGACCTTGTCCCCCAGCGCGTTCTCCACCTCGTACACGTGACGGAAGACCCTCGGGTTCTCCAGCACCTCGTCGGCGGGCAACGTCAGGTAGTAGGCACCGAACACCATGTCCTGAGCGGGCTCGGTGATGGGACGACCGGTCGCGGGCGTGAAGATGTTGTTGGTCGAGAGCATCAGGATCCGTGCCTCGGCCTGCGCTTCGGCCGAGAGCGGCACGTGCACGGCCATCTGGTCACCGTCGAAGTCGGCGTTGAACGCCTTGCACACGAGCGGGTGGATCTGGATGGCCTTGCCGTCGACGAGCACCGGCTCGAAAGCCTGGATGCCCAGGCGGTGCAAGGTCGGTGCACGGTTGAGCAGCACCGGGTGCTCGCGGATCACTTCTTCGAGCACGTCCCACACGACCGCCTTGCGGCGTTCGACCATGCGCTTGGCGCTCTTGATGTTCTGGGCCATCTGGGTCTCGATGAGCCGCTTCATGACGAAGGGCTTGAAGAGCTCGAGCGCCATCATCTTGGGCAAGCCGCACTGGTGCAGCTTGAGCTGGGGGCCCACCACGATGACCGAACGTCCCGAGTAGTCGACGCGCTTGCCGAGCAGGTTCTGACGGAACCGGCCCTGCTTGCCCTTCAGCATGTCCGAAAGGCTCTTGAGCGGACGTCCGCTCTGGCCCGCCACGGGGCGGCCACGGCGGCCGTTGTCGAACAACGCGTCCACGGCCTCTTGGAGCATGCGCTTCTCGTTGTTGACGATGATGTCCGGTGCGCCGAGGTCGAGCAGGCGCTTCAGGCGGTTGTTGCGGTTGATGACGCGACGGTAGAGGTCGTTCAGGTCGCTGGTCGCGAAGCGGCCACCGTCGAGCTGCACCATCGGGCGCAGGTCCGGCGGGATGACGGGAATCGCCTCGAGGATCATGGCGCGCGGATCGTTCAGGCGTCGACCCTGGTCGTCGCGACGGTTGAAGGACTGCACGATCGACAGGCGCTTCAGGAACTTGGCGTGACGCTGCGCGCTCAGCGGCTTGCGGCCGTCCTTCGCGTCGATCATCTCGCGCATCACGAGCTCTTCCTGGTCGAGGTCCATCCGGTCGATCAGCTGGAGGATCGCGTTGGCGCCCATGCCACCCTCGAAGTACTCGCCGTAGCGGAAGTCCATCTCGCGGTACAGCACCTCGTCCTCGATGATCTGGCGCGAGTGGAGCGCCTCGAAGGTGTCGAAGGCCTGGCGGGCCAGTTCGCGCTCCTCGGAGAAGCGCGAACGCACTCCGTCGAGCTCCTTCTCGGTGCCGCGCTGGAGGGCGCGAAGCTCTGACTCCTTGGCGCCGTCGGCCTCGAGCTTCGCGGCGCGGGCCTCGATTTCCTTGAGCTTGTTGTCGAGCGCCTTGACCTCGCGCTCGCCGATCTCCACGAGCTCTTCGGCCAGTCCCTGGCGCAACTCGGAGACGTCGGCGTGGCGTCGGTCGATGTCGACGTAGGTGACCATGTGCGCGGCGAAGTAGATGACCTTCTCCAGCTGCTTGGCCTTCAACTCTTCCTTCGGCAGGGTACCCATGAGCAGGTAGGCCAGCCACGAACGGGTGCCGCGCAGGTACCAGATGTGCACGACCGGGGCCGCGAGGGCGATGTGGCCCATGCGGTCACGGCGGACCTTGTCGCTGGTGACTTCGACGCCGCAGCGCTCGCAGACTATTCCCTTGAATCGCACCCGCTTGTACTTGCCGCACGCGCACTCCCACGCCTTCTGGGGTCCGAAGATCTTCTCGCAGAAGAGTCCGTCCTTCTCGGGACGCAGGGTCCGGTAGTTGATCGTCTCGGGCTTCTTCACTTCTCCCGACGACCAACTCCTGATGTTCTGCGCCGTAGCGAGACCGATGCTCAATTCGTCGAACTGGTTTACGTCTAGCGGACTCATGACAACTTCCTTTCGGCGGCACGGCGGGCATCCTCTTCATCGCTGCCCCGCTCGGGTCGACTGATGTCGATCCCGAGTTCGCGGGTCACGGAGAAGAAGTCTTCTTCGGTGTCGGCAAGGTCGACGTGCTGCTTGTTCTTGTCGCGCACCTCGACGTTCAGACAGAGTGACTGCATTTCCTTGATCAGCACCTTGAACGACTCGGGGATCCCCGGTTCGGGCAGGTTCTGGCCCTTGACGATCGCCTCGTAGGCGCGCTCACGGCCCTTCATGTCGTCGGACTTGACGGTCAAGAGCTCCTGGAGCGCGTAGGCGGCGCCGTAGGCCTCGAGGGCCCAGACTTCCATCTCGCCGAAGCGCTGGCCACCGAACTGCGCCTTGCCACCGAGCGGCTGGGCCGTGATCATCGAGTACGGTCCCGTCGAACGGGCGTGGATCTTGTCGTCGACCATGTGGGCGAGCTTCAAGATGTAGGCGTAGCCCACCGAGATCGGGTTGTCGTAGATCTCACCGGTGCGACCGTTGTACAGGGCGACCTTGCCGTCGTTGTCCCCGGCGAGTAGGTGCTTGCCGTTGGCGCCGTCGACGTTGAGCGTCTCGAAGGTGTGTTGGATCGTCGGCTTGTCCTTCGCGCGCTCGGTCTCGTCCCAGTGGGCGCCGTCGAACGACGGCGTGGCCACGTAGACGGCGGGCTCGGTGCGGGGGCGGGTCTTGCGGTACGGGCGGTGCTCGGGATCCATCTGGTCCGAGTGTCCCGAGGTGCCGACCGCAGGGTTGACCTCGATGCCTTCCCAGCCGTAGCGGGCGGCGTAGCCGAGGTGGCTTTCGAGAACCTGACCCACGTTCATTCGGCTCGGCACGCCGAGCGGGCTGAGGATGATGTCGACGGCGGTGCCGTCAGCCATGAAGGGCATGTCCTCCTCGGGCAGGATCTTCGAGATGACGCCCTTGTTGCCGTGGCGCCCGGCGAGCTTGTCGCCTTCGGAGATCTTGCGCTTCTGGGCCACGTAGACCTTGACCAGCTGGTTGACACCGGGCTGCATCTCGTGGTCCTCGTCGCGGCTGTAGACCTTGACGTCGATCACCTTGCCGGACTCGCCGTGGGGGACCTTCAGGGAGGTGTCGCGCACTTCGCGCGCCTTCTCACCGAAGATGGCCCGCAGCAGTCGCTCTTCGGGTGACTGCTCGGTCTCGCCCTTCGGCGTGACCTTGCCCACCAGGATGTCACCCGGCTCGACTTCGGCGCCGATGCGCACGATGCCGCGGTCGTCGAGGTCGGCGAGGATGTCGTCGGGCAGGTTCGGGATGTCGCGGGTGATCTCCTCGGCCCCCAGCTTGGTGTCGCGGGCGTCGATCTCGTATTCCTTGACGTGGATCGAGGTCAGGACGTCATCACGCACGAGACGCTCATTCAAGATGATGGCGTCCTCGTAGTTGTAGCCCTCCCACGGCATGTACGCCACGAGCAGGTTCTTGCCCAGGGCGAGCTCGCCGTTGAAGGTGCTCGTGCCGTCGGCGAGCAGGTCGCCGGCCTTGACGACCTCGCCGCCGAAGACGAGGGGCTTCTGGTTGATCGAGGTGTCCTGGTTGGAGCGGCGGAACTTGTTCAGGTTGTACTGCTTCTTGCCCAGGGTCTTGCCGTAGCGGTCCGTGACGTCCTTCTCGTACTCGACGACGATTCGGTCACCGGAGACGGACTTGACGACGCCCTCCCCCTCGGCGATCAGCACGTCACCCGAGTCCAACGCGGCGCGCGCTTCCATGCCGGTTCCGACGAACGGGGCCTCGGGCATGATCAGCGGCACGGCCTGCTTCTGCATGTTGGCGCCCATCAACGCGCGCTGCGCGTCGTCGTGCTCCACGAAGGGGATGAGCGAGGTGGCCACCGAGATGACCTGCTTGGTCGACACGTCCATCAGCTCGACCTCGTCGGGCTTGACGAAGTCGATCTCCGACGTCGTCGAGGAGGACTTGTTCGAGGCACCCACACGCAGGCCGGTACCAATCGGGCCCCGGCGCACGAGCACGCGCTCGGCGCGGATCACGCCCTTTTCGTCGACCTCGGTGTTGGCCTGGGCGATGACGTAACGCTCTTCCTCGTCGGCGGTGAAGTACCTGATCTCACCAGTCACCTTGCCACCGGTCACCACTCGATACGGCGTCTCGATGAAGCCGTAGCCGTTGATGCGCGCGTAGTTCGCGAGGTAGCCAATGAGGCCCACGTTGGGGCCTTCGGGCGTCTCGATCGGGCACATGCGCCCGTAGTGCGACGAGTGGACGTCTCGAACCTCGAGGCCGGCACGCTCGCGCGAGAGTCCGCCTGGTCCCAGCGCCGAGAGACGGCGCTTGTGGGTCAGGCCCGACAGCGGGTTGTTCTGGTCCATGAACTGGCTGAGCTGCGAGGTGGCGAAGAACTCCTTGATCGCCGACATCACCGGGCGGATGTTGATCAGCGTCTGGGGCGCGATCGCCTCGACGTCCTGGGTGTTCATGCGCTCGCGCACGACCCGCTCCATGCGCGAGAGGCCGGTGCGCAGGGCGTTCTGGATAAGTTCGCCGACGCTGCGGATGCGTCGGTTGGCGAAGTGGTCCTGGTCGTCGATGTGGTAGGTGGTCTCCTTGGCGGTGCGATCACGCGCCAGGTTCAGCAGGTACGTCGCCGTGGCGAGCACTTCGGCCTTGGACAGGACGTGCAGGTCGGCGTTGGGACGAGCGAGCAGGTCACCGAACAGTTCGACGTTCTTGGCGACCTCGTCGCCCAGCTTGCGGTCGAGCTTGTAGCGGCCGACGCGCGAGAGGTCGTAGCGCTTCTCGGAGAAGAACGCCCCCTCGAAGTACTGGCGGGCGGCCTCGATGGTCTGCACCTCGCCGGGACGCGCGCGGCGGTAGATCTCGAGCCAGGCGGTCTCCTGGCTGGCGCGCACGAAGTTCTCGGGCGAATCCTCGATGTTGTACTTGTCCATGTGCTTGGCGATCTCGAGGTGCGCCTTCTTCCAGTCCGCGTGGAACTGGTCTTCGAGGAAGTCGAAGTGGGCAATGAACCTCTCGAAGAACGCCTCGTCCATCGCGGTATCGAGCGCACGCAGCAGCGTGAAGATCGAGACGCGACGCTTGCGCGCGATGCGGGCGCCGGCGTTGGCCGCCTTGTTCTTCTTCTCTTCGAGGTCGACCTGGAGCCACTCACCGCGACTCGGGTGGATCGTGCCTTCGAAGGCGACCTTCTCGTCCTTGCCGGGCTGGAACAGCACTCCGGGTGAGCGCACGAGCTGGGAGACAACCACGCGCTCGGTGCCGTTGATGATGAACGTCCCCTGCTCGGTCATGATCGGGAAGTCGCCCATGAAGACGGTCTGTTCCTTGATCTCGCCGGTCTCGGAGTTCAGGAAGCGGGCACGCACGAAGATCGGCTGCGAGTAGGTGGTGGCGCGCTGGCGGCACTCCTCGACGGTGAACTTCGGCGGGCTCTTCAGGTCCACGTCGTCAGGGTCGAACTCAAGCTCCAGCGACAATCGGCCCGTGAAGTCGCTGATCGGCGAGATGGCTTCAAAAGCCTCTCGTAGACCCTGCTTCATGAACAGGTCGAAGCTGTCTCGCTGAATTTCGAGGAGGTTGGGTAGGGGGTGGGCTTCACCTAGTGCCGAGAAATTAAAGCGTTCTGGGCTAGTGGACCGAGACGTCAACGGTCAATCCTCCGTGTGAGTGGGTGGCTGCTGCAGGCTTTTCCGTGGCAACACGACACACCGACGACAGGAGACGACGAAGTTAAATGCAGGAGCACGGTCTACCGACTTTAGTCGCTCCTTAGGGCAATGCGCAAGTGGCGCTCCCCACTCCTGGGAAACGCGGCCGCCTTAACGGTTGGCCTCACCCTATTCAGGTTCTGGCCCGAGGTCAAGTACCACCGCAAAAAGTACTAGCCCCGATTGGCGCGCCAATCGGGGCTAGTACCTCCAAAACGTTGAAACTACTTGAGTTCCACCGTTGCGCCGGCGGCCTCGAGGGCCGCCTTGGCCTTCTCGGCATCAGCCTTAGAGACCTTCTCGAGCACGGGCTTGGGGGCACCGTCCACGAGGTCCTTGGCTTCCTTCAGTCCCAGGCTCGTCAGTGCACGCACTTCCTTGATCACCTGAATCTTCTTGTCGCCTCCACCCGTCAAAATGACGTCGTAGTCGCTCTTCTCCTCGACTTCCTCGGCGCCAGCGCCACCGCCAGCGGCGGCCGGAGCGGCAACGGCCGCGGGAGCCGCAGCAGTCACGCCGAACTTCTCTTCGAACTCCTTGAGCAATTCGCTCAGTTCGATGACAGAAAGCTCAGCGATGCCGTCGAGAATCTGTTCCTTGGTCAGGGTTGCAGCCATGGTGATTCCTTTCTTTTCTTCGTTTCGGTACTACGTTGATGTGGACTATTCGGCCGGTTCGCTCGCGGCGTCCTCGAGAGGAGCCTCGGTGGTTTCGGCGTCGGCGTCGGCCACGGGGGCCTCTTCCTCAGCCGCGACCTCCGCGACAGGTGCCGCGGCGTCGTCGCTCGCTGCGGGTGCAGCTTCCTCGACCCCGGCCGGAGTCTCGGCGGCCTCGACCTGGTCGGCGGCGGGGGCGGCGGGGCCGCCCTTGCTGTCGATGAGGGCTGAGAGGCCGTAGGCGAAGTTTTGCGGGACGGCCTTCAAGAGGCCGGCCATGGTGCGAAGGGGTGAGGCCAGCAGGCCGGCGAACTGCGCCAGCAGCACGTCGCGGCTTGGCAGGTCGGCCAGGGACACCAGGTCCTTGAACGAGAGGGCCTTGCCGTCAGCGACGCCACCCTTCACGATCAGCTTGGGCGAGTCCTTGGCGAAGTCGCGCAGCGCCTTGGCCACGGCCGACAGGTCGCCGTCGATGAAGGCAATGGCGGTGGGACCCTCGAGGTACTCGGTCAGCGACTCGACCTCGGTGCCGCTGATGGCGCGTCGCACCAGGCTGTTCTTGTACACCTTGAAGTCGGCGCCCAGGACCCTCAGATTGCGTCGGAGGGTGGAGATCTCGGCCACGGTCAGGCCACGGTACTCGGTCACCACGGCCGTCGACGTGGAGCCGACCCGGTTCTTGACCTCTTTGACGGTAGCGACCTTGTCGGGGCGAACCTTGCTCATGCTGACTCCTTCACCGGATGCCGCCCGGTACGGGCCTCGACATCCAAGCGAACGAGCCGGACCCGGGGGTCGGACTCGAGCTCCTCGTCAGGCGGACCTTGCGGCCACTTACGTGGTTTCCCACACCGGATGTCTTCGGCGTTCTTCTAAAGCGGTGGCACCAACTTCGTGCGCGGGGTACATCGTAGCGACGCGGCGCGGGCCCCGTCAAAACGGTGCCTAGGCGCCGATCAGCGCCTCGTCGACTTCCTTGGTGCGGGTCGGGTCGATCTTGACACCAGGTCCCATCGTCGACGAGACCGTGATGCTCATGAGGTACCGGCCCTTGGCGCTGGCGGGCTTGACGCGGACGATCTCGTCGACCACGGCCTGCACGTTGCGCACCAGGTCCTCGAGGCTGAAGCCGACCTTGCCGACCCGCAGCTGCACGTTGCCGATCTTGTCGCTGCGGTACTCGACGCGGCCGCCCTTGAACTCGGTGACGGCCTTGGCGACGTCCATGGTCACGGTGCCGGTCTTGGGATTCGGCATCAGGCCGCGCGGTCCGAGCACGCGGCCGAGTCCACCGACCTGGCCCATGAGGTCGGGCGTGGCGATGGCGATGTCGAAGTCGAGGAAGCCACCGGCCACCTTGGCGACCAGGTCCTCGGCGCCGACGATGTCGGCTCCCGCGTCACGGGCGGCCTGAGCGGCCTCGCCGCCGGCGAAGACGGCGACGCGGTTGGTCTTGCCGGTGCCCGCCGGAAGCGAGAGCGTGCCTCGCACGATCTGCTCGGCCTTGCGGGGGTCGATGCCAAGACGGATGGCGACCTCGACGGTCTCGTCGAACTTGGCCGTCGACAGCTTCTTCACCTTGTCCAGCGCCTCTTTGATCGTGAGCAGTTCCTCGCGGTCAACCTGCGCCAGAGCGTTTATGTACTTTTTGCCGTGCTTCATCGTTCTCTCCTAGCCCGCCACTGTGATGCCCATGGAGCGGGCAGTGCCCGCCACCTGGAGCTTGGCCATCTCGAGGTCGTCGGTGTTGAGGTCCTTGAGTTTGGTGGTGGCGATCTCCTCGACCTGGGCCATCGTGATCGACGCGATGGTCTCGCGACCCGCGGTGTGGGCGCCCTTGGCGACCCCCGCGGCCTGGCGCAGCAGCACCGGCGTCGGCGGGGTCTTCAGGACGAACGTGAAGGAACGGTCCTCGTAGATCGAGATATCCACGGGGATGACCGTTCCGCGCATCGACTCGGTGGCGGCGTTGTACTGCTTGCAGAACTCCATCGTCTGGATGCCGTGCGGTCCGAGCGCGGTGCCGACCGGCGGCGCGGGCGTTGCCCCGCCTGCCTCGAGCTGAATCTTTACGACTGCAACAACCCTTTTTTTAGCCATGGCTTTCTCCTTGCACCAGTTCTCTAGAGCTTCGTAATCTGCGTGAAGTCAAGCTCCACGGGGGTCTCTCGTCCGAAGATGTCCACCAGCACCTTGACCTTGAGCTGGTCCTCGTTGATCTCGGCGACGTGGCCGGAGAACGTCGCGAAGGGACCGGTCTTGATCTGGACGGTGTCGTTGACCTCGAACTCGTGGGTCGGCATGCGACGCTTCGCGCTCGGCACCTCCACGCCCTCGACGAAGGGACGGATGATGTTGTCGACCTCGCGGCGCGTCAGGGCCGTCGGGCGAGTCTTCTCGGCGCCGACGAAACCCGTCACGCCCGGCGTCGAGCCGATGACGTAGAAGATCTCGGGATCCGGCTCGCAGCGGATGAGCAGGTAGCTCGGGAACATGCGCTTGGAGACCGTGACCTTCTTGCCGCCCTTGAACTCGGTCACGTCCTCTTCGGGCAGGTAGATCTCGTAGATGCTGTCGGTCAGCTCGCGGCTCTTAATGATGTTGTTGAGCGCGCCGATGACCTTCTGCTCGTGGCCGGCGAAGGTGTGCACGATGTACCAGCGACCGGGACGGTCGAACGCGCTCTCGACGATCGGCTCCTCGTCGAGGCCGTCCTCGAGAATGGTGACGTCGAGAATCTCGTCGTTGGCCACGTCCTTCTCGACGTCGTTGGTGGTCTCAATATCGCTCATTGTTGTCGCCTTACTTCGTGAAGAGGAACGTTACGAACTTCGAGAAGCCGTAGCCGAGGCCGAAAATCAGCGCGGTCATGAAGATCAGGACGAACAGCACGATGGTGGTGTAGTTGATCAGCTCGGGACGCGTCGGCCAGGAGACCTGGCGCATCTCGTCGCGGATCTCGCGCAGGAACTGACGCGGCCTGGTGCGTTGGCCGCGGCGGCGCTGGACGTCCTGAGCCGTGGTGCGCCGCGACGAAGCGGCGCCGTCGGCGCCCACCTGTCCCTGTCGCTGCATCATGCGCTTCTGTTCGCGGTTCATCTCACGTCTCTCGTTGCTACTCCGGTTACTTCGTGTCGAAAAAATCCTCGAGCAGGGCAGGAGGGACTCGAACCCCCAACCCCCGGTTTTGGAGACCGGTGCTCTACCAATTGAGCCACTGCCCTTTGCGGCTGGACACCGGAACCCGGTGGACGGCCGTAGGGAAGATGAATCTTACCATCCTCCCGGACGGTGCTACTAGCGGGTCTCTTTGTGCAGCGTGTGCTTGCGCTCCCACTGGCAGTATTTGGACATCTCGATACGCTCGCGGTCGTTGACCTTGTTCTTCTTGGTGATGTAGTTGCGGCGCTTGCACTCCTCGCAAGCCAAGGTGACCTGCACGCGCTTCTCGTTCTTTGCCATCGTTCTCTCCTCTTCGTTACTTCGTTCTCTGCCCAGGGCCCGCGGGTCCTGCCTGGTAGCGGCGGCGGGACTCGAACCCGCGACAACACGATTATGAGCCGTGTGCTCTGACCACCTGAGCTACGCCGCCTGGCGAGCCCTCTGTCGGGATTGAACCGACGACCCCTTCCTTACCATGGAAGTGCTCTACCACTGAGCTAAGAGGGCACCGCGCGAAAAAAACACGCGAGGGGGAATTGTACTCCGACGGAGGCCATTCTTTCCAACCGACGGCGCAGTACCCTTATATTTCATGAGAACCCGCCTGGTCGAACTGGACGATGCCGAGGCGCTCATGAACATCTACAATCCTGAGGTTATCGAGACTACGGTCAGTTTTGACCTGGTCCCCCGGTCGCTCGATGATCAGCGGGCCTGGATTCGGGCTCACCAGGCCACGCACCCCTGCATCGTGGCCGTCAACGAGGACGACGACCTGGGCGAAACCGGCGCGCGCAGCGAGAAGATCCTTGGCTTCGCACTGGTTTCCACCTTCCGCGCTCGCCCCGCCTACGCCACCACGGTCGAGAATTCGGTCTACGTCCACCGTTCAGCCCGCGGGCGGGGCGTGGGCGAGATTCTCCTGCGCGAACTCATCGCCACCGCCCAGGAATCGGGTTTCCACTCGCTGATCGCGCGCATCGTGGGCGAGAACGAGGGCTCGATCCGTCTTCACGAGAAGTGTGGATTTACCCTGGTGGGGACCGAAATCGAGGTAGGCCGCAAGCACGGCCGCTGGCTCGACGTGGTGGAGTACCAGTACGTGTTGCCCGACCGGCGAGGCTAGGCGCTGGTCGCGAGCTCCCTCTCGGGCCAGGACCACTGCGTCCAGCGCCCCATCGGCAGCAAGAGGACGCCGCCGAGTATCGCCACGGCCAGCGCAATGAGCAGCGGGTTGCTGTGCACCAGGCCCGCCAGCAGCTGGCGCCCGCCCGGCAGCCCGATGAACGGCCCCGTGATCGACAGGGCCAGGATCCAGAAGTGCTCCCTTCCCTGGTAGCTCGCCGCCAGCAGGATGAGGCCCCAGGCCAGGTACCAGGGCTGGACCACCGGTCCCAGCTCCACGAAGAGCACCAGCGCGAGCCCTAGCGAGCGCACCCATCCGCGCCCCTCGCCGTTCCAGAGCAGCCACACGGCGAAGGCGCCCGCGATCAGCAGCCCGATCAGACGACTGACCGAGAGCACGCTGGTCACCGAGACCGAGTGCAGTCCGATGGCGTGCAGCGTGTTGCCGAGCGCCATCCCCAGCGCGGTCGCCGGCGCCGCCCACGAGCGCACGGTGCCGTTGGAGAGCAGGTTCTGCACCCAGCCGAATCCGAACCCGGCGAGCCAGGTCCAAGCGCCCAGGGTCAGCCCGGCGATCAAGGTCGCGACGAGGATCGGTCGTATTCGTTGGCGGATCGTGGCTCGCGCCCCGAGCCACGTCCAGGCCACGAAGGCGAGGCCCAGCGCGGCGGGCGCCTTGATCGCCGTGGCGCAGGCGACGAAGACGAGAGCCCAGACCGGTCGGTGTCGCACGGCCAGGGCGATGCCCACCACCAGGAAAGCCGCCATGATCGCGTCGTTATGGGCCCCGCCGATCAGGGTGAGCAGCACCAGCGGGTTCAGGGCGCTCAGCACGAAGGCCTCGCCCGGGTCGCGGCCCAGCCCGCGCGCGAGCATGGCAACGCCCACGCCGATGACCGCCACCGCGAAGACCTCCAGGAGCCGAAGTCCCAGGACCGTGGCCAGCGCGTTGTGCCGGGCGATCTTGTCGATCGAGCCGTCGATGAAGAGGAAGAACGGGCCGTACGGCGCGGGCGTGTTGTCCCAGAGCTTGTCGACCGGAGGGACGAAGGGGATCGAGCCCAGCGTCGACGGGCCATAGAGGTACGGGCTCAGGTGGTGACTGGTCATCTCGCCCTGGGCGGCGTAGCTGAAGACGTCGCGCGAGAACAGCGGCGGGGCGACGATCATGGGCGTCGCCCACAGCACGAGCATCCACCACAGCGACTTGAGCGACGAGCCCGGGTGCAGCTTCATCACCTCGGCCAGGCGCAGCCACACCCTCATGAGCAGCAGCAGCCCGCCGTACATGAGCACGATCGACAGCAGGAGCCTGGTCTCGCTGGGCGTGCCCGGGCTCGCGGAAGGCTCGCCGAAGAACCAGGTGTCGGCCATGTTGAGCTTGAACGGAGAGTTCGTGAACGAGCCGCCCATCAAGATCAGCACCATCGCCACGAACCCGAGCACGGCCGGCTGCCAGAGGAACGACCAGCCCTCGAAGGGACCGGGGCTGAAGCGACCGAGCGGGGTGTAGCGCCGCTCCAGCAGCTGGACGCCCGACTCGAACCGCTCCGCGACGCTCTCGTAAGTGCGGCGCACATCGCTCGGCCACGACTTCAGTCGATTCACGAAACTCCTCACCCTAGCCAGTGCCACCGTACTATTTCCACTGAATTCCGGGCAGGGCCAATCCAGCGCGACGCTGGATTGGCCTTGGTGGGCCAGGAGGGATTTGAACCCCCGTAGGCTAAGCCGTCTGGTTTACAGCCAGATCCCATTGGCCACTCGGGCACTGACCCGCCGAGAATCCTACTGCCCAAGACGGACTCGCATGCAACCCGCCGCCAGGCTCTACGATTTAGCCATGCCCAGCTTCGACGTTGTCTCCGAAATCGACCTCCAGGAAGTCCGCAATGCCGTGGACCAGGCCAACCGCGAGGCGTCCACGCGATTCGACTTCAAGAACACCGGCGCCACGATCGAGTTCAGCGAGAAGGAGCTCAAGCTCAGCGCGTCGACCGAGGACCGCCTGCGTGCGCTCTACCAGCTCCTCGAGGAGAAGCTCGTGAAGCGCTCGGTCTCCTTGAAGTCCCTCGACCCGGGGAAGGTCGAGGAGGCCAGCCAGGGCGCCGCGCGTCAGAAGGTGACCCTGAAGGCCGGCATCTCCCAGGAGGTCGGCAAGCAGATCAACAAGATGGTCAAGGAACTCGGAGTCAAGAACCTGAGTTCGTCGATCCAGGGAGACCAGGTCCGAGTCACGGGCAAGCAGCGCGATGACCTGCAGACCGCCATTGCCTTCTTCAAGCAGGCCGACGTGCCGGTGCCCCTGCAGTTCACCAACTTCCGCGACTAGCGGATGCTGCCCTGACCCTCCTCCTGCTCGAGATGGATCTCGATGTCGTGCAACTTGTCGGTGTGGAAGATCTTGTTGAAGAGCAGCATCTTGAGCACCCAGAAGATCGCGAAGCACAGCAGGTTGACGCCGGCCACCAGACCGGTGTTCACGAGGTGGCTCCAATCGTGGGTGTGCACCAGATGCTTGACCCACAACGCGCCCAGCAGCGAGAAGGCGATGCCGAGGAATGCCATGGACCAGTACGGCACCACCTCCTTGCGGAAGTGGCTCTTGCCGCGCTTGCCCCACGCCCACACGCGATTGAGGTAGTACGAGGGAAAGATCGCCAGGACGTTTCCGAAGAGCGTCGCGCCGATGACGCCGGAGATTATGTGGAAGCCGTAGGTCACGAGGATGGCGACAAGCGAGACCCCCGTCGTGACCACCGAACTCAAGGTGAAGCGGATCAGCTTCTTGCCCTGGTGGGTCTTTGACCACGCGACGAGTTCGCGAAAGTTCTTTGGCACGAATACAACTCTACTTCGCACGATGCTCACGCCTTCGACCGCGCGCGAGTGCCGTTGAAAACCAGAGCATCGAGCATCGCTGCCCCGGTGCGAGTGCCACAATGGTCAGATGTCCGAAGCCCTAGAGTCCCTCATCGAACTGCTCGACCTCGAGACCATCGAGGTCAATACCTACCGGGGAAAGCACCCGGTCGAGGAACGTCAGCGCACCTTCGGCGGCCAGGTGGCGGCCCAGGCCCTGATGGCCGCCGGCCGGACCGTCGAAAGGGGGCGGGTCCATTCGCTGCACTCCTACTTCTTGCGCCCCGGCGACCCTCGCATCCCGATTCTCTACGACGTCGACCGAATCCGAGACGGACGGAGCTTCACCACGCGGCGCGTGGTGGCGATCCAGCACGGGCGAGCCATCTACAACATGCAGGCGAGCTTCCACACCGATGAGGTCAGCATCGAGCACCAGTTCCCGATGCCCGACGTGCCGGGCCCCGAGACGATCGAGACTCTCAGCGTTCGCGTCCAGGCGGAGTTCGGCGACATCGACGAGTGGTTCAGGCGTGAGCATCCGATCGACCAGCGTTTCCTGGGCGAGCTGCCGTGGAGCCCGAATCGTGATCGCGAGCCCCGCCAGAGGATGTGGATCAAGGCCGACGGGGCCCTCCCGGACGATCCGCTCCTGCACGCGTGCGTCGTGACGTACGCGAGCGACATGAGCCTCTTCGACGCGATCCTCGCGCCGCACTCGATCCGTTGGGACAACGGGACCTTCATGGGCGCGAGCCTGGACCACTGCATGTGGTTCCACCGCGACCTGCGCGCCGACGAGTGGCTGCTGTTCGACACCGATTCGCCCATCGCCCACGGAGGCCGGGGACTCGCGCGGGGGTTCCTCTTCAACCGGTCGGGCGAGCTCTGCGTCTCCATGGTCCAAGAGGGCCTCACCCGCGTGGTCGATCCAGCGAAACTGCCCGCCGGTTCATAGAATCTGCGGATGGACCTCGCGCGGGTCATCGACGAATACGACGCGGCGACCCGGGACTTCCTCTTCGAGGCCCGCCAGGTGGGCGCGCAGTGCCTCGACTGTCACGTCCCGGGCGGCTGGTCGCGGTGCGACGCACTGGGATACCGCGAACTGCCGGTCGAGAACTCCCTCGAGGTCTTCGCCGCGGTGCGCCGGGCGACCTCTGACGGGCTGGCTCGCCTGGTCCCCGGAGACCTCGAACGCTACGGGTGCACTCGCAGTCCGGGCGCTACACGGTGTCCGACCGGCTCGATATCTATACGCGCCACCCTCGCGAGCACGCCGCCCAGCTGGTCGAAGCGGAGAACGCCCGCTCCGGCACCTAGCGCTCGGCCATTGACACGTAGTCGCGCTCGTCAGCACCGATGTAGAGCTGGCGGGGTCGGGCGATCTTCATGTCCTGGGCCAGCAGCTCCTGGAAGTGGGCGAGCCACCCCGAGGTGCGCGGGATCGCGAAGAGCACGGTGAACATCTCCATCGGGAATCCCATCGCCTGGTAGATAAGCCCGGAGTAGAAGTCGACGTTCGGGTAGAGGCGCCGAGAGATGAAGTACTCGTCCTTCAGCGCGATCTCCTCGAGCTTCAGGGCGATGTCCAGCAGGGGGTTCTTGCCGGTCACCGTGAAGACCTCGTCAGCCGTCTTCTTGATGATGGTGGCCCGGGGATCGAAGTTCTTGTACACGCGGTGGCCGAAACCCTCGAGCTTGGTCTTGCCCTGCTTGACCGTCTCGATGAACGCCGGGACGTTCTCGATGCTGCCGATCTTGGCGAGCATCTTCAGCACGGCCTCGTTCGCGCCGCCGTGGCGCGGGCCGTAGAGCGCGGCGGCGGCGGCGGCGGTCGCCACGTAGGGGTCGCCGTGCGCCGAACCCACGGTTCGCATCGCGGTCGTGCCGCAGTTCTGCTCGTGGTCCGCGTGCAGGATGAAGAGCACGTCCAGCGCGTGCGCCAGGATCGGGTCCGGCTCGTAGCGCGGCTCCGCGACTTTCCACATCATCGACAGGAAGTTCTGCGTGTAGCCCAGCGTGTTGTCGGGGTACACGAACGGCATGCCGACCGAGAAGCGGTGCGCCGCGGCGGCGAGCGTCGGCATCTTGGCGATCAGGCGAACCACCTGGCGGTGCAGGATCTCGGGGTCGTCGAGGACCTTGGCGTCCTTGTAGTACGTCGAGAGCGCGGCGACCGCCGAAACCAGCATCCCCATCGGGTGCGCGTCGTAGTTGAAGCCCTCGAGGAAGCGCTTACGAACGTTCTCGTGGATGAAGGTGTGATAGGTGATCTCGCGGTTCCACTCCTCGGACTGCGCGGCGGTCGGAAGCTCGCCGTGGTTCAGCAGGTACGCGACCTCGAGGTACGTCGACTTCTCGGCCAGCTGCTCGATCGGATAGCCGCCGTAGCGCAGGATCCCGGCGTCACCGTCGAGGTACGTGATGGAGGATTCGGCCGCGGCCGTGGCCATGAATCCCGGGTCGTAGAACCAGATGCCGGGAACGACCTTGGAGAACTCGCTCGCGGCAATGCCACCGTGCTCGATGGGAATCTCTCTCGACTCACCGGTGCGATTATCTGTAACGGTAATTGACTGCGTCACGGTTCCTCACTTCAACGTAGGGGCGTTCCTATCGTAGGCGAACGCGTCAGTAGCCAAAACGACCTAACCGTTTCCCGACGGCGACATCACGACGCGGAACGTACGAACACGAGTCAGGGCCGCGGCCGCGGGCGCCCCCTTGAGCGTGATTCGCAACGTCGCCTTTTCACTGGCGATTGTCGCCAAGGCCTTCGGCTCGAACGCAAACGACTTGAGCGGGCCGAGCACGGTCTGCATGCTCTGGCTCTGGCTAGGACCATGACCGCTGGTTGGGACCAAAGTCACAATTAGGGTCACCGGCTGGTCGACGTAACTGGCGTTGGACACCGACACGCCAAGGTCGATCGAACTCGAGGGCGGCATCAGCAGCTCCCCCGGAGGCGCCGGCAACGCAGCGGGCGAGACCGATATCGCGGTGATTCCCACTCCCCGTGCGAGGGCCAGGGTCGGCGATTCCTGAAGCGAGTGGACGATCGAGGAGAGGTCGAGCAGTGCGGTGCCGTTCATCGTGGCGGCCAGTGTCACGTGGCCGGGTTCACCCACGAGCGACCGGTCGGCCCGGTCCCAGCGCCGGCTCGTCGACGTCAGGGACGCCTGCGCGGCGACGGCGCCCAGACCGGCCGGGGCCTGGTCGGTCCACGGCAACGTGAGCGACCGGGCGACGGCCGCGAGGATCGATTGGTAGTCGTCGACCCTCTGCTCGGTCACCTGGGCAACGACGTCGTTGACGTTGTGCGCCAGCACCGGGCGGCGCAGCTGCGAGGCCTCTACCGTCCACAGCGCCAGCTGCGCGCTCAACTGTGAGAGCTGCGCCGCGAAGACCGGCCGGGTCAGGGACTGGCCGCTGGTGAGCAGCGACGTGCACTGTGCGTCGAAGGCGTTCTCCTGGCTAATCAGCAGATTCGCCAACTGGCCGAAGCTGCGGTCCTCGCTGCGCCGCGGGCTTATCGCCCCGTGCGCCGAGCGGGTGATGTCGCGTCCGAAGAGCAGCAGCACCAGCGTCACGATCAACGCGACAGTCAGGAACACCGTGTGTCGGCGACGTTGAGCTCGAGTGCGGGCCACGTCGTAAGAACTTACTCACTCCGGGAATTTCACCACGCAGGCCGCAGAATCCCGTCGCTACTCTTCCTCCAACGCCTCGAGATCGAGTATCTCCGACGCTCCCTCGGGTAGCTCGTTTTCCGGTCCGACACCCCAGCGATCCTCGTTGAGCCTGCTGATCGGTTCGTGAAGGGACCCGAGCTCGGGCACCGGCTTGGCCCTCTGGGCTCCTCCCATTCCGCGCATGCTGCGCGCGACCGGGATGAGACGCGCCTCCACCGACTTCACCATCTTGTTGTACGAGTCGATCGTGTCATCAAGGGACCGGCCCATCTTCACGATCGGCTCGGCCACGAGACGAATCCGTTCGACCATGGTCTCGGCGATCTTGAGGATCTCCTCCGCGTTCAGCGTCGCGTCGTGCTGGCGCAGCACCATCGCGACCGACCACAGGAGCGACAGGAGATTGGTGGGGCCGACGATCAGGACCCGCTCCTTGGCCGCGTAGGAGTGGAGCTCGGCGTCGGCGTCGAAGGCCGCCGTTATCGCGAAGTCACTCGGCACGAAGCAGACCACGAACTCCGGCGCCGGGGTGATGACCTCCCAGTACGACTTCTCCTTCAGGGTCTTGACGTGGCTGCGCAGAGCCGCCGCGTGCTCGAGGTACTTGGCTCGGCGCTGTTCGGGATCCTCGAGGCCCTGGGCCGCCTCGAACGCGTCGAAGGGGAACTTCGCGTCGATGGCGATGCTGGCGTTGTTGGGCATCTTCACCACGCAGTCCGGCCGCAGGGATCTGCCGGTGTCGTTCACTCCCGTGACCTGCAGGTCGTAATCGATGTTGCGGCGCAGCCCCGATGCCTCCATGACGTTCTCCAGCTGCACTTCGCCCCAGTGGCCGCGCTGGTCGCCCCGCCCCAGCAGCTGATTGAGCCGGCGGGTCTCGTCGTGGGTCTTCTGCTGGGCCGCCAGCAGTTCGCCGGCGCGGGTCTTCACGTCGTAGAGAGCGCCCGCGTGCTCCTTGTTGAAGTCGGCAAGGTTCTTCTTGTACTCATCCAGCAGGGTTTCGAGGGGCTTGAGGGTGAGATCGAGCTTCGAATCACGCTCCTTCAGGACCCGCTCCTGGGACTGGTTGAACTGCTCGACGGTTTGGGCCAGCACGCGGTTGGACATGCTCTCGAACGTCAGCTCCATGTTCGCGAGCGAGCTCTCGTGATCGGCGCGCTCGCGCGCGAGCGTCTCGTGGGCCGCGTCCAGCTGCGAGTCCCGCACGGCCAGGTCGGCCCTGGCCTGGGTGGCGCTGTCGCGCAGGGCCTGCGAGCGCTTCAGCGACAACGCCCACGTCGCCACCGTGCCGAGGATGAGCCCGGCAGCACCGCACACGATTGCCAGCATTGGTCTTCTCCCTCAGTTAGTTAGTTCACACCCTAGAGAAGGCCTGCGACACGGCAGTAGCCTTTCGCCATGTTCCGCTTTTTCGCCTCCAACAACGAGACCGTAGACCAGGAAACCCCCGAAGCCGACGTCCTCCCCGAACTTCACCAGGAGATCGTCCAGGTCTTCGCCCTCGTGGGTGAGGCCATCGCCGGAGCGACCCACGCGCTGCTCGCCAACGACCGGGAGCTGGCGAAGCGAATCGTCGAGCAGGACGTCACCATCGACAACCTCGTCAACGCCATGGTGGCCAAGGCCGAGCTGCAGTTGCTCCACGAACCATCGCCCAACCCGGAGTCGCGCCGCACGCTGCTGACGTTGCTGCGGATACTGCCGGAAGTCGAGCGCAACGGCGACCTGGCCGAGCACGTGGCGCGTCGGGCGGCGCGCGGGCTCGGCAGCGAGATGTCGCCCCGCAGCCGCGGCCTCGTCGAGCGGATGGGAGAAGTGGCGACGATGATCTGGCGCGAAGCGACGGACATCATCATCGACGGCAAGCTCGAGATGATCGGCGCGATCGAGGACATCGATGACGAGCTCGATGATCTGCACGTGTCGCTCACCGCCGAGCTGACCTCGGGTTCGATGGCGCTGCCGGTGGCCGTGGAGTTGGCGCTGCTCGCCCGCTTCTACGAGCGCTTCGGCGACCACTGCGTCAACTTGGCTCGACGCCAGGTCGGTCTGGACGGCGCCGACTAGCGAAGCTTCAGGATCTCCTCGGCGATCTGGACCGCGTTGAGCGCCGCACCCTTGCGCAGGTTGTCGCTGCTCAGGAACAGCGACAGCCCGTTGGGAACCGTCTGGGCGTGACGAATCCGTCCCACGTAGGTCGGGTCCTGGCCGGCGACCAAGCGGGGCGTCGGCATGTCGTGCAGCACCACTCCAGGAGCGGCCGCCAGGATCGCCTTCGCCTCGTCGGGCGAGATGGGCCGTTCAAAACCTGCGGTGATCGCCAACGAGTGGCCGGTGAACACCGGAACCCGCACGCACGTCGCGTCGACCAGGAGGCCGCCGATCTCCAGGATCTTTCGGCTCTCGTCGCGCAGCTTCTGCTCCTCGCCGGTCTCGAGCGAGCCGTCAGGGACGATGGAACCGGCCATCGGAATCACGTTGTGGGCAATGGTCGCCGGAAACTTGGCGCCCTCGGCCATCGCGATCGCCGCGCCGTCGAAGGTGAGGACCCGCACGTTGAACTCGAGCGAGGCCTCGAGCTGGGTGGCGAGCTCGTCGACGCCTTCGCGGCCCGCACCGCTCACGGCTTGATAGGTGGCCACGACCATGGTTCGCAGCCCCGCCGCCGCGTGGAGGGGCATCAGGACCGGCATCGCGGCCATGGTCGTGCAGTTGGGGTTGGCGACGATCCCCTTGGGGATCGAGCGAAGCGCGTGGGGATTGACCTCCGCCACCACCAGCGGGACGTCGGGGTCCATGCGCCAGGCCGAGGAGTTGTCGATAACGATCGCCCCGGCGGCGGCGAGGCGCGGCGAGAGCGTCCTGGACGACGTCGCGCCCGACGAGGCCAGAGCGATGTCGATGCCGCGGAAGTCCGCCGTGGCGGCGTCCTCGACCTCGACGGATTGGCCCTGCCAGTCCAGGAACGTCCCGGCCGATCGGGCGGAGCCGAAGAACCGGATCTCGTCGACGGGAAAGTTCCTCTCGCGCAGGATCGCGCGCATCACGGTCCCTACCTGGCCAGTGGCCCCGACAATTGCTACTCGCATGCGCTCAGTCTAGGACGAGGCCGCATCGAGACCGAAGGCGGTGTGGAGGTGACGCACCGCGTCGGCGACCCGGTCCGCACGAAGCACGCACGAGATGCGGATGGAGCTCGTCGAGATCATCTCGATGTTGATGCCGTTCTCGAACAGCGTCTCGAACATCAGGGCGGTCACTCCGGGACTCGACTTCATGCCGGCGCCGACGACCGAGACGCGGCCGATGTTGTCGTCGGTGGTGACCATGGCCGCGCCGATCTCCACCTTCACCTCGTCGCAGGCTTCGCGAGCGACGTCAAGGTCGGTCATGGCGACCGTGAACGAGATGTCGGTCAGCCCGTTGGTTCCGGTGTTCTGGACGATCATGTCGACGTTGATGCCACGATCGGCCAGCTCGCGGAAGAGCTGTGCGGCGACGCCGGGCCGGTCGGGCACGCCACCGACCGTGATCTTCGCCTCCGACGCGTCATCAGTGATGGCCAGTACGACGGCTTGCTCCATGGTGGGGTCCTCCTCCACAATCCAGGTTCCTGGTTCCCAGGTGAAACTTGATCGAACGTGCAGTGGCACTCCGTGGCGGCGCGCGAACTCGACGGAACGAAGCATCAGGACCCGACTGCCGGTGGCGGCCATCTCCATCATCTCGTCAAAGGAGACCACGGCGAGTTGCCGGGCCTTGGGCACGACACGAGGATCCGCGGAATAGACGCCCTTGACGTCGGTGTAGATCTCGCAGACGTCGGCCTTGAGCGCGGCCGCCAGCGCCACCGCCGTCACGTCCGAGCCCCCACGGCCCAGGGTGGTGATGTCCTTCTCGGTCGAGACTCCCTGGAAGCCGGCCACGACGGGCACGAGCCCGGCGTCGATCGCCTCTCGAATGCGGTCCGGGCGTATCTCAAGGATCTTGGCGCGCGTGTGGTCAGTATCGGTGATGATCCCGGCCTGGGAGCCAGTGAACGATGCCGACTCGACGCCGCGTGCGGACAGTGCCATGCAGACCAGCGCCATGGATATTCGCTCGCCCGCGGTCAGCAGCATGTCCAGTTCGCGAGGCGGCCGCGTCGGAGAGACCTCGTCAGCCATGCGGATCAGGTCGTCGGTGAACTTGCCCATCGCCGAAACGACGACGACGACGTCATTGCCGGCTTCGCGGGTCCTCCCCACGTGTTCCGCGACGTCGCGAATGCGTTCGGCGTTGCCCACCGATGTCCCACCGAACTTTTGAACGATCAGTGCCATGCCACAAAACTAGTTGAGTCAGTCGGAGGCATTCCAAATCGCTACTAAAGTCGCAACCATGGCAACTTCCAAACGAGAACGTCAGAAGGCGGCTCGCCGTCAGAAGCTCGAAGCGATGCAGCGCGCGAACAAGCGGCGCAAGTCGATTCGACGCGCCGTCATCGTCGTCATCGTGGCCATCCTCGTCGTCGGTACCGGGGCGCTGCTCTTCGCGGGCGGCTCGAAGACCACGCCCACCCTGGCGACCACGACGACCGCCTCCGCTACGGGGTCCACGACCACGATCCCCTCGGCGACCGAGTCCGCCGCCCAGTCAAAGGCCAACGCCATGGCTGTTGCTGCAGGCTGTCCGAAGTCGACCTCCACCACGGTCAATACCCTCACGTGGGCCAAAGCCCCGGCCATGGCCATCGACAAGTCGCTGACCTACTACGCGCACTTCGTCACCACGGCCGGCAACTTCGTCGTGAAACTCGACGCCGCCACGGCGCCGATCACGACCAACAACTTCGTCTTCCTCGCCGAGCACAAGTTCTACAACTGCGTGATCTTCCACCGCGTCATCCCGGGCTTCATGATCCAGGGCGGCGACCCGACCGGCACCGGCTCAGGCGGACCCGGCTACACCATCGGCGACGAATACCCCAAGGCCGGCAAGCCAACGTACCCGCTGTACTCGATCGCGATGGCCAACACAGGCTCGCCCCACACCGGCGGCAGCCAGTTCTTCATCGTGACTGGCTCTCAGGGCGAGACGCTGTCGAACACATACTCGCTCTTCGGTCAGGTCATCAGCGGTGCCAGCGCGGTGATGAAGATCAGCGGCGAGGGCAACCCGGCCAGTAGCAGCGGCGTACCGCCCCTGGTGACCAACCGTATGCTCTCGGTCACGATTTCGAACAGCGCGAGTTAGGACAACATGACCGACACGACCCCCAACCCTGACGGCACCAGCGAGCCGCGCCAGCATTTTGACGCTGCCCCACCGATGATCATCGACACGGCCAAGACCTACACCGCGACGATGGTGACCTCCAAGGGAACCCTGGAGATCCTTCTGGACGCCCTCGGCGCGCCGGTCACCGTCAACAACTTCGTCTTCCTGGCGCGCTGGCACTACTACGACGGCGTCATCTTTCACCGCGTCATTCCCGGTTTCGTGCTCCAGGGTGGCGACCCCACCGGCAACGGCACCGGCGGACCGGGCTACCGATTCGACGACGAGCTCCCCAAGCCCGGCCGCTACGAGCTCGGCTCGCTCGCGATGGCCAACGCCGGACCCAACACGAACGGCTCCCAGTTCTTCGTGATCTCGGGGCCCGACGGAATGCGCCTGCCTCCGCTGTACGCGCTGTTCGGCAAGGTGGTCAAGGGACTCGACGTCGTCGAGGCGATCAACGCCCTCGGCTCGCCCTCGGGTAAGCCCCGTGAACGCGTCGTGATCGAGTCGGTCAGCGTCAAAGAGGCCTGACCGGCGTCGGTCTCGCCCCGGAGGCCGTTTCGCGGCCCAAGAATCCATCCCTCCGCGGCTATCGAACGAAGCCCGCTCGCGGCCCCGGCGCGGCCGCCCCTTACCGGCCAGTAATGTTCGCAGGATGAACTTTCAAAAGGTGGGCATCGTCGGTTCGGGGATCATGGGCAGCGGCATCGCCGAAGTCGTGGCGACGGCCGGGGCGAGCGTCGTGCTGCGCAGCCGAAATCAGGAGACACTCGACGCCATGCTGGACGGCCTCGAGAGGTCCCTGGCCAAGCAGGTCGAGAAGCAGAAGCACACCCACGCCAACGCCGCGCTCATCC
Organism: Acidimicrobiaceae bacterium; assembly: GCA_003138815.1. Taxonomy (GTDB): domain Bacteria; phylum Actinomycetota; class Acidimicrobiia; order Acidimicrobiales; family RAAP-2; genus RAAP-2. Next base: position 47,550 of record PLHD01000021.1, on the reverse strand, counting down.
GGTCGCGCGTGTCCACGACCATGTCCTTCGACGACCTGGCCGACTGCGAGCTCGTCATCGAGTCCGTCGTGGAGGACATCGCCGTGAAGAAGGCCGTCTTCGCCGAGCTGGACCGCGTGATGAGCCCCACCGCGATCCTCGCCACCAACACCTCCACCCTCTCGGTGATGGAACTCGCCACAGGAATCTCGCATCCGGAGCGCGTCTGCGGCGTGCACTTCTTCAATCCGGCGTCGGTCATGCCGCTCGTGGAGATCGTTCGCCCCCTCTGTGCGAGCGATGAGACGATTGCCGCCGTCACGTACTTCGCCCTGGCCTGCGCCAAGGAGCCGGTCGAGGTCAAGGACCAGGCGGGCTTCATCGTCAACGCCCTGCTGTTCCCCTACCTCAACAACGCGGTGCGACTCCTCGAGCAGGGCGCCGCGACCCAGGAGGGCATCGACGTGGCGATGAAGGGCGGCTGCGGTTTCCCGATGGGGCCGTTCGCGCTGCTCGACCTGGTGGGCCTGGACACGTCGGTGGCAATCCTCGACGCGCTGCACGCGGCTTTCGACGACGCCAACTTCTCCCCGGTGCCGCTGCTGCGCCAGATGGTCGCCGAAGGCCGTCTCGGTCGCAAATCAGGTCAGGGCTTCTACGACTACCGTCCTTAGGTAGATCGAGCAGAAGGGGAGACATGGCTGAGCGCTCCAAGGCGTGGGTGATGCGCACGTACTCGGGCCACTCGAGCGCGGTGAAGTCCAACGAGCTGTACCGGAGCAATCTCGCCAAGGGCCAGACCGGTCTCTCCATTGCGTTCGATCTCCCGACCCAGACCGGGTACGACCCCGACGCGGCCGCGGCGACGGGCGAGGTGGGCAAGGTCGGCGTGCCGGTGGCGCACCTCGGCCACATGCGCCAGCTCCTCGACGGCCTCCCGCTCGAGGAGATGAACACCTCGATGACGATCAACGCCACCGCGGCCTGGCTGTGGGGCCTCTACCTCGCGCTCGCCGACGAGCAGGGCGCCGACCTCTCGCGCCTGGCGGGCACCACCCAGAACGACATCGTCAAGGAGTACCTCAGCCGCGGGACCTACATCTTCGCCCCCGAGCCCTCCAAGCGCCTGACCGTCGACATGATCTGCTACGCGATCAACCACGTCGCCAGGTGGAATCCGATCAACGTCTGCAGCTACCACCTCCAGGAGGCGGGCGCCACGCCGGTCCAGGAGATCGCGTACGCGCTGGCGACCGCGATCGACGTGCTCGACGCGGTGCGTGATTCGGGAAAGGTCGAGCCGACACAGATGCCGCGCGTGGTGGGGCGCATCTCGTTCTTCGTCAACGCCGGGGTGCGCTTCATCGAGGAGATCGCCAAGATCCGCACGTTCACCGCAATGTGGGACGAGATCTGCCGCACCCGCTACGGGGTCGACGACCCTTCGCTGCGACGCTTCCGCTACGGCGTGCAGGTGAACTCGCTCGGCCTCACCGAGCAGCAGCCCGAGAACAACGTCCAGCGCATCGTGCTCGAGATGCTCGGCGTGACCCTGTCGGCCGACGCGCGGGCCCGATCGATCCAACTGCCCGCGTGGAACGAGGCGTTGGGCCTGCCGCGCCCGTGGGACCAGCAGTGGAGCCTTCGCATGCAGCAGGTACTGGCCTACGAGAGCGACCTGCTGGAGTACCCCGACATCTTCGCCGGATCCCAGGTCATGGACGCCAAGGTGCGCGAGCTCACGGTGGCCGCCCAGGGCGAGCTCGAGGACGTGCTCGCCCTGGGCGGCGCGTTCGCGGCGGTCGATGAACTGAAGAGCCGCCTCGTGGCGAGCCAGGCCGAGCGCATCGCACGAATCGAATCCGGCGAGCAGGTCGTGGTCGGGGTCAATAGCTTCGTCGAGACGGCCGAGTCGCCCCTCACGAGCGACACCACGATTGCGGCGGTGATGACGGTCGACCCGGCGTTCGAGCGCGAGATGATCGCCGACGTCGCCGCGTGGAGGGCCCAGCGCGACGAGAGCGCGGTGCGTGATGCTCTCTCGGAGCTGACCCGGGTGGCGCGCAGCTCCCAGCCGAGCGACAACATCATGGTGCCCACCATCGCGCTGGCCAAGGCCGGCGGCACGACCGGTGAATGGGCTGATGCGCTGAGGGCCGTGTTCGGGGAGTACCGCGCGCCCACGGGGGTGCGCGCGGGCGTCGCCAGCCGCGGCGTCGAATTCGCCGCTCTCGTCGAGCGATCCAAGGCCGTCACCGCTGCTCGAGGGACCCCGCCGAAGATCCTCGTGGCCAAGCCCGGGCTCGACGGTCACTCCAACGGCGCCGAGCAGATCGCCGTCGCGGCGCGCGATGCCGGATTCGAGGTCGTCTACCAGGGAATTCGCCTCTCGCCGCAGGAGATCGTCGCGGCGGCGCGCGACGAGGACGTGGACATCGTGGGCATCTCCATCCTCTCGGGCTCGCACCTGGCGCTGGTGCCGCGCGTGCTCGAAGGACTGCGCGAGGCCGGCGTCGACGCCAAGGTGGTCGTCGGGGGCATCGTGCCCGACGACGACGCGCAGGCGCTGCGCGACGCCGGCGTCTCGGCGGTCTACACCCCGAAGGACTACTCGCTCGGCGCGATCATGAGCGACCTCTTGGAGTTCGTGGAGGGCGCCTAGCTCGAGCGTTGCGGGCGGCGCATCGAGTAGGGACCGCTGTTGAACCAGCGCCCCGAGAAGCGCCAGCTCGGCGCCTTGTCGACCACGACGTTCGGCACGGCCCTCAGGACCTCCTCGGCCGCGGCGATGACCGCCGCCAGCTCCTCGCCGGGCAGTTCGGGCCGAGGGGGCAGCCCGTAACTCACAGCGGAACGTTTCCGTGCTTGCGCTTGGGCAGGTCCTCACGTTTGCCGCGCAGCATGTCGAGCGACCGGCTGAGGATGCGGCGGGTCTCCGCCGGGTCGATGACGTCATCGATGAACCCGCGTTCGGCGGCGATGTACGGCGTGGCGTAGCGCTCCTCGTAGTCCTCGATCAGCTCGGCGCGGAGCGCATCGGGGTCGGCGGAATCGAGCAGGTCGCGGCGATGGACGATCTCCACCGCCCCCGCCGATCCCATCACCGCCAGCTCGGCCGTGGGCCACGCGAAGGCCAGGTCCGCGCCGATCGACTTCGAGTTCATGACGACGTAGGCGCCGCCGTAGGCCTTGCGCGTGATGATGCAGATGCGCGGGACCGTGGCCTCGCAGAACGCGTAGAGCAGCTTCGCACCGTGGCGGATGATGCCGTTGTACTCCTGGTCGACGCCGGGCATGAAGCCCGGCACGTCGACGAAGGTCACGATGGGGATGTTGAACGCGTCGCACGTGCGCACGAAGCGCGCCGCCTTCTCGCTCGACTCGATGTCGAGCACCCCGGCCAGGACCTGGGGCTGGTTCGACACCAGGCCGATGCTGTGGCCGTCGATCCGCGCGAATCCGCAGGTGATCTGGCGGGCGTAGGTGGCGTGAACCTCCATGTAGTCCCCGCCGTCGACGACCGAGGTGATGACCTTCTTCATGTCGTAGGGCTGGTTGGGCGAGACCGGCAGCAGGTCGCGCAGGTTCTCGCAGAGCCGGTCCGCCTCGTCGCCGATCAGGATCCGGGGAGGCTCCTCCATGTTGTTCGAAGGCAGGAACGAGAGCAGGTAGCGCACCTCGTCGAGCACGCTCTTCTCGTCGGGCATCACGAAGTTCGCCACGCCGGACTTGGTCGCGTGGGTCAGGGCGCCCCCGAGCTCTTCGAGAGTGACGTCCTCGCCGGTCACCGTCTTGACGACGTCGGGACCGGTGATGAACATGTGGCTGGTGTCCTTGACCATGAAGATGAAGTCGGTGAGGGCCGGCGAGTAGACCGCCCCGCCCGCGCAGGGGCCCAGGATCACCGAGATCTGGGGGACGACGCCCGAGGCCTTGGCGTTGCGGTAGAAGATGCCGCCGTAGGCGTTCAGCCCGGCGACGCCCTCCTGTATCCGCGCGCCCGCGCCGTCGTTGAGGCCGATGATCGGCACGCCCATCGTCGTGGCCATGTCCATGATCTTGTGGATCTTCTCGCCGTGGGTCTCGCCGAGCGCGCCGCCGAAGACCGTGAAGTCCTGGGAGTAGACGCAGACCTTGCGGCCGTCGATCTTGCCGAAGCCCGTGATGACCCCGTCGGTGTAGGGTCGCGTGTCCTCGAGGCCCATGCCCGACGCGTAATGACGGTTCAACATGTCGAGTTCCTGGAACGAGTCCTCGTCGAGGAGGTATTCGACGCGCTCGCGGGCGGTCAGCTTTCCCTTGGCGTGGTGGCGCTCTATGGCGACTTCGCCGCCGGCGCTGCGGGCCTGCGCCTTACGGGACTCGAGTTGCTCCAAACGTTCCGACATTGTGTGTTCCATGAACGCCAAGGCTACCCACAAGGGATTCAACACGCGAAGGGGCTCCGTCATCGAGACCGCGGGCCACGTGAATGACGAGTGAAGAGCGCCATTACCCGCAAGTAGAGGAGCGAACTCCCGACGGGTTGGGGTGCAGTCGACGGGCGCGGTCTTGGGTGGGCGACGGCCCCCTCCCTCTGGTCGCTCGCGGTCGGGCGAACGCTCGATCCAGCACCGGCGCCTCAGCACTCCGCCGTCATCGTTCGCCGCTGTCTCGAGCACCCCGCCGTAGCGCTCGACGACGGTCGCGGAACCGGTGTTGTTGTCGTCGCACGTGAGCGGAAGCCGGCTGAGGCCTTCCACGTGGGCGACCTCCGCGGCTTGGCGCAGCATCTCGGTCGCGAAGCCCGGCGACGGAATCTGGGCGGGACGACGTAGCCGATGTGGCCACCTCGGCGGGTGAGGAAGTCATCGAGGGAGAAGCGTATCGAGACGTTCCCAACAGCTCGCCGTCGACATCAGCGGCGAGTACCGCGCCAGCCACCCGGTCCCGGGACAGGTCCGATCCTTCTCGGCAATTCGACGCGGCTCTCGCCGAGAGCGGGATCGGTGGTGGTCAGGCCCCGTCCCGGGACCGACGAAGGTGGCGCGAATCAGTTCATCGCGAGGCGCGGAGCGCCGGTCGACCGCTCAGCCCGGCTCCTGGACGAGCTCGATCAACGTTCCAAAGGACGTTTTGGGGTGCACGAAAGCGACCATCGTGCCACGAGAGCCCGGCCGCGGAGCCTCGTCGATGACGCGCCCGCCCGCCGCCTTGACCGATTCGAGCGCCTTGGCGCAGTCGTCAACCCGGTAGCCGACGTGATGCAGGCCTTCGCCCTTCCTCTCGAGGTACTTGGCGACCGGCGAGTCCTCACGCGTCGGCATCAGCAGCTGGATGTACGAATCGGCCACTCGCAGCAGCGCCTCGGCGACGCCGTCGGATTCGACCGTCTCGCGATGCTCGACCGTGGCGCCGAAGGCCCGCTCGTACCACGAGATCGCCGCGTCGAGGTCGTGCACTGCGATGGCCACGTGGTCGATCTCGGTGAGCAACTGTTCCATGCCTACTCCCTGTCGTGGCGCCGAAAGATCGTCAGGCGTCTCTCGCCTACGCTGGCGCGCAGCTCGGGATTCGTGACGCCGAGGCCTTCGCGGGGGGCGACGCACAAGATCCCGATCTTGCCCTCGTGGCGGTTGTGATGGACCTCGTAGGCGGCTTCGCCGACCTGCTCGAGTCCGAAGACCGCCGACAGCGGCGGCACGACCTTGCCATCGATGATGGTCTGATTCGCTGCCCAGGCCTCGCGGTAGTTCGAGAAGTGCGAGCCCTTGATGGTCTTGAGCTTCATCCAGAGGTGGCGATTGTCGTACTCGATCATGTAGCCGCTCGTCGCCGCGCAGGTCACGATCGTCCCGGCGCGCTTGGCCACGAAGACGCTCGCGCCCATGGTGGAACGCCCGGGGTGCTCGAAGACGATGTCGGGATCATCGCCGACGAGCGCGCGTATGTCCTTTCCGAGCCGGCGCCACTCGGATTCGTCCTGGGTGTGCGGGTCCTTCCAGAACCGGTAGTCCATCTCCTCGCGGTTGATGACGTGCAGGCAGCCGAGTTCGTGGAGCGTCTCGACCTTGTTCGCACTCGAGACCACGCCGATCGGGGTGCCGCCCGAGTTGAGCACGTGCTGGACCGCGAAGGAACCAATGCCCCCCGACGCCCCCCAGATGAGGACCCGGTCGCCCTGGGTCACCGGAGCGCCGTTGCGCGAGACCAGCATGCGATAGGCCGTCGAGTTGCACAGCGCGTTCACCGACGCCTCCTCCCACGTCAGGTGGGCGGGCTTGTGCATCAGCTGGTTGGCCTTCACCACGCAGATGTCGGCGAGCCCGCCGAAGTTCGTCTCGAAGCCCCAGATGCGCTGCGTGCTCGAACGCATCGAGTCGTCGTGGCTGCTCGGGTCCTGGTCGTCGACGTAGTTGCAGTGGACCGTGACCTCGTCGCCGACCTTCCAGTTGCGCACCGCCGAGCCGGCCCGCAGGATGACCCCGCAGGCGTCCGAACCCACCACGTGATAGTCGAGCGAGTGGCGCTTGCCCCAGAAGGTCTCCTTGGCGAGGCGGTCGAGGAAGCCGAAGGTCGGCAACGGCTCGAAGATGCTGGTCCACACCGTGTTGAAGTTGATCGACGAGGCCATGACCGCGATGTAGACCTCGTCGGGCGCGAGCTCGGGAACGGGCACCTCCTCGACGTGCAGGCTGCGCCGCGGATCCTTGTCCTTGCTCGCCATCCCCTCGAACATGCCCTGCTCGTCGCGCCGGACGAAGGCCGCGCGCGTCGTGGCGGGCATCGGGGTCGCGCTCAGGACCTCGCTCGACGCGCCCGCTCGCACGGCATCAAGAATCTCACTCACCTGGGCGAGGTTAGTTGCCCGTCGCGAGCACGAGGTTGCGCTCCAACCAACACCGCCTCGATTCTCAGGTTCCCGTGGCGTCGCCGCGGCGAGGAGCGCCTCTCCCCCTGGCGCCACCGCGATCCCGTCGGACGCCACCCGGCGTCTCGGCGTCGCCCCGCCCGTGATCGTCGCGCCTGCTCAGCACCCTTTGGGGCCTGGCGCGCGACCGTCTATCGTGATTATCAGTTCCGAGTTGGAGCACAAAGGAGCAGTCATGTCGCGTAGTGTCATCGTCGCTGGAAGCCGTACCGCCATTGGGAAGCTCTCGGGGGCCTTCGCCTCGCTGAGTGCGATGGACCTTGGGGGCGCCGCCATCAAGGGAGTCTTGGACAAGACCGGCGTGGACCCGGCCACCGTCGACGTCGTTCTGATGGGCCAAGTGCTCCAGGCCGGCCAGGGCCAGATCACCGCCCGCCAGGCTGCGGTCAAGGCCGGCATCCCCATGACCGTGAACGCCACCACCATCAACAAGGTGTGCCTCTCAGGGTTGCAGACGATCTACCTGGCCGACCTCATGATCCGCGCGGGCGAGGCCGACATCATCATCGCCGGCGGCATGGAGTCGATGACCAGCGCGCCGTACCTCCTGCCCGGCGCGCGCGCCGGCTACCGGCTCGGCGACCAGAAGGTCGTGGACTCCATGATGTTCGACGGGCTCACCTGCGCCTTCGATCAGTGCGCCATGGGCCTCTCCACCGAGCGCTACAACAATGGACGCATCACCCGCGCGCGCCAGGACGAGTTCTCCGCTCGCAGCCACCAACTCGCCGGCGCGGCGATCGCTTCTGGCAAGTTCGCCGAGGAGATCGTCGGCGTGTCGGTGCCCCAACGCAAGGGCGACCCGCTGATCATCACGACCGACGAGGGCGTTCGGATGGAGACCACCGTGGAGTCGCTCGGGAAGCTTCGCGGGGCCTTCGAGAAGGACGGCACGATCACCGCGGGCAACGCCTCGCAGATCTCCGACGGCGGTGCGGCGGTGCTCGTGATGTCGGCCGACCGCGCCAAGCAGCTCGGGCTCACGCCGATCGGCGAGCTCGTCAGCTACGGCCAGGTGGCCGGGCCGGACGCCTCGCTGCTCACCCAGCCATCACGCGCCATCACCAGGGCGGCCGCCAAGGCCGGGCTGGACGTGAAGGGCCTGGACCTCTTCGAGATCAACGAGGCCTTCGCCGCGGTGGGACTCTCCTCGATGGACGACCTCGGAATCGACGAGGACAAGGTGAACGTCAACGGCGGCGCGATCGCCCTGGGACACCCTGTCGGCGTGTCGGGAACGCGCATCGCGCTCAGTGTGCTCCTGGAGCTCCAGCGTCGCGGCGGCGGCGTCGCGGCGGTCGCGCTCTGCGGCGGCGGGGGCCAAGGCGACGCGGCGATCCTTCGCACCCTCTAGTCGGGAACGAAGCTCGCGACCAGCTCGTAGCGGCCCAGCCCGATCGGCTCGTCGCCGGGCAGCGCGAGCACGTAGGCGCCGCCTAGTGGATAGTGGAAGGCGCGCAGCGATTCGGGAAGCTCCATTGCGAGGCTGCTCACCACTTCGTACACGGTGGGATTGTGCGCGACGACCAGCAACGAGGACGTCACCGGATCGACCCGGGCCAGCTCGAGCAGGAGATCCTCGGCGCTCACCTCCCGATGGCCGTTGTAGATCAGGTCGCTGAACTCCTCGGCCGCGACGAACGCCGTTCCGTCGAAGGCTCGTTCGAACGTCTCTCGAGTGCGCGCGGCGGCGCTCACCAGCGCGGTCGTGGGGCCGAAGCGACCGAGCGCCTCTGGGTCGCTCGCCCACGCCCGCAGCCGCTCGCATTCCCTGCGCCCTCGCGAGCTCAGCCTCCGGTCGTAGTCGGGCTCCCCGGGGGTGGCGGGCTTGGACTTGGCATGACGAACGATCGTGAGGAAGCGCACCTCCCCAGTCTGTCCGAAACCAGTCGCGCGACGGGTGCACCGTCGTTTAGCGTGATGACGTGCACGTGACCCTCAGCTACTTTCAGGCCGTGGTGATGGGTCTGGTCCAGGGGATCACCGAACTCTTCCCCATCTCGAGCCTGGGCCACGGAATCCTCGTACCCGCTCTGCTGGGTTGGCACAACCTGGTCAGCAGCCAGTCAGCCTCCCAGTCCTTCTTCCTCGTCTTTCTCGTCGGCCTGCACGTCGGCACGGCCCTGGGACTGCTCCTCTACTACCGAAGGACGTGGCTGGCCCTCTTCAGCGGACTCGGCCGCCAGATCTCTCGCTCGCGGACCGACGGCCTGTCGTCGATGTGGCGGCTCGGGGACCCCACGATGGACCGCGGTTACCGGCTCTTGCTCGTCTTGGCGATCGGCAGCGTCCCGGTCGGCGTGGCCGGACTGTTCCTCGAGCGCGCCCTGCGGGTTCTCTTCGCCAAGCCCCTCGCCGCCGCCATATTCCTCACCGTCAACGGGGTGCTGCTGCTGGTCGGCGAGCGCATGGTGGGCTCGCAGGGCCGCCACGTGCGCCACCGGACGCTGGACACGATGAGCGCCCCGGGGGCACTCGCCATCGGGTCGTCGCAGATCCTGGCTCTCCTGGCGGGAATCTCGCGCAGCGGGGTCACCATGGTGTCGGGACTCCTCGGCCAGCTCGACCACGAGGAGGCCGCTAACTTCTCCTTCCTGCTCGCCACTCCCGTCATACTGGTCGCCGGACTCTACAAGCTCCCGTCGCTCATGGGCCCCCTCGGCGACGGCGTACGGATGCAGACGCTGGTCGGCGCACTCTGCGCGATGGGCGCGGCCTACGCGGCGGTGCGCTTCTTGACCAGGTGGTTCGCCACCAAGACGCTTCGCCCGTTCGGCTTCTACTGCCTCGTGGTCGGGATCCTCTGCATGGCTCGCTTCGCCTAGTCGGCCAGCACTCGTCGCCCCTCGATCGCCCGGCCCAGCGTCAGGTCATCGGCGAACTCCAGGTCCCCGCCCACCGGCAACCCGCTGGCAGGCTGTGAGACGATGAGTCCCGGCATCTGGAGCAACCGGCCGAGGTACATCGCCGTCGCGTCGCCCTCGACGTTGGAGTTGAAGCAGAGGATGATCTCCTTCACGGGACCGTTCAATCGGTGCAGCAGCTCCTGGATCCGGAGTCGGTCCGGCGTGACGCCCTCCAGCGGGTTCAAGACCCCGTGCAGCACGTGGTACGTGCCGTGGAAGGCACCCGAGCGCTCGACGGCGGCGACGTCCGGCGGGTTCTCCACCACGCAGATTGTGGTCTGATCGCGCCGGCTGTCGGCGCAGATCGGACAGAGTCCGCCCGTCTGGGCGATGTTGCAGCACCGCTCGCAGAACGAGAGCTGCGTCTTCATCTCCTCGAGGGCCAGGGCGAGGCGCGCAACGTCCTCGCTCGGCTGGCGCATCAGCCAGAACGCGATCCGCTGCGCGGATTTCGGTCCGACTCCCGGGAAGCGGCCGAGCTCGTCGACGACCGCCTGGAGAGGTGGCGGGTAGCTCACGAGATCTCCTCGGCACCCGGGAACATCTCGCTGATGAGATGACCGGCCATCGAGTCGACCACGATGGAAGACTCGTCACCGGCCGGGTCCTCGTCGGCGCCGGACCGCTCCGGGGGCTCGGGACGTGCGGGTCGCGAGGACGGCGCCGATGAGCCGGCGACGAGGGACGGGTCGACGATCCAGTCGATCTGGAAGTTGACCTTGAACTCATGCTCCATGGCGCTTCTGAGTCCCTGGGCGATGTGTTCGGTGTTCTGGCGCATCTCCTCGTTGGGCAGGGCGATGCTGAGGCGCTGGCCGTCGAACGAACAGACTCTGGCGTTCTTCAAAAGCAGTTGCGCTGAGCGCGCCGTGCGCGGGACCACCCGCTGCTCGAACCGCTCGCGGACGTCCTCCAGGCTCAGGGCCGCTGCGTCGGAGGCGGCACGACCCGAACCCGGACCCGAACCCGGACCCGGACCCGGCGACGCGGGCGGCGCGGGCGGCGCGGGCGCAACTGTCGCCGCGGGTCCGGCCGTCGGCGACACCGGCGGCGCACCACCCGTCGAGCCGATTGGACGCAGCGCGGGTCCGGCCGTCGACGAAGGCGCCGCGACAGGGCGCGCGCCGGCTCGCTCGATCTTGGTCACTCGCTCGTCGAGCGCCTCGATCGAACTGTCGAGTTCCGGCTTGATGAGACGCACCAGCGCCACCTCGAGAATCACCACCTTGTCCGGGGCACTCTTCATCTCACGCATTGCCCGCCCAATGGTCTCGAGAATCCGCACGGTGCGCGCAAGTCCCAGCTGCGAGCCCCACGCACTGAGCCGATCCCGGTCGGCGTCGACGGCGTCGGCAACGTCCGGCGCCGCCTGGAGCAGGAAGACCTGGCGGATCTCCGCGGCGAAACTCTCGGCCAACTGCTCGGGGTCCCATCCCTCGCGGGTCAGCAGCGCCAGCGAGCGCAACGCCTCGACCGCGTCGGCGTGGACCAGCGCGTGGAAGAGCCCATCGAACTCTGGCTGGGTCTCGCTCAAGGATCCGGTGGCGATCAGTTGGTCGAGCGCGCTCAGCGCATCACGGGCAGAACCCCGCCCGAGGCGCACCGCAGCATCGATGAGCGCATCATCGGCCGCCAGCCCGGCCGCTCCTTGGACGTCGTGCAGCAAGGAGCTCAGCGTCTCACCGCCGATCAATCGGAACTCGAGGTGCTGGGTCCGTGAGCGGATGGTCGGCAGCACCTTGTGGGGGTCGGTGGTGGCTAGGACGAACACCACGTGCTGGGGCGGCTCCTCGAGCGTCTTGAGCAGCGCCGCCGATGCCGCCTTCGAGAGCTGGTGCACCTCGTCGAAGATGTAGACCTTCCACTGGCCCGGGGTGCCGTGCCACGCCCCGGCCGTGATCTCGCGAATGTCGTCGACGCCGTTGTTGGAGGCCGCATCGAGCTCGATCACGTCGAGCGACGACCCCCTGGTGATGGCGACGCAGCTCGCGCACTCGTTGCAGGCGTCGCCGTCGAGCGGATGCTCGCAGTTGAGGGCCTTGGCGAGAATGCGGGCGGCGGTAGTCTTGCCGGTGCCTCGCGGTCCCGAGAAGAGATACGCGTGGACGATCCGGTCGTTCTTGACGGCGCCCTGCAGGGCGCGAACGACGTGGTCCTGGCCGCGCAGTTCGGCGAATCGGCCCGGACGAAAACGGCGGTAGAGCGCGGTCACGCCGTCGATCGAGGTGGGGGTCGGGGACGAATCTGCCATGCACGCATGCTAACGGCGCGCTGTGAGGTGCCGAGGCCCAAAGCGATGGTCAGGCGATCCGTGGCACCCAACACGATCCGCTGAGAGCTGCTGGCTTCCACCCCTGACTCGATTCACGAACGGTCGTCGCACGGGACCCGACCACCGCTGTGGACCTCGGCGTAGAAAGGCTACCGCGTCGACCCCAGTCAGGTCTCGGGTAGCCTTGCAAGCCGGCAATCATTTCGAAGAATTGGATGACCGGCCTGGAGGAGTGCGAGAGCGGCCGAATCGGCACGATTGGAAATCGTGTGAAGGGAAACCTTCCGTGGGTTCAAATCCCACCTCCTCCGCCAANNCCACGATCGACGGAACTCGATCAGTTTGACCAGTGGCTGGACGAGTCAAGTCCGGACTGGACTTTCCTGTTGAGATGAAGATTCGTCAGCCGTCCAAGAAGAGCACCTGCGACGACTGCCCCGTGAAGTTGTAGTCCTATCTAGACAAGTGGGTCCGCGGACGCCCCGAACACCACTACGGCAACTGCAGCCAGGCCATTACCCAATCTGCATTGCCCCCGCCACTGGCGGTTGCCCTGACGTGCCGGCGGCGTAACCGCTGACGTGCTTCGGGGATCAGGACCTCGATCGGTCATCCATCTTCATCTTCGGCCGAGGGAGGGTGAACATCCAGCTGCACGCCGATGAAGAAGACCTGGCGGGAGAACTCCGGGGACGCTACGGGGACGCAGTCGATCTGACTGTCGGTTTCCTCCGCTATCCAGACCGCACGTCTGGGCACGCCGGTGCGGCGCCCCGAAAAGTTCCTTCTTCCAGACCGCGGGTGTTGGCTTTGCCCGACGAGAATCAGTGTCTCGGTCGAGGATGGCCTCACGGTGAAGTCCGGCCGGAATCTCAGGAGCGTGCTGCGGATTAGCGATGCGGGCCAGGAGAAGATTGCCATCGTGACGCACGGTGGGGTGACAGCTCGAGTGGTAGATCCCGATACCAACGAGACGGTCGGTGGTTACGCGGGCTTTCAGACCATGCCGAGGATCAAGTTCCGCATCGGGCTGGGCGACTCGATAGAGATTCCGCTGCTCGTCGGCACCGCCTCAAGTGTGTCCCGACTTGGCTACGCCGTGCCGCCGGGTCGAGGGGCAATCGAAGTGATTCTCAACCTGGAGGGCAACGGATCCTTTCGTACCCCCCTGCTGCCGATCATCGTGGAGGGCAAGTAGCCGTCGAACCTAGGACTCGCCACGGCGCAAGAGTCGTTGACGCGACATGGCTCATGTCAATTGCCTAGATCCACTTGAATCTCGAAAGAGGCCAAAACTCCATGAATGCCTTGCCAATGATGTCGGCGCGCGGCACCGTTCCCCACGTCCGGCTGTCGCACGAGTGGGGGTGATCGTCGCCCATCATGAAGTACTGGCCCGCCGGGACTGTCACGTTGCCGATTTGAGTGACGAGGGGCTCCGAGTGCGGCCAGTTCTCCTTCAGGGCGTTGCCGTTCACATAGATGGTGTTTCCCTTGGAAGTGAGTCGGTCTCCAGGCAAACCGATCACGCGCTTCACGAGGTCGGTCACCGCGTCGCTGCACTCCAATTTCACTTCGGGTGGTGCCTTGAACACCACGATGTCTCCGATGTTAATGGTGCCGAAGTCGACGCTGAGCTTGTCCACGATGATGCGGTCGCCGACCAACAGCGTGGGCGTCATGGAGCCCGACGGAATGTAGAAGGTCTGGAACACGAACGTTCGGACGAGCAAGGATGCTACGACCGCGACAAGCACGATGATCAGCCATTCCGTGACGACTCGCCTCCGGCGGCGTGATGGCTGGTCTGGCTGCTTCGTGCCGGTGCGAGACGGATCGTCACTTCCGCTGAGGGCGTTGCTGTCGGTAACTGGCAAGGTCGCCCTCCTTCGGTCTCGGGGTCAGTGCCGACCCGCGGTCGGCGGCGCTGCTACTCCACTTACGCCGACGGTCCGGCGCACCTTCTGCTTCATGAGGCTACCGCCGATGCCGTCAGACACCGGCGCCCACATTTCGGCCATCGGCTGTCGCGAGACAATTGCGCCCGTGGCAGCAGTCGTCAGTGTGTGAGAGCAGGGCGTTCGGAGTGGAGTCCCATTGCGTGTGCCGCCACCCACTGCCGGTCCTATCCCGGGAAGCAGCCACTCGTGTCGGAAGCCCGACGCCCGGGTCTATGACCAACCTTGGTCGACGTGGACCAAGGACGACCTGAAACTCCTGCCCAACGAACATCAGTATCCTCCGACCGAAGACTCGGGCCATGAAGGGCGCCGATCGACCTTGCGAGCGACAACTCGCAACCACCTTGGTGAGTCGGCGGGCCGACGTCCACAATCCGACTGGCGAATCAAGGAGTGACGGATGGACAAGGGTTCTGGCTGATCTATGGCACCGCAAGAACGTTCGTGCTGCCAAAGCGTGACTTCATCGATTGGTGGGGGAACCTTCGGTTCACTGGCGCGACGGAATGTCGCCCCAACGGGAGATCTCCACAGGCGTCCGTCCACTACCTTCGCGCCTCCTGCCGGTTCTGTCTCCTCTCGCGCCCTTCGAGGCTCCGCCAAGAGACGACCGCCCACGCCACTGTCCAACTAGATCGTGGGGCAGCGGCGTGGCGACCGGTCTCCGAGCTTCCGAGGGATCGACGGGCCTAAGCCTCGAGGTTCAGGTGCGAAATCAACTCGATCCAAGTGACGCTGAAGGGTGGACCGGAAATGCCACCCTTGACAAGAGCCTCGCCAAGGCGGTCATGCATGAACGCCTCTTGATGTTCCATGGAGTCCCAGACCTCGGTCACGACGAAATTTCCATTCGAGCTGAGACCTGCCGAATGCACCAACATTCCGTCGGGCCAATCACCTTCGCCAGTCGCTGGGTCGATTCCGAGTTCCTTGTTCACGGCGTCGTATTCCACCGTGGTCACTCCCTCAAATTCCAAGATCAATTCAGCGGCCATTTCATCCCCTTTTGGGTGTAAGCATGCCGAGCGGCACGGCTGAGATTGTTGCATAGTTCGGGTGACGGCACCAGCAAAACTTCGGTGAATAGATGGAGCACTTGAGTGAACTCTCAGGCCGCGGAGGACCAATAGAAGGTGCCCACGGGCTTGCGGGATTGATCGATGGCGGCCCGACGCAACAGATAGCATCACCCTAAGAAGTGGTGCTGTCCAGACCTATGAGAAGTGCAACCTTGCACTGGCTTGAGGTCCGTGAGTCCTGTTTAGTGTTGGAGGACTGACGATCACGATTTCGGACAGGCGAGTGAACTTGTGGCGCTGACGATGGCACCGCATGACCAAGGAAGATCTCCTCACCGTCATCGCTAGAACTGACTAGCCTTCGCCGAACGTCAATCCACTGAGGGGAACCATGGCTTATCTCACCACTAACTTCTTTGAAGGCGGTACCGCCGACCAGTATCGGGTCGTCCTGGGTGCCGCCCATCCCAACGGCGTCCTTCCTGCCGGCCAGAAGTACCATTTCTCGGGTCCAACCGAGGGTGGGTGGCTCGTTGTCGCGGTATGGGACTCAAAAGAATCGTACGATCACTTCATGTCCGAGACCCTCATGCCGACGCTCAGCCAAGTCTCCGGTGGATTCACCGGAACTCCTCAGCGACGCGACGTGGAAGACGTGGACATCGCTGCCGCCTCGCTGTAACGAAGCGAGCCTTGACTCTCTCAAGTTCTGCCAGCGTCGGAGGGGACGTGCACAATCTCCGACTGGAGGACCCGACCGTGGGGACACTGACTCCAAGGGGGACAGCCCTTTGCCACGCGAGAGCACGTTGTCTTCGACTGAGGGACCCTGCAGCACTCATACGCCCCCGCTCCATGTCGAACCTCTTGGGCGCTTGAACAGGGACCCGACGTGACAGACACCACTTCGCAGCGACGGCTAGACCACCGAGGCGTCCGAATCTCACGACTTGGGACACCATTCAATTCACGACCAGATGAGTTCCTCGTCGCGGCCATTCGGCGTGACAGAAATTGTGACGTTTGCCCCTTCGTCTTGATGGATGTTCCACCGTACTTTACGTACAGGGACCCTTCGTCGACGGGAGTGCTGAGCGTGAATGAATCTCCCCATACGGGTTTGACGGGTAGCGGGCACGATCGAAACACCTCGGGGTCGATACATCGAGATTCGAATGCGATCTTTCGATTTGGCCTGACCGTGCGCCTGCTGCATTGGTGGACCGTCGTAACTTTTGCCACGGCCCTTCTGACGGGACTCGCAATGGGATCAGAAATGGAAGACACCAACTTGTTTCACCTGCACGTCGCTGCGGTGATCGCAATGGGCGGCGGTTTCGTGGTCGCGGTGATCTTTGGCAACACCATGGCGGTTCTTGGGTTCGTGCGAGACGCATTCCTTCCGGAACGAAGTGACTTTGAATTCGTTGGCCGAATGTTGTCTCGACCATTTCACCGAACTGGAGTCAGGTGGGGAAAGTTCAATCTCGGACAGAAGGGGCTGGCGTGGATGATGTTGGCGTCACTTACGGCGATCATCATTACTGGCATCAACTCTTGGCATACCGATGGCGACGCGGCAGGACCGCACACGACCGCTGTGATCATCGCACTAATCCTGTTGGGTGTGCACGTCTTCATGGCCGTGGTGAATCCGGTAACACGTCCGGCACTGCCTGGAATGGTCTTCGGAAGAGTGGAGCGGTCCTGGGCGCTCCACCACCACGCAAGGTGGGTTGAAGATGAAGATCGTCGATCCGTTCGATCGGCAGTTCAATCTCAGTCACGAACGTCGGAGCAAGATCGAGACTAGGCAACTGCGTAAGTGTGCATGATTCGAGCGGCCAGAGCACATTTCCCACACATTCGTCCATACCATGGGCAATTCGGCGGGGATGTGCACAATATCCGACTGGAGAATCAACCTTTGGCTGCCTTGATTGAAGCCGCGAACGTTACTTCTGCGGGTCACTCCCATGTTCGATCTGGTGGAGTTCGTCTTTGAGCCATTGGGTAATCTTCTCGTGCTTGTCGTCGTCGACGTGTGAAATTGTCTTGATGGCTTCACGATGACCGGGGTGGTTAGGGTCGACAAGTGCGTCGCCGTCCACTGGTGTGGCGTTGTCGTCGTTACTCTGCGACGCGTGGTGACCGCCAAAAAAGGGGAAGAAGCCAAAACCGGCAAAGCCTCCGACGTAGGGGGAACCCATGGCGCCAAACGACGCTCCCCCCATAACACCACAAGTGGTCGCGCAGTGAGCGCAACATCCTCCGCAGGAAGCGCAACCAGCCATATGAATCGTCCTCTCGATGGGTCAGATGATCAGAACCTATCAAGTACAGGCGCACAGCGCTGCTCATTTCGCCACCAACGTCTCGCACTAATGATCGCCGTAGTTGATTTCAAGTGAACTCTTCAGGCCGACACGAAGCCGCAGTGACGCTAAGTTGCAATTCTGTGTTGTCGGAGGCCCGACGTGAACCCGCACGCGCGTTGAAGACCCAGGCGTAGTCGTGGGTCACGTGAGATGGCGAGAGAGAAAGGTTAAGGACGGCGGCTCCTGTTCCAGGAAGAACGGATCCGTGTGGCAGCCGACGGAGAACACCTCGGTACTGCCTGAGGGGAGCACGCTGACCAGCTTCTCGACTCCCGGGTGGAACGGGTCGTCGACTCCAGACGCGACTCGTACGGGGACGCCCCGCAACGAGCCGGCGTGCGCGATGACGTCGCCCGCGGCGAAGGCCGACGCGGAGGCGAAGGCCCCGGCGTTGGCGGCGTGCGCCTGGGCATAGGAGGTCCAGACGGCCGGACTGATCGCCGCGACCGCCGACACGAGGCCCGGGTACCGCTCGGCGACGGCGAGGGCTCCGTACCCGCCCATCGATATCCCCATCATGCCGATCTGGTTTGGGGCGGCGCCGAGTCCCCTGCGCTGGCAGAACGGGATGAGTTCGTCGACGACCATCGCCATGGGGTCGTCGCCGGGATGGGGATTCCAGTACCCGTTGCCGCCGTCGATGGTCACCATCGCCATCGGCGTGAGTGGCGCGCCGCCGATCCGCAGCGCCAACGCCTGGGCGGGCGTCATCCCGGAGAGGGCGGTGGCGTGGTCGTTGCCGTAGCCGTGGAGCATCACGATCAGCGCCAGCGAGTCGCCCGGCCGGTGGGCCGGCGGGTAGGCGATCGTGTAGCCAACACTGCGTCGGCGAGCGGCGGAGTAGAACCGCCCTGATTCGCTGGGGCCGACCGCCTCGAAGGACCGCGCGGGCGCGGGCACCGAACAGGCGCCGTCGATCTCGTCGAGCAGCTGCTTGCCCGGCAGCACCCCGCGACTCACCAGTTCAAGACCCGCCGCCCCAGCGACGATCACGGTGCCGACTCCTCCCGCGATCCATGTGAGAAGGCGGCGGCGCGAAACGGCGGTTGNNCCAAGGCGGGAACGGCGGCGCGCAACCGGTTGCGGGCCTCTCGCCGCAACTCCTCGGGGCGGCGCGTGTTCACCGGAGAATTCGCGCCGCTCCAACCACTCGGCCGAGTCGAGCGCGCGACGACGAGCGCTCTGCCTCTCTTCACGAGTGGCTGCAGACTCACGTCGACGGTCCCCGCGGCGAAGGTGAGGACCACGGAGCCAGAGAGCACGACTTCGTCCGTGGCCGCCTCGATTCGGTCGAGCAACCACGCTGGGAGATCCATCCAGTGGAGGTCGTCCGGCCCGGCCGGCGCCGGCTCAGCGCGCAAGCGCGGCGCTGATGATGGCGCCCAACTGCTCGGTCTCGATGAGGAAGCCGTCGTGACCGGCCGGTGAGGAGATCATCTCCACCCGTCCCGCCCGCGGAATGAGACGGGCCAGCTCCTCCTGGAGTTCTCGGGGGTAGAGCCGGTCGGAGGTCACGCTGGCCACGGTCACCGGGTTGGAGACGCCCTTGAGCGCGGCCACGATTCCTCCCCGGCCCCGGCCCACGTCGTGGTGGTTCATCGCCTCGCTCAGCACGATGTAGCTGTTGGGATCGAAGCGCGCGGCCAGCTTGTCGCCCTGGTACTCGAGGTAGGACTCGATGGCGTAGTAGCCCCGCTCGAGCACCGCGTTGTCGTCCTGCGGGTCGCGTCCGAAACGGGTCTCGAACTCGGTCCAGGTCCGGTAGCTGAACTGGCCGATACCCCGGGCGATGGAGAGGCCGGCCCGCGGACCATCGTCGAGATCGTAGTAGTCACCTCTCGCAAAGTGGGGGTCCGCCCGAATGGCCCGCACCTGCAGCGAGCACAGGGCAATCTGATCGGCCGTGCCCGCGGCGCCCACCGCCACGACGACGACGCGCTCGAGCCTCGACGGCTCAGCGACGACCCATTCGAGCGCGCGCATGCCGCCCATCGACCCGCCCACCACGCCAGCCCACTTCTCGATGCCGAGGTGGTCCGACAGGGCAACCTCGACCGCGACCTGATCGCGAATCGTGATGACGGGGAAGCGCGATCCGAACGGCCTGCCGTCCGGCGCGATCGACGAGGGGCCGGTAGTGCCCTGGCAGCCGCCCAGCACGTTCGGACAGACGACGAAGTGGACGTCGGTGTCGATCGCCAGACCCGGACCTATGATTCCGTCCCACCAACCGGGCGTGAGGTGGCCCGGCCCCGCGGGACCGACGGCGTGCGAGTCGCCCGTGAGGGCGTGCAGCACCAGCACCGCGTTCGAACGGCGGGCGTTGAGCGAACCCCACGTCTCGTAGGCGACGGTCACCGAATCGAGATGGCCCCCGCCCTCGAGTGCGAGGCCGCGCCCGTCGCCGTTGAATGTCGCGAACTGTCGTCGTCCGGGCTCGTCACCCTCTCGCCAAAACACGGACGACGCTGCGCTCACGCCCCGCGTGCTGCCAGGAAGCCAGCTTCGAGGTCCGCCAGGATGTCGTTGATCGACTCGATGCCTACGGAGAGACGCACAAGGTCCGAGCTTACGCCGGTCGCCGCCTGCTCCGCCTCGCTCAGCTGCGAGTGGGTCGTCGATGCCGGGTGGATGGCGAGGCTCCGGGCGTCGCCGACGTTGGCGAGGTGGCTGAAGAGTTCCAGGCCCTCGATGAAGTGCCGCCCGGCGTCGCTGCCGCCCTCGATCCCGAAGGACACGATGGCGCCGGCGCCCTTGGGAAGGTACCGCAGCTGGCGCTCGTGCCAGGGGCTCGACGCCAGTCCCGCGTACTTGACCCAGTGGACGTCGCTTCGGGCTTCGAGCCAGTTCGCCACGGCGGTCGCGTTGGCCACGTGGCGCTCCATCCGCAGGCTCAGGGTCTCGAGCCCCTGGAGGAAGAGGAACGAGTTCAAGGGGGCGATTGCCGGGCCCAGGTCGCGCAGGTACTGCAAGCGAGCCTTCAGCACGAAACGCGCCGGGAAGAGCGACTCGGGCAGCTGGCCGAAGACCAGGCCGTGGTAGCTGGGGTCCGGCTCGGTGAACGACGGGAACCGCCCGCTGTTCTCGTAGTCGAACGTTCCCCCGTCGACGATCACGCCTCCGATGGACGTGCCGTGGCCGCCGATGAACTTCGTCGCCGAGTGCACGACGAGGTCGGCGCCGTGCTCCAGTGGACGCGCGAGGTAGGGAGTGGCGAGCGTGTTGTCGACCAGCAGGGGGATCTTGTGATCGTGGGCGACCTTGGCGACGCCCTCGAAGTCGAGCACGTCGCCTTTGGGGTTGCCCAAGGTCTCGGCGTAGAAGACCTTCGTGTTCGGCCGCACCGCGTCGGCCCAGGCCTGCAGATCATCGGGGTCGTCGACGAACGTCGTCTCGATGCCCAGCTTGGGCAGCGTGTAATGAAAGAGGTTGTACGTTCCCCCGTAGAGCGAGGCCGACGACACAATGTGCCCGCCGTTCTCGGCGAGGTTCAGCAGCGCGATCGTCTCGGCCGCCTGTCCCGACGCCACCGCCAGAGCGGCGACTCCGCCTTCCAGCGAGGCCATCCGTTCCTCGAAGACGTTCTGGGTCGGGTTCATGATTCGCGTGTAGATGTTGCCGAGTTCGGACAGTCCGAAGAGCGCGGCGGCGTGGTCGGTGTCGCGAAAGACGTAGCTCGCGGTCTGATAGATGGGCACGGCCCTGGCACCGGTCGCGGAATCCACCACTGCGCCGGCGTGAATCTGACGCGTCTCAAAACCCCAATCGGACATATCTCTCTCCTCAGTAGCGAGTTGGCCGCATCATTCGTGTGCGGCAGCCTCGTGGTCCGCAATGCTAGATAATTCTGATGGAAGTTGTCAACTTTCGCCGACTCTCGTGCTCGGTCGCTGGAGCCCAACGCCATCCTAGGCAGTCTGCTGCTCAGTCCCCGTGCGAAGCAGGCTGCGCGCAGGCCAGGTGAACGGCCGGTGAAGAAGAGCCCATCGACGCGCGGCGAGGGTGACACCGTGTTCTTACCTTGCGTTTGTACGATGCAGCCATGTCGTCGTGGACCCTCACTCCCGAGCAGTTCCTCCACTACGAGGAGTGCGGATGGCTGCTGCTGAACAACCTGCTCGGCGTGCCGGTCAGCGAGCTGCAGGACGAGGTCGGTCGGATCGCGTCTCGCGACGACTCGGACGGCTGGCTCCACCACCACGAGACGACCGGAGGAAGCCGTCGGCTCATTCGGACCGAGGACTTCACGCCAACGTCGCCGGTGATGAACCGCGTCCTTCGCCGCGGCGCCGTTGGCGACGTCGCCGGGGAGCTGCTCGGGGAGGAGGCGCTGCTGTACAAGGAGAAGATCGACTACAAGTTCCCGGGCGGCGCGGGCTTCTCCCCCCACCAGGACAAGCCGGCCTACCCCTTCGTCGACTCGGTGCTGAGTGTCATGATCGCCGTCGACGACGCCACCATTCACAATGGCTGCATCTACCTCGCTTCGGGGTGGCACCGCCGCCTGCTCGCCCACGGCGAGGGTGGCGGCCTGTCGCGCGACGTGGTGGCCCGGATCGACTGGCAGCCCGTGGAACTCCGGGCGGGACAGACGCTCTTCTTCGACGCGCTCACCCCACACCGCAGTGGCACGAACCGCTCGAATGCGATGCGCCGGGCGCTGCACCCCACGTACAACGGGTCGTCGCAGGGCGACCTGCGCGACTCGTACTATGCCGCCAAGCGAAAGGCCTTCGCGGGCTCCGAAAGAGGCGACCACTTGTGCCTCAATCTGATCGGCGACTCCGCGGCAGAGCCCCTGTGAGCATCCCGACCAACGTCGAGGAGCTCTTCGCGCTGTACGGGGCCAAGGGCCTGGCGCACTATGGCGAGTCGGTCACCCAGCTCGACCACGCTCTCCAATGCGCGGCGCTCGCCCGCGGCGCCGGGGCCAGCGAGACGCTGATCGCCGCGGCGCTCTTCCACGACGTGGGCCACTTGGCGGCCGACGTGCAGGACTGCGCAGACTTCGAGCTCGGCGAAATGGACGACGACCACGAAGCGCTCGGCGCACGGATCATCTCGCCGATCCTCGGGCCGGCCGTCGCCCAACCCGTCGCGCTGCACGTGACCGCCAAGCGCTGGCGGTGCGCGCGCGATCCGCACTACCACGCCCGTCTGTCGCCGGCCTCGCGGGCCACGCTGAAGGCTCAGGGTGGCCCGCTCTGCGAAGAGGACTGCCGTCGCTTCGAGGCCCATCCCGGCTTCGTCAACGCTCTGGCGCTGCGCGACTGGGATGATGCGGGAAAGACCGTCGGCCTCGACGTCGGGACGCTGCGCGACTACTGGGACCTCGTCAACGATCTGGCCGCTGGCTGGTGACCAGCACGTCGCGCGCGCTGACCGAGAGGTCCACGCGCAGTCCGATCTCGAAGCCGTCGGCATCGCTGCTTCGTACGTCGACCTTCACGGTCGAACCACCGATTCCCACCTCCAGGCGGGTCGACGCGCCCAGGAAGCTCCGGTGCGTCACCACGCCGAGTCCGCTGGGTGCCCCGTGGACCTCGACGTCCTCGGGACGCAGCAACGCGTCGAGCGGGTCCGCGGGCAGCGACGCGAGGTCGCCGCGGATCTTGACCGCACGGCCGAAGAGTTCTACGGCGTTGCCGGTGCGCGTCACGGCGATGCGGCTCGACACTCCGACGAACTGCGCCACGAAGGCCGTGGCGGGCTGGGCGTAGAGGACCGACGGAGTCGCGACCTGCTCCAGGCGACCCCGGAACATCACACAGACCCGGTCCGCCATCGAAAGCGCCTCCTCCTGGTCGTGCGTGACGAAGACCGTGGTGATGGCCAGGCGCTGCTGCAGGGCACGGATCTCATCGCGCAGTTCGGCGCGGACCTTGGCGTCCAGGGCCGAGAGCGGCTCGTCCAACAAGAGCACCCGCGGCTCGATCGCGATGGCCCGGGCGAGCGCCACGCGCTGCTGCTGGCCACCCGACAGCTGGTGGGGATACTTGTCCGCCTGATCGCTCAGGCCGACCAGTTCCAGCAGTTCGCCGGCACGGGCGCGTCGCTGGCGCGCACGCTGGTGTCGAAGCTGAAGGCCGAACGCGACGTTGTCCACGGCGTTCATGTTGGGGAACAGTGAGTAGCTCTGGAAGACCATTCCCATGTCCCTGCGCTGGGCGGGGACGGCGGACACGTCCGCGCCGTCAACCAGGACGCGGCCCCGGTCGGGCTGCTCGAAGCCGGCGAGCACCCGCAGAGCCGTCGTCTTGCCGCAGCCCGAGGGGCCGAGCAGGGCGACGAACTCACCAGGTGAGATGTCGAGCGAGAAGCCATCGAGCGCTTTGGTCACGCCGAAGTGGCGCACCAAACCCTCGAGCACTACCGGCGCGCCGCTGGCGAGCGACCGGACTGCATCAGGCGATTCGACAGTGGCAGGCACGTTGGTCCTGGCTTCAATGGTCATTAGGCACGAATCTTTCTTCGCTTGCGGGAGTTGGAGCGGTCGAGCGCGACGATGAACAAGAGCAGGAACCACGTGCCCAGCAGCGAGAACATCGCCACCGCCGTGGCAACGTGTGGATTGGTCCCGGAGAAATTGACGATCCATACAGGAAGCGTTTGCCAGAGGTCGAGACTGGCCATCGTGAACTCGCCGAGAACCAGCGCTGCGGTCAGCACGCCGGCCGACAGCAGGGCGCTTCGAAGATTGGGCATCAGCACGCGCCGCATGGTGGAGATCCAGCCGGCGCCGAGAGAGCGCGAGGCCTCCACCAGCGTCTTCAGATCGAGGGCGTTGAGACCGGCGTCGAGCGACCGGTAGACGAAGGGCATCGCCAGCACCACGTAGATCAGCGACAGCATGTACGGAGAGGCCTTCAGCCAGAGCGGCGCCGCGTCCAGCACGCCCAGGATCAGGACGATCGGCGGAATCACGATGGGCAGGATCGTGATCACCTCCATGACCCGGCGGAAACGCGGCATCCTCCAGTGGACGTAGATGACGGTCGGCACCATCAGCACGAGCGTGATCGCCATCGTGAGGATGGCCAATCGCGCGGAAAGCCACAGCGCCGCGCCTAGGCCGGGCTGGCTCGGGATGGCCTTCAGGGTCACGAACGAGAACTGGCCCAGGTTGTTCTGGAGAGCGAAGTCCACTGAGGCGTAGACGGGAATGATGAAATAGGCGAGAGCGACGACCAGCACCAGTCCTCGCCCCCAGCGAATTTTGCGCCGGGTGCCGGGTTCAGCGACGAGCGGCGGCACTTCTTCCACGGAGTACTCGAGAACTAGCGAAGCCATCGTGAGGCCCTTCGCTGCAGGAGCACGTAGCCCACGACCGAGACCAGCAGCAGAACGATCATCGAGAAGCCCAGCGCGTAGCCAATGTTCTGTTCACCCGAGATCACGTTGCCCGAAAGGAAGGCTCCGATTTGGATCGGCGTCAACGCAATCGTGCCCCCGGTGAGCGCCTCGGTCGTGGCGTACGCGGAGAAGCCACTCCCGAAGAGCAGGAACATGCATCCCAGGACTGACGGCATGAGCACCGGCAGTCCAACGTGACGCCAGTATCTCCAGGTCGAGGCGCCGAGATTGTGCGCCGCTTCGCGCCACGCGGGACGTAGGCCGCTGAGGGCCGGAGTGATGACCAGGACCATGAGAGGGATCTGGAAGTACATGTACACCAGCGCCACGCCGGAGAACCTGTAGAGATTGAAGCCGTAGTTCCACGGGTTGAGCCCGATGTGGGCCAGCCACGACGTCGCGAGACCCACGGTACCGAACGCGGCGACGAACATGAAGGCGAGGTTGACGCCACCAAAGTTGGCGAGAACGCCCGATGCGGTGGCCACGGCACGCTTGAGCGACTCGAACTTCGAGGTCGCGATCGCGTACGCCAGCAGCGTTCCGAGCACGCCCGGGATGATGGACGTGACCAGCGCCAGTTTGATGCTGGTCTCGAAGCCGAGCTGGTACTGACCGCCGCTCAGGACGGTCTTCATGTTCGCCAAGGTGAGCCGACCGGTGTCCGAGCGGAAGGCGAGGTTGACGATCACGAACGTCGGTATCCCGAGGCCTAGGAGTACGTAGACCAGAAACGGGAGCACGGGTGCACCGATGCGGAGGGAACGCACCAGTCCACCCGTGCTGGTCCGACGTCTCCCGGCCTTCTCGCCGCCGACGCCCCGGTCGGGGACGTCGGGGTCGGCGGCGAGATCGTCGGAAGGAATCACGGCAGGAGACTCAGCTGATCAACCAGCGCTGCCGGAAGTTATCTCTGACGCCCAGTCAGCGGCCACCACCGCCTTGGCGGTGGTGAGCTCGGCGAGCGTCGGAAAGGTGACCGCTCCCTTGGGTGCCGCCGGCAACTCCGCGAGCCACGTCTTGTCGGCGGTACCGTCCTTGATCATGGTCGGCAGCTCAATGGGACGAGCATTGCCCTGCAGGAAGAGATTCTGTCCCGTCACCGAGTAGAGGTACTCCTCCCAAAGACGAGCCGCGGCGGGGTGCGGCGCGTCGGCGGTGATCGTCTGGGTGTAGTAGGCCGCGTAGCTCGCGTCGGTCGGGATGTTCACCTGCCAGGTCGGCACGACTGCCTTGATCCCGTCCTGCAGGTAATCCCACCAGATGAGGATCGGCGTCGTACCCTGCACGGCCGTTGCCGCGCTGCCGTCAGGAACGTAATTGCCGTTCGAGTCCAACTTGGCGAAGAAATCGACGCCCGGCTTGATGTTGGTGTAGGTGCCACCGTTGGCCAGCGCGGCGGCGAAGACCGCTCCGAAGGCCGCCGAGGCTTCCGTGGGGTCGCCGTTGATGCCGACCTGGTTCTTGTACTGCGGCTCGAGCAGGTCCGCGAACGACGTGGGGCACACGGCGACGATCTTGGTGTTGCAGCCGATCGAGACGTAGCCGCCGTAGTCATCGAACCACCGGCCCATCGGATCCTTGGACGAAGACGGGATGGCGCTCCAGTTGACGACCTTGTACGGCGCCATGAGGCTCAGGTTGTCGGTGGCGAAGCTGGTTCCCACGTCGAGGACGTCGGGAGCTGAGGAGCGGCCCTTGTCATCCTCCACGGCCGTGATCTCGTTGGCGCTCGAGCCATTGGGGTTCGCGTCGTTGATCTTGATGCCGTACTTCTTCGTGAAGTCCTTCATGATGGCGCCGTAGTTGGCCCAGCCTGACAGAGGAACCGTGATGACATTGAGCTGGCCTTCGGCCTTGGCCGCCTTGACGAGAGCGCTCATGCCGCCGCACGCTGCAGCTGATTTGCACTTGGCCCAGTTCGTCGCCGCACCAGCTGATCCGCTCGTGACTGCGACACCCGTAAGCATGGTGGCCATCAGTCCGGCGGCCAGTGACACTTTGAGTTTGTTTGCAAACACGTGTAACGCCTCCTAAAAGTGAGCACCACGGTGGTGGCTCGACTGAGACAGTACGAGTCGAGGGTTAGCGCTCGGTGAAGTCTTGCGGCCAGTTGGGTGACGGTTGCACGGACTCTTCGTGCGAGCTCGACGACACGCGAAGGCTCAAAGCTCGAGTTCCAGCAGGTCAACGACCGAATCGAGGACCACGTCAGCGCCGTTCGCGAGGAGTCGCTCGGCGTCATCGGTGCCGGTGCGCACTCCCACGCAGAGCCCGGCCCCCGCCCGCGTGCCGGCCAGCATGTCCGACGCCGTATCACCGACCGCGATCACCGAACCCACGGACGTAGCCTTCAGTTTCAAGACGCACCACAGCAGCATGTCCGGGCTCGGGCGACCTCGTCCAGCGTCGGCTGGCGATACCCGCAGGTCGAAGAGGTCCGACCACCCGAGGGCCTGGATCAGTACCTCGCGGGTCGCCGGAGAGAAGCCCGTCGTCAAGGCCACCTTGAAACCGAGGTCGCGCAGGGCCTTGACCGTTGAGCGCGCGCCCGGCACTTCACTGACGCCCAGCTCGCGCGCCGCGTCGACGAAGTGAACCTCAAAGGCCGCATTGGCGCGCGAGGCCCCGTCATCGAAGAGCGCGGTGAAGACCTCGATCTTCGACTGCCCCATCGTCTCGACGACGTACTCCTGGGCCGCGGCCGCCTCGTCGCCAATGACGCCGAGCTCGTCGATGGTTCGCCGGAAGGCCTCGAGCACCAACCCGCCGTCGCTCATCGTCGTGCCGGCCATGTCGAAACACGCCAGTTCGAAGTTCTTCACTGATAACTCTCCTCTGCAATTGCCGGAGCCAGGGTCATCCCCCGCCCGCCGGCACCGGTCACTACGATGACGCCCTTCATGACCTCGCGGCGATAGTAGACCTCCCCAGGTCCGGGATCGCGCAGCTGGTCGTACACGCCGCTCCAACGGCGCTCGACGCGGGGAAAGTCATCGCCGACCAGCTCCCTCGCGGCGGCAGCGATGACGTCCAGGGGGCAGTCCGATATGTCGAACTGCCCGTCCGTCGCGGTCTCGTGGGTGTCGCCGATCGTGAGGCCACCGTGCAGGCGCTGCTGGCAGAGCATCTGCACCGCATGGCGCGCCTCGAAGCCGTTTCGCGGCGGCAACAGATCGGCGGCATCACTGGCGAACGCCGGGTAGTAGCGCAGCGAGTCTCCGTCGGCGACCGAGGTCGTCAGCGGTCGACCGAGCGGTCCGGTCTCGGCCATGAGCAGGCGGACCTTGCGCAGCGGCGCGTCCTCGAAGAGTTCTGCGGCGAATCCGCTCAGCGCCGCACCGAGACACAGCACGACCCGGTCGCCGCCGTGATGGACGCCGCGATGATCGACGACCTCGTAGTTTGCGATTCCGACCAACTCCCGGGCCGGCAGGTACCGGTATCGACCTGAATTCGACATCCAACTGCGCAGCGCCTCCAGCGCCAGACGCGACTCCACCGCGGCGTCGAGGGGACACCAGAGCGCGCCGAGGAACTCGCCTCGCAGCCCCGGATTGCGCAGTCTCGACTGGACCGGGTCCAGTAGTTCGAAGCCACGCACGGCCGCGTCGGGACGATCCACGGCGCACTCGATGACGCTCATCTCCTCGGCCGTCCGCACCAGCGTCATCGATCCGTTCGCACGAAAGCCGATGCCGGGGACCGCACGGCCGATCTGTCCCCACAGCTCTCGCGCCCGCAGGGCCAGCTCCAGTTCCCGGCCGGCTGCGCGCCCGCTCACCCACACCAGGCCGAAGTTGCGAACGGTCGCCCCATGGGGAACCTTGTCGCGCTCGAGATGGACCACCTCGGCGCCACGGATCACAGCGAAGATTGCGTGCATCGTGCCAATGATCCCGCCACCGACGACCACGACGCGCTGGCCCTGCAGATCGGTCGGGAAGTCATCAAACATGCCATGAAGATAGGGCGGCGAAGTTTCTCGCTCGTGACTGCGCGGTGTCAGTATCTCGAACTCTTGCCGGCGGTCAGAGGCCTCACGGGCGCCGGCTCTCGAAGAACTCCCGGAGGAGTTCGGCGGACAGCTCCGCCAGCACGTCGTAGGTGACGGCCGCCTCGTGCAGCAGGCGCGGATCGCCGAGCAGGTTGTAACGCGAGCCGACTGCCCCGGCCTTCTCGTCCATGGCTCCGATGACGACCCGCCGCACCCGGGCGTTCACGAAGGCGCCCGCGCACATCACGCACGGCTCGAGCGTCACGTACGCCGTGACCTCGTCCATCCGCCAGTGCGGGCGAAGTCGTGCCGCGGCGCGCAGCGCCACCATCTCTGCGTGCGCCGTGGGATCTTTGTCGACCTCCCGGCGGTTCTCCCCCACACCGATGATCAGACCGTCCTCAACGAGCACGCAGCCAACGGGCACGTCGTCGTGAGCGATCGCGAGGATCGCCGCCTCGAGCGCCGTGCGCATGAACGCCATGTCAGTAGTCAGATCGTCCACGTTCTCAACTCTCTTTCCAAGGAACAGTATTGGCTCGGTCCTGACGCGCGGGCCAGCGGGCGCCCGGTGGGCCCCGAAAGCGCCCCTTTGGCGCGCTGTAGACTTCTCGACGGAGGGGTGCGAGAGCGGCCGAATCGGGCAGTCTCGAAAACTGCTGTGTCTACGGGCACCGTGGGTTCAAATCCCACCTCCTCCGCCGTGAAGGAACGGGTGACTTTGGTCACCCGTTCCTTCCATTCTTGAGCCCTGGTGACCGGTCGGTGGACGGAACTACGCTGGATTCGTCTGACCGCTGTCGGACCTCGGCACAGAGGAGCAATCATGGTTTCGTCAATCGAATCTTCCGTAGGCACTGAGCGCAAGGTCGTCACCGAGTTGCCCGGACCCAAGTCGCGGGCCCTGCACGAGCGTCGCAAGGCCGTCGTGAGCGCCGGGCTCACCACGGGCTTTCCCATCTACATCGAGCGGGGCGAGGGCGCCATCGTCGTCGACGTCGACGGCAACCGCATCTTGGACCTGGGCTCGGGCATCGCGGTGACCACCATTGGCCACGCCGTGCCCGAGGTGATCGAGGCCGTGAGCGCCCAGGTCGCCGCGTTCACCCACACCTGCTTCATGGTCGCGCCCTACGAGAGCTACGTGACGGTCTGCGAGGAGTTGGCCGCGCTCACCCCCGGCACGCACGCCAAGGCATCGGCGCTCTTCAACTCCGGCTCCGAGGCCGTCGAGAATGCCGTCAAGGTGGCGCGTCTCGCGACCGGCCGCGAGGCCATCGTCGTCTTCGACCACGCCTACCACGGGCGCACCAACCTCACCATGGCGCTCACCGCGAAGAACATGCCGTACAAGGACCGCTTCGGACCGTTCGCCCCTGAGATCTACCGCGTGGCGATGAGCTACCCGTTCCGGGACGGTCGCAGCGGAGCCGACGCCGCGGCCCTGGCGATCTCCGAGATCGAGACCCAGGTCGGCGCCCACAACGTCGCCGCCGTGCTGATCGAGCCCATCCAGGGCGAAGGTGGCTTCATCGTTCCCGCCGACGGGTTCCTGCCGGCCCTGTCCGAGTGGACCACGAAGAACGGCGTCGTCTTCATCGCCGACGAGATCCAGAGCGGCTTCTGCCGGACCGGCGAATGGTTCGCCGTCAACCACGAGGGCGTCATCCCCGACATGGTCACCACCGCCAAGGGACTCGCGGGCGGCATGCCGCTCGCGGCCCTGACCGGACGCGCCGAACTGATGAACGCGGTGCACGAGGGCGGACTGGGCGGCACCTACGGCGGCAACCCCGTCGCCTGCGCGGCGGCGGTGGCGACCATCCGGACCATGCGCGACCGCAACCTCAACGCTCGCGCTCGCGAAATCGGAGAGACGATCCTGAGCTCGCTGCGGTCGCTCCAGCAGGACGTCGCGATCATCGGCGACGTCCGGGGCCGCGGGGCGATGATCGCCATGGAGCTCGTCCAGCCCGGCACGAAGAATCCCAACGCCACCGCGGCGAAGTCCATCGTGAGCTACTGCAACCAGCAAGGCGTCCTGGCGCTGGCGTGCGGCACCTACGGCAACGTGATCCGCCTCCTGCCTCCGCTGGTGATCACCGACGAGCAGCTGGCCGACGGCCTGAGCGTGCTGTGCGCTGGGGTGCGCGCGGCCGGTTAGCCGACGAGGTACGCGCTTCGCGACGGCGGGCCGCGTTGTCGGTAGCATCGTCGAAACGACACCAGCCAGGAGAAGACCAGGGACGCCATGAGTCGAGTACCACTGAGCGTGCCCAGATCGTGGCGCGTCGTCGTGGTCGCCCTCACCGCGGCGCTGATGCTGGCCGGATGCGGATCCGCTCCGCGCGTCGGCGCCCCGCGCGTCGTCGGCATCCCGTCGCTCAGCATCCTGGTGCCGCTCAGCACGGTCGGCTGCACGGGTTCGGACTCGTGCGTCGCGCTCGGCGGCGACGGCTCGGACGTCGCTCCGTCAACCCTCGGCGAGGTTCGTCACGCCGACGGGAGCTGGCGACCCCTCGGCCTGCCCGCGGTCCAGGCGGGCGTCGTCTCGTCGTCCTCGTGCTGGAGCAGCGGCTGCCTGATCGCGGGCTCGCAGTCCTCAGGCGACCTGCTCTGGCTCTACGACGCGACGACCAGGTCGGTCACCCCGAAGGCCGCGCCGGCCGCGGGCCAGTCGGTCAGTTCGCTGAGTTGCTTCGGCGTGCTCTCGTGCGCGCTCATCGATACCAAGGGCATCACCAGTGGCTCGCGGCTCTCGTTCAGCGACGATGGCGGGGCCACGTGGGCGGCGCCGGTGCCGATTCCGTGGTCTCAGGGTTCCGCGCCGTCGAGCCTGTCGTGCACCGATGGACTCGACTGCCTCGCGGTCGCCGCGCCCGGCGGGTTGCTGACCGTGGAGGTCACCCACGACGCCGGCACCGCGTGGACGGAGCTGGCGGTGCCGGCGTCGTGGACCACACTCACGTCGCTCACCTGCGTCGCCTTGCGATGCGCGGCCCTGGCGACGACGTCAACGCAGTCGCTCGTGGTGCGCACCCGAAACTTCGGGACCACCTGGACCGAGAAGCCCCTCCCCGCACAGGCCAGCGCGCTGGCCTGTGCCACGCTGACCCACTGCGTGGCAGTCGGTCAGAAGGCCGACAAGGCCGCCTGGCTCGCCACGCTGCACAACTCGCGCGCAACCACCGACTCGCTCGAGTACGTGCCGACACCCCTCGTGGACGTGTCGTGCGGTACCAAGATCTGCGCGGCGATCTCGGTGAGCACGGTGCTGGCCCTGAAGCCCTAACCCTTCAGGGCGGCCCCCAGCAGGCCGGGCAGCTTCGCCCACGAAGGCTTCACCTCGAAGGCCAGCAGCTTGCGCATCACCACTCCCGCGTTGGCGTTGGTGGCGAACCAGGCCGGCGCGGGCGCGGCGACGAAGGGCCCGCGCACGACCGACTTCTGGGGGCGCGCGAAGAGATAGGCGTTGCCCACGAACCCGTTGCCCGACTGGATGTCGGTGGCGGGGTGACCGGGATAGGCCCCCCAGACCGTCGTCGAGAAGGCGAAGCTCATGGCGTGCCACAGGTTGACGCCGATCGAGCCGTAGCGCAGGTCGGCGATTGCTTGATCGATCGCGGGCCCCGTGACCGGGTCCTGCATCGTGCGCGGGTCGGCGAGCATCGTCATCGACAGCGTTCCCCACACCACGTCGTTGCAGAAGTCGGTGGCCTTGGCGACGAAGTCCGCTGGCGAGTCCGCGTCGAGCGCCGTCTCGCTGGTGAGAGCGCAGAACGCCTCCACGTTGAAGCAGATGTCGCCGATGTTGGCGGGATCGACGTTTCGCACGATGGTCCAGGGCATCTTGTCACCGCTGCCGTCACCGATCTGATGGGCGTCGGGGTGCACTGCAAGGAACCACGCGCGACGCTCCATGGCCCCGGGATAGTAGGCCTTGCGGGTCGGGATCTTCGCGAAGACCCCCTCGAGCGCGTCGAAGAACTCCTCGCGCTGGGCCCACTGCGCGTGGGTGATGATGACCCGGGGCGTCAGGCAGTTGAAGCCCGCGTTGTTGGCGAGCATCGTCGCGACGTGCCTGGCCTGGTAGTCGATCTCCTTCTTCGACCATTCACCGGGCACTATCACCACGGGCGAAACGTTGCCGAGCTCGCAGGTCAGCGGTTTGGTCACCACCGGCTCGTTCTCGGCCTTTCGCCGTTCACCCTCGGGCCCGAGGCCGAAGACGATGGCGTCATGGGTCTTGTCGGAGCCCGTGATGTGGATGTCATCGATGCCCTCGTGCTGAGTGAGGTACGCGCCCACCTGGGCCCCACCGCTCACGATGCGCAGGTAGCCGCCCTCGATCAATGCCGCCATCGCCCGATGCCAGTACGCGACGAGGTAGTCATTGACGGGGTTGGCCTTGAGGACCACGACCTGTCCCTCGACGAACAGCTTGGTCAGGACGTCACGCGGTCCGAGCGACGCCACGTTTCCGGCCCCCAGGACGAGCGAGACGCCGCGATGGGCCTGGGGATCCTGGTACGCCTGGGCCTGGGTGGCCTGGACCTCGGACTCGCTGACACCGGGCTCCATCCAGACTTCACCGGTCATCTTGGCGTAGAGGATCTTGTCGAAGATGCCTGCGGGCATGACTTGGACGGCGATGCGCTGGCCCGGCTTGTGGTGCACCGGGCCCGGATACTGCGGTCGGCCCTTGGTCGCGAGGTCGATCATCGACCGACGCAGGCTCTGGGCCATGCGCACGAACGTGCCGACCCCTCCGAAGAGCTCCTCGCCGCCTTCGGGGCCTCGGGGGTCGTAGCCCTTGGCCTGGCACGCCGCGGCGTTCCACTCCTCGGCCACCGCGAACGTGTCGCGGACGATCCGGGCGAGCAGGTCGGCACGCTGGACCGGCGTCGTCGTGGCCCACGCCTCGGCGTGCGCGCGGACCTCGCCGACGACCTGGTCGAGCGCATGCTGGTTGACCGCAATGTGATCCTGCGATCCCGATGTCGAAGCAGCAGCTCCGCGTGACTGGCTCATCAGTGTTCCTTCCCCCCGCCCATATGGGAGGATAGTGCCGTGAGTTCGACGCCGCCCAGCCCGATTCCGCCCGGCTGGTACCCCGATCCGAGCGAGGCACGCCAGTGGCGCGTGTGGAACGGGGCGGCCTGGTCAGAGCTGACGCGCCCCTACGGAGAGCCGGTCGTGCGGGCCTCGGTCGCCGCTTCGCTGCAGGCCATCGGCGCCCTTCATCGCCTCGTGCGCTACGGCATCGCGGCGCTCTTCGCGGGACTCGGCCTCGTGGTGAGCGTGCTCGCCCACTGGCCCGGCACCGCCCAGCCGACGCCGCTCTGGTTCGCGTCGGGTGCGCTGAGCGTCGGCGTCGGACTGCTGGTGATCGGATCAGCGTGCTTCGGCTTCGCCGTGGCGGCGCTCGAGGGCCGCTCGAGCGTCTGGGCCTTCATCCCGGGGATCAACGCGCTGGTCCTGAGCGGCCTCGTGGCCCATCGCCTCGGCGGGTCCCCTCCCGCGAGCCGGGTCGTCTCCGAGATCGTCCTGCTCGCACTCTTCATAGACCTCGCGCACTCCCAGCCCTGGCTCTGCGTCGCGCCGGTGCTGATCGCCTTCGACCAGTTGCGGCGCACCTCGGCGCTGCTCGACCAGCTGGTCGGCCCGCCGACCACGCCGCCTCCGGCTGGCCCGTAGGATGGCCCGGTCAAGCAACGAGGTCTCATCCGAAGGAGAAAATGATGGCGAATGAAGAATGGGGACCGCTGGGCGGACTGATCGGGACCTGGGAGTCCGGTTATGACGGGCTGGACGTCTCATTCCACAACGACGAGGGCAAGATCGCCGAGACCCCGTACCGCGAGAAGACGACCTTCAAGCCCTTCGGGCCCGTGGATAACGGCGGCCAGTGCCTCTACGGCCTCGACTACCGGACCGCCGCGTACCGCGAGGGCGAGGACAACCCCTTCCACACCGAGGTCGGCTATTGGTTGTGGGACGCCAGCGCCAAGCAGGCCATGCGCTGCTTCATAATTCCGCGCGCGCAGGCCCTCATCGCCGGAGCCACCGTCGAGCCCGAGGCCACCTCGTTCCGGCTCGAGGCGCTGCTCGGATCGAACACCTACGGCATCCTGTCGAACCGGTACCTCGACGAGGTCGCCCACACCACTCGCTTCGAGGTCACCGTCACGCTCGGCGCCGACACGTTCTCCTACGACGAGACCACGGTGATCGAGCACAAGAAGACCTCCTCGATCATCATGCACACGGACCGCAACACCCTCAAGCGGGTGAGCTGGGAGGCCTAAGGCCGATGTACGAATGGTCCGAGGAGCACCAGGCCATCGCGTCGGTGGTCCGCCGCTTCGTCGACGAGGAGATCCGTCCCCACATCGACGACATCGAGCACCACGGCGTGCCGCCCTTCGACATCCTGCGAAAGATGTACGGGACGTTCGGACTGCGCGAGATGGCCCAGGAGAGCTTCAAGCGCCAGCTCGAGCGCAAGATCTCCGGCGAAGAGCCGTCGGGCGAACGCCGGGGCGTCTCGGACCCGTCGGCGCAGCTGATCTCGACGATCGAGCTCTGTCGCGTCAGCCCGGGTCTGGTGACGTCGCTCGGCGTTTCGACGGGCCTCACCGCGGGCACCATCAACAAGCTGGGCACGCCCGCCCAGATGCAGCGCTGGGGGCTCGACCTCATGACCCTCGAGAAGGTCGGGGCCTGGGCCATCACCGAACCCGATTCGGGCTCGGACGCGTTGGGCGGCATGCGCACGAGCGCCCGGCGCGACGGCGAGGAGTACATCCTCAACGGCCAGAAGACGTGGATCACCAACGGCCCCTACGCCGACACCATCGTGCTCTACGCCAAGCTCGACGACGGCAGCGGCGACGAAGTCCGCAACCGCAAGGTGCTGACCTTCGTCCTGGACAAGGGGATGCCCGGCCTCGAGCAGGTGCGGCCCATGCGCAAGATGGGCCAGCACGCGTCGCCCACCGGCGAGATCTTCCTCAGCGACGTGCGCGTGGGCAAGGACCGGCTGCTGGGCGAGAGCGAGGAGCCGAGGGGCGGCGGACGCCAGAGCGCCAAGGACAACTTCGTCGCCGAGCGCGCCGGCGTCGCGGCGATGTCACTCGGGGTCATCGAGGAGTGCCTCAGGCTCTCGGTCGACTACGCCAAGCACCGCACGCTCTGGGGAAAGCCGATCGGCGACTTCCAGCTCATCCAACTGAAGCTCGCCCAGATGGAGATCGCGCGGATCAACGTGCGCAACATGGTCTTCGCCCACATCGAGCGCTCCGCGGACGGCACGGTGCCCACCCTGGCCGAGGCCTCGGCCATGAAGCTCTACGCCGCCCAGGCCGCCTGCCAGGTGGCCGACGACGCGATCCAGATCTTCGGCGGCAACGGCTACATCGTCGAGTACCGCGTCGAGCAGCTCCTGCGCGATGCCAGGGTGCTGCGCATCTACGCCGGGACCGACGAGATGCAGGTCGTCGCCATCGCCAAGGACCTCCTTCGCGCCTAGGCCAGGGCGCGAAACTGCTCGAGGCGCGCCCATCGCCTGACGTCGAGCGGCGCGTGCGGGATCGCCGGAGCCTTCATTGGCCCCGATGATGCAGCAACCACCACAGCCCCGTCAGGATGACGACGGGCACCGCGATGACGATCACGCGCGCCGCCGGCAGGGCCACACCCTTGTGGACGTACAGGGCCGTGCTCGAGGCGCGCAGAGCCCAGAGCACGCCGGAGGCCGCGACGACGCTCACCACCACCGACCGCGGATGCGCGACGGCCTCATGCCTGACTCCGGGGCCCGAGCGCCAAGACGAACTACGAGCCCTTCTGCTCGGCCTTGTCCACCATCTTGTCGATGCGGTCCAGGATGTCCGAGATGGCCTTGTCCTGGGCCAGCAGGTGGTTCTGTATCTCCTCGGCCTCCTTCAGCACGGCCTCGGCGTCCTTGTACGTGTCCTCGGAACGCTTGTCGGCCGAGGCGGCCTGAATGTTCTGGCCCACGATGATGATGGGCAGCAGCACCAACTGCAGGAAGCTGCTGGACATCCACACAACGATGAAGTACGTGCCCTGCTTGATCGCCGACGGCAGGGCGAAGAGCGCGATGACCGAGAACAGGTAGGCGCACCACATGGTGCCCACCACGAGGGTGATCCTGAGGCCGAATCGCGCGTTGAGACGCACGAAGACGTTCGGGCTGTCGGTGCGGCGCAGGTCCTTGGTCTTGATCGGTCCCCGGGCGCGGAGCTCTTCGGCCCGGGGATGGCGTACGTATTCGTAGAGGTTGGGCATGCACGAATTCTCACACGTCGAGCCAGGTCACGCACGACTTGCGACGGAGAACTGCCTGGCGATGACCGCGGTCCAGAGTGATGGAGGAATCAACCCTCCATCAGGTCCGGCGAGGTCTCCATGCCTTTGC
This sequence comes from Acidimicrobiaceae bacterium, assembly GCA_003138815.1. GTDB lineage: Bacteria > Actinomycetota > Acidimicrobiia > Acidimicrobiales > RAAP-2 > RAAP-2. The sequence continues at coordinate 10,332 of PLHD01000021.1, read as the reverse complement.
GCCAGACCGACCGGGCGATGATCTTGGTCACGTCAGCGCGGTCGGCGTACTTCAAGGCGATGTCGCGGGCTTCCTCGAGCAGGCCCTCGGAAAGGTACACCGGATCGAGGCCCAGGGCCAGGAACTTGTCGCGACTGACGATGAGGTCGTTCTCGACGGCTTCGCGGCGGGGATTGGGAAGATTCGCGATCGTGGCGCCGGTCATCTTCGAGATCAGTTCGGCGAGGTCGCGCACCCGGTACGTCTCGGTGACCTGGTTGAAGACCTTGACCTTCTCGCCGCTCTGGGGCGGATTGTCGAGGGCGATCTCGACGCAGCGCACCGTGTCGCGGATGTGGATGAACGCGCGCGTCTGGCCGCCGGTGCCGTGCACCGTCAACGGGTGTCCGATGGCGGCCTGCATCAAGAAGCGGTTCAGCACCGTCCCGTAGTCGCCGTCGTAGTCGAATCGGTTGATCAGGCGCTCGTCGAGGGCCGTCTGTGGCGTTTGGGTGCCCCAGACGATCCCCTGATGCAGATCGGTGATGCGCAGCTGGTCGTTGGCGGCGTAGAAGGCGAACAGCAGCTGGTCCAGCGTCTTGGTGAGGTGGTAGACGGAGCCGGGGTTGGCCGGGTGGAGTATCTCCCGCTCGATCTCGCCGTCGGGAGTGGGGACATTGACCGTGAGGTAGCCCTCGGGAATCGGCGCCGAGCCGGACCAGCCGTAGCCGTAGACGCCCATGGTGCCCAAGTGCACGAGGGCAATGTCGAGCCCGCTCGACACGATCGCAGTGAGCACGTTGTGGGTGCCGCGCACGTTGTTGTCGACCGTGTAGCGCTTGGCGATGGAGCTGCGCATCGAATACGGTGCCGCGCGCTGCTCGCCGAAGTGGACGATGGCGTCGGGGCGCAGGTCGCGCAGGAGCGCCTCGAAGCGGTCGTACTCCTCGGCGAGGTCGAGATGCACGAAGCCGATCTCCTTGCCCGTCAGTGCCTTCCAGACTCGGATGCGCTCACCCATGGGTCGGATCGGGGTGAGCGAGTCGACTTCGAGCTCGAGGTCGATCTCACGGCGGCTCAGGTTGTCGACGACGATGACGTCGTGGCCGGCGTCGGAGAGGTGCAGCGACGTGGGCCAGCCACAGAATCCGTCTCCACCGAGTACTAGAACCTTCATGATGCTCCTTGGTCGAAAGCGTCTCATTTGAGATTTCGCAACTAGAAAACCTTACCAGCGCCATTTTTGACGGTTCGTCGGACCGTCAGGCGCTCGACCAGGCCACGACAGCGCGACTTCGTCAGGAGCCGTGCGTCAGAGAACCGTTCCCCCTGGCAACGCCTCCTCGGGCCCGATCCACCTCGATTCGCCCCGCTCTCACCGGTCGACGTTGCTCGCGAATCGCCTCTCGGGACGCCTGGCTGGGTCGGGCCTGGCGTAGCGCAGGTGCGCCGCGATCGCGCCGCTGACCAGGGCCGCGTAGAAGCACCACAGGGACGTGAAGCCGCTGGCGCAGAGCAGGGCCAGCACGATCACGGCCACCAGATTCATCAGGCCAAACCAGACGACCGGTCGAAACCCCGAGACGAGCAGCGATCCGCACGTGGCGACGATGTACAGCCCGATGACCGCCACCCCATGGCGCAGGCCGATCGAGTACGCCAGGTGATAGGTGCCGAGACGCACGCTCGGGTGGCCAACGAGCATGGCCTCCAAGAGCACGATCGATACCCCGGCGCCGAGCACCACGAATGGGGCGATGCGCCATCGCCGCCGCGGCGTGGGCTCGAAGAGGATCCCCATCAAGGGCACGGCGGTCGGAAGCACCACCATCGCGAAGATCAGGTAGATCCACATCGCCACGTGACCCACACCGATGCCGACGTGGCCCTGCAGCCACCACCACACGAAGGTCTCGTCGATCTGGTGCAGTCCCAGGACGATGGGCAGCGCGGCGATGGCCACGTACTCGGAACGGCGCTTCACGTGCAGGCAGGCATCGACTCCGATGGCCACGACCACGGCGCCACCGACGAGGTCACCAGTTGGTGAGAAGCACACGCCCGTCCCCCAAGAGGTTCGTCGAGGCCTGGCGAGATGACAGACGCTCCGAGCCTACGAGGTGCGCTCGAAGCCTCGCCCAGCGGGGATGATGACGATCGAGGTGGCGGCCGTCGGGGCCGAGGCGGCGGCGCTCACGATGACGCGGTCACCGTTGGCCAGCGCTGGCGAGGTAACGCCCGTCCGGTGACCTTGGTCGAGCCGTTGATGGCGAACGTCGGGGCGGCCGCGCCGTTGGGGGTCACCGTGAGCGAAGTAGCCGTGACCCCGCCGGCGGGACCCTCGACGACGATTGGCTCCTGGATAGAAGCATCCGGCGTCTGCAGGAGTGGCCGCCGTGTGACGAGCGAGGGCGGCGACGCAGCATGAGTGCGGTGCGCACGAAGGCTCCCCGTTCGAACGTCTTGACGCTGGCCCAGGGCAACGTCGGTGCGGCTGGAAGGCGTTCGAACCCTCGACCCTTGGTTCCCAAGACCAATGCTCTGATACGCTGAGCTACAGCCGCGCATGATCATTCCCTTCCTTGCCGCCTCGGCTTTGGCCACGCTGAAACCCGAAGGTACTTCGGACTTCTGATGAGGTCGAGCCGACAGCGGAAGCATTGGTGGTTATGTCTCGGCACTGTTCGCGCTCCGCGCCCTACCCGTGCTGGCCTACGTCACGAGTGCCCTGAGATTCCACGGTGCCGCTCATCGTCTATTGACGGTGCACCTGGATGCTCAGGGCCACGGATGGCAACCCTCGACAGCAACGAGAGCACTAGTAGTGTCGTTCTATCTCAACGTAGGAGGGGTTCCGATGGCGAAGTTGTTAGGTGCGAGCACCTGGGAAGCGGAGTTGTACGAACACCTCACGTCGCACGAGGCCGCCGAAGCAGAAATGCTGGCCGAATACCGCGAGGTCGCCACGGCCTCGTCGTCGAAGGCGTTTCGCTATTTGAGCGATCTCATCATCGAAGATGAGATTCGCCATCACCGCATCTTCAGGGATCTGGCAGCGGCTCTCAAGAATGACGTTGAAATCGATCCCGAAGAACCCGCCATACCCAATATCGGCGACTGGGGACACGATGCTGCCACCGTCTTGCGTCTCACCGAGACGCTTCTCGGACACGAACGTGACGACGCCAAAGAGCTTCGTCGCCTGGTCTCTCACCTGAAGGGACTCAAGCAGGAGTCTCTCTGGCAGTTATTGGTCAAGCTGATGGAGATGGACACCGCCAAGCACATCGAGATTCTGAAATTCATCAAACGCGATGCAAGGAAATCACTGGAATAGGGTTCGTCGAGCGACAGTAGCGAACTCCGCCTCCCGTACCGGGCCCAGAAGTCGGCACGGACCCCGGAAATTGGCGAGTTCCTTGCGAGAACTCTTCCCAAGTTGTGAGTCAGTAGCAATAGGTTCTGTCCATTGTGGACGCTCATGGATGTGCCACGGGTCTCGAACCTATCCACGCTCGCTCTGTGGCCACCTCCGATCGCGCACGAAACCCTCGACGTCCGAGATCGCGATGCCCGACAATAGGCACATCGACAAGCACACTGACCAGCCGATGACAAAACCCCCGAGGAACTCGTCCTCGGATTTCGTCTGTCCGCGAATCATCACTCGGTGGGGCCCGGCGCTCAGGTCCCGGTTCGCCGTCGTTTGGTCGGACGCACATCTCCCCTAAGTGAGAGTGCGGTCTGCAAGAGGAAGTCGCCAAGTCCACGGCTTCGACGATTCGGACGGGGAAATTGGTCCCGGCGAAAAGGCACTGGGAGGGGCTAACTGTACTGCCTCAGACTCCTTCAGCATCGAAAACAAGCCTTTCCACCTGACTTTCACACGCCGTTCACAACTTAGGACGAGAGACTTCGTGTTAGACGAGATCATCTTGAACCAGTGCAGTGAAGGGAACACAATGTTCAGAGACAAGACGAAAGCATTAGGACGAGTTGCTGTAGCAGCGGCCCTCAGCATTGGACTGGCAGTAGGTGCCGTGAGCGTCGCCTCCGCCGTCGGAACAAAGGCCAACACCATCACCGCCCGCACGCCGCCCGCGGCCGGGAGCGTGCGTGGCTCGTACACGCCCAGTGCGACGGCCACCTCGGGTGACAAAGTCGTGATTACCCTCGACGCCACCTCCACGGGCTGTTCGCTCACGGGGGGCAAGGTCAGCTTCACCACGGCCGGGACCTGCCTTGTGGACTTTGACGACGCCGGCAACACCTCCTTCGCTGCCGCCAGCCGGGTTCAACAGAGCATCAAGGTGTACTCGGCCAACACCATCACTGCCAGCACGCCGCCCGCGGCCGGAAGCGCGGGCGGCTCGTACTCGCCGGGCGCGTCGGCGACCTCGGGTGACACGGTGGGAAGAAGCCTCGCCGGCACCTCGACGGGCTGTTCTCTTTCCTCGAACAAGGTTACTTTCACGGGATCGGGCAAATGTCTCGTCGATTTCAATGACGGAGGAAACGGAGCCTTCGCCGCGGCCAGTCAGGTTCGCCAGAGCATCAAGGTGTACGCCGCCAACACCATCACTGCCGCCACGCCGCCCGCGGCCGGGACTATCAATGGCTCATACTCCCCTAGTGCGACGGCCACCTCGGGCGACACCGTCGTGATTACCCTTGCCGCCACCTCTAGGGGCTGTTCGATTGACAAGAGAGTGGTGACCTTCACCGCCAACGGCGTATGTCTCGTGGACTTCAATGACGTGGGCAATGGCGCCTTTGCGCAAGCGAATCAAGTTCAACAGACGATCGCCGTGGGCACCGGCAATCCGCAGACCCAGGCCACACTCACCCTGACCAGCCTCAGGGGCACCGTTGGCCGCACCCTGACGCTCACCTCACAGGGCGGTTCGGGCACTGGCGGACTTAGTTACGTCGTGACGAGCGTCGGCACCGCTGGCTGCTCCATCTCCGGCACCGTGCTCAGCGCGACCAGTGCGGGAACGTGCACGGTCACGGTCACCAAGGCGGCGGACGCCACCTATGCGGTAGCCCACTCCCCGACCACGACGGTGACCTTCACTCACGTGGCGGTTCGCGCTCGCCCGCACGTCGCTTGGCTCCATGGCCACGCAGTGGTTGGCAAGACCAAGACGCTCACGATCGGTGGCTCGGGCTTCTACGGCCGGCCGAGGATCACTAGCAACGAGGTCGGAACGAGGGCCGTCGTCTCTCGCGACACTGGCAAATTGCTCACCGTCCGGGTGACGGTGAGGGCTGGATCACGTACGGGCTGGCACACCTTCACCATCCGCTTGGCCAATGGCAAGTCGTGCAAGGCAAACTACTTGACGGGCGCAGGAAGTCAACGCAACGCTAGGTGAGTCGACCTCAATGGATTGACCTACATCAAGGAGTAGCGCGTGGCCGCTCACTTCTCAACGAGCGTTGGCTTGCCGATTACGTGCGAAGGAATTGAGCCTCCGAGATACTGCCAAGGAAGTCGGTTGCGGTCATGCGGGAATTGACGTGATGCTTCGCGGACAATCTCATGGGGCGAAACCCGACCTCTGGACGCCACCCCCGGGGAGATTCCAACCGGGCGGAATGGCCGACGAACGCCAACCCTGGGCCCAGGGGCGGGGAGTTCGAAACCGTAGAGGTGTCCGACTTGGCGACAACGAACCAGTATCTAAGTATGAAGTTCCAAATGCGGGATTATTCCGGCTACGTTCGGTACGACGACAGGCGATTGGCAGGAATATCAACATGAAGACGTCGTTAGAAGAACTGAGTTTCTTACCCATATGAATCGGTCCAGGGAGACTAAACCGTGGGGTAGGTCAATCTGTCGGCTAAACCACCAGCAATCCCAACCGCCGGGACTCCGGATGTAAGTTCACTTTGACCATGGGTTTCTCTGATGAGGATCGCGGTGACAATGATGAAGACGAGCCAAAGGACTTCGGGCCGGCCTCGTCGGGTGAAACTGCAACTAACAGTGGCGGGCCTCTTGGCAGTTGCACTCATGTTGACGATTCCAGCTTCGGCTTCAGCTACGAGCGCCGTTCGTCCGAGCGCTCCTCGATCGGTGCACGCAGTCCCAGGAAATGCCGCTGTGAAAGTGAGCTGGACGCATCCTCGAACTAATGGGGGCGCCAGCATCAAGGGTTATGTCGCGACCTCGCATCCGAATGGGAGGACGTGCACAACGTCCGCAACTAAATGCACGATCTCAGGGCTGAGCAATGGGACGTCGTACGCATTCACGGTGGTGGCAAGGAACAAGTTCGAGGTGGGACCGAGATCCACTGGATCCAATCGGGTCACTCCCAAAGCGCCGACCGTTAACGTAACCTTCAACGCTAACGGCGGCTCGGGCACCATGGCCAACGAAACCGAAGCTGACGGCACAACCGCCTCTCTGACCGTCAACACCTTTATCCGCACGGGTTACACATTCGAAGGATGGAACTCGACCGCAAGCGGCAGTGGTGCCAGTTATGCGAACGACGCCACGTACGTGTTCGCCGCAAGCATCACCCTTTATGCCCAATGGGCAGCTGCCTCGGCACCAGCAACGACCACCGCAACCTTCAACGCCAACGGTGGCTCGGGAACCATGGCTAACGAAACCGGGGCTAACGGTACGACCGCCGCTCTCACACCCAACACCTTTACTTACTCTGGCTACACGTTCACGGGCTGGAACACCGCAGCGAATGGCAGCGGTGCCAGTTACGCCAACGGAGCAACAATTGCGTACACGACAAGTATCACCCTCTACGCCCAGTGGACCGTCGCATCACAGACGATTCCGGCCAAGAATCAGTCCACGAACTGGTCCGGTTACGTCGTGCCTTCGAGCAGTGCGCTCATCACTGATGCTCAGGGTGATCGGGTCGTACCGACGCTGAACTGCACTGACACGCCCAATGGCCAGATCGCGATCTGGGCTGGAATCGGCGGCCAACAATGGGCAACCGGAGGCTCGTCGGGCTCACTTCTTCAAACGGGAATCCAGGACAATTGCGTTAATGGTGTTCAACAGGATCACGCGTGGTGGGAAGTCGTCCCGGCGACGCCCAACCATGAGCAGTCCTTCACGAACTTTCCGGTGTCACCAGGTGACGTGATGCAGGCTTTCGTCTATCAAACGACAACCGGCGCGTGGCAAACGAAGGTGACCGACGTGAATACTGGTCTCTCTGCCTACATGATCACTGGTGAGAGTTGGGCCGTGGGTCTAACTTCTGCAGGTACCTTTTCCATCCAAGGATCGGCCGCTGGTATCAGTTACGCAGGCGGCTACACCGCCGAATGGATCGTCGAAACTCCAACGAACATGAGCACCTTAGGGCTTTATCCGATTGCCAGTTTCGACCCAGTGACTTTCACAAATCTACGAGCCAGCTTCACTTCGTGGCAGTTGAACCAAAGCGAGGCCTGGGCCATTGTCCAAAGCGGGGTCACACTTGCAACGCCGACGGCAACTTCGACAGACGGATTTACGGTTAGCTACACGGGACCGTAGCGCAGCACAGCCGTGGAATGACATGAACGAACGAGATTCGGACGTTTTGACCGTCCCTATCCCATCGTCACTCGGTGCGGCTGGAGGGATTCGAACCCCCGACACCCGGTTCCGAAGACCGGTGCTCTATTCCGCTGAGCTACAGCCGCTTACGTGACAACTCCTCACGTCGAAAGGCCCGTCGCCGGCAGTCGTCAACAAAGTCTACTTCGATGAAAAGCAACTTCTCATCGGATCAAGGTGGTTCTACTGCCACCTACCACTCTCGTAACCGAGGTGATCGTCAGGAGCATTCGTGCGGCGAATCTTGACGCCCGTTCCGAAGACCGAAGGATCGAAGGTCACTTCTATCTGCGAATCAGGGTCGTCCTCGGTGAACTGCGAGGTCCGCCACGACTGGACAATCCGGTGAAACGATTCGAGCTCGATGGCGGTGCCGGTCATGTAGTCGCCCCAAGCGGTGAATCGGCCACCGACAACCGGGTCGATGACCGCCTCGCCGGCGACGGACTGTGCTGCTCGCGGTGTCGCGGCGATCTCCGCCGATCAGTCTTGACCATGCCGCGACGAGCCTTCGCTTTAGCGACCCCGGTCGAAGATGTGGTGCGGCTGGAGGGATTCGAACCCCCGACCCTCGGTTCCGTAGACCGATGCTCTAATCCGCTGAGCTACAGCCGCATTGGTGCTGGTTAACCATGCTAGCCGACCAAAATCTTTCGGTCAGAAGTCACACGGCGCCGAGCCATTGTTGCATCGAGGCACTGGCCTCCCGACAGGCGAGTCCACAATCCGACAAGCCAAGCGAGGTGAACGACGAACTTGACGTCGCCGCGGCCAATGCACCGCGAGTCCGTCAATGTGCCCGCGATTCGACCTCGTTCAGCCGCAGAAGAGCCGGGCCACGCCGTGTAACGGCGCCTCGTTGCCATTGATGTCGACACGAAACGGCGAGCCCGCGAAGGACTTCGGCGACACCCGTCTTGCGTTGCCTCCGGCCAGATGGACCGTCGAGGCTCCGAACTCCTCGGCGAAGCCGGCGACCGCGCGGCCCAACGACCGGCGCCACGTCACCTCGTCGCGGGCCCTGGACCGCTCGCCGAGAACCTCGTCGTAGGACCGCCCGTCGAGAAAGGACGCGGCTCCGACGTCTCGCACCATCACGGGTTGCCCGTCAACCTCGAGGGCCAGACCCAGGCCCGTGCCCAGGGTCAGCACGAGTTCAGTCCCCTCGCCTTTGCAGCACCCCAGCGCGGCGAGAGCGGCATCATTTACCACCCGCACGTCGCGTTGCGAGGCCACGCACAGCGCCTCTTGAAGGGCGAAGCCTCGCCACTTCTTCTCGAGGCCGGGGTCCACCTCGGTGCCGATCCCACCTGGGCGCGACAGATTGCCGGGACGCACGACGTGGCCATCGGCGAATTCGCCCGGGAACCCGACACCGACCTTGGGGCATTGGGCACTGACGATTCGACGGCTCAGCACCTCGACGAGCCGAGCGGGGGTGCAGGGGTACGGGGTGGGGCGACGCCGGATCGCATCGAGCATCTCGCCGTGTCGGTCGACGTGGCAGAACTTGATGTTGGTCGCGCCTATGTCGATGGCCAGGATCTGCTCGCGCACCGGAATCTTCGATGATGCCATCTGCGCATCGTACTTACGCGCTAGCTAACGCTCTCCACGACCTCGCAGGCGCCGCACGCGCCACCAAGGTCGCAGCCGCACCGCGAAGACCGGCAGGCGCCCCGCGACCACGATTGCGGTGCCGGAAGCGCGCTGGCGAAGCGGCACCGCCCGCGGATCTTCCTTGTCCACCAGTTCGGGCAGATACGTCGCCGCGGTGGGGTCGGCCAGCCCCCCCATCACGACGCGTGTCGTGTGGTTGTTCACGATGGTCGGCGCCCGGGCGCCCCAGCGGGCCACCAGCTGGGCGAAGTCCTGGACCACGGTAACCAGCGTCACGTCCAGACCGCTCACCGTGGCCGCCAGCTGGTCCAGTTCGTCCAGGGAGGCCACCGTGGCCGCCTCGTCCAGGACGAGGAGGAGGCGGCGCTGCGTGCCCTGGTCGACGAGCCGGTGCTGCTCCTCGAGCACCATGCGCAGCGCCCCGCGGAACAGCGGCTCGTAGTGAAGCTGCTCGCTGCGCGGGCTGCACAGGTAAAGGGTGTTAGCGCCCGCGACCACCGTGCGCACCGACGCGAGGGGCTGGCGGAATCGCCACGGCAGCAACATCGTCTCGGCGGTGGTCACGACGCCGTCGAGAGTCTTGGGCTCGTGGTCGAGGAACGTCTCGAGCAGCTGGCTCGCCTCATTCGTGGCCGCCTTGGCGAGCCACCCGTGGAAGTCGCGGCGCTCGACGACGGCAGCGACGTCGAAGATGCTCAGGGATCGCTGACCCGCCAGCACGAGCAGTGACGCCACGAGTTTGGTGGCCAGCGCGTTCCAGAACTCCGTGTCGCCGTACGTCCTGGGACCGATGGTGAAATCGCGCGCCACGCGCAGGGCGTGGCGCAGCGAGCGTACGCCTTCCAGCGGGTTCCACGTCAAGCCGTCTTCACGGCCCGGCTCGAGCACCTGGACCTCTCCGAGCGAAGAGCGCCATCGCTGGGTGGTCCTGACCACGTCGCTCTTGACGCTCGCCACCACCAACGCGTCGGTCCAGCTCAGCAGGGCCGGCACCACCAGCGACGACGTCTTGCCCGCCTGCGTGGGACCGACGATGAGCAGGGAGCTCTTGGGAGCGAGCAGCACCTGGGGTCCGTAGGCCACGCCGTGGAACGTCCGTCGTCCGAGCAAGGGGCGATCATTTCTCACGGCTAGTCGCCCTC
>PLHD01000015.1 GCA_003138815.1 Acidimicrobiaceae bacterium | reverse complement strand
CCGCGCAGTCCCTGCCAGTAGTTAGGAACCGACTCTGGCGTGGCTCTGCCGACCACACGGACCGAGGCACCCTCGCCTCCACCAATTAATGGAGCCCGGGTGAACAATTTCACACTGCCACGACCACGAGTCGAAGGCGGCGGTACAGGATTGGCCCGCTGATAGCCATGCCCCGAGTCGACTATGGGCTGCTTCAGCGAGCGTCGTGAGTCACTCGCCCATCCATCATCGTGAGAAGGATCGGGACAGCGTGTATTTCGTCTTCGTCCACGTCGAAGAGGTTCGCCGCCAGAACCGTGAGGTCAGCCAGTTTTCCGACTTCGAGAGAACCGACCTTCTCTTCGAGCCGCAATTGGTAGGCACCATTGATCGTGTAGCCCCGCAGGGCATCGTGAAGGCCGATCCGTTGACGCCTCACGAGTGGTCGATCGTCGGGGAAACCAGGACGCTTCCGAGTGACAGCCGCCTCAATTTGCATCAACGGGGCGATTTCGTGAACCTGTGAGCCGGGGAGATCAGCTCCGTAGGTGACGACTGCCCCAGAGCGAACGAGATCGCCGTAAGGATAGAGCCGCTCCTCCATCCGCTGCGGTCCGAGCCTCGCTTCGTAGACGTCGTACTGCTGTCCGTCGTAGTCGGTTCCCCAGATCGGTGTGCAGTTCGCGATGACGCCCATTTCGGCAAATCGCTTGACATCGTCAGGATGCAGGAGCGTGTTGTGACAGATGGTGTGGCGACTCTGGCCTCTCCCGATCTTCTCTTGAACGGCCGCAAAGGCGTCCAAGGTCTCGCGCGCCGATCCATCAGCGTCAACGTGCACGTGCATATCGAATCCGGCGTTCTGCGCCAGTTCGGTCTGGCGTTCAATCTGGTCTCTCGTGAAGGTCATGGTTCCGTGATCTTCGTGCGTCGGATCATCGGTCAGCGGCTCCAGGAGAAGCGCTCCGCCGCTCATGAACGTGCCGTCCGCCCAGACCTTGAGCACCTTGATCTCAATATGCTCGGACCGGAGCCGGCGATTCCAGTCCTTGAGGGTTGCCACCACTTCTTCGGGGTCATCGGAGGCCTCCCGGGACCACACGGTGCCGACGATCCGAAGGGGTATCGTCCCGGCGTTGTCGCGGTCGATGAGATCCTGGTACACGAACTCCGCGTACTCATTCGGCCCGAGGATTATGCCGGCTTCCATGTACGAGGTGACACCCCACGACGGCGCCGCGTCGATCGTGAGCCTCTGGGCTTCGCGGAGTCCCTCGTAACTGACCGCTCCGATCGCCATGACGATCGGGATCATGGCTTCGGGTTCAACCGCGTGTCCACTTGGCCAACCCTCGGAGTCTCGCGGATAGTACTGGACGCCCGGGTCCGGATCGGGTGAGCTCTGATCGAGCCCCGCCGCGTGCATTGCTGCGGTATTGAACCAGCCGTCATGGCCGTGCCAGCTGAGGATCACGCAGGGGCGATCACTGACCGCCCGGTCGAGCATCGTCCTGGTGGGCGAACCGCCCTCGAAGTTGCTGTTGGTCCACCCGAAGCCTTGGATGAACGCCGTATCGGGATGCTCATCGGCGTAGTTGCGGATGCATTCCACCATGTCCTCCGGATCGGCGATCCCCGCAACATTGACACCGACCTTCGTCATCGCAAGGTTGCCGTAGTGGTCGTGGCCGTCGATGAAGCCGGGCAGGCACATCCCACCATTCAGGTCGATGACCTCGGTGTCCTGGTCGACGAACGACGCCGCACCCACCTCTGGCCCCACGTAGACAATCTCGTTGCCACGCACGACCAGGCATTGCGCCCAGGGCTGCAGCGGGTTCATCGTGTAGACGGCGCCGCCCCTTAGGAAGTACGAGGTGACCGTCATCGCTGGTCACCCCCTTCGATGGTTGACGGGCGAACCAGGATCCGGGCGACCAGGTCTTTGGACGCTCGCCGGATCGACAATCCTCTCGTCGGCACCGACGAAGCCGGGCTCCTCATTCTTCGAGCGGAGCCGTTGCTCAATGTACGAGGCCGCCTCTCTTGGTGACGGGGCCGTCCGACGACCAGGGGAAGTCAATCCACAGGTCGGTCTTCCTCCACGAGTAGTCGGGGGCGATGACCGAGTGGGGCTTCTCGTAGAGGACGGCCGAGCGCACCTCCCCGACGGACCCGGCGCAGAAGTCGGTCACCATCTTCAGGGTGTGGCCGGAGTCCGCCACGTCGTCGGCGATGAGCACGACCGCTCCGGAGAGATCGACCCTGTTCGGCACCGGGGGCAAGACCACCGGCATCGCCAAGCGTTCATTGACGCCGGTGTAGAACTCGACGCTCATCATGAAGGCGTTCTTGACCCCCAGCGCGTAGCCCAGTCCCGCCCCCAGGAAGAATCCCCCTCGGGCGATCGAAAGCACGATGTCCGGGGCGTACCCGGAGTCGCAGATCTGCTGGGCGAGCTCACGAGTCGCGCGACCGAAGTCCTCGTAGGTGAGTCGCTCGCGGGTGGTCACGACAAGAAGGTAGACGATTCCGAAGAGGTGCCGCATCGAGGCCCGAGCAGCCCCCTGAGTTATGCCCCCTGAGTTATGCTGCCGCCATGCGACTGGCTGATGAGCACGAGGCCTTCCGAACGACCGTACGCAGTCTGGTCGACAAGGAGATCAATCCTCACATCGATCAGTGGGAGCGAGAAGGCGGGTTCCCCGCCCACGAACTCTTCCCCCGCCTGGCCCAGTTCGGCCTGCTCGGCCTGGAATACGACCCGGCCTACGGTGGCGAAGGGGCCGACCATCTCTTCACGTTCGTCGCGTGCGAGGAGTACGGCCGCATCGCGGCCGCCGGGGTGGCCATGGCGATAGGCGTGCAGACGAACATGGCCACTCCTTCGCTGCACAAATTCGGGTCCGAAGAACTCAAACGACGCTTCCTCGCCCCCGCCATCGCGGGCACCGCGGTCGCGGCCATCGCCGTCACCGAACCCGACGCGGGATCCGACGTCGCCGCGCTGCGCACTCGAGCGGTGCGCGACGGCGACGAGTGGGTGGTCAACGGGCGCAAGCTCTACATCACGAACGGAACCCAGGCCGACTGGGTGTGCCTGCTGGCGCGTACCTCCGACGAGGGCGGCTACCGGGGCATGTCCCAGATCATCGTCCCGATCCCGACGGCGGGCTTCAGCGTCTCGCGCAAGCTCGACAAGCTCGGCAACCGCTCGTCGGACACCGCCGAGCTCGTCTTCGACGACGTGAGGGTGCCCGTCGAGAACACGATCGGCACGCCGGGCCGCGGGTTCGAGCAGCAGATGAGCCAGTTCGTCATTGAGCGAATGAGCGCGGCCTACACGATCGCCGGGCAGTGCCGCCACGCGCTGGAGCGGACCCGCGAGTACCTGCAGCAGCGCCAGGCGTTCGGCGAACCGCTCGCCGCGAAGCAGTACGTGGCGTTTCGGATGGCCGAGCTGTCGGCCCAGCTCGATCTGCTGCACAGCCACAACCTGCAGAGCGCGCAAGCCCTGATGGCCGGCGAGGACATCACCCGGATGGCCACCGTCGCCAAGCTGACGGCGGGACGGCTCGCTCGCGAGGTGGCGGACCTGTGCCTGCAGTTCCACGGCGGGATTGGCTACATGGAAGAGACGTGGACGGCCCGGTTCTACCGGGACATGCGCCTTTCCTCCATCGGCGGCGGCGCCGACGAGGTCATGCTCATGGTCCTGGCCCGCCTCGACGGATTCCCGGTCTGACCTCTGCGGTCGCGCCAGGTGCGTTGCTACGTTAGGTTGCAAAAGGAGCTCCGATGAAGCCCGACCTCTCTGGACTCAACCCCCTGCACGTCAACCTCGCGACGCGAGTCTGCGTGGGCGACGCCCTGGGACGCTCCGCCGTGATGTTCGCCGATCGGGCCGCGGTCATCGACCGCGGCACCTCGGTGTCCTACGATCGGTTGGACTCGACCGCCGAGGCGCTGGCGGCTTCGCTTCTTCGCCTCGGGTGCGAACGCCAATCGCCGGTCACGATGCTCATGGGCAACTCCTGGCGGTTCCTCGCGACGTACTTCGCGTGCGCCAAGTCGGGTCTGGTGGCCATGCCGGTCAACGTCCTGCTCACGCCTTCGGACATCGAGTGGATCATCAGCGACTCGGGGTCGCGCACGATCATCGTCGACGACGCCTTCGTGGCGTTGCTCGAGCGCCTGCTCCCGGGGCTCGCTGCGGTGGACACCGTGATCGTCGTGGGCGACGGAGCCGCCACGCCGATCAACGCTCGAGAGGTGTCGAGCTGGGCCGACCTGACCGCCGATCTCGCCGGCGCGCCCGTCGAGGTGGTCGTCGAGGACCGCGACGCGCTGCAGTGTCTCTACACGTCGGGCACGACGTCGCGGCCCAAGGGAGTCCTGGTCAGCCACGTCAGCGTGCTGATCGCGGGAATGACCAACGCGCTGATGATGGAGTACCGGTGGGGTTCCGAGCCGTCGGTAATGCTCAACGTCCTGCCCCTGTTCCACACCACCGCGCTGAACACGCTCTGCCTGCCGGCGCTCTTCACCGGTGGGACGGTGGTCCTGCCCGGAGCGTTCGAGCCCCGGGGCGTGCTCGACGCGGTGGCGCGCGAGCGGGTGACGCACATGATGATGCTGCCCGTGATGTGGGAGGCGCTCGTCGCCGAGCAGGGTCGCGAGGTCCGTGACGTGAGCTCGCTGCAGCGGGCCGTCTACGGCATGGCCCCGATGGGGCGCGAGCTCCTGGACCGGGTGGACGAGGTGTTCCCCAACGCCTCGGTGATCCTCGGGTCGGGCCAGACCGAAGTCGTACCGGCCACGGTGCTCCAGTGGCCCGAGCACCGGCACTCGGCGCCGGAGTCGTGGGGCCCGTCGGTGCCGACCGTCCTCACCCGCTGCGTGGACGCCGACGGCGAGGTTCTCGCATCCGACGAGATCGGTGAGATCGTCTACCGCGGACCCCACGTCTCGAGCGGCTACTGGAACAACCGCGACGCCAACACCGCCGCGTTCGCCCACGGGTGGTTCCACAGCGGTGACCTGGGCCGCGTCGATCCCAGCCAGGTCGTCTGGTTCACCGACCGACTGAAGGACATCATCAAGAGTGGAGGCGAGAACGTATCGTCCGTCGACGTCGAGCGGGTGGTCACCTCGGCTCCCGGCGTGCTCGAGAGCTCGATTGTCGGCGTCGCCGACGCGCGCTGGGGCGAGGCCGTGTGCGCCGTCGTGGTGCCCGATGGCACGGTCGACGAGCGCGAGTTGCCCGAGCGGGTGATCGCGTACGCCAAGC
>PLHD01000053.1:83398-95302 GCA_003138815.1 Acidimicrobiaceae bacterium | reverse complement strand
CTTAACCTGGAACCACCGTCGGGGTGGCGCGTTAAGGGTCTGACCATACGCTAAAAAGGTGTCCCCATCAGGTAGAATTTGTGTTACCACACAACAAATTCGACCAAAAAGAAGGACACCTTTTCGATGCCAACTCTACTCAACCCTTCTCGTCTGTCGGTGGCATTCGACGACGACCATTCCGTCGCGAACGCGGGACTGGCATTGGTGGGCCTACTCAGCGAAAAGCTCGGCCTTCAAGAACTGGCCGAGGAGACGATTTCGATCGCTCCGTTCCCCGGAAGGCGCGTGGCAACGCTGGTGCACGCAATGGTCGCGGGCGCTTCGTGCATCGACGACGCCGACGTGCTGCGCTCAGGTGCCGCCTCGTCGGTCCTCTCCCATCGGGTGATGGCGCCCTCGACCCTTGGCACGTTCCTGCGTCGCTTTACCTTCGGCAACGTCCGTCAACTGGACCGGGTCTCCGAGATGCTCATGACGCGCGCCTGGTCCCTCGGCGCCGGTCCGGGCGACGAGCCCATGACCATCGACGTCGACTCGACAATATGTGAAGTGTTCGGGAATCAGAAGCAGGGCGCCGGCTACGGCTACACCAAGGTGCTGGGCTTTCACCCGCTGCTCGCGACACGCGCCGACACCGGCGAGACCCTGCACGTGCGCTTTCGAAAGGGCTCGGCCAACTCGGGCCGCGGAGCCCAGCGATTCGTGCGCGAGGTGGTGGGTCGGGTGCGACGCGCCGGAGCCAGTGGACCACTCACCCTGCGCTGCGACTCGGGCTTCTTCTCCCAGTTCGTGGTCCAGGCGTGTCGCGACCACCAGGTTCGTTACTCGATCACCGTGCGTCAAAACCCGGTCATTCGCCGGGCTATCGAAAGCATCGCGCAAGACGCCTGGACGCCAATCGACTACACCCTGAACGGCGACGCCTGGGTCGCCGAGACCCCCTACGGCGACGGACACCGACTCGTCGTTCGTCGCACCAAGCTCAACGATCCCCAGCCCGCGCTGTTCCCCACCTATCGCTACCACGCCTTCATCACCGACCGCGACGGCGACGCGGTCGCTCTGGACGCCGACCACCGTCGTCACGCCGTGGTGGAACTCGCGATACGTGACCTCAAAGAGGGATCCGGGCTCGAGCACTGCCCGTCGGGTGACTTCAACGCGAACGCTGCCTGGGCCGTGCTCGCGTCAATCGCGCACAACCTGGTGCGCTGGGTGGGGGCCCTCGGACTCGGGGTCACTGGACCACTCGTCACCAAGACAATCCGTCGCAAGTTTCTCGCGCTACCCGGTCGCATCACGCACGGTGCACGGCGACGCCACCTTCACTTGCCGACACACTGGCCCTGGGCCACCCAGTGGAGCAGTTGCTTCGAACGGCTCGTCAAACTACAGACCTAGCCACTTTGGCTTCGAGGTCGCTCGCGGCACGCCCGGCGACTTTCAGCGTGAACAAGTTACAAACTTGACCGAAATTGTGGCTCGTCACGTCCGGCCGACGGACAAACGCCCGCGCCTCGGAAAACCACGACTGAGCCTGAGGTTTTGGCATCGAATTCGTCGACTGCTTCACCCGCGCGGTGGATTCAGGCTTAATGGCGACAACATCTCCGGTGCCGACCTCACCGACGCGAACCTCGCCGGAGCGCTACTGACCAACGCCAACTTCACGGGCGCCGTCTTCACCAACGCCACGCTCACCAACGCCAACCTCGACGGGGCCAACTTCTCTGGGGCCACCCTCGCGGGAGTCGTCTCGGGTGGGCTGACCGGGACCCCGAAGAACCTGCCCCCGGGTTGGTCGGTCCAGGGCGGGCAACTGCTGCACAACTCATCGGTTCCCGAGAGCAACATCGTCATCACACCGTGGGTGTCCTCGACGACTCCAGTGGTTGACTGCCCGACTTGGAACAACGGAGGATTTGGAAACTTCGTCACGCACGGCAGCAACGTCTCCGGCTGTGACCTCGCGGGTGGATTTGGTCAATTCGACTTTGGCGACGCCATTGCGGTGGGTACGAACTTCGCGGGAATCTTCTACGGATACTCCACCTTCGCCGGGGCCAACCTGACGGGAGCGGACCTGATCGGAGCCAGCCTCCCATCACTCGCCGGGGCAAACCTGACGAGAGCGGACCTGATCGGTGCGAACCTCAATACTGACAATGTTTCCAGTGCCGACCTCACCGGTGCGAACCTGGCCGGAGCGCTACTGACCAACGCCAACTTCACGGGCGCCGTCTTCACCAACGCCACGCTCACCAACGCCAACCTCGACGGTGCCAACTTCTCTGGGGCCACTCTCGCGGGAGTCGTCTCGGGTGGGCTGACCGGGACCCCGAAGAACCTGCCCCCGGGTTGGTCGGTCAAAGGGGGTGTTCTTAGTTACACCGCGCCCAAACCCGCAACTGTCAGCGTGACCTTCACTTCAAAGAGCAGCGTCTTGAGCGCCGCAGCCAAGAGGGTGCTTTTGGCTCTCTCCCAGAAGTTGATCTCAGGTGCCTCGGTTACCGTCACCGGATATGCGAAGGGCAATGTGGCTCTGGCGAGGAGTCGGGCCGTGACTGCGTCCAGGTACTTGGCGGACAAGATCAAGATTCACGTCACGCTGAAGACGGTGACCAGCGCTTCGGTGAACAAGGTTACGGTGGTTACAACCAAGCAGTGAAGGGTGGTTTCAGGAAGAAGGAGCGGCGCGCTCTCTTTACTGCAGCACTCACAGCTTTGACTGCGAGGTTTCCAAGAACTTGCGACGTCCCGCTAGCCTCCGGCGGTCCGTCAGTTTGACATTATTTGCCGCAGCAACGCCGGGATGACTTTTTCCTCTATCTCTCCGTATTAATTGGAGCGTACGGTCAACCAATAGGTGCGAGGTAAGACGCCCGCGGTTTGAGGATTGAGGAGGTCCGCGATGCCTGTCCTTTTGTTGCTCGTCGTGATGATTCTTGTTGTTCTTGTATTCGATGAGATCTGGCGCCGACGCAGTTGTGGCCTCGGGGCTCCGATAGGGCTGACGAAGAGGTCAGCGACTTGGATCAGTTTCGTGACCCTGACTTCAGCCATGGTGTTCGGAGGAATTGTCGCCGCACCAGTTGGCGCAACCTCTCCGCGCACGCCATCAACGACCACGTCGACTCACGTTGTCGCCCACCAAGCTACGACCGGCACGGTCACCGGCGTGGTAACTGACAAAGGAACGGGCGTAGGCCTGAACGGAGTGTGCATAGTCGCTCAACAGGGTCCGACCTACGAAGCAGTTACCGCCACCGTTAACGGTGTACCCGGAAGCTACACCCTCTCTGGAATAACGGCTCCTTCGCTCGATGGAATCTACTTTGATCCCACGTGCAATGGCACAGTCTCGTCGGACTATGAGGACGCAATAGCCAATTCAGTACCTATCACGTTCGGAGAAACAACAACACAGAACATGTCTCTGGTTAAGGGAGGTGTGATCACCGGCACAGTTACCAATTCCGCGGGCGTCGGGATCCCCGGAGTATGCATGAGCAGCCCCCCGAATCATGAATATCGGTCGGATGTGGGCATTGCAATCGTGACGGGTACAAACGGAAGTTACAGCTTTTCGGGTGTGACGCCCGGTGGCACTAGTGTCGCCGCTGACGTCACTTGCACGGGGCGGCAGACGCTGCCCTACGAATCCCAGTCCACCAGATCCTTGGTGACGGTTACGGCCGGCAGCACAACCATCGTCAACTTCGTCCTCACGCCTGGCACCGGAGGCTCGCTATCTGGCACGGTGACGGATCCATCGGGCGCGGGTGTCGCTGGAGTGTGCATCTACGTTGGGCAGATCAGCGAAGGAAACGGGTACGGTGACGCGGTCACCGCTCCCGACGGCAGTTACACNNCAACTTGGCCGTCGGTTCCTACAACTTCATGGTTAAGCCAGACTGTGGCAGATCCACCCTGCCCTACGTAGCTCAAGACCTGCGCACTCCAGTGAGGGTTACGGCAGGGGCGACCACGACTCAGAACGTCAGCCTCTTTCCGGGTGATAATTCCTTGTCGGGCAATGTCACCAACTCCTCGGGCGTGGGTATCGCCGGTGTCTGCGTCTTCGTCGGCCAAGGCGAAGGTGGAACTGGGGCAGCGGGTGGCAGCAGTTTGGTGACCAACGCCAGCGGCTACTACTCCGTCACGGACTTGGCCCCGGGCTCCTACAACGTCGACGTCGACCCCACGTGCGCCTCAACGGTGGTGTCGTACTACATAGGCCAGACCGTCCAAGCGACCATCACCGAGGGAGTCCCTACGACAGGCGTGAACGCCGCGCTCACCGAGGGCGGCATGATCACGGGCTTCGTCACCGACTCCTCTGGCGATCCGATCGATGGCGTGTGCGTTAACGCCGAAGTCGCCGGAATGGGAGTCGTGGGGTGGATAGCGACCGACGTTTCTGGGAGTTACACCCTCTCGAGTCTGCCCGCGGGTTTGAATTACACCGTTTTCGCCGACCCCACGTGCCTCGGAACTGGTCCGAACTTTCTTGGATACCAAGGCGCACAAGACACCGGGGTGTCTGTTTCGGTTGGGGTAACCACGACTGCCGCCACGATCGTCCTCGGATTGGCCCCGTCGGCCGTCCCACCCCCGACTGGCTACCAGGGTGTGTTCGGCACTCCAAGCTCGGCGAGCGTAACGTCATCGGGCGCCACCGTCTCTCTGGGTTCGAACTCGGTGAGTGAGACGGTCACGGTGCCGGCGGGCGTACTGCCGCCAGGAACGACGCTGAGCGTCTATCCAGTAACGAATCCAACAACCCTGGACGTGCCGTCAAATCAGAACTACGTGATCGGCGTGGCCGTTGTATGGCAGATTCCACCTGATTCAACACCGTCTGGCGCGCCGATCACCCTGACCATTACTGACCCGGCTTTCACCTCGGTCGACGTGATCTTCGAACTGACCTCGTCTGGTCCCGAGCCCGTGCCGACCGGCGACGTGACTATCGATCCTGGAGTATCGGTAACTATCAACTTCCCCTCCACCAGTGACCCGACGTTCATCGTGACCCAGCCGGCCCTGGCTACCCAGGCCCAGCTCAGCATCTCCAAGCGGTCGGGCCGGGTGGGCACCGCTCTCGCCTTGGCTACCAGCGGTGGTTCGGGCACGGGCGCGGTGACCTTCACGGTCTCGAACGGCACTGCAAGCGGTTGTGCGATCTCGGGAAGTTCGCTGACCACCACGAGCGCGGGAACCTGCATTGTCACGGCGACCAAGAAAGCCGACTCCGCCTACACGGCGATTTCGTCGGCGGCGACCACGATCACCATGTCGTTGCCGGCTCGGCCCTCGGCCGTCACGCTCGGTTTTGCCGCTGGAAAGAGCGCCCTCAACGCCGCGGCGCAGAAGGCACTTGGGGCCCTGGCCAAGAAGTTGGTGGCCGGCGCCTCGGTAACCGTGACCGGCTACGCGAAGGGCAACGTGGTCCTGGCGAAGAGTCGGGCCAGGGTCACTTCGAAGTACTTGTCGGGCAAGATCAAGATACACGCCACGTTGAAGACGGTGACCAGCGCTTCGCTGAACAAGGTCACGGTGATTACAACCAAGCAGTGAAGATTCGACCCAGACAGCAGTAACGGCAGCACGAGTTCATTGCTGCGGCGTTCATTCCAGTCTTGATCGACGACCCTTGGAGCCGAGTGATGCGGATCTTCGTTTGGAAAGTTCCTTCATTCCTCAACGTCTCCAACTCCCTCTGACGCCTCGCACCGTTGTTCCCCCACTGCGATGAGGGTCAGCGTGGCGACCGCTCGGTGCTCCTCGCGGGGTTCTGGCTCGTTGTCCGCCCAAGTCATATCTGGAACTAGTTGCTCAATCCCTGGGTGAGGCTCGTGGCCGAAGTTCAGCAAGCAGTGTGACATTCGGCTCTAGCCCCGCCCCCAACTGGAGCGTACGGTCCGATCATCGACGCAATCCACATCGCACGCGACGCCTGCCTCGATGAAAGGAGAATGGATGACCACGGGCATCCGAGTTCCTCGATTGATCGGGGGCGCGGTCTTGATCACGTTCGCTCTCGCCATCGCGCTGACTACCAGTCACCAAACCGCCGCTGACGCTCCAGCGAGTCGCACTTGGAGCACCGCCATCAAAGTCCCCGGCATGGCCTCGCTCAGCACGGGCGGTGTAGTGGAAGTCAACTCGATTTCGTGCGCGTCAGCTGGGAACTGCAGCGCCGGTGGTTACTACCAGCTCCGCCCATTCAACCACGACGAGCACGCCCTCAACTACTCCCAGGCCTTCGTCGTGAACGAAACAAACGGCACGTGGGGAAGGGCAATCGAGGTGCCGGGATCGGCCAAACTCAATGCTGGCCGCGTGGGAGTGGTCAGCTCAGTGTCGTGCGGCTCGGTCGGTAACTGCAGTGCCGGAGGTTACATGTACGAGAATCAGAATCGGGAGGTGGCTTTCGTAACCGACGAGGCAGATGGCTCCTGGGGCCAGGCAACCAAAGTACTGGCCTCGGCCTCGCTCGGAGCCTTCGGTGACCCGGCCATCGACGCCATCTCGTGCGCGTCGGCTGGCAACTGCAGTGCCGGCGGTACTTATTGGAACCTCTCCAAGGGCACCCAGGCCTTCGTCGTGAACGAAACGAACGGAACGTGGAGTAAGGCGATCGAAGTACCCGGCTTGGCTCGGCTGGATGTCGGTAAGACCGCGGCGTTCAACGCACTTTCGTGCGCGTCGGCCGGCAACTGCAGTGTTGGTGGTAGTTACTGGGGCCCCGCGAAGAGCAAACGAGCCTTCGTCGCGAACGAGACGAACGGCACCTGGAGCAAAGCGACCGAAGTACCCGGCACGTCATTGCTCAATATGGGCGGGGAGGCTGAAGTTGATACCGTTTCGTGCGCTTCGGCTGGCAACTGCAGCGCCGGGGGTAGTTACTGGGACCTGAAACACCACCAGCAGGCCTTCGTCGCGAACGAGACGAACGGCGCCTGGGACACCGCCATCGCCGTACCGAGCGTGACCGCACTCAATACGGGCGGTTCGGCGGACGCGGATCTCATGTCGTGCAGGTCTAACGGCAACTGCAGCGCCGGGGGTTACTACGCCGTTGGCACTATCTTGGCCCAAGAGTCCTTCCTCGTGACCGAGAAGAAGGGCGTGTGGGCAAAGGCGTTTAAGTCCCCCGGCGGTGTGTTTCTCCACACGATCTCGTGCTGGTCCACGGGCAACTGCGGTGCCGGGGGCAATACCAGTAGCGACGCCGACGCGGTGACGGTGATCGAAACGAACGGCACGTGGGGCAAGGCAGTTGTGGTTGCGGGCTTGGCTTCACTCGATACGTACGACCACGCTTTTGTTGACGCGATCTCGTGTCCCTCGGCTGGTAGGTGCAGCGCCGCCGGCATTTACATGGGTCGCACGGGCTATTGGCAGGGTTTTCTCGTCGACGAGGTCAGGTAGGAATGGAACGTCCGACTCCCCTACGAGGCAACCAGAGGCGCAGCCGATTTGGGCAAGTGATTCGTGGTTGGCGGGTCTCTTCCGTGTTCCACCCACGTGCTCGGTGCATATCGATGGGAGGGACCACTCGGGACGTGGAGGCAAGGAATGGTTGAGTCAGCTGAAGGTTTCGCGCCAGATCGGGACGCCGTTCTCATGGTCGCGCGTCGTGCCTGACATCCGTGACCCCTCAGGACGGTCACGCTTCCTCGGACCGTTGCCGATCGAGTCGTTTCGTCTCCCTAGCGAGAGGGCCACGCGGAGAAGGTGAGGAATTGAATATGGAACTGCCTCGCGAGAATCACTTCAAGGCGAGCCGAATGATTGCTTCACTCGGTTTGCTTGCTCTACTGGCGCTGGGTCTGATGGTGACGAGCGCGGCGGCTCCTGCGGGGTCGAGCGCAGTCTCGACGTCCGACAAGCTTCCGGCGCTGTCGACGTTTAGTACGGCGGCGCCCACTGGCCTCGGTAGCTACATCGATACTTGCAGCGTCGCCCAGCCCGCTTCAGATCGGATCGCACACAGTGTGTACGACGTCTCCTTGCGAGGAGGGACGTCGATGATCCTGGAGGCGCCGTCGGGATGGACATGTGGCATCCAAGACGCCTACGGTTCCGGTGGCGGGGTGAGCATCGCCTCGAATGGCAACGAGCCTGGCTACGTCCTCACGAAGGGTTCGATCCACATCGACGCCACCGCCACAATCAGTGACAGCGGGCTGAACTTCTGCCCTTATTCAACGTACTTTGACAAGGACTACGCGTATCCACCCAACTACTGCAAACTCAACAGCGCTCGCCCGAAGGGCGAGGAGGTTCGGTACCTTTACGGGGGTTCGACCAGCAGCCGCGCGATTGTCTTGGTGGCCGATCCGCCCGACACCAAGACGCCGGCGGGAGTGACGTCCAAGTACGCGACGGTGACGGTACTGGCAGCCTCAGGTCAATCGGGGACTGCATCAATGATCTGTTCAATCGGCACTACTCTCAGCCAGGACTGCATCAGCGATGCCTACGGCTTTGCGGCGGGCGTGGAGAAGGGCCCTCACTTTCCAAGTGGCACCTTTTCTCCGATTGCCCACAAGGCGGCACTCTTGAAGGTTCTTGATGCCGACGTCGCCAAGGGGGAGAAGATCAATCGGCTAACGATCAAACCCTCGCCGATCAACCCTGCCTGGGTGTACTACACGGCTGGGATCCCAGTTCGTGCTTCCAATGGAACTACGGAAGAGGACTTGGCTGAAGGCTTCGCCCATTGGGTGAATGGAAAGTGGGTCATCGTCTACGGGCCATGGAGTGTGTCCTGTGGGCCGCTCAAGTCGCTAACCAAGATTCCAAAAGCCATCCGTAATAGCTTTATCCCAATCTGCAAGTGATCCTCTCAAAGATAAAGAGATATCGGCCGATCCGCTTAGGAGACCGTGTCTTTATCACCGCCCGGTTTGGTGTTCCAGATCAGTGGGTCTCACGTTCCAATAGTGGGGTCTACGCAACATTCGAACGTTTAGAAGTCCTGATCACACCTAATTCGCGGAAGTCCCACGGGAGCGGGACTTCCGCGCGAAGCACCGCGTATCGTTCCGCGCGTAAATCGTCCCCCATCCTAGGCGTTGGGCAACCAACAAGGCTGTGAATCAGCGCGAGCGAGTATCCGGCACATGAAGAGAATCTTTGTCCTTTCTTTATCGTTGAGGGAGGGCGCGGTCGTAGCAAATTCGGTGGGTAGGTCGTAAGTCGCCCGTGGCGGCACTATTCGCTCGGCGAGGTGACGTGTGCCTTACCCCTGTGCCGTCGGACCGGCACCCTCGTCCTCTAGTCCGAGCAGGACGATCGACTGTTCGCGCATCACCACCTTGCGGACTTTGCCGGTGATGGTCATCGGGAACTCCGTGACGACATTCACGTAGCGCGGGATCTTGTGGTGCGCGATCTTCTCGCGACAGAAGTCTCGCAAGACGTCCGAATCCATGACGGCTCCTTCTCGGACCACGACCCACGCCATGATCTCCTCGCCATAGCGCGCATCCGGCACCCCAATAACCTGCACGTCGATGATGTCGGGGTGCCGGTAGAGAAACTCCTCGATCTCGCGCGGGTACACGTTCTCGCCGCCACGGATGATCAGGTCCTTGATTCGCCCGCCGATGTCGACGTACCCGTCCTCGTCCATCGTGGCCAGATCGCCGGTGTGCATCCACCCGGTCTCATCGATTGCGTGGGCGGTCATCGTCGGTTCGGTCCAGTAGCCGAGCATCACCGAGTAGCCCCGGGTGCAGAGCTCGCCCTTCTCGCCGCGCGCCACCAGACGGCCGGTCACGTCGATGATCTTCACCTCGACGTGCGGGTGCACGCGGCCTACGGTGCCCACCCGCTTATCCAACGGATCATCGGCAGCGGTTTGGGTCGACACCGGCGAAGTCTCGGTCATTCCGTAGCAGATCGTCACCTCGGTCATGTGCATATCGTTGATGCACCGGCGCATCACCTCCGTCGGGCACGGGGAACCGGCCATGATTCCCGTACGCAGCGACGACAGGTCGTAGTTCGCGAAGTCGGGCAGCGCGAGTTCGGCGATGAACATGGTCGGCACGCCGAGTAGCGACGTGCACCGCTCCTCAGAAACTGCGCGCAACGCCGCTGCAGGCTCGAACGATGGCGACGGAATCACGATGGTCGCACCGTGGGTCGTGCACGCGAGGTTGCCCAGCACCATGCCAAAGCAGTGATAGAAGGGCACCGGAATACAGACGCGGTCGTCCTGGGTGTAACGGCACCCTTCCCCAATGAAGAACCCATTGTTCAGGATGTTGTGGTGGGTCAGAGTTGCGCCCTTCGGGGATCCCGTGGTCCCCGACGTGTACTGGATGTTGATGGGATCATCGAACGACAGTTCTGCCGCTCGTTGATGCAGCGCTGCCTCGTCGGCCCCTTCGCCCAGCAATGCGACCCAATCCTCAGTACCCAGGAAGACCACCCGTTCAAGCTGCGGGAGTTCATCGCGAACTGAGTCGATCATGGTGCGGTAGTCACTGGTCTTGAATGTCGGCACGGCGAAGAGCATCCGCGAGCCCGACTGGTTCAGGGCGTACTGCAGTTCGTACGTTCGGTAGGCGGGGTTGATGTTGACCAGGATCACGCCCGCGCGCGCTGTCGCGTACTGCAGNNGCCAGGTTGTCGACGGCTGCGTCGAACTCTTCGTAGGTGTACCGTACTCCCTGGACGAGATCTACGAGGGCGTCAGCGGCCGGCCACCGTGACGCAGTCCGACGCAGGTTCTGGCCAATTGTCTCGCCCAGCAGAGGCAACTGCGAAGTGCCTGAGGCGTAAGACGTCGAGGCAAGAATCTCTACTTCCGAATCACCGGAAACCATCACTCACCGGGCCCGTCTCGTTGGCTCCATATTTTCTCACCCTACTCTCCAGTAGGTACCGATATCAGGTTCGCCAGCTACTGGAGAGTCTCAGGTCTGGGCTGACCACCGTGCCGTGGACGGAGACGGTTACCGTCGCGACGTCGCCGGTCGGGCGTTGTCCGTGCAGAGGGCCACGAGCTGTTCGAGGTCGGCAGTGCCGGTGCACAACACTGTGTCCGCCGCGCCCCAATACAGGCGCATGGTCCGGCCGTCGTCTTCGACGACCGCGCCACAAGCGAATACGACATTGGGGACGTAGCCGGTTCGTTCCCACGGATCGTGGGGTTCGAGGATCCACGGATCGGCGACGCCGATCACACGGGCGGGGTCGGTCAGGTCGTGGAGCGCGACGCCGAGCCGATACACGTTGCCTCCCATCGTTGGGTAAACGCCGTGGAAGACATGCAGCCATCCAGCATCTGTCCTGATGGGTGGCGTCCCAGGACCGATCTTCCCGCTCGTCCAGTGATAGGCCGCAGGGGTGATGACCAGTTCGGATCGCCCCCAGTGGACGAGGTCGGGCGATCGCGACAACCAGATGGACCACGGAGTGAGCTCGGTGTGGGGCCGGTCAAGCCGGACGTAGTCGCCATCGATCCGCTCGGGGAACAGAACCACGTTGCGCTGATCGGCCTCGGTGATGAAGGCGACCCGCTCAACCGCACTGAAATCGGTGGTGCGGCCGAGCCCAATGCGCACGCCATGCTCGGAGTAGGCGCTGTAGGTGAGGTACCAGGCACCGTCGTCGAGCCTGGTGAGCCGGGGGTCTTCCACGCCAAACCGTTCGTAAGTGGCAAACGGCTCGTCGGTGGCCGGAGTCAAGAACGGTTCGGGCCGTACCGTGAAGTGCTCGCCGTCGCTGCTGTCGGCGTAGCCAATGATGGATCTTCCGTTCGCCGTGTGGGATCGGAACAACAGCACCGTACGACCGTCATCAAGACGGGTGGCGGCCGCGTTGTGAACCGTTGCGACCGGATACGGAACATCGTCCGGGGTCAGGATCGGATTGTTG
>PLHD01000053.1:0-83289 GCA_003138815.1 Acidimicrobiaceae bacterium | reverse complement strand
AAGCCGAATGGCTCCTCGAAGGCGATCGGATGGAGGAGGGCCGCGGCCGAGCCGAGCAACAGAGCCCGGTCACTCCCGCCCACTGGACCGACGTACGTGGCGTCGGCTCCTAGCCGTGGACGGACCTCGGACTCGAAGTACTCCTGGTCCTGGACGATGCCGGCGAGCACGATCGGGCGTTCAGCGGCGCGGGCGATGTCGATTGCATCGGCGGTGCCCTTGTCGGGGTGGATCCGGCCAAAAAACAGCACNNGCGTACGTGAGGTCGGGGTGGCGATCAGCCTCGCTGATTGCCACGTAATGCACCCGATCGTCGTAGGCGCGATAGGCGGGCAGGATGTCCGCATTCGAAAACCCGTGAACTGTCGCCACCATCGGGGTGGCAACGAGCCGGCTCCACATGAGGGGAAGGAAGTCGAAGTGGTTGTGGATGAGGTCGAACTGGTCGGCCTCTTCGAAGACCCGGGCGATGTGCAATGCCTCGAACACCTTGACGTTGTAGGAAGCGTCCTCCTCGTATCCCCGCTCGACAACCGATCGGAGCTTGGCTCGGGTTCCGGAGTCACCCGTGGCGTAGAGGGTCACGTCGATGCCGAGCTGGACCAGCCCGTCGGTCAGGGTCGCGACGACCTGTTCCCAGGGTCCGTACTGGCGCGGCGGAGTGCGCCAGGCGATGGGCGCCAGCATTGCCACGCGCATTACGTCCTGCCTGGGGTCTGGCTCGACGGCGCGCCAGACGAGGCCAGCGAGCCCGGGTGCTGCGCGACGTGACTCCGCAGCCTCGCCAGGCTCGCCTCCGCCACGCAGACGACGCTATCCACGCCACCGCCATAGAGGTGCAGGCTACGACCGTCGATTTCAGTGGTCCCGCGTTCAAGCACCGCCTTCACCGTGTCGGGGAAGTCAGCGGCGCAGGGAATCAGGTAACGTCCGAAGCACTGGAAGACCTCTCGTGGCTCGGTGCGCTGACCCATCGGCAACCTCCTCGTCGAGTTGGTTCACTTCTACACTCTGTAACCAACATAGAGCAATACATTCGCTCACATGCAAGGAGCGCAGGGGGCACGTGTGCAATTGGTCCGGAATGTCGCCGACGAGAAAGTCCGCGGCGGCCACGCCGCAGGCCGCCGCACCGTCGTACAAGCGAACGGACTCATCGGAGCCATTGCGCGGAACCACCGACGGCCCTTGGCCAACCTTGAAGTGGACGCCGTCGCGGCGGCACGCCACTCGAAGATGCGACATCTGCGTCAAGAAGTCGTTGCGGTCATAGCTCGAAGCACTTGCTCCACCACTCGGACGATGGAAGCGGATTCTGTTCAGGTCGCATAAGTCCAGGCCAGCGAGCGCACGGGCAGGAACACGTCGACGATTCGCGGTTGCTCACCGGGTCCAGATGGGCGGATGACACGAGATCCTCGCTCTGGCGGCCCTCGCCCAGTTGCTGCACGCGAGGCTCGACGCCGGTCAGGTCGAGGGTCGACGCATCGGCGGGAGGACTGATTCGCGTTCGCGGACCTTCGCTCACTTCCAAGAGCAACACGATCTCATTGTCAAGCTGCGCCGCAGCCGCGTTCGTTGCTCGAGCCACTTCCGCACCGGGGTGCGAAGGATTCACGTCATCAGCAACCACGATGGGATTGTCCTCGACGCGACGCCCCGAGTCGGACGATCAGGGACGTTCGCCTGCCCCGTTTCCGAGGGCTCTCGCACTATCGTGCGCGACCACTTCACCAACCACATCCAAGAACGCCTTCGCCGCTCGCGGCCAGGTCGCCTCGTGGGCGTACGCAAAGGTCTTGTGCTCCATCGACTGCTTGAGCTTAGGATCGCCCAGTATGGCGTTAACCGCGCGGCCCAGCTGTTGCGCATCGCGAAATCCAACCAGTGTCCCGCGGCCGTGATCCAGCGCCTCAGCAGCGTGCAGATATCTGGTAGACACCACTGCTTTCCCGGCGCCGAGGGCGTAGGACAGGGTGCCGCTGGTGATCTGATTCGGATCCAGGTACGGAGTGACGTAGACATCGGTCGCCAACAAGAGTTCGATTATGTCGTGCTGACTCATGTACTGGTCGATGAAGCCGACGTGATCGCTCATCCCTAGCGAGCGAGTCAAGGCGACGAGGCTGTTTCGATACGTCTCCCCCTGGTCTCGCAAGAGATCCGGATGCGTCTGTCCAGCGATGAGGTAGATCGCATCGGGATGTTGCGCCACCACCTCAGGCATGGCCCCAATCATGTACTCCAGCCCCTTACGGGGATCAACCAACCCGAAGGTGGAGATGAGACTGCGTCCCTTGACTCCCAGTTTCGCCTTGAACGTGGCTCGGCCGTGGGGTTCGATGACGGGCGTCCCGTGCGGTATGACACGGGGAGAAGCGCTAATGCCGTAGTCGCTGAGCAAGAGGTCGACGGCGGTCTCGGCCATGACAACGATCTCATCGCTCAATTCACTGATCGCTCGAACGGTCTTGCGCATCGACGCAGAAGGGTTCGGCAGCACCGTGTGCATCGTGGTCACTACAGGCTTGCGCAGCTCACGAAGGAAGTCCGCCAGGTAGTCCTCGTAGATGCTCCCATTCCGTCCATCGGCGGAGGTGGGCTCATGAAACTCCCCGTACAGACCGAACTCATGCTGGACACTCACGGCATCCGCATTCGACAAGCTGATTGACCTCGCCGCGGCCCGGTAACTCTCAACGTCGCCCTGGTGAATTCGCCAGCGCACATCGGACTTGTAGGCACGCAGGGCGCCAGGTTCATCAATGGCTGCGATACGACACGTCGTCGGGTGATCGCGGGCCCGTAAGGCCGCTATCAAGTCCCCAGTGAACGTCGCAATTCCACATCGACGGGGAACAGCGGAGGAGATGAAAACTATGCGGATAAATTCAACATAACCGGTGGACTGGACGCTCGTCAGATTCCGGTGTGCCGAGCACGACCTTCCAATTCTCCAAAGGGACCACATCCGCAAAGTCCACATCAGTGGCCTCAGTTGAAGCGCTCGTCTGTTCCGGAGAGTTAATCTCGCCGCAAACACTCGGTGGGGATGGATCCATAAGGATTAAGGCGGATTTCCCCAATCGATTAGGGGAGCAGGTCTTTACCACCGTCCGAACTAGCGTTCCAAATCAATCGATTCTGCGTTCCAAAAGTGGGCGTCTACGCGACTTTCGAACATCTAGAAGTCCTCGTCACAGGCAACTCCCGGAGGTCCCACGGGAGTGGGACCTCCGCGCGTAGATCGTCCCCCGGCCTCGGCGGCGGGCAATGAACGAGGTGAAGCCCACCGGGCATTTCGGAGGTCCGGGCATGCCCTGGTCTCGCAGCGTCTCCATGAAATCCGGCGCCTTCACCGAATCTTCTAGCAAAGGCCGAAGTTCGGCGTTACCTTGGTCATGTCGAAGAAGGAATCGCTCGCCGTGTGTGATTCCTCGTGGACTCATTAAGGGGCTTGTCGTGAACCCACCTCACCATGCGTCCCTTCAACGAGCGGCGATCCTTCTCGTTGCCGCACTGACGCTCTCAGGATGCGGCGTCGTTGGCAACGCCACATCCCCGAAGACATCTCTGGCGACGACAATCCCTACGTCTTCGCTGTCGCCAACCTCGCTCTGCCCGTCTCGTTCAGATTTCCTCACGCAAGGAGCCAACGGCGATCTCGGCGGCTGCTTTCGCATTCCCGATCTGAGAAGCAAGTCATTGGTCGTGTCCGTCCAGACGGTTGTGAATCACGGGTCAAATTCATCGGAGTCGCCGACCTGGGCCACTGGAACGATTGATGGGGCCGATCGTCTCACGCTGGTATCGCAGAAACCCGAAGTGAAGCCAGGCGAACGGGTCGACGTAATCGGGAGAATTGCGAGCCCTCTCACTAACATCCCTTCTTCTGAGTCCTCATACGCAACGTTGTGTTGGGACGGCTGCCAGTCTGGCCTCCAAGAGCAGGGCGTCCCCGTCCACTGGTCCACGCGAACCACCTTCCACGCAGTCCTTACGGTGCCTTCCACAGCGTGGCTCACGACCAGAAACGGGAAGGTGATGGTCCATCCCCTCGTCGCCGGCACGTACTCCGTGGGCGTTCAGTGCTTGCTGGCGACTTCGGGTTGCGCACTCGGACCCGCCGATGCGATCACCTCCGTCCACCTCAACGCTCCAACGCCAAGCCGATGCGTCGCGCACCGTTCGTGCCTTTCACTTCGGCTGAGCACGTCCCGGGGTGCAGTTGGCGACGTTGTTGAGGTCAGTGGTTGGGCACCACTTGAGACCATCATTGGCCAACCGTTTGGCTATGACTTGTCCGTCGCCAGTGCCAGTGGCACCAAGCGGTACCCCGAACTCTCGGTTACCAGCACGGCCAAGGGTTCGGGGTACGACGACGTCGTCTTGTCACCGCGCGTGCTGAAGGTGGTGCCCGAGCGGACCTGGTCGGCTTTGGGGCGAATCACGTATCGGTCGTCGGCCTGGTCGGGCCTCTCGCCAATTACTCCGGTGGGGAACTCCTCGACGATCGCGTGGTGCAGTCCTTCGGGGTTGGTGATGGCCAATGGACGTCGGATCTCTCACGTGCCTAACTCGGGCGTCGCGGCCGCGATACGAGGTGCCGGTCTGGGTGTCCTGCCCGGAATCTCAACGCCAACGTGCTCGACGGTCCTCGTCGATCCTCTGAACCACCGATCTATCTTCGCGGGCTTCGGCGCCGAAGTGGGAGGCTCGATACCTCCGGAGTATCTCGCCGGCATGTACACGACCGACGGCGGTTCCTCGTGGAAGCTGGTGCCAACGCCGTCTGGCCTGTCCCCCCAGGATTTCTCCCTGTTCACCACATCTGGTCACCGGGTCGAGGCAGTCTTCTTCGACCCCACTTCGCAGTCCACATCGCCTATCCCCTTGGGGTCTGACCAAGGCCTCGTGTCGACTGAAGAGACCGTGAACGGCGGATTGACCTGGACGTCGTCAACGCTTTCCTGTCCCAGTCACGGGCCGTGCGTCTCGTTTGGTCCGTTTCTGCTTGGAAACTGCGCGATGAATGGTACGGACCAGGCACTGATGTTCCAATCCGCGCCAAGCGCCAACAAGACAAAACACCAATGGCTCGAGATCGCCTTCGAGGGCACGTTTAACAACTGCTTTACGCAGCAACTCGTGGTGACTTCCGCCAACGGGCTGTTGCTCCTCGATCCCTCCTCGAAGTATGAGTTCTTGCAATCCGACGACGCGGGGCGGACCTGGTCCAATCGGAGCATTCCCGCCTTCCCCGGTCAAGGCGTACAACCCACGTTCGGCGATGATCTGGTCTTCGCACCTGACGGGGACCTTCTCGCCATGGTGACGTCGCCGACCGGTGCGAAACAGGAGTTGTTCCTTCTCGCGCCCCATCAATCATCGTGGTGCGAGGTACCGAAGGTGTTCGGGACCACGACTTCCTCTGGCACCGTCGAGTCCCTTCGCGTCACTGGCTCGAGCCTGATCTGGGATCAGACTCGCTACAACGGGTCTGCAACACCGCCGTCGGAGCTAGACGTAGTACCGCTGACCAAGATCACGTGCTAGCAACGTCCACAACTCGGAAGCGAGTCGTAATTACTGGATGCACAACGCCGCGAAGACAACATCACGTCGGCCTTGGGGCTACCGAAGTGGCGAGACGAGACGCTGGTTCCTGGCAGCACCACGTTCGCAACGAGCGGTTCAAACCTCCGCACCGCTCTTGGCTCACACGGGTCCCCGTCGCGGCCACGAGTGCCGTCACCACCAAGGCGCACCCGCATCCCAGAACACCCGTGACCCATTTCATGGCACCGCGAGAGTGGGACCGCCGACGGTGCGGGGGTGTCGACCGGTGCGACGTTGCTCCCGCGACCCAGCTCCCAATGAGCTGGTCGGTGACGGCGAGGTGAACGCCCCGGNNCCGGGGCCGACGGCCGCACTCTGCGCGGGCCATCGGCCCCGGTCCGGCGGCTCCTAGGAGACCAACGGATCGAGGCGCGCGACTACCTCTCGCAGCGTCGAAGCCAGGTCGGCCGGGCAGTCGCGGTTGAAGATGGGACCGGAGCCGTCGCTCAGCAGCGTGTTGGCCATCGCCACACCTCGAGACGTCGGCATCGGAGCCAGCAGCGCGTCGACCAACTCGTGTATCTGAGTCTGCGCGGCGATGATCCGTTCGCGCACGACCGGCACTCGCGGGTCGATCAAGGTAACCGGCTCGCGAGCTTCAACGAGGAGCGCGAGCCAGTTCTCGGCCAGCCCCCGGCGCTTGGTCGGCGCGGTGAGCAGCTGGGCCCTGGCGGCCAGTAGTCGGCTGGACTCGGGGGCCCGCCCGTCGGCGAGCTGGCGGTCGAGCGACCCGCCGAGCAACCTGGCTCCGAGCAGGACCGACAGTGGGGTCGGACCCATGGGCAGTTCCGGAGACACGTGGGCTGTTACCTGCGAAAGTCCCGAGTTATCCCTCTGGACTTCGTCCTGGCTGCACGCGTCCCTCTTCGCCGCCCGGCGCTCGTGGAGACTCACTCTCGGCTGCTCGTGCTTGAGGTCGCGGTTCGTGATGCTGAAGTTGCTTTCAATACTCATGATTCCCTCCTATGGGGATTTCTGTGGCAATTCAATTATCGCCAACGGATTACGAATAGGTTCTTAATAATGGTGCCCGACTCGTCATAATTCCTTAACGTCAACCGCCGCACCGACCGCTCGCCGACTGCGGCGCCACGATGCGCAGACTCCCTGCGAGGGGATCTCTGGGGACGTCCCTGGCGACGCCGAGAACCCATTCGACCTGACGTCGACGAACGACCCCTACGGTCATCGATGGTCGAGCGAAGCGTCCGCACGAGGAGTTCGGATGATTCCCCATTCGCGAACCACACGGGTGCGGTCACCGTCTTGGCTTGCTCGCAAGAGGCGCAGTTCGGGCTGGCGAGCCGAGGCTGCTGCGTGCGCGTACCGACGTCCGCGCCCCACGACCCGTCGTCGGGGCGCCGATGGACGAGCGCCGAGGCGACCTCATGGCGGTCGCGCCGCCGGGGGTGGACTATTATTTGGCGACGTCTAGAAGGTGTGCCGGGAAGACTGGTCGGCGGCAGGGAGCGTCAATGATCACCGTCCACGACCGTCTCGCCGGTTCCACACGCCAGAAATTGCTCGCGGCCACGTCGTCCCTGCGTTGGCGCGCCACCCCTGCCTCCTCCCTGCCAAGCCCGAGCGCGGCCTCGCGCCGCCCCGGCGGCGGGTCCTGGACCCCGGTGATCGTTGCGGACCGTGAATAAGGCCGGGAAACTGCCCAACTGGCGCTGGGAGGCGCTGCGCACCACCTTGTGGTTCGTGCCAGCCGTGCTCATAGTGCTGGGAACGCTGATCTTCATCGTCACGTTCCAGATCGACGTCGCCGCGTACTTCCACCAGATCGAGCTTCCGTCCTGGCTGCGAAACGGAAACTCGCAGTCGGGCCGCGACGTGCTCATCGCCATCGCCGCCGCCATCATCACCGTCGTCGGCGTGGTCTTCTCGATCACCATCCTGGCCCTCACGCTGGCCTCCCAGCAGTTCGGTCCGCGCATGATGCGCAACTTCGTGCGCGACGTCGGCAACCAGGTCACGCTCGGCGTCTTCGTCGCCACCTTCGTGTACTCGGTGCTGGCCCTCGGATCCATCACCATCTACCCCCACGGCGACTTCGTGCCACGCCTCAGCATCACCGTGGCCGAATCGATGCTGCTGGTGGACGTCGCGGTCCTGATCTACTTCATCAACCACGTCGCCGCTTCCATCCAGCTCCCCGAGGTGATCGCCGGAATCGCCCGTGACCTCGAGTCCGCCGTTGACACCGAGTTCCCGGTCGTCGACCACGTCGACGTCGCGCCGCGGAGCGCGAGGCAGAGCTCGAACCTGTCCCAGCGGCCTGAAGAGCTGCTCGCCATGATCGAGGACCGCGGTGGGGTCGTCCTCGCCGCCAGGAGCGGCTACCTCCAGTTCGTCGGCTACGCCCAGCTCGCCAGGATCGCCAAGCTGGTCGACGCCGTCATCCGCCTCGACCACCGACCGGGCCACTTCATCGTCGCCGGGCGGCCGGTCGCCAAGGTGTTCCCCCGCGGCGCGGCCGGCCAGGTCGAGAAGGCGCTGGCCAAGGCGCACGTGACCGGACCGCACCGCACCTTGATGCAGGACCCGGTGTTCGCCATCGACCAACTGGTGGAGATCGCCATCCGGGCGCTCTCGCCCGCGGTCAACGACACCTTCACCGCCCTCACCTGCCTGGACTGGATCTCCTCGGGCCTCAGCCGGATCTCGGGGCGCGAGTTCTCCGAGCACGTCTACCGCGACGAGGAGGGCCGCATTCGCCTCATCGGAGCGGACTGGTCCTACCCGAAGATGGTCAACCGGGCGTTCGACAAGATCCGCCAGGCATCTCGCGGCATGCCCGCGGTCATCATCCGCATCCTGGAGTCGCTCACCGCGGTGGTGGACGCCACCACGTCCGCGGCCCAGCGCGAGGTCCTGCTGCGCCAGGGCGAGATGGTGCTGCGCAGCGCGACCGAGTCGGTGACCGAGCGTCACGACCTCGACGACATCGAGGTGCACTTCGTTCGGCTCCGCGAGCGTGTCGCGATGCTGAACGACTCCGGCGCCGCCTGACCAGGAACTTGATTGGTGCCCCCGACGCGAGAACCCCGATCGAGCCAGGCTCCGCCGTCACCGACGGCACCTTCGACGAACAAGTCCTTTCCCCCGACCTCGAATAGATGTAAAATGCGGCCATCTCGAGGCAGTCTCCAGTGGAGGCTGCCAAGCAAGGGGGCGGAAGTTATGAAAATCTCCTTCTCATTTCCCGGCACGTACGGACGATCAGGCAGAGAGCACGCCGACCGCCGAAGTCCGTGCACCCGCGCGCGGCGCATCGTCGTGTCATTCACCGGCGCCTTGGTGTTGCTGACGGTCACTGGAGCGCCGGCCTTCGCGGTCCATTCACCAATGCAGACGGGGCGGGCGGACAGTGCACCGTCGTCCGCGACCAGCAATGCCTGGGGAGCCGTCCCGACAGCACCCACCAACGTGCGAGCCGTGGGGGGCAACGCCAGTGCGACCCTCACCTGGAGCGCTCCGACGACGAACGGCAGAAGCACTATCACGGGCTACATCATCAAGCCCTCGTCCGGTGGTTCCCAGGCCGTGGGCAACGTGACCAGTGCCACGATATCGGGACTGACCGACGGCAATCTGTACACCTTCACGGTCGCGGCGGTCAACAACGCGGGCACCGGGCCCGCTTCGACGCCATCGAACGCAGTGACACCCACTGCTGCTTCGACGTCCGCCCGAGCGGCGTTGCTGCTTCCCCTTTACGATCCGTCCAGCACCGACTGGGCGACCGCCTGCAGCGATCTCAGCGGGACCAACTCCTTCGTGGTGGCCGATATCGGCAATCCGGGTGGCCCGGGCACAGTCGCGAGCGCGAGTTGGGCAGCCAACATCGGAAGCTGCGGCGCCGACGTCGTCGGCGTGATGGGGTACGTCGATACCGGCTACTGCTCGGTCCCGTTAACGACCGCCGAGAGCCAGATCGCCGACTGGTACAGCTGGTACGGAGCCGACGGCATCAAGGGCATCTTCCTCGACCGGGTGGACAACCCCGCATCGCCGACGTCGACGTGGAACTGCCTGTCAGGGACCACTTCGGCCACGACCTACTACCAGGCGCTGGCGAGTTACGTCCACGCTGAGTCCTCCGGGCAAACGGTGGCCTACAACTTCGGCACCAACCCGATGAGCGGCTGGGCGCTCTCGAGCACCGTCGCCGGACAGAACGCCAACGTCGTCGTCACCTTCGAGAACCAGGCCAGTGCCTTCGCGACCTGGTCGCCGGCGAACTGGGAGTCAAGTTACCCCGCCGCAGACTTCTCGGTGATGCTCTATGGCGACCGCAACGCGAACGATCCGGCGGCGACCTGCGCCCTCGTCGCCAGCCAGAACATCGGCTACGCCTTCATCTCCCCGGCGAGCGCTTGGACCGTCCTGCCGCCGGCCAGCTTCCTGAGCGCCGAAATCGCCGACTGCTAGGGTCCCTCGGCCGCGCAGATGCCGGCTGCCGGGACTGGCGCGAATCCGGGCGAACTTCGCGCGGGACCGACGAGCGCCTACCGTGGACAGCGAACGGAGCGACGAACCGATTGTCGCCGCGACGACATCGCAAGTGAGGTGGATCTTGAGGCCAGAACTACTCCCCGTGCCCCGTGTCGGGCACCGGCCCGCCGCGCAGTGGAGGGCCGTGGCGAAGTCGGCGGCCGGGCAGATGAAGAGCAACCGCGTCAGCCTCGCGGCGAGCGCCTTCGCCTATCGGTGGTTCCTCGCCATCTTCCCGATAATCATCGCCCTGCTGGGGGTCGCCACGCTCGTCACGGTGCCGCGCAGCGTCGTGGTCAGCCTGATCCACGGCGTCTCGAAGTCGCTGCCCTCGGGAGCGGCCCAAGTGTTCACCGTCGCGATCTCGCACACCGCCCGGCGCTCCGGGGCCGACCTGTGGACCACGGTGGCCGCGAGCGCGGTGGCGCTGTGGAGCGCGACCTCGGGGATGGTCATGGTCGAAGAGGGGCTCGACATGGCCTACGACCTTGACAAGGACCGCTCGTTCCTCGCCAAGCGCATGGTGGCGCTGCCGCTCCTGGCGGCAGCGACCGTGCTCGGTGGCGCCGCCTCGGCGCTGGTCATCTTCGGGCCCCAGCTGGGAACCCTCATCAAGGAGGCGAGCCCGTTCGCCAGCTCGGAGTTCGCGGTCGCTTGGACGATCCTGCGCTGGGTCGGCGCGCTCGCGCTCATGACCCTGCTCTTCTCGATCCTCTACTACGTCGCTCCCAACCAGCCGAGGCGACGGTGGCGTTGGACCAGCCCCGGAGCCCTGCTCGCCACGCTGCTGTGGGCGCTGGTGTCGCTCGGCTTCTCCATCTACACCTCCAACTTCGGCTCCTACGGGGCGACCTACGGGGCGTTCGCCGGCGTCGCAATCCTGATCTTCTGGCTCTACCTCACCGGCCTGGCGATCCTCGTGGGAGGAGAGGTCGACGCCGCCATCGAACGCCTGGCCGGGCGCGAGGTCGGCGAAGCCGCGCCCTCGCCGCCCGCCTGACGCCGCGCGGGCTCGACCGCGAAGCGAGGTTCTCGCCGCCACGGCCCGGGTCCGGGCGGTGCCCGAACCCTTCGTCGCTAACCTGTATGTCTCGTGGCAATCCTCGTCGACCTCCAAAACGTCGCCCTTCAGGGCCCTGATCGGGCCGTCCTGGAGGACCTGTACCTCACGATCTCCTCGGGGGACCGGATCGGCGTGGTCGGCATCAACGGGACCGGGAAGTCGGCCCTGCTGAAGATAATCGCCGGCGAGCTGGAGCCTGACTCGGGTGACGTACGCCGCGGCCGGAGTATCCAGGTGGGCTACCTGGAGCAAATCCCCGTCCTGGCGAGCGGCACGGTGCGAGAGGTCCTCGGCACCGGATGGCAGGTCGACGCCGCACTCGACCGACTGGGGATGCTCAGTGCCGCCGACATCGACACCGCCCACCTGTCGGGGGGCCAGCTCAAGCGCGTGGCGCTGGCGCGCATCTTCGCCGAGCCCAACGACGTGCTCATCCTCGACGAGCCGACCAACCACCTGGACCTGGGTGCCATCCAGTGGCTCGAGCAGCAGATCATCGACTTCCGCGGCGCCGTCGTGCTCGTGAGCCACGACCGGTTCCTGCTCGACCAGGTCACGACGCGGATGGTCGAGATCGACCGTGGCAAGTCGTTCGTCCACGCCGGCGGCTACTCGCGCCTGCTCGAGGCGCAGGCCGAACGCGAAGAGCAGGCGGCCTCGGCGGAGCAGACGCGCCGCAACCTCGCGCGCACCGAGCTCGCCTGGCTGCGGCGCGGGGTCAAGGCCCGCTCCACCAAGCCCCAGGCCCGCATCGACGCCGCCCAGCGCCTCCTCGCTCGCCGGCCCGAAAGCGCCGCGCGCTCGGGCACCCTCGAGCTCAGCATCGACACCCCACGCCTGGGCACCATGGTCATCAGGACCCACAACGTCGCCTTCTCCTACCCCCGGGGCCGGCGGATCCTCCACAACGTCAACCTCGAGCTCGGTCCGGGCGACCGCGTAGGCATCGTCGGGCCCAACGGCGCGGGCAAGTCGACCTTCGTGGACCTTCTGGCCCAGCGTTTCGAGCCGTCGGCCGGGACCGTCAAGCACGGGCCCACCGTCGTCACCTCCTACTTCGAGCAGAACGGCGGCACGTACGACCTCGATTCCACCGTCCAGGAACTCGTCGCGGGCCCCCGGGGCGTGCCGGGCTCACCCGCCGACATCGCCCTGATGAGGCGGTTCTGGTTCACCGGAGCCCTTCCCCTCACGAAGGCCAGGGACCTTTCGGGCGGCGAGCGGCGGCGCCTCCAGCTGCTGCTGACGCTCTCGGTCCATCCGAACGTGCTGTTCCTCGACGAGCCGACCAACGACCTCGACCTCGAGACGATCCGGCTCATCGAGGATTTCCTGAGCCAGTGGCCCGGGACACTCGTCGTGGTCTCCCACGACCGCACTTTCCTGAGCCGCACCACCGACCGCCTGCTGGAGGTCCACGCCGACGGAACGATCTCGGACATACCGGGCGGCATCGACGCCTGGATCGCCCGGGCAGCCGGCGTGGTCTCGAGCCCCACGGCGCTCGTCGGCCCAGCCGACCCCACAGCCGCTGCCCGGGCGCCGTCGGGAGAGGTGCCCCTGGGCCGCCAGATTCGCGAGGCCGAGAAGAACATGTCGCGGCTCGATCGGCGGCGCAGCGCCCTCACCAAGAAGCTCCTCGC
The DNA here is from genome assembly GCA_003138815.1 of Acidimicrobiaceae bacterium. GTDB lineage: Bacteria > Actinomycetota > Acidimicrobiia > Acidimicrobiales > RAAP-2 > RAAP-2. Next base: position 70,464 of record PLHD01000053.1, on the reverse strand, counting down.
CAGCCCCGACCACTCGGAGATGGCCAGGCTCGGCGACGAACTTGAAACCGTGCAGCAGGAGCTCAGCGCCGCCGAGGACTACTGGTTAACCCTGATCGGGTGAGGTAATTCCCCGAGGCCGCGCCATTCGCCAGGGAAGCGCCAATCGACGGAAATGACATCTCTAACTCCTGATGGCGCCGAAAATAGCGCTACCAGGCCGCTGAAACCGGCCCCGGGTCGCGTCGCAGGGCCCCGAATCGTGGTGCTGGTGGGGCTGACCGAAAGTTACGGGCCGCGCCGGACATGATGGTAGTGAGAAGTGCGCGTCAGAGGAATCGAGAATAGCCATGACCATGCCTGGACAGCCGTCAGCGAGATCGGGGCACCGAACCGAGCGAGGAGCGCGCCTAGCGGGGGTCGTTCTGATCGTCTGTTCGCTTTTCAGCGCCGCGGGCGTCGCCGCGGCGGGCGGCCAGGCGAAGGTGAGCGCCTCGCTCGCACGAGCGTCGTGCTCATCGTCAGAACTGAGAGAGGTGACCTCGACGAACCTGGCCAGTTACGGACCGGGGGCCCTGGTGAAGATGACCGTCTCGATCACCAACATCTCCTCAGCGACGTGCTCGATCACGGTCGGGCCAACCTCCCCTTCGTTCGTCGTCACCAACTCCAGGGGTTCCGAGATCTGGAACAACTGCTTCGCCGATGACCGGCCCGGCGCTTGCGCCATGTACCTGGCGGTGCGCAGCCTCAAGCCGAGAACCGCGTTCACCGAGACTTTCACGTGGGACCAGAAGATCGGTGTGGCGCGAGTGCCGGTCGGCGTCTACCAACTGACGGTCCGGGCCGACGGCATCTCCACCAGCCAGGCGGTCAAGTTCGTGATCGCGGCCAGCGCGCCGCGCACGCTCACCCTGACTCAGGCGGCGAGCGGCCATCGCTACTCGCTGCGCGTGGGCGACCGCCTCGTCGTGAAGTTCTCAGGTCCGTCGAGCTACTCCTGGACCCTTCCCGTCTCCTCGAATCAGGCCGTACTGCTGCGAAGGTCAGGCTCGTCGGGCAGCACGACGACCGGCACCTTCGTGGCGACCGCCCAGGGCACGTCGCGGGTGACGGCGATCGACAACCCCAAGTGCTACCCGCAGTGCGCGTCTCCGAGCCGCCTCTTCACCGCGACGGTCGCCGTGACTGGCTGAGCGGTTCCCCGGTCGAAGCCGAAGACCCGCCAACCGGCGCCAATCGGCACCGCCCGAAGTCGGGGAGGACGGAGATCAGCGCCCGGCGAGAGAGATACCGGACCGGAATGGCTGACTCGACCTGTCGGCCGAGCCCGTCGCGCTGAGCGTGAGGTCGTAGAGGTCCGAGGTGCCGCCCGCCGACGTCTCCCAAATGGCGCCGGTGGCGGGATTCGAGTCGACACCGGGACAGCCTCTCGGAAACGGAGGGCGAGATGCGCGGGCCGCCCGACGCCGTCACGTGAAACTGGATGAACGACCACCGATCACCTTCGCGGATCCTGCGCATGTGCTGACCGGTCCGGAAACCACGTTGTTCGTGAACTCCCTAGTCGCCGGGGTTCCACTGGCATCAATGATGCTTGGCCGTCAAGGCCTCCGTCGACGCCACGACACTGATATTTCCGCTGATGACGCCGGAAGAGCCGTTGGGAACTAGCCATTTGGAGAGAACGCCGGCCGCCAGCGACCCGGAAGAGGGATCGGCGTCACCCGTCCCGGCCAGTTTCTTGGAGTGGCCGGTCACGACGCCCGTGAGCGTCAACGTGCACGTCTTGTTACCGGTGTGCCGTAGGCGTCGTGGTCGGTGCGCGAGTCCGCGCAGGTCCAGAGCTTCCGCGGGTCGTCGACCGTGGTCAGCCGGCTCGAGCTCGAGACGGTCAGGCTGGCGTTGGTGCCGGTGGCGACCGCCACCACCGAGCTGGCCGGCACGGTCGCCGAGGCGAGTTGGTCGCTCAAGGTGTTCGAGGCGCTCGCGCCACGGAGTTGGCGGACAGTGTGGTCTGAAGGATGACGGAGGGAGCGACGACGGGGCGAACGAGCAACTGGGGCTGTCGCCGAAGGAGTTGGAAATTGAGCCGCTCGGTGGGTGGCCGCCTGAGCGAACGAGTCCTGCACCGTCAGGCTGCTGTCGGCGTTGACCGACAGAACGTCGTTGTCAGCCGGAGTGAGGATTGCCGGCCCCAGCAGGTCATTCGTTGCGATGGTCGTCTTGGAGGCGAACGAAGCGATCGTGGTCCCGTGGCACTCATCGCGGAAGTCCGTTCGGCGGTGGCGGGGCGGCCGTCAACGCGTCGATGTCGGAGACGCGGTGGTTGAAGTTGCCGCCGGTATCGGAGGAGTTGACGCTGGCGCTGTCGTTGCCGACCACCGCGCCGGTGACGGGCAAGGTGGCCGATGCGCCCGTGAGCGACTCCCCACATGGTCCGGCGCATCTCGAGCGTCTCGCGATCGGGGTAGTGCCGTCAACGAATCCCACGTTCCCGGGTCAAGGTTGCTGCCCCCGAGTCCGGGGACCGGATTCGGCTCGGCGATCAACGCGCACCCGGACCGAAAGAGCACCGGCGAAGACGCAAATGCGCTGAGGAAGAGTCATGACTTTGCGTTGGCGTCGAGGTACGCCGACGCAGTGACTGGATCGGCCGACACTCCGAAACACCTCCCAAGGATTCGACTCAGGCAGACGGAGATGACGTATATTCGAGAACGTGATCTGGCGAACCTCTCGAATTCCACCACCAACCACGACAAAGTCCGACGGTCCCCAGCGACGTCGCGTCCACGTCTTCAGCTCCGAATCGACTCGATGGGGCATGTCAACCCTGAGGGCTGAGGGCGGCAGGTCCAACTTTGCGGGGCGTGCGCGGTGCCGCACCTCTCACCGGGGAACGTCCTCATGAGTTCATTGACCATTGGCGAATCCCTCGTCGCGAGGCGAGAGCAACTCGGCCTCGACAAGGGACGTGCCGCCGACCAAATCGGCATGAGCCGGACCACCTACGGAGCCTACGAGGCGAACCGGCAGCGTCCGTCGGTGAGCGTGTTCCCGGCGCTCGCCGAGTTCCTGGACGTGGACATGGAGTACTTCCTTGAGCTCTACGGGGCCACCATGATTCTTGCCGCGCGTCCGGCCCTGCAGCGCGTCCTGGCCACGCCGGGTGACGGAGCGGACGAAGGTGCGGTGCCGTCTGACGAACCCACTGAGTCGGGCGGAGCACGCGAGTCGGGCGAAATCTCCGGGTCCGAAACCCCGTCGACGCCCCCAGGGGCTCCAAAGCGCAAGAAGGACGCCAAGCAGAAGAAGAAGCAGAAAAAGAAGCACTAGGCGGGTCGGCCGACTCGTTGCTCGGTCACCAGGGCTAACGAACCTTACGAATGCAGCCGAGCCACGAGGTGGATACGGCCCCTGGGCCCGTTTCGCACCACCCGACGAGCAGTGGTTCGCGCGCCAACGAGCCCCGGGCCTTCCCGCGCGACGCCAGGAAGACGCCACTTCTCCGGGCTGGCACACCTAGCTCTCCGCGAGCAACTCGTCCTTCGCCTGGCCGAGGACGACCAGATCGTTGGGAGCGACCTCGGGGGACTTCAGGTCCATCTGGTCGATCGCGTCCACGATGATGCCGCCGACCAGCGCCCGCAGCGCGTACTTGTGGTCGGCCGGCACCACGTACCACGGTGCCCACGGTGTCGAAGTGGCGCTCAACGCCTCCTCGTAAGCGGTCTGGTACTCGTCCCAGTGCTTGCGCTCGGCGAGGTCCGCCATCGAGAACTTCCAGTTCTTGGTCGGATCGTCGAGGCGGCTCAGGAAACGCTTCTTCTGCTCCCCTTTCGAGATGTGCAGGAACACCTTCACGATTCGGGTCTTGTTGCGGTGCAGGTGGTGCTCGAAGGCGTTGATGTCGGCGTAGCGGTCACTCCAGAACTTCTCGTCCGGTCCGCCGGCGGGCCTCGCGTGGGACTTCTCCAGGAGGTCGGGGTGCACCCGGGTCACCAGCACATCCTCGTAGTAGGAGCGGTTGAAGATGCTGATGCTCCCCAGTTCGGGTAGCGCCTTCGCGCATCGCCACAGGAAGTCGTGGCCGAGCTCCTCCGCGGAGGGCTGCTTGAAGGCCTCCACCCGACAACCCTGTGGGTTGACGCCCGACATGACGTGCTTGATGGTCCCGTCCTTGCCGGCGGCGTCCAGTGCCTGCAGGACGATCAGGAGCGCGTGGGTGCCGTCAGCCCACAGCCGTTCCTGCGCGCCAGAAAGTTCCCCGACGAACTCCCTGAGATCCTCTTCGGCGACCTTCTTGCGCGCGTCTTCCTCGTCGACCTTGCCTCGAGGTCCCAGCCAGTCGGTGGCCACCTGCTCGGTGCTGCGCATGTCGAGGTGAGCGGGCCCGTCAGGCTTGACCCTCAGCTCGTCGAGAAGTTCCTTGTTGAGTTTCATATTCTCTCCTCCTCGTGCAATTCAACCAGGAACCGGCCCACCCCAGCACGCGTCGCGGGCTGGGGTGGGCCAACTACCGCCCCGGACCGATCGCGACCCCGGCGTCGAAGGCCTCCTGCGCGCGGGCCCGCGCGTCTTCGTGGACTTCGAGCAGCGGCGAAAAGACTCACTTAGCATGTACAATAGTTAGTATATGAATGACGTTGATCTCTCTCCCCTTGACCAGTACGAGTCAGTGGTGGACGCCGTGCTTCTGGCGAGCCGGGTCCTCGTGGCGGTTGCCGCGCGATCGCTCTCCGACATCGCCGAAGAAGTCACCCTCACGCAGTTCCGCACGCTCGTGGTTCTCGCGACCGAAGGCCCCCAAAGCCTCGCCGGGATGGCCGAGGTGGTGGGCGTGACGTCGGCCACCGCGACGCGGATGTGCGACCGCCTCGTCAAGAAGCGATTGATCCACCGCCGCGCCGAGCCCGGGAACCGCCGTCAACTTCGTCTGGTGCTGACGAGGAAGGGGCTCGCCCTCGTCGACGCGGTCACCGAACGGCGCCGTGGCGAGATCGAGCGGATCATGAACGATATTCCCCGCGATGACCAGGCCATGCTGGTCCAGGCGTTGAGGCTGTTCACCGAGGCGGCCGGTGAGGTTCCCGAGCAGTACTGGACTGCCGGCTGGGATCTCTAGGCGGCGGCCTGGAGACAGCGGGACCGTCCGGGCGCCGGGCACGGGGCTCCAATCACGCTGGCAGCGCAAGGTTGGCGCACCCGACCGGCCCAATGTCGCCCTGGCCTGGGTATCGAGGCCGCGGGTCCGCCTGTCTCACGAGTTCGTCGGGAGGTCTTCTTCGGCCACGCGCCCGTCGACGATCCGAAGGATCCTGGACAAGGGGACGGCCTCGAGCAGCCGGCGATCATGCGTGACGAGCAACGTGGTGCCCGGGAATTCGCCGAGGGCCCGCTCGAGTTCCTCGATTGCCGGCAGGTCGAGATGGTTCGTCGGTTCGTCGAGCACGAGGGTATTCACGCCCGCGACCTGGAGCAGCGCCAGCGCCGCGCGCGTGCGCTCACCCGGCGACAGCGTCGTCGACGGGCGCGTCACGTGGCCCGCCGAGAGGCCGAACTTGGCCAGGACGCTGCGGGCCTCGCTCAGGGGAAGCTTCGAGATGCCCTGGAAGACCTCGAGCAGCGACGAGGGTTCACGAAAGACGTCGCGCGCCTGGTCGATCTCGCCGACGACCACCCCCGGGCCGAGCCACTGCGCGCCCTCGGTGAGCTCGATCTGGCCGAGCAGTGCCGCCAGCAGCGTGGACTTTCCGGACCCGTTGGCGCCGATTATCCCCACCTTCTCGCCCCAGCCGATCTCGAGCGTGACCGGACCGAGTCGGTAGTTACCCCGGTCGACCACTGCGCTGTCGAGCCGGGCCACCACCGCGCCGGACCTCGACGAGTTCGCGATGGAGAACTTGAGATCCCAGCCCTGCCAGGGCTTCTCGAGGGTCTCCAGGCGCTCGATGGCGCGCTCGGTGCGCCGTGCCCGCGAGGCGAGGCTTTCGGTCTGCTCCTGGCGGAACTTACGAGCCGACTTGTCGTTGTCGATCGGGTTCTTCTTCTCTTTGGCGACCCCCTGGGTCGCCCAATCGCGCTCGCGCTGCGCGCGCGTCTTCAAGTCCGAGCGTGATTGCTGGTTGCGGTCGAAGGCCTCCTGGGCGTGGCGGCGCGCGATCGTGCGCTCCTCGAGGAAGACCTGCCAGCCTCCCGCGTAGAGCGAAATGGTGTGGTGGTGCTCGTCGATCTCGGCCACGTGGGTGACGGTGCGGTCGAGGAAGGCCCGGTCGTGGCTGACGATGACGAGCGGGCCGGCGAAGGAGTTCACGAAGCGCTCGAGGCGCTCGAGACCGTCGAAATCGAGGTCGTTCGTCGGCTCGTCCAGCAGCAGGACGTCGAACCTGCTCAACAGGATCGCCGCCAGGCTCACCCGAGCGACCTGTCCGCCCGACAGCGCAGCCATGTCGTTCGTGCGCGACTGCGCGGAGAGGCTCAGGTCGTCGAGCACCTCGGCCGCGCGTGCCTCGAAGTCCGTCGCGCCCAGGGCCAGCCACGCGTCGAGCGCGTCGGCGTAGCGGGCCTGGGCCGCCTCGGGGTCGAGGGCCAGCGCCCGGGTCGCCGCGTCGAGTTCCGCGTTGGCGGCGTGCACGCCGGTGCGCCGCGCGAGGTAGGCGAGGACGTCCTCTCCCTCGAGGCGCTCGGTCTCCTGGCGCAGTTCGCCCACGGTGCCCGGCGGCGTGCACGCCACGGTGCCGCTCTCAGGGACCACGCGGCCCGAGAGCACCCCGAGCAAGGTGGACTTGCCGACGCCGTTGGGGCCAAGCACCCCCAACTTCATTGCGGGCGTCACCGTCAGCTGCACGCGGTCCAGCACGACGTGGTCCGCGAAGGAGACCGTGACGTCGGTGGCGTGGAGGGTCGTCAACGCGGGTTCATCGAGAGGGAATCAGTCGTACTGCTCGAGGAACGCCTCGACCACGCTCAGGTAGCGCTCGGGCTCCTCCACGAAGGGCATGTGGCTCGACTCCTCGAAGATCTCCCAGCGCACGTCGGGGATGTTGTCGAAGAAAGGCTGCACCGTGCCCGGAGTCGCCTCGTCGAAGCGCCCCGAGGCGAGCAGCGTCGGTGCCGCGATGCGGTGCACCTCGTCGACCACTGACCAGGTGCGCAGGGTGCCGATGCAAAAGAACTCGTTGGGCCCATTCATGGTGAGGTACACCGTGGAGTCCTCGTCCATGAACTGCATGGTGCGCTGGACTTCGGGAGGGTTGGGCACGACGCGACAGACGTGCTCGTCGTAGTAGACCTGCTGGGCCGCCAGGTACTCGGGGTCCGTCGTCGTCCCGGCCGCCTCGTGGCGGTCGAGCGTCTCTTCGACCTCGCGCGCCAGCAGGGCGCGAAGCTTCTTGGCCTCGCTCGACCACAGGGCCATCGACGCGGGAGAGTTGCTGATCACGAGCGACCGCAGGCCCTCGGGCTGACGGATGGCGTGCTCGGCAGCGAGCATCCCGCCCCAGGACTGCCCGAGCAGGTGGTAGCGGTCCGCGATGCCGAGCGCTTCGAGCAGGTTGTCCAGCTCGTCCATGAAGAGGTCGACGGTCCAGAAGTCGGCGCCCTTGTCGGTCAGGTGCGTCGAGCGCCCCGCTCCCAACTGGTCGTAGTGGATAACGGGCCGACCCTTGTCGGCCAGGGCGGCGATTCCCACGACGTAGTCGTGGGTGCAGCCCGGTCCCCCGTGGGCGACGACCAGGGGCGTCTTTGCTGACGCCAGGTCACCGGTGATGCGGTACCACGTCTCCCATTCGCCGAACGGAACGGTGCCTTCGAGGACAGTCGGTGAGGTCATGGTCCAACTATATTGTCGGGCCCGAGCGCCGCACCCGGAACTCGCTGCGGGCCAGCACGCCGTCATCGGCGCGCCGACAACGCCGACAACGCCGACACCCCAAGGCGCGATTCGGCCAAAAAGGGCCGCGATGCCACGGACTAAACTCGTATGTTCTATGGGTCTCTCAATTGGCATTGTTGGTCTGCCCAACGTCGGCAAGTCAACTCTGTTCAACGCCCTCACCAACAACAACGTCCTGGCGGCCAACTACCCCTTCGCCACCATCGAGCCCAACGTCGGAATCGTCTCGGTCCCCGACGAGCGCCTCGCCATACTGGCCAAGATATTCGGATCCGAGAGGATCCTGCCCGCCGTCGTGACCTTCGTGGACATCGCCGGCATCGTGAAGGGCGCCTCCGAGGGCGAGGGCCTCGGCAACCAGTTCCTCGCCTCGATCCGCGAGTCCGACGCCATTTGCGAGGTCGTGCGGGCCTTCCACGACGACGACGTCGTCCACGTCGACGGCCGGATCGATCCCGCGAGCGACGTCGCCACCATCGAAACCGAGCTGATACTGGCGGACCTGCAGACGCTGGAGAAGGCCATGACGCGCCTGGAGCGCGACGCCAAGCGCAACGCCGGCGACGCGCCCGCCCGGCTTCGCGAGTACGAGAAGGCCCGCGCAGCCCTGAACGAGGGCCGGGTCATCTCCTCGGTGGGCAAGGAACTCGACCGGGCGATGCTCTTCGACCTGCACCTGCTTACGGACAAGCCGTTCATCTACGTCTTCAACGTCGACGAGGCCACCATCGCCGATACCCGGCGCAGCGAGGAACTCATCAGCTCGGTGGCCCCCGCGCCGGCGATCGTCCTGTGCGCCAAGCTCGAGGCCGAACTCGCGGGCCTGGACGAAGCGGAGGCCCTGGAGCTGCTCGAGTCGTACGGCCAGGGCGAATCGGGCCTCTCCCAGCTGAGCCGCGTCGGGTTCGCCACCCTGGGCCTGCAGACCTTCCTGACCGCCGGGCCCAAGGAGACGCGGGCCTGGACCATCCGCCGCGGCGCCACCGCCCCCGAGGCCGCCGGGGTCATCCACACGGACTTCCAGAAGCACTTCATCAAGGCCGAGGTGGTGGCCTTCGCGGACCTCACGGAAGCCGGCACCATGGCCGGCGTGCGGGCGGCCGGCAAGGCCCGCATCGAGGGAAAGGACTACGTGATGCAGGACGGCGACGTGGTTGAGTTCCGGGTCAACGCCTGACCACTACGATTTAGTCAGGCGTGCTCGACAGAGGTCGGCGCCTGGAGACCAACAGCTATCCATTAGGAGCATCATGACCTCTGACACCCTTGACTTCAAAGTCGCCGACCTTTCCCTCGCCGCGTACGGCCGGGCCGAGATAACCCTCGCCGAGCACGAGATGCCCGGCCTCATGGCGATGCGCGCCGAGTTCGGCGAGTCCAAGCCCCTCACGGGCGCGCGGATCGCCGGTTCGCTGCACATGACGATCCAGACCGCCGTGCTGATCGAGACCCTCGTCGCCCTCGGCGCCGACGTGCGCTGGGTGAGCTGCAACATCTTCTCCACCCAGGACCACGCCGCCGCCGCCATCGTCGTGGGGCCCCGCGGCACGCCCGATGACCCCCAGGGCGTGCCGGTCTTCGCCTGGAAGGGCGAGAGCCTCGAGGAGTACTGGTGGTGCACCGAGCGGCTGCTGCGCTGGCCGGGACAGCCGGGCCCGACCATGATCCTCGACGACGGCGGCGACGCCACGCTGTTCGTGCACAAGGGCCTCGAGTTCGAGCGGGCCGGATTCGTGCCGGCGCCCGAGCGCGCCGACTCCGAGGAGTACCGCGTGATCCTGGCGCTGCTCGACCGGATCATCTCGAGCGGCGAGAGGATCTTCGAGCCCATGAGCTCGTCGATCATCGGGGTCTCCGAGGAGACCACCACCGGCGTGCACCGTCTCTACGAGATGGAGCGCGACGGCGTGCTGCTCTTCCCCGCCATCAACGTCAACGACGCGGTGACCAAGTCGAAGTTCGACAACAAGTACGGGTGTCGCCACTCGCTGATCGACGGCATCAACCGCGCGACCGACACGCTCATCGGCGGCAAGGTTGTCGTCGTCTGCGGCTACGGCGACGTCGGCAAGGGCTCGGCCGAATCGCTGCGCGGCCAGGGCGCGCGCGTCATCATCACCGAGATCGACCCGATCTGCGCGCTGCAGGCCGCCATGGACGGTTTCCAGGTGACGACCCTCGAGGAGGCGCTGCCCTACGCCGACATCATCATCACCGCCACCGGCAACCGCGACATCGTCGGCGTCGAGCACATCTTGATGATGAAGCACCAGGCGATCCTCGGCAACATCGGCCACTTCGACAACGAGATCGACATCGCCGGACTGGCCGGACTGGCCGGGGTGAAGCGCGAGACCATCAAGCCCCAGGTCGACAAGTGGATCCTGCCCAACGGGCGCGCGATCATCCTGCTCTCTGAGGGCCGCCTGCTCAACCTCGGCAACGCCACCGGCCACCCGAGCTTCGTGATGAGCAACTCGTTCACGAACCAGACCATGGCCCAGATCGAACTGTTCGTGCGCAACGCGGACTACGAGAAGAAGGTCTACGTGCTGCCCAAGCACCTTGACGAGAAGGTGGCCCGCCTGCACCTCGACGCGCTGGGCGTGAAGCTCACGACGCTCACCAAGACCCAGGCCGACTACATCGGCGTCGCGGTCGAGGGTCCCTTCAAGCCCGACACCTACCGCTACTGATCCGCCACGGGTCGGCGGCGCTGAGTGCTGGCGCCGGGTCCTGGCGGCTCACGGACTCGCGACGACGAGGTCGGATCCGAGGATGAAGGCGTTCGTCGGAGGCGCTAGTCAGGCCGGCGCGAGCCCGTCAGACTCTTAGCGGTAGCCGGCAAAGATGTCGTCGACGCATCCCTCCAGGTGGCGCGGGTTGGTCACCCGGATGAACCACTCCGTCTTCATGACCTCCTTGAACTGCTCGCGGCCCATCTTCATCCAGAACGAGTCGGCGATCTGGCTCTGGTGCGCCGCCAACGCGTCGAACTTGGCGTCGGTGACCGCCGAGATGTCGATGGCGGCGGCGATCTCCTCGTCGGGCGTGCCCATCCGGATCTCCTCGACGTCGATCGGCGCCTCGGGCTCTCGCACGATGCCCTTGGCGGCGTCGGCGGCGATCCTCTCGCGGGCCTCCTCCTCCCAGCGCTCCCGGTACCTGGCCATGACCGAGTCGGGGATGGTGTTGAAGTAGAGCGTTGGCTCGTAGTCGAGCAGCGCGATGGCCGCCAGCGTGATCCGGTGGGCCTGGATGTGGTCGGGGTGGCCGTAGAAGCCGAACTCGTTGTAGGTCATCACGACCTGCGGGCGTTCCTCGGCCAGCACCGCCGCCAGGCGCTCGGCCGCGACGTCGACCGGCGTGGCCCAGAAGCACTCGGGGTCCTCGTTCTGGGGCCAGCCGATCATGCCCGAGTCGCGGTACCCCAGGCGCACCAGCCGGCTGATCCCGAGGATCTCGACGGCCCGGTCCAGCTCCACGGCCCGGATCGCCGCCACCTCGTCGCCGTCGTGGTGATCGGCGTCGGGCTTGGCCCCGTCGAGGGCGTCGCCGCACTCGCCGTTGGTGCAGCACACGAGCACCGTGCGCGCGCCCTGGTCCGCGAGCAGGCGGAGGAGGCCGCCGGTGGAGCTCGCCTCGTCGTCGGGGTGCGCGTGCACGGCCAGGAAGGTCAGTTGTGCCATCAGAGTCCTCCAAAGAGATCGGTTTGGTCGCCCAAGGCCGGTCGGCGGCTCCAGGCGCGCTGGAAGTACTCGGTGCCGAAGGCCAGGGCGAAGACCTCGGGCTCCATCGACACGAGGTCGGCGTTGTCGATCTGGGAGACGTGGGTCGCTATCGCGCGCTGCTTGAGCCCGGCGTAGCGGGTCACGTCCATGGTCGTGGCCACCAGCTCGTCGGGCGTGCCGGCGTCGGCCTCGAGCACCCACGCCGGCAGCCTGACCCCGAGCTCCCGGGCCTGGGGCACGAAGCGCGCGAAGAGGCTGCGGGGCGTCACCGGGTAGTAGAGACGCTCGGGCGACTCGGCGAAGTCGAGCGCCCGACGGGTCACCACGTTGGCCTTGACGTGGTCGGGGTGCCCGTAGTAGCCGTTCTCGTCGTAGGTGATGACGACGCTGGCGCGCACCTCGTCGAGCAAAGCCGCCAGCGTGCGCGCCGCCGCGTCGACGTCGGCGTTCATGAAGGCGCCCACGTTGGCGTTCTGGGCCCAGCCCGCCATCCCCGAATCGTCGAAGCCGAGGCTCACCATGCGCGAGAACCCCACCATGGCGCCGGCGCGCTGGAGCTCGCCCGCGCGGGTGGCGCGGGTGGCGCCGGCGTGGTGGCGGGGATCCGATCCCGCCAGGCCCTGGTCGTCGAAGCCGAGCATCCCGTTGGTGCAGGTGACCAGCACCACGCGGTACCCGAGGGCGGCGTAGTGCGCCGAGACGCCCGCGCTGAAGATCGCCTCGTCGTCGGGGTGCGCGTGCACGCAGACCAGCGTTGGCGAAGAAGTCACCATGCTAAGACTAGGAGGTGGCCAGTTGGATGAAGCGCACGATCAGCAAAAGACCGGCGACCATGAGATAGGCGCTCTGTCCGCGCATCAAGAAGCGACGCGCCGACGAACTCGGCATGGGGGCGAGCAAGGTCAGTCGCGGCGTGCGCCAGTCGCGCTTGTCGATGGTGTACGTGCGCGCGGGCTCGACCCTGCGAAGCCCGATCGGCAGCCCGATGGCGAGCCCCACCACCGCGAGCGCCGAAAGGATCTCGAGCAGCACGATGACGTCGATCGAGGTGAACAGCGTCGAGATCATCAAGGTGAACGACAGCGCCACGAGAGCGGTGATGATGATCACCGCCACGACGTTGAGCCACTTGCCGTTCACCCACGGTCCCATGATCTCGCGGTCGTTGCAGAGCAGCAGCACGATGATCGTGGTGCTGGGAAGCATGAGCCCGCAGATCGCCTGGACGGCCAGGGTGATCAGGCCGAGCGGAGCGCCGGGGATCAGCGCCACCGTCCCCGCCACGACGAGCAGCACCGCGAATCCTCCGTAGAAGCCCTTGGCGTCGCGAAAGGGTGCGTTCAGCCCCTTGGTCGAGCCCACGAGGTCGCCGATGGCGTAGGAACTGGCGAGGGTCACGCACGTCGCCCCGATGATCGAGGCGTTCAGCAGGATGATCGCGAAGAACGCGCCCGAGCCATGGCCCACGTAGCGGTTCAGCCCCCGCGCCACCCCCAGGGCACTCGTGAACGAGCTGGTCCCGCCGTGGCCGCCCAGCCCGGCCGCGCAGACCGCCACCAGGGCCGCCGCAACGATGACGACGATGAAGGAACCGAGGATCGTGTCGATTCGCTCGTAGTTCAGCCAGCGCGGCGTGATCTTCTTGTCCACGATGTTGGACTCCTGGAAGAAGAGCTGCCAGGGAGCGACCGTCGTGCCGATGATGGAGATGATCAGCAGCACCGCCGCGGACGTCGCCCCCCCACGGATTCCGGGCGTCACGAGATGGTGCAGGGACGCCACGTAGTGGGGCTTGGTGACTAGCAGGAGCGGGACGATGAAGAGGTTGATGGCCACGAACAGCATCATGAACCGCTCCCAGCGCTTGAACGATCCGGTCGCGGTCACCGCGAAGAGGAGCGCTATCGCAATGGGCACCGATAAGTAGGGCGAGACGCCGAAGTACTCCATCGAAAGAGAGATGCCGATGAACTCCGTGATGATGATCAGGAAGTTCAGGAAGAGGATCGAGAGTATCGAGAGATTGCCCCAGTAGCGTCCGAATCGCTCGCGAATGAGTCGTCCGTGGCCCACGCCGGTCACGGCACCGAGGCGCGCCACCATCTCCTGGATGATGATCAGCACGGGAATGAGCAGCGGCAGCGTCCAGAGCAGGGTGTACCCGAAGTTCTGGCCGGCCTGGGCGTAGGTCGAGACGCCGCCCGCGTCGTTGTCCCCGACCATCACGATGAGGCCGGGTCCGATGATGGCGATCAGCGTCAGGAAGCGGGCGCGCACTCCCCGGCGACTGGCGACGTCATGTTCTTTGATGGTGCCAAAGGCGCCGCTGATGCTCTGGGCTTCGTGTTGTTCGCTCTGCACGCTCCACCTCCTTTCGCTTCGTTGTGGTCGTCCAGTAAAACAACCACGACGAAACCGGAGGGCTGGGCTAGCAGCCTGCCTGTCGAATCATGCGAAGTTGTGTTGGGACGCGAGTGATCATGTGGCTTGTACTGGGGGGTTTCAGAAGGACCCCCCTTGAACGTGGCCTTGGACGCGGCGCATCGTTACTCCTCCACCGCGGTCATGCCGAACTCGCGGCGCCAGCCCTGGGGCAGGAGCTCCTCGAGCAGGTCGTCGACGGTGATGACGCCGATCATCTTGCCCTGCTCCTCATCGAGCACCGGCAGGACGGTCAGGTTGAAATCGCTCATCTTGCGAGCGACCCGGTGCAGGTCCCAGTGGGGATGCACGAAGGTCAGCTGGGTGCGGGCCACGCTGAGCGCGAGCTCGCTGGCGCGCGCGCGTACGAGCGGCGCCACCGACGCCGCCCCGAGCGGCAGGCCGTTCTCGTCGAGCACGAAGACCGCGTGCAGCGATTCGGCGGGAGCGCTCGACCTGCGGATCGCCTCGAGGGCGTCGGCCACGGTCGCGGTGGCGGGCACCGAGACGAAGTCCGTGTTCATCATTCCGCCCGCGGTGTCGGCGTTATACGAGAGGAGGTTGCGCACCTTGGCCTGCTGGGCCGGGGGCAGCTGCTCGAGGATCGGCAGGCGCCGGTCCTGGTCGATCTCGTTGATGAGGTCGGCGGCGTTGTCGGGCTCCATCCGCGCGAGCAGTCGCGCCGCATCGATGTCGCTGCGCGATTCGAGGAACTCCAGCTGGTGGGTGATGTCCAGCTCCTCGAACACGTCGGCCTCGAGCTCGCGGTCCAGGCCCACGGCCTCGATGATCTCCTCGCCCTCTTCGTGGCTGGCCTGTTCGACGAGGTCGGCGATCTGGGCCGGGTGCAGCTTGGCCAGCTTGCGGTACGGAATGCGCAGGCGAGCCGTGGGGACGTGGCCGACGAACGGCTCGATGGAGGCGAAGTCCACGATCGACTCGGCCTTGACGCGCTGGCCGACTTTCGGGCCGAGCACCCGGCGCAGGAAGGGACGGCGACCCGGGTCGACACCGACCACCTCCCACTTCCCCTCGTTCTCGGCGAGCTCGATCTCGTTGGCGATGATGAGGCGCCCGCGCACCAGGTTGATGAGGTGGCGCGCGAGCAGGTCCTCGGCCAGCAGGAGCTCGCCGGGCCGGCGCTCGAACCTGCGCAGGTCAACGCGCTTTCCCTGGAAGGTCATCCGACCCTCGGACAGTCCGCCGATCTTGCGGATCGGCACGAAGAGGTTGCGCCCCTCGATCCGGATCACCGCTCCGACGATCGGCGGGTGCGCGTCGTCGCCGAGGCGCGCGACCAGGTCCTGGACGCGTCCAATCCGGTCGCCGTCGGAATCGAAGATCGGACGGCGCAGGAACGTGGAGAGGTGGAGAATTTCAGCCAATGCGTTGCCTTTACAACCTTCTCAGGCTACCTCTTGGGGCTCGCCGGCCCCCAATTCGCCAGGTGAACTCTTCGCGAACTCCTCAGCCGGCACGCGGCGGCCCGATCAGCGAGCCAAGGGCTTGAAGCCGGCGAGGACGGCGGCCACGCGGGCGACGTCGTCGTCGCTGACGTCGGCGTGGGTGACGAATCTCAGGCGATGCGGCGCCACCGTGCCGCCCGCCACGCCGAGCGCCTCGAGCTCGTGGACGATCTGGCGCGCCTGGGGGTGGTCGAACGCCACGATGTTGGTGCGGCACGACGCGGGGTCGTAGCCCGCCTCGGGGAAGGCCGCGGCGAACAGGCCGGCGAGGGCCCGGGCCCGGGCGTGGTCCTCGCTGAGCCGGTCGACCATGGTGTCGAGCGCCACGAGGCCGGCGGCGGCGAGCACGCCGGCCTGGCGCATTGCGCCGCCCAGTCGCTTGCGCTCGATGCGGGCGTTGCGCATCAGGCCCGCCGGGCCCGCCAGCAACGAACCGACCGGCGCGCAGAGTCCCTTCGAGAGGCACGCCATCACGGTGGTCGCGGGCTCGCAGTACTGCGCCGCCGACGTGCCGGTCGCCACCACTGCGTTGAAGAGCCGGGCTCCATCGAGATGCAGCGGGCGCCCGCCGATGGCGTTGGCGAGGGCCCGCAGGTCGGCCACGTCCCACGGTGTCCCGCCCGACGGCATGTGCGTGTTCTCCGCGCAGACCATGGCGACGTGCGCCTGATGGTCGGCTTCGGCGTCGATGATCTCGAGGACATCGCCGAGCACCAGCGTCCCGTGCGAGTCGTCGACCGTGGCGAACTGGACCGACGAGTTGCGCGCCGAGGCGCCCATCTCGAAGCTGACGACGTGCTGGGCGCGCCCGGCGATGATGAGGTCCCCGGGCCGGGTCAGCACCCGCACGGCGATCTGGTTGGCCATCACGCCCGAGGGGACGAAGAGCGCCGCCTCCTTTCCCACCAGCGCGGCGAAGCGCTCTTCGAGCGCGGCGACGGTGGGGTCCTCGCCGTAGCCGTCGTCGCCCACGACCGCGTGGGCCATGGCCTCACGCATCGCCGGGGTCGGCTGGGTCACGGTGTCGCTGCGAAGGTCTACGCGTCGATCCATCCCCCGAGGCTACCGTTCGACTTCTAAACTGACCGGGTGAGCGACAACACGGCCGACCGGCTTTCCCCGGGCGACGACCTCCACAGCCATCTCGGCGTGGAGGTCGTCCTCGCGACACCGGACAAAGTCATCCTGCAAGTCGAGGTCGGACCCAAGACCCACCAGCCCTACGGCATCCTGCACGGCGGGGTCTCGGCTCTCCTGGCCGAGGGAGCCGCTTCCTTCGGCGGCGCGCTGAGCGTCGGACCCGACTCCATCGTGGTGGGCACCGAGCTGAACTGCTCACACCTGCGCTCGATGAGCAGCGGCGTCCTCAGCGCCACCGCCACCCCGATCCGCAAGGGCCGCACCGTCCACGTATGGGGAATCGAGCTCACCGATGACCAGGGGCGCCTCATCTGCGTCGCACGTTGCTCACTGCAGGTTTTGAAGGCACCTACGCTCGACTAGGCCCACGGCCTAGACTTTGTAGAGACAAGCTGGCGGAAGGGTTGCCGATGGGCGTTCGTTTTAGGGGTTGGGGCATCGCCGTGCCCGATCGAGTCGTCACCAACGACGAGTTGTCCCAGACCCTCGACACCTCCGACGAGTGGATCTTCGAGCGCACGGGCATCCGCGAACGCCGCATCGGCGGCACCACGCAAAGCCTCGGGGTCCTCGCGGGACAGCGCGCGCTCGACGACGCGGGTTGCACGGCCGACGACGTCGACTTCCTCCTCCTGGCGACATCCTCGCCGGACCGAATCTGCCCCTCCACCGCCGTCCTGATCGCCAACGAGCTCGGAATGAGCTGCCCGGCCATGGACATCAACGCGGCCTGCAGCGGCTTCATGTACGGGGTGCGCACCGCCCAAGGGCTGCTCGAGACCGGCTCCCAGCGCATCCTGGTCGTCGGGGCCGAGCATCTCTCGCGCTGGGTCGACTGGAGCGACCGAAACATGGCGGTGCTGCTCGCCGACGGCGCCGGCGCGACCGTGCTCGAGCACGACCCCGACGGCACCGACCTGCTGTCGCTCGTGCTGGGCGCCGACGGATCGGCCGCGGACCTGCTCACCTGCCAGCACGAGGGCTACTTCCAGATGAACGGCAAGGAGGTCTTCCGCCGCGCCGTGCGCGTCGTGGTGGAGTCCTCGCAGAAGGCCCTGGCCGACGCCGACGTGAGCGCCGACGAGATCAGCCTCGTCATCCCCCACCAGGCCAATATCCGCATCATCCAGGCCGCCGTCCAGCGCCTCGGCATCGGCATGGAGCGTGCCGTCGTGGTGCTCGACCGCTACGGCAACACTTCGAGCGCCTCGATCCCCCTCGCCTTCGACGACGCGCGCCAGAACGGCCGCGTCAAGGCCGGCGAGTACGCCCTCATGACCGGCTTCGGTGCCGGCATGACCTGGGCCTCGGGCGTGATTAGGTGGTCCAAGTGAGCGCTCCCACGCTCGTGATCCTGGCCGCGGGCCGCGCCCGCCGCTACGGAGGGGGCCTCAAGCAGCTCGCGCCGATCGGCGTGCACGGCGAAGGGGTCATCGACCTTCTCGCCTCGGACGCCTTCGCCGCCGGCTTCGAGGACGTCGTGATAGTGATCAACCGCGAGTCCGGCCCCCAGATCAAGGAGCACGTGGCGACATTCTGGCCGAAGAAGCGCAGGGTCTCCTTCGCCATCCAGGAGGTGCCGCGCGGCACCGTCGACGCCGTGCTCGCCGCCGAGCCGTACCTCGACATGGCCAAGCCCTTCGGGATCTCCAACGCCGACGACCTCTACGGCCGCGACGCGTTCGCGAGGCTCGGTCGACACCTCTCGACGAGCTCGAACAGCTGCCTCGTCGGATTCCAGCTCGACCGCGCCCTGGTGGGCGACATGCCGGTCTCTCGCGGCACGTGCAACGTCGTCAACGGGCACCTCACCGAAATCGTCGAACGGCGCAAGGTGCACGCTACGCTCGAAGGGTACGCGGCCGATGACGGGCTCACGCCGGCCGTCCTGCACCCCCAGGCCACGGTGTCGATGAATCTATGGGGCTTCCAGCCAGCCATCTGGCCGCTGCTGCACCGCGCGATGCATGCGCACGACTTCGGTGAGAATCCCGAGGTGCTGCTGCCGGTGTTCGTGGGCGAGATCCTCCACCGCACCCCGATGCGCTTTGACGTACTCCAGACCACGTCGCGCTGCATCGGGGTCACCCACGCCGAGGACCTGCCACTGGCGCAGATCCTCGTGCGCGAGGAGATCGAATCAGGCGAACGACCGGAGCACGCGTTCCTCTAGGTTCGCGGCCCCGTCGCGACGAGGCAGCCATCCCTCGAGCATCGCTGCGCCCGAGCGTCGACGTTGGGCGGGTCACATCCCCTGGAGGTTCTCACCCGGGCACGAACCGCCGCCGCGAGGCTAGGTTTCCTCAGAGCGCGCATTGTCGCTCAGTTTCGATCGGAGGCAGCCATGTGGACTCGAGGAGTACTGGGTATCGTGTTCTGCCTGGTCGGAGCGGTGTGGATTCTCCAGGGCACGAACGCCTTGCCCGGTTCGGGCATGAGCGGTCACGGCATATGGGCCGTCATCGGAGCCGTGGCGTTCGTGGTGGGCGCCGGCCTGCTCGGATGGGCGTGGCACATCCGTAACAGCGACACCGAATGACCGCGGTACCGCCGGCATCGGAATGCGCCGCCGTCAACGAAGAGCACCCGGGGAAGCCGGGTTGCTCTCACCATCCGGAGCCTGGTCGTCGCGGAACCGATCGTTGCCAATCTCTGGCTCGGCGATGGCCACTGCGCGAACTACCACGACGGGTGGGGCTCCGTTCTGAAAGAGCCTGGACTTACCACGTCACTGGTCTTGCCCGTCCATGATCCGTGCGCTGAGATCTACGAGCGGCAGAGGAAGGGCTGGTTCCCGTACTGCCACCCAGTGACGAGAAGGCTCAGTGGGTTCAAGGAGGTGAGGACGCGTTCGGCTGCGTCAGCCAGTCCTCAGGCTCAGGCGCCGTATTGAATCTAGCGTTCTAGCTCGCACTACGCTGCGCGAGGTCTGTGTCGAGGAACAGGTCGATCGCCAAGGCCGCGGCCATGTGCACTTCGCTCCAACCAAAGACCGGCTTGCGTGCTCACGTCGCCGCGGCTCAGGCTCAGGACTTCGCGAATGGCTCCAGGAGCTGGTTGATCAGCACAGCGACGTGCGCCTTGCCGCGGGCCGTCTGCTCGGTGGCGAGCGGCCGTCCCGCGATGCCGGTCGGGCACGGCGCGTCGCCGGGACGTGGGAACCTCGCGCGTCGCGACATCACGTCCCACGCGGTGAGCACGATCCCCAGGTTGACGCCGAGGGCCCCCTCGCTCGAATGATGGATCCGGTGATAGGCGGGGCTCACCACGACCTTGCCGAGCGGACCGTACGACCACGGCACGTTGGCGTGGGGAAGTGTGCCCAGGCACACGTAGATCGTGATCAGCACCGGGGTCAGCGGCCGCGCCCCCATGACGAGCACGACCGGCACGGTCGCCAGGCAGAAGCCCATGAAGTGCGACAAGGGGTGGGCGCGAAAGGACGTGAAGACGTTCAGCTCCTCCTGGGAGTGGTGCAGCGCGTGCATCCGCCAGAGCGCACCGACGCGGTGCTCGGTCCAGTGCGCCAGCCAGTTCCCTGCGTCCATCGCCATCAGGGTCGCCGCGGCGAGTGCCCAGAGCGGGATGGAGCCGGTCCACGAGCGCCACGACCCCCCGACCAGGTCGTCGAGCACGCGGGAGAACCCGAACGCGAGCAGCGTCATCAGCGGGATGACGAGGGCCAGGTGAAGGACGAAGAAGCACGCGTCGTGGACCAGGCCCCGGGCCAGGACCGGGCGGCGCTCGGCGGGCCAGCGCTGCTCGCAGACGACCAGGGCGAGCACCAGGGCGAGCACCAGCGGCGCCGCCAGCTCCGCCCAGCCGCCCGCGAGTGCCGCCCCCAGCCGGTGGTCCGCCAGCAGCGAGCTGGCACCCGTCCACACGACCGCCGACGTAGCCACCAGAATCACCACCGAGGGCACCGCGATGCGAACGCGGCGCGTAGCCACGACGCCGGGCGCGCGGGCGGCCGATGTCCTCTGCTCGACGAGGGTCAGTGTCATTGGTCCGGGGAGGATGTCATGTCGCGCCGTCCTAGTAGCTGTTCGTGCCGTAGCTGCTCAGAACCTGCCGTCCCGAGGCGTCGCTGACCCGGACCCCGGAGATCTGTCGCAGCTTCACGGCGCACGCCATCTGGGCGTCGACAGCCTGACCCGAGACCGAGGTGTACGTGCCCGCCACCCACCACGAGCCCGTGGCCGTGCGCATCGACACGGTGTAGACCTGTCCGCCCGGGAGTCCCTGCTCGTGCAGATCAATCGACGTCCCCCACGAGCGCTCGCTCAGGACCGCGCTGGCGCTGATCGAGGAGGCGCCACGCAGCACGAAGGTCCGCTGGGCCGGTGGCGCGACGGAAGTGACGCTGACGATGACGACCACGATCAGCGCGGCCGCGACCAGCCCAATCCCGCTCAGGCCAGCCACCCTCGCCCTGGACCGGCGGTGCTGAGCCACCTCGGCGCGGCGCAGGTCTCCCAGCACCTTCGCGGCGAGCCCGGGCGGGACCGACGCCGTCGGGGCGACGGCCCTCGCGTCGACGTAGCCCAGGACCGCGTGGGTCTCGCTCATCTCCTCGGCGAGCGCCCGGCAGTCCGGGCACCCGTCGATGTGCGCGAGCAAGCCGACCTCTTCGTTCGTCGGGAGGTCACCGAAGACGTACATGGCGATCGGCCCCTGCCACTGCTCGCATCCGGTCACGTTCATCTGTTCCATCCCGCCTCCTCAAGCAAGAGCCGCAGCATCCGAAGTGCGTAGAAGGCGCGGCTGCGCACGGTCCCTTCGGGCAGCGCGAACAGCTCGGCGACCTCGCGCCCCGTTCGGCCGTTGAAGTAGAGCTCGGTGATCACCATACGATGCTCGGGGTCCAGCTGCTCGAGCGCGGACTCCATCTGCCATCCGAGCATCGCGGCCTCCAGGCGGTCCTCCGAGGCCGGCTCCTCGCCTGGCTCGACCGGCACGGTCCTGGACCTGGCCTGCTGGGCCGCGATGTCCAGGATCACCCTGCGCTCGATGGTGAACAGCCACGTCCGCAGCGACCCCAGCGTCGGGTCGAACCGGGCCCGGGACCGCCACGCCCGCGCGAACGTCTCCTGCACGGCGTCCTCGGCGCTCGCCGATTGGTAAAGCGAGCGCCGGGCAAAGCCGAGCATCTCGCCGCCGTGGGTCACGAACGCGTCGCGCAGGCCGGCCGCGTCGGCCGCGTCGGCCGCGTCGCGCCCGCGCGAGTCCCCGCCCGCGGCGCGACCCGTCGCGTCGCCGATCAGCTTGGTGGTGCGCAAGGGTCCCCTTTCAACGCAGCGTCCGTCCGAGGCAACACGACCACAGTAAGCCGCGCCCGCGCGGCGGGCTCAGTAGCCGTACCCGCCCCCGGCGCTGGTCGTGGTCGTCGTGGTCGAGCTCGACGACTTGAGCAGGGTGCCGACGGCCGAGGTCGACGTCGCGTGCACGACGTACCACGTCCCGCCGTCGGCCGCGACGCCTTCGCCGTTGGACTGGTGGGACGCGGTGTCACCGGTGTAGGTGTACACGGGATACGAGTTGAACGTCACCTGCTTCATGGTCTTGCCCCTGGCGACGAAGCCAATCTTCCCGTCGACCTTCGCGGCCGTGGCGATGGTCGTCACGGAGTCCTTCACCTCGAGGGGCAACCACAGGATCATGCAGGCGGTCTGGCAGCGGATGTGGCCGCCCTTCTCGTTGCTCAGCACGTACAGCGTCCGAGAGGAGTGGTTCGCCAACGCGTTCGAGAAGCCTCCGAAGCTCACCGAGCGCAGCACCGGCGAAGCCGACGCGGACGCGCCGGTCCCCGCCAGGACAACCGTCGCGGCCGCCGCGGCGACGGCGACGGCCCGTGCGACTCGAGAAGTTCTTCGCGCACTGCGCGACCGGTCAATGTTGAAGTTCGGCATCTGACGCCCCCTGGAACCCCGCTTCGCGGTGCGACTACCTGTCGTACTCATGAATACCCGGTAGGGGCCCGGATTGTTCACGGACTTTTCGGGATTCGTGCGGCCACTTCAGCGCCAGTCCCTCGAGGGCGTCGTCGCGTCGAGGCTGAGCGGCTCGACGAATTCGGCCGCCAACGCCACGCTCCCCTGGCCGCGCTGCAGCGAGCCGCGGATCAGCAGGGCCGGTGAATGGCGCGCGACGTCCGACCAGCGAGCCCACGCGCCCTTCGAGAAGATCACGTTGACGTGGCCGGTCTCGTCCTCCAGATTCAAGAAAACCGCGCCATTGGCCGTCTCGGGATGCTGGCGGTGGGTGACGACGCCGCCCACCGTGACCCGCGTGCCCTCCACGCCCGCGAGCGCATCGGCACGGGCGACGCCTCGCTCGTCGAGCTGCGCGCGCACGAGGGCCATGGCGGTGGCGTCGGGGGTGAGGCCCAGGGCCCAGAGGTCGTCCGCGACCCGCTCCATCTCGCTGACCTCGGGCAGCGCGGGTGCCACCTCGCCGGTGACGACGCCGGGCAGCCGGTCGGGCATCCCCTGCGCCGCGGCACCGGCCGACCACGCCAGCGCCCGACGGCTCGGCCCGAAGAGGTCGAGCGCCCCGGCGGCGGCGAGCGCCTCCAGGTGCTGCTGCTGGCAGCCGGCGCGGCGCACGAGGTCCTCCGAACTCGTCCACGGCGCGCCCTGGACGATGCGCTGGCCGACCTCGCTGCCGATCGTGCGGATGTCCCCGAGGCCGAGGCGCACCTCGGGGTCGTCGAGCGAGCCCTCGAGCGTGGCGCCGACGCCCGAGACGTTCACGTCGGGTCGCAGCACGCGGACCCCGTGGCGCTGGGCGTCGGCCACCAGGCTCTGGGGCGACCAGAAGCCGAGGGGCTGCGCGTTCAGCAGCGACGCCAGGAACGCCTGGGGGTAGTGGCACTTGATCCACGCCGAGCAGTACACGAGGTGCGCGAAGGAGACCGAGTGCGACTCGGGGAAGCCGAAGTTCGCGAACGCCGCCAGCGCGTCGAAGAGCTGGTCCGCGGGCGCGCCGACGATGCCGTTCACGGCCATGCCAGCGTAGAAGCGGCTCTTCAGCTTGAGCATGCGCAGCTCCGAGCGCTTCGCGGCCATGGCCTGGCGCAGCTCGTCGGCCTCCGCCGGCGAGAAGCCCGCCACGGCAACGGCCATCTCCATGAGCTGCTCCTGGAAGAGCGGCACCCCGAGCGTGCGGCGCAGGATCGGCTCGAGCCGCGGATGCAGGTAGGTCACGGGCTCGTCCCCGCGGCGCCGACGGATGTACGGGTTGACGGCGTTGCCCTGGATGGGGCCGGGGCGGATGAGTGCCACCTCGATCACGAGGTCGTAGAAGCAGCGCGGCTGGACGCGCGGCAGCGTCGCCATCTGCGCGCGCGACTCCACTTGGAAGACGCCCACGGTGTCCGCTTCGCAGAGCAGGTCGTAGACGCGCCCCTCCTGGGGAAGGGCGCCGAGATCGATCGACACGCCGTGGAAGTCGGCGACCTGGTCGACCGCGCGGTGCAGCGCCTCGAGCATCCCCAGCCCCAGGAGGTCGAACTTCACCAGGCCAATGGCCGCGCAGTCGTCCTTGTCCCACTGCAGCACCGTGCGCCCGGGCATGCGGCCCCACTCGACGGGGCAGACCTCGAGCACCGGGCGGTCGCAGATCACCATGCCCGCCGAGTGGATGCCGAGGTGGCGCGGCCGGTTCAGCAGTTCGCTCGCCATGGTCGCGATCATCGCGGGCGTACCCGGCGCGAACGGCGTCGGCGAGTGGCGATCGACCCCGTCGCGCAGGGCGTCCGCCTCCTGCTCGCCGAGCCCAAAGGCGCGCGCCACGTCGCGCAGCGCCGAGCGAGGACGGTACGTGATCACCGCCGCGACCTGGGCGGCGTGACGGCGCCCGTAGCGCCCGTAGACGTACTGGATGACCTCCTCGCGCCGCCCGGACTCGATGTCAACGTCGATGTCGGGGGGCCCGTCGCGAGCCGGCGAGAGGAAGCGCTCGAAGAAGAGGTTGAGCGCCACCGCGTCGGCGTTCGTGATGCCCAGCGAGAAGCAGACCGCCGAGTTCGCCGCCGAGCCGCGGCCCTGGCAGTAGATATCCTCGCGGCGGCAGAACTCGGTGATGTCCCAGACCGTCAGGAAGTACCCGGCGAACCCCAGCGCGCGGATGACGCCGAGCTCGTGGTCGATCTGGCGCCACGCCCCGGGGACCCGCTCGTTCTCTCGGGTGCCGTAGCGAAGCGTCGCCCCCTTGGCGACCAGCTCCTCCAGGTACGACTGCTCGTCCCTGCCCGGTGGCGTCGGGAAGGTTGGCAGGTTCGGGGCCACGAGGCGCAGGTCGAAGGCCAGTTCGCCGGCTACCTCACCCGCGCGGTCGACCACGCCCGGCCAGCGCGCGAAGCGGCGTCGCTGCTCGGCGTCGCTGCGCAGGTGCGCGAGGGGCGAGCAGCTGAGCCAGCCGCGCATCTCCTCGAGGCTCTGGCGGGCCCGGATCGCGGAAAGGACATTGGCCCGGGCGAAGGCGTCGGGGGTGGCGTAGTGCACGTTGCCCGTCGCTACCAGATCGACGTCGTGTCGAACCGCCAGCTCCGCCAGCACGTCGTTACGAGCCACGTCGTCGGGTGCGCCGTGGTCCCAGAGTTCCACCGCGAGGTTCTCGCGGCCGAACGCGCCGATCAGCCGCTTCAGCTCGCGCGCGGCCGCCCGAGGGCCCTCCTGGAGCAGCGCGCGCGTCAGCGGCCCCTTTCGGCACCCGCTCAGCACCAGCCACTGCGCGGCGTGGCGGGCGACTTCCTCGAGATCGAACCGCGGCGCGCCCTTCTCGCCGCGCGCCAGGTGCGCCTCGCCCAGCATCACCGCGAGGTGGCGGTAGCCCTCGGGGGAACGTGCCAGCACGACGAGATGCTCGCCCGACGGGTCATGGACCCCGACGCGGTCGTCGTCGCCGTTGAGCGTGATCTCGCTGCCGAAGATGGTCGCCAGCCCGAAGGCCCTCGCCGCTTCGGCGAAGCGCACCACCCCGTAGAGGCCGTGGTGATCCGTGAGGGCGAGGCCCGAGAGCCGCAGCCGGGCCGCTTCGGCGGCGAGCTCTTCGGGGTCGCTCGCCCCGTCGAGGAAACTGAAGCCCGAGTGGGCGTGCAGTTCGGCGTAGGTCGCCATCAGTCGTAGATTCCCACGAGCCACCAATGCCTTGACTCGCACACGACCAGCACCGCCTCGCCCGATCCAAGCACCAGCTGCAGATGCGCGCGGCGCCGGCTGCTGCCCCACCACCGCTCCAGCGACGGCCACGGACCAGCGTGCCAGACGACGTCACGGCGGACCTGGCTCGAAAAGAGCAGGGTGGTCGGGTCCGCGCTCAGGAATCCTCGCGACCCCATGACCACCGCCTTGTCGGCGGCGTCGCGCAGCTGCACGACGACGCGGTGCTGCAGCGTCATCGCGGGCGAGGGCGCGCGCAGCCGTCCCGGCCACGGGGCGCTGTCGCGCGCGTTGCCCGCCGGCGAACCCCAGGGAACGAGCGTGGCGCGGTCCTCGGGAACCCGGCCGCCGCGCAGTGACGCCACCACGACCGCGCTGGCTCCGAGGCGGCGTCGCACGCGATGCGCCGCCTCCTGGGCGCGGTCGTCGCCCGCGCCGCGGCCGCCGAAGAAGCCCACCTGCTCGTCGCGGCGTTCGCCCTCGCCGCGCAGGCGCGCCAGGCGCTGGCCCAGCTTCTGGTCACGCTGCGTCGCGAGTTCGCTCAGCTCGCCGCGGGCCACGCGGTGCAGCACCAGGGCGTGGGTGTTGAAGCGCTCGGCGACGCGGGCTCTCTCGAGATCGGCGAACGAGCCGACCGTGTGCAGGCCCAGGCGCCGACAGGTCGTCACCAGGTCCTTTCGCCCGAGGGCGCCGAGCGGCTGAGCTCGGCGGAAGGAATCCGTCATCCCTGGCGCCACGAGAACACGCTCGCGCGCGGCGATTTCAGCGCAGAAGAGCCCGTCGGCGATGCCGAGCGACGGCTCGTGGCCCACGGCGTCACGAACCGTGTGGGCCACGGCGTCGAGGACCGCCTCCTCGCCGCCGAAGAACCGGCCGGGTCCCCGTATCGGCAGCGCGTACAGGCCGAGCCTCACCGGCTCGGTGAAGGGGCAGAGCACGCTGAGCGCGTCGAGCAGCGCGAGATAGTCGCGCAGGGTCGAGCCGTCGGGCGCCTCCACGCTGAGCGCCTCTACGTGAATGGCGAGGAGGCGCTCCACTAGCGCGCCGCCGCTCGCCCTTTTCGATTCGGCAGCACGACCAGATGCTCGCCGACGCGGGCCGCCTCGCCGCGCCCGCCGATGCGCACCGTGAGGTATCGCGCATCGAGTCGCGATGACGTGGCCCACTCGGCCTGGGTGATGTTGAAGGAGAGGTCGGCCGGCAGCGGCCACGGAGCACCCGGCTCGCAGAGGGCGATCAGCACGGTGCCGCGCTCGCGCACGCGCTCCATCAGATTGCGGGCCGCCCCGTGAGCCGCGCGAGAGGGCGGACGAACCACGAGCAGGTCCACGCCGTCGAGCAGATCGGCGGCGCACTCGGCCCACGCGCCGCGTGGACGCGGCACGAAGAGCACGCGGCGAAGATCGATGCCGAGCTCGGCGATCGCCACGACCCCGGGGTCGTCGACCCCCACCACCCCGGCCCAGTGCCCCTTCGTGCTCGCTTCGGTGACGAGGCTCAACGCCAGACTGAGCCCGCCCAGTCCCGGCGGTGCTTGCACGACAATGGTCGAGCCTCGGCGCAGCCCCCCCTTGGGTACCAGCGCGTTCCAGGGCTCGCCGAGGGGCAGCATGCGGCTGCCCGCCAAGGCCACGGGACGCAGGGTTGCCACCAGATCGGCGGATAACGTAGGGCGTTTAGGTGAAAAAGCGAACATATGTTCGTAAGAGTAGCCATTCTCGGTGACACGCGCCAACGCGCCTATCGTCAATGGTGGAAGGAGGCCCATGTGCGGTCGCGTCGCCCTCTTTAGCCCCCCGGCCCGTTTGGCCAGACTCCTCGACGCCGCCCTCGCGGCGGGCATCGAGCCCGAAGGCCACCCCAGCTGGAACGTCGGTCCCCTGCGCCGGCTCTACGGCGTGAGCGAGCGCGAGGGTGAACGCACGCTCGACCGCTACCGCTGGGGCCTCGTGCCGAGCTGGTCCAAGGATCCCTCGATCGCGAACCGGCTCTTCAACGCCCGGGGCGAGACCGTCGCCGAGAAGCCGTCGTTCCGCAGCGCCTTCGCCAAGCGGCCGTGCGTAATCCCCGTCGACGGCTTCTACGAATGGGATCACCGCCCGGGTCGCCAGAGGCAGCCCCACTACTTCACGCGTACCGACGGCCAGCCGCTCCTCTTCGCCGGGCTCTACGAGCGCTGGCACGATCCGAGCACGCCCGACGACGCGCCCGCGCTGCAGACCTGCACGATAATCACGACGACGCCCAGCGACGACATCGAAGAGCTACACGACCGCATGCCCGTCATACTCGCCACTCCCGACGTCGAAACGTGGCTCAACGTGTCGGACTACGACCCCGACGAGCGGGCGCAGCTGCTGCGCCCCGCGCCCCACGGCACGCTCTCGCACTACGGCGTCGACACCGCGGTGGGCTCGGTGCGCAACGACGGGCCGGAGCTGATCAATCCCGTCGATCCGCAGTCGCTCTTCTAGCGATTAAAAAGCCGAAAACCCCGAGTGACCAGTGAGTCGAAACTCGCCAGCCCCTCGGGGTTTCCGAAGGCACATCTCCCGCTGACCCGTGTCGGACAGGCCACCGTTTGACGGCTGGTACCCCACATCATTCGTCGTTTCGAACCGCGGACCGAACTCCGCTGTCCGATGGAAGGTTCTGTTCCTCTTGCGAGGCCCCTCTCCCCCCTCGTCGACTTCCCCTTGCGGTTCCGTCAATCGTGCGACAGGTGCTACGTGGACTACGTGGATTACTTTGCCAGAGACTCATGGGTCCGTGCCGGTGAAAAGAGGAAATCCGATACTTTTGCCCAGTGTTGGCACCCTTTATCCACCGGTTTCCTCCTCAGTTGGGGATTAATCAACGAGAAAGCCGCATCTTTTCCACAGGCTAACCTCCGGAACTGCCCGGTGGGCAGGGATTGCGAACTGACGGATGGTTCCGTCAGGATTCGGTCGCGGCGAAAGTTCTCGGTGCTGTGGAATTGGGGGGTTGTTGTGGGGAAGTAGTCGGTCCATACACTCTCGTCAGCCATATTTGAATAATGGATTACTTGTTGCAGGGGCACCCCGCAGGACGTTGGCTCGACCGACAGGCCAGTTCGCAGAACCGGGGCCGGTCGTGATCGGCAACAGTGGAACGAGGCTGGTCGACTCGGCGAGCGTCCTCTTTCGGCGACTCGCGCTCATCACCTTCTTCGGAACGTTGATCGCCACGTACCTGGTCCACCGCAGCCACGTCCGTCCCAGCCTCGCCACCACCAGCAACCTCCAGACGATCCTGGTTCTCCTCGGCGGTTTCTTCGTGACGATCCTCTTCTGCGCCGCCAGTTACGCGCTGGGGAACCTCTGACGTGGCAAGGGAGGACAGAGTTCGAGTGGCGGACACGATCAGCGGACGGCACCGGTACGTGACCTGAGCCTCCGTGGTGGAGGTGACCGGACCTCGCCCCGCGCCACCGCGCTCGGGCATCCTGACGACCGCAACGGCCTCTGCGCCGTAGGCGACGGGGCAGCTCCGTCGCAGGAGTCATCGCAACGTCGTCGAATGGTGTGGACCGATGGCGTGGCGTCCCGCGAGTGCCCATGGGTTACGCGGGTCCCGCAAGTTCAATCTGGTCTGCTAGAAACTTGATTGACTCATTGGCCAAGAGTGCCGGAGTTGAAAGTGCGAATGCTTGCTCAGGGGGGCCAACATGACGTACGCACCAGTTGCACCAACGCTCCACGTACCACCGACTCGGATCGCGAGGGACACCTACTTGGTCCACCAGGTGCAGGAAGCGCTTGGACAACCGCTGTTCATCTACCTGAATTCGATGGTCATCCTCGGCAAGGAGCCGGTGATCGTCGACACCGGCACGCCGGCAAATCGCAAGCAGTGGCTGGAGGACGTGTTCTCCCTCGTCGAGCCGAAGGACGTCCGGTGGATCTTCCTCCTTCGGCAAACTCGGTTGGCGATGGCGCGCGGTAAATACGCTCCATCCAGAGTTCTAAGCTGAAGTTTCTCCTACGCGCCGACGTCTGGCGGCGTGTCGGTTGACGCTTCGTCGGGGTGTGCCTCGCCAGCAAGGTTCTGCTGACTCGGTCTTACCTCCCCTCCACGTCCAGTGACGGAGCTTGTCCCCGCCAGGCCTTGTCGGGCCAGGTTGATGGCCGCGTTCACGTCGCGGTCGATGTCGAGGCCACAGACCTTGCAGTGAAACACCCGTTCGTCAAGGGACAGCTTGGCTTTCACTGTCTGACACTGACTGCAGGTTTTTGATGATGCGTAGAAGCGTCCGGCCTTCACCAGCGTCGAGCCGTACCACGCGGTCTTGTACTCGAGCTGGCGCACGAACTCACCCCAGCTGGCGTCGGCGATGTGTTTGGCGAAGGAGTGGTTCTTCAGCATCCCGGCCACGTTCAGATCCTCCACGACGATGAGGTCGTAGTTCTTTGCGAGGTGGGTGGTCGTCTCGTGGATGAGGTTCTTGCGCGAGTTGGCAACGCTCGCCTGGACCATCTGGACTCGGGCGTTGGCGCGCTTCCACCGCTTCGACGGCGCGACACCCTTTCGAGGACCCTGGCGCCGTGAGGCGACGCGCTGCGCGTGGGCCAGTTTCTTCTCGGCTCCCACAAGGTGCCGGGGATTGGCGACGTCGAGCACGTGCTCGCCCATAGGCGTAGCTCCGGTGTAGAGCGTGGTAATCCCGAGGTCGACGCCGATGATCTTCTCGGGAGCCCGGGTCGGTGGCATCACACGCTGGACCTCGACAGTGAAGGAGATGGTCCACCGTCCACTACGTTCGGTGATCGTCGCGGCCATGATCTTCCCCGTCCCGCGCTCGAGATGGCGGTAGAGCTTGCGGGTGGACTCGTAGGTCTTGAGCTCACCGATGCGAGAAACGCGTACGTGGTGGGAGTCGGTGAGGCTGACCGCCTGGTTCGTGAAGCGCACCGAGCCACCCTGGCCTCGGCTCTTGAAGGTGGGGAACTTGGCCTTCCCCTTGCGCCAGTTGACGAAGGCGCGACTCAGGCGCTGGGTGGCGTCGTTGTAGGTCGAGGAACCGTTCTCAGTCCACCACGGGGCCAGTTCGTCGCGCCTCTCCGCCCAGAGGTGGAGCAGGTCGAAGTGACTCGTGCCGAGGTACTCCTCCTTGGAAACTTCACCATCGGCGACCTTCTTCTGACGGTTCTCGTCCCAGTTGGCCTTCACGAGGCAGAGCAAGGTGTTGTAGGCGAAGCGCGAGCCGCCGATGTGGCTGCGCAGCAGGTTGGCCTGCTCGGGGGTGGGGTCGATTGCGAAGGCGTAGGCCTGGGTGGTTGTGCTCGTCCTCGAGGTCGACGTGCGCTCTTGAACGGCCGTGGTCACTGACTCAGTATCGGACCTGGGTGTCACATTTACCGCGCGCCACCACCAACCGAGTTTGCCGAAGCGGGGATCTTCATATCCCACGAGGACGTCGATCACACTGGGAATCTCGACGAGGCGCTGTCGTCGTGTCCGAACGCGCAGCTCGTGTGCAACTGGGCAATGGTCGAACGCCACTCGAACTGCTTTGATTTCCCGCTCGACCGATGCCGCTGGGTGGCGGACGGAGAGACGTTCGACGTCGGGGACCGGACGTTGCTCGCGCTGCGACCGCCGGTGTTCGACTCGCCCACCTCCCGAGGCTTGTTCGATCCCGCGACACGCGTGTACTGGGCGGTCGACACATTCGCGACACCGCTGCCCGATCCGCACGCGGGGATTGCCGACCTCGATCCGGAATTCTGGTCTGACGGACTCGCGCTCTTCGCCTTGGGTGCGGTGAGTCCGTGGCTCTCGATGGTCGACGCACGAAAGTACGGCACGTTCGTTGAACGTACTCAGAGCCTCGACATCGCGACGATCGCCTCAGGCCATAGTCCGGTGATCGAAGGCCCCTACATTAAACGGGCCTTCGATCGGGTCCGCGAACTGCCGTCACTCGACCCGCTGGCGCTGCCAGACCAGTCGGTGCTCGATCAGATCATCGCAGCGACGTCACAACCGCCGGGCTAGGAGAAGGTTTCACCAGCGCGCCGTTGGTGGGCGATGAGGATGGGCATGGAAAGAACTACTCCTTGCTTCTCAACAATGGCAAGGTCGAGTTCGCACCTCTCTATGACTCGCTTTGCACGCTTGCCTACCCGGAGCTGAACGGAAGGATGGCTGCACCGATTGGGAATCAATCGAGTCTCGCCAAAGTCGATCGGACAGCGTTGATTGAAGAGGCTGTCGCCATGGGGATTCACAAATCAGAAGCCAATTCGATCTTGGAAAAACTCGCCGCTGACATCAGAGCATCCATCTCGAGCCTCGATGCCTCCTTCACCTCAGGCTGGCCAAACGAACCAGTGACTGACATCATTACCTCGCGGCTGGATCGACTGGAGTCGGGCGAGCCGATGGATGACTCTGTCAAAGGATCACCGACGAGCCGACCTGGGAGAGCGACTGATATGACTACTCAAACGGCCAATCCTGAGGGTCAAACGGCCCTGTAGGTGGAAGCCTCCGATGACCATGCCCGAAATTCGCCCGGTGAAAGAATTCAGTATCCTCGGACTACCGATCCGTTGAAATTCGTTCGACCTTGAGTCACACAATAAGTCCAGGTTGCTAACAGCACCAAGAAGAAAATATGTGACTAACGAGATGGTCCTACGACCATTGGGATTCAGGTACCGACAGGAATTATTCAGGATCGCATATATAGCATATTTGTACTATAATAATCACGTGGTGACTGGAGATCTGATCAAGGAAGCTCGACTGCGGGCCGGTCTGACACAGGCCGAATTAGGTGCACGCCTTGGCAAAGCACAGTCCGTGATAGCCCGCTGGGAACGTGACGACGTGTCACCGAGTCTTGAGACGGTGCGCGACATCGTGCGCGCGTGCGGATTGGAACTCACCTTCTTCATGTCCAAATTTGATGACTCGAACGTGACGATCATTGATCAACATCTTCGAATGACGCCGGCCGAACGATTCGCCGATCTCATGGCACGCGTCAGATTCCACGAACGACGTGGGCACCAAGGGGCAAGCCTTCATGACTGAAATGGTTCCCTATCGCCCTGACGAAATGCTCGAAGTCCTTGAACGTCACCGGGTGCTCTACGTCGTCATAGGCGGACTCGCTGCCGAGCTGCGCGGATCACCCTACGTCACACGCGACGTGGACGTCACGCCTGCTCGCAACCGTGACAACTTTACGAGGCTCGCAGCCGCACTCAAAGAACTCGACGCAAAGCTTCGGATTCCAGATATGGAAGAACCATTGGAAGTGCCACTCGATGAGCGATCATTTGAGCAAGGTACAACCTGGACCTACGTGACAAAACACGGATATCTGGATATCGCACTTCTTCCGGACGGTACGCGGGGCTACGACGACCTACGACGTTCCGCCACACGAGAGCAACTAACGGACACTGTGACGATTTTCGTTGCCGCCCTCGCCGACGTCATTCGCTCCAAAGAAGCAGCCGGGCGCGAAAAGGACCGCGCCGTGCTCCCGATTCTTCGCCAAGTCCTCGAACGCTCACGCAAGAAAGAGCGCGATAATCCCGGGATGGAACTCTAGCCATCAGAAGTACTGACGTGCGCTGTCAGCACGCCACCCAAGGCGTCCCATTCAACACAAGGACGCCGAGGAATACTAGGCAAGTTGCAACCACGCCTACGGAGTGGAGGTGATGGGATTCGAACCCACTGCCTCTACATTGCGAACGTAGCGCTCTACCAATTGAGCTACACCCCCGAAGGAGCCTCCACTTTAGCCCAAGGCGTAACGGGAGGGCGATTCGCGGCGCCACTCGCCATCGGTGTCGGACTCGTAGAACTCCGAGTCGGGCTCCTCAGGAGCCTCGCCGTAGAGCGGGGCGATGGTGGCCAGCTGGCGACCATGGGGAAGACGAACCGGCAGCGAAGACTCGTGGAGGTATCCCTGACTGACGGCGAAGAGAGCCAGCGCCACGTAGCTGACGAGTGCGACCCAAGCCAGGATCGCCAGGTCCTCGATGATCGAGAAGCCGACCGCGAAGTAGGTCGCCGTGAGCACGACCGCCGCGAGAGCGGTGCGCACGAAGAGGACCTTGCGCCGGGCCTTCATCGACCGGCGGCGCGCGGGCGCTTCGTAGTGCCTGCGGACCTCGGGCTCGCTGGGCACCGAAGAGTACGCCGAGGCGTACCGGTTGGTCGGGGCGGCCGGGCGCGACTCGGCTTCGTCGCGGTCGTAGTCGTAGGCTTCGCTCCACTCATCCCACGAATTGCGGGTCTCGAGCGTCCGGTACGTGTCGTCAGCGTGAACAACGGTCAAACGCGGTCGGTGCGCCTGCGAGCGTACCTCCTCGTGGTCCGGCCGGTCCAGGCGATGGGCCGGCGGCACCACGTAGCCCTGGCGGCTCAGCACCTCGTGCTCCGCGTGGAAGGAGTCGATCGACCGTTCGGTGCCACTGTCGCGGAATCGGCGCACGACGACGGGGGCCAGGATCGCCACCCAGAAGAGAGCGAGGATTATCAGAAGCATGGGACCGACCTCTGACTAATTCGCGTGGACATTAGGGACAAATGTACAGGCCTACCCGCAATTATTGGTGGATATCAGGCCTCGTGCAGGCCACATTCCTCTTTGTCGGCGCCCACCCACCGGCCCGACCGACGGTCGCCGGGCACCTGCGGTTTCATCGTCACCGCGGCGCAGCCGATCGACCCGTAGCCCTGAGCCCACAGGGGGTGCTCGGGGAGGCCGTTCGCGCCGATGTAGTACGACACGTCCTCGTCGCTCCACGTCGCGAGCGGATTGACCTTGACGAGACCGAACTTTTCGTCCCACAGAAGGGTTTTCATGCCCGCGCGGGTGGGCCCGTCGGCGCGCTTGACCGACGTGATCCACGCCGCCCGCTGCGAGACGGCACGCTTGAGCGGCTCGACCTTTCGCAGCTCGCAGCACCGCTCGGTACCGCACGGCCACGCGTCGGCGTCGGGACCCGGCTTCGTTCGCGTGAGATTCAGCGACCACTCACGCTCGACGCGATCAACGAATTCGAGCGTCTCGGCGAAGTGGCCCCCGGTATCCAGGAAAATTATCTCGGTGCCCGGACGCTGCTCGTGCACCATGTGCAGCAGCGCGAGGTCTTCGAACGAGCAGGCCATCGCCACGTCGTCGCCGAACTGCTCGAAGGTCCACGACAGGATCTCCAGAGGCGTCGAGCGCTCGAAACGCTCGTTGGTCGCCTCGAGTTCCTCGAGAAGGGCAGAAGTGGGTAAGGTCATAGGGTTTTGTACGCGAGTCTAACATTCGCTAGTGGTTTACTAGAATATGAATGGATCTTTTCCACCTATGACCACGACCCCGCTACGCGCCCCCCGAACTGCCGACCACCTCGACCTGCTCGAGTCCCACGCCATCTTCATTCTGCGCGAGGTCGTGGCCGAGTGCGAGCGGCCGGTCCTGCTCTTTTCGGGCGGCAAGGACTCGGCGGTGCTGCTGCACCTCGCGCTGAAGGCGTTCGCCCCCCAGCAACTCCCCTTCCCGGTCCTTCACATCGATACGGGCCAGAACTTCCCCGAGGTGCTTCGCTACCGCGATGAGCAGGCGGCCTCGCTCGGCGTGAAGCTGCTCGTCGCCAAGGTGCAGGACTCGATCGACCAAGGCAAGGTCGCCGACCCTGGCCCCATGGGATCGCGCAACCGCCTCCAGACGGTGACGCTGCTCGACGCGATCAACGACAACGGCTTCGACGCGGCCTTCGGCGGCGCGCGACGCGACGAGGACAAGGCCCGCGCCAAGGAACGCATCCTCTCCTTCCGTGACGGCTTCGGGCAGTGGGACCCGCGCCGCCAGCGCCCCGAGCTGTGGCAGCTCTACCAGGGCAAGGTCAACCCCGGCGAACACCTGCGGGCCTTCCCCCTGTCGGACTGGACCGAGCTCGACATCTGGCAGTACATCGAGCGCGAGCAGATGGAACTGCCCGAGATCTACTTCGCCCACGAGCGCGACGTCCTGCTGCGCGACGACATGTGGCTCGCGGTCGGCCCCTTCGTCGAGCCGCGTCCCGGCGAGACGGTCGAGCGACGCGTCGTGCGCTTCCGCACGGTCGGCGACGCCAACTGCACCGGCGCGGTCGACTCGCCCGCCGACACCATCGCGGCCATCATCGAAGAGATCGCGATCGCGAACGTCTCGGAGCGCGGAGCCACCCGCGCCGACGACCGCTTCTCCGAAACCGCCATGGAAGACCGCAAGCGCGAGGGTTACTTCTAAGGATGAAGCTCGCCACGAAGGATCTACTGCGCCTGGCCACCATCGGCTCGGTCGACGACGGCAAGTCGACGCTGATCGGCCGACTCCTCGTCGACACCCGCCAGCTCTTCGACGACCAGCTCGACGCCGTGGTCGCCGCGTCCGAGAAGCGCGGCGTCGGCGACCTCGACCTCAGCTTCGTCACCGACGGCCTGCGCGCCGAGCGCGAGCAGGGCATCACCATCGACGTGGCCTACCGCTACGCGAGCACCCCGAGCCGCAAGTTCATCATCGCCGACTGCCCCGGGCACGTGCAGTACACGAGCAACATGGCCACGGGCGCCTCGACCGCCGACCTCGCACTCGTCGTGATGGACGTGGCCCACGGCATCAAGGAGCAGACCCGCCGCCACCTCTGCATCGCGGCGCTGCTCGGCGTGCATTCGCTGATCGTCTGCGTGAACAAGATGGACAAGGTCGACTGGTCCCAGAGCGCGTTCCAGCGCGAGGTCGACGAGGTGCAGTCCCTCTCGAGCGAGCTCGGCTTCAAGTCGGTGACGATCATCCCGGTCTCGGCGCTGCTGGGCGACAACGTGGTCGACCCGTCGAAGAACACCCCGTGGTACGAGGGGCCCAGCGTCCTGAGCGCCCTGGAGACGTCCGACGCGGGGTCCTGGGCGAGGACCACCCGAGGGGCGCGCCTGCCGATCCAGTGGGTCCTGCGCCAGTCCGGCGGTGGACGCACCTACGCGGGAATGATCGACGGAAACGCCTTCCACGTCGGTGACGCCGTGACGCTGCTGCCCGCGAACATCGAGACGAAGATCCGGGCGATCAACTCCGGCAGCGGCGAGCGCGGCGAGGCGGGCGTGGGGCTCTCGGTCGACCTCGACCTCGACGACGAAACCGACGCCGGTCGCGGCGACCTCATCGCCTCGGCTCCGCTGCCCACCGTCACCAAGGAGCTGACCGCCACGATCATCTGGTTCGGCGACCAGCCCCTGGTCGAGGGCCAGCGCCTGCGCCTCAAGCACACCACCAAGGTCACGCCGGTGCGCGTGCAGGCCATCACCGGCGTCATGGACATCGAAACGCTGGTGATCGACGAGTCCTCGACCCTGACGACGAACCAGATCGGCCTCGCGACCCTGGTGACGGCCGATCCCCTGGTCGTGGACGACTACCGGGACAACCGCGTGACGGGGAGCTTCGTGCTCATCGACGTGGTCACCAACGCCACAGTCGCCGCGGGCATGGTGGGGCGCGCCTCGTTCTTCTAGAACTGGGTCAACATCGCCACGAACGCCACGGCGACGATCGCGAGCAGCACGTCGATGGACCTGACGAGCTTGCGTCCGCTCTCGGGCACCGCCACCCCGTCGCGGTGGATGCTCACGCCGATCGTGCGCTCGAGCGGCAAGGCGCGCGCCTCGAGGTGACCCGCAGCCAAGAGGTAACAGAGGATCCCGACGCCGACCCAGGGTTTGGACAGTGCGACGTCGTTCGCGCCGCTGAGCGACAGGATCAGTCCGGTGATAGGCACCAGGTGGATCACGCGAGCGGCCCAGTTGTGCTGCTGGGGGAACCGGGCCTGCTGGACGGCGCCGTCCGCGCCGCGCGCCACCAGCTGCGCCGACCAACGCATGGTGAGCAGCACTCCCAGCGTCGCGACACCCGCCAGGACGTGGATCAGGAAGACGAGGTCGTACGCGACAGAGGTGGCAATCATGCTTCCGACAGTAACTCCTCGGCCGCCTGGTACGGGTCGGTCGTGCCGTCGACCAGGGCGTCGACGCGGGCCTCGTAGGCGCTGGCGTGGGCCAGGCCGGTCACGCGCGAACGGACCATCGCGCCGATCACCTTGTCGAGTTCCGCGCGGAACCTGGCGCGGCGGTGCTCGAGGAGCCTTCCGTCGTCGAGGAACCGTCGGTGCGTCACCATGGCCTCCCACAGCCCGTCGGTGCCGGTCCCGTCGGTCGCGATCGTCTCGACGATGAGGGACCGCCACTCGTGCTCCCCGCCCAGGTCGAGCATCTGCTCGAGGTCGCGGCGCGTCTCTCGAACCCCGGCCCGGTCGGCCTTGTTGATCACGAAGATGTCCGCGACCTCGAGCAGTCCGGCCTTGTTGGCCTGCATCGAATCGCCCCAGCCGGGATTGGTCACCACGACCGTCGTGTCCGCCGCCGAGGCAATGTCGACCTCCATCTGCCCGACGCCGACGGTCTCGACCACGGCGAGGCGGAAGCGCGCGGCGCCGAGGACGCGCACCGCGTCGGGGACGGCGAGCGACAGGCCGCCGAGGTGCCCGCGGGTGGCCATGGAGCGGATGAACACGCGCTCGTTGGTCGCGTGTCCCTGCATGCGGATGCGGTCGCCGAGGATCGCGCCACCGGTGAACGGCGAGGTCGGGTCGATGCAGAGGATGCCGAGCTGGTCGAACGGCTCGAACCCGCCGAGCGAGCCCTGCTCGAGCGCCGTGGCGATGAGCCGGTCGGTCAGCGTGGACTTGCCGGCTCCCGGAGGGCCCGTGATGCCCACCACGTACGGCGGCGGCGCCCGATAGGCCAGGGCCGCCGTGGCGAGCTGGTTGGGCCCGCCGGACTCGACGTACGTCAGCAGCCGCGCGAGGGCCGTGCGCGAGCCGTCGCGCGCGAGGTCCACCAGTTCAGCCGGATCGCGAGGAATCATGCGGTCCTCTGCACGCAGGCGCCCAGCTGGCTGAGCCGGCCGACGAAGTTGTCGTAGCCCCGGTCCACGTGCTCCAGGCCGCTCACCACCGTCTCGCCGTCGGCCACCAGGCCGGCGAGCACGAGGGCGGCGGCGGCGCGGATGTCGCTCGCTCGAACGGTCGTTCCTACGAGGTGATCGACGCCGCGGATCATCGCGTGGTGCCCCTCGGTCCTGATGCTGGCTCCGAGGCGCACGAGCTCGTCGACGTAGCGGAACCGCCCGGCGAAGAGGTTCTCAGTCACCACCGAGACGCCGTCGGCGACGCTGAGCATGGTGGTGATGAGGGGCTTGTAGTCGGTGGCCACCCCGGGATAGGGCAGCGTCGACACGTCGCAGGCGGCCAGTCGCTTGGGCCCGGTCACCGAGACGCCCTGGCCGGTCGTGTCCACCACGCCGCCCATGGCCTCGAGCTTGCGCAGCAGCATCTCCATGTGGTCGGCCCGGGCATCGACGACCCGCACGCGGCCCGCGCTGATCAGGGCCGACGCGAGGTACGTCGCCGCCACGACGCGGTCGGGAATGACCTCGTGGCGCGCGGGCGAGAGCCGCTCGACTCCGTCGATAGTGAGCCGCGACGTGCCCAGCCCCTCGATCCTGGCGCCCATGGCCGCGAGCTGGCGGCCCAGGTCCTCGACCTCGGGCTCCCGAGCGGCGTTGTCGATGACCGACCGGCCCTGGGCCAGGACGCAGGCCATCATCAGGTTGTCGGTCGCGGTGTGGCTCGGGTACTCGAGAGTGATGCGGGTGGCGCGCAGCCGCGAATGGCTGCTCGTGGCGTGTATCGAACTTCGGTCGTTGTGGAACGTCGCGCCCATGGCGCTCAGGCCGTCGGTGTGGAAGTTGATCGGACGCTGGCCGAAATCATCGCCGCCCGGCAGCGCCATGTTCGCCTCGCCGCAGCGCGTCAGCAGCGGCCCGAGCACGACAATCGATGCGCGCATCGAGGCGAACAGGTGCGCGGGAGCCACCGGGTGCAGGTCGTGGGCCTCGGGGACGCTGATCGAAAGCTCGTGCTGCGCCGGGCGGACCACCGAGCAACCCAGCGCCTCGAGCAGCTCGATCATCACCCCGACGTCGGTGATGTCGGGAACGTTGGACAGCTGGTGCTCACCCGTCGCGAGCAGGCAGGCCGCCATCTGCTTGAGGACCGCGTTCTTGGCCCCGAAGGCCTGTACCTCGCCCTCCAGGGGGCCAGCGGGCTTGACGACGAGAGAACTCACCCCTCAAGTATGGCCCGGATCGCCGATTGCCAAAGGTGGGCAAGTACATCGGTTCTCGGCTCCCTAGTACGCTTGAAACGTGCAGCAACCCTCCAGGTCCGATCGAAATCTCGCCCTCGAAATGATTCGGGTCACCGAAGCCGCAGCCATCGCCGCCGCGCGCTGGTCGGGCCGAGGCGACAAGCTCGCCGCCGACGGCGCCGCGGTCGACGCCATGCGCTTCGTCCTGGGCGGCATTGCGATGGACGGCATCGTGGTCATCGGCGAAGGCGAGAAGGACGACGCGCCCATGCTCTTCAACGGCGAGCACATCGGCAACGGCGAGCAGCCCCAGGTCGACGTCGCCGTGGATCCGATCGACGGAACGACGCTGACGGCGATGGGACGCAACGGGGCGGTGGCGGTGATCGCGCTGGCCGAACGCGGCTCCATGTTCTATCCGGGTCCGGTCGTCTACATGAAGAAGGTCGCCGTCGGCCCGCGCGGGCGCGGCGCCGTCGACGTCAACGCCTCGGCCACCGACAACCTCCACGAGCTCGCCAAGCGCCTCAAGATGCCCGTCCAGGAGCTCGGCGTGGTGATCCTCGACCGACCCCGCCACAACGACCTCGTCGCCGAGGTCCGCGAGGCCGGGGCGAGGGTCCTGTCGATCTCCGACGGTGACGTGACCGGAGCGATCGCCACCGGCTGGCCGAACTCGGGCGCCGACATCCTCTTCGGTATCGGAGGAACGCCCGAGGGCGTCATCGCCGCCGCCGCTTTGAAGGGCCTCGGGGGGGAGATCCAGGGAGTGCTGCACGCGCGCGACGACGAGGAACGCCGCCTCGCCGAATCAATGGGCTACGACTTCACCCGCGTGCTCACGACCGACGACCTGGTCGCCAGCGACAACTGCTACTTCTCGGCGACCGCCATCACCGACGGCGACTTCCTGCGCGGCGTCCGCTTCCACGACTTCGGCGCGACGACCCAGTCGCTCGTCGTTCGCTCCCGCTCGGGCACGGTGCGCACCATCGAGACCTTCCACCGCCACGACAAGCTCCAGGAGTTCACGCTGGCCGGCTTCTAGCATCCCTCGCCTGAAAGTGACTTTCCACTCCCATCAGCCTTTTCGCCGCGCTGCTTGACCACTTGTTCACAACCCCGCCCACGCGGGAACGCGCGGATTCTTTCACGCCTAAGGTCCGCCTATGAGCCCTAACGGTTCTGAACGTTGGTCACGAGAAGGAGTTGTGCGATGAATGTCTCGAATCTACTGGCGACGAAGGGGCACGAGGTCGCCACCATTTCCCAGGAAAGAACCGTGAGCGATGCCCTGACGATCCTGAAGGAGCACGGCATCGGGGCGCTCGTCGTCACCGGCGCCACGTCGCCCCTGGTCGGAATCTTCAGCGAGCGCGACGTGGTGCGCGCCCTCGCCACGAGCGGCGCCGACGCGCTGACGTTCACGGTGTCCGAACTCATGACGAGCCCCGTCGCGACCTGCA
Source organism: Acidimicrobiaceae bacterium (assembly GCA_003138815.1). Classification (GTDB taxonomy): domain Bacteria; phylum Actinomycetota; class Acidimicrobiia; order Acidimicrobiales; family RAAP-2; genus RAAP-2. The sequence continues at coordinate 28,983 of PLHD01000053.1, read as the reverse complement.
GCGAGGAGACGTCGGTGACCGAGCTCATGGGCACGATGACCGAGCGCCGCGTCCGCCACGTACCGGTGGTGAGCGACGGCCGCCTGGTCGGGATGGTCTCGATCGGCGACGTCGTCAAGGCACGATTCGACGAGCTCGAGCACGACAAGCAGGAGCTGCTGGACTACGTAAGCGCCCGCTGAAGCTACCCGGCGGCGGCCTGGAGGCGCAGTTCGGCCCGCTGCAGCGCCGCCTCGGCCAGCAGGTTCGCGGCGTGGTCGCTCGCCTCTCCGCGCGTGGCGGCGGCGAGCTGGGCTTCCGCGGCTTCCTTGGCCGCCTGGGCGCGGGGCACGTCGATCTGGGTGGTCCGCTCGGCGACCCCGGCCAGCACCGTGGCGCGCGTGACGCCTTCGGCCTCGTCCGGGCCAACCTGGAAGTAGCCGCCGTGCACGGCGAAGGCGATCTCGCCCTCGGACGTCTCGACGCGCACGACGCTCGGGATGATGTCGCCGACCGTCGGGGTGTGCTGGGACATGATCGTGAAATCGCCCTCGGACGAACGCGCGATCAAGGCCGTGGCCTCGCCCGCCCACAACGCCACCTCGGGCGTCACGATCTCGACCTGCAGGGTGGCCACGACCTAGTCCCGCTGCATCTCTGCGGCCTTGCGCTCGACGTCGCTCGCCCCGCCGACGTTCAAGAACGCCTGCTCGGGGAACGCGTCGAGGTCGCCCTTGACGAGGTGCTCGAAGGACTCGATGGTCTCCTGGACCGGCACGTTGATGCCGTCGATGCCCGTGAAGATCTTCGAGACGAACATCGGCTGGGACAGGAAGCGCTGGATCTTGCGCGCCCGCGACACCGTGATGCGGTCATCCTCGGAGAGCTCGTCCAGGCCCAGGATCGCGATGATGTCCTGGAGCTCCTTGTAGCGCTGGAGGATCTGCTGGACCTGGCGCGCGACCGCGTAGTGGCGGTCGCCGACGATCTCGGGCGCCAGGATGTTCGACGTCGACGTCAGCGGGTCCACCGCCGGGTAGATGCCCAGGGCGGCGATCTGGCGGCTCAGCTCGGTGGTGGCGTCCAGGTGGGTGAACGTCGTGAACGGAGCCGGGTCGGTGTAGTCGTCCGCGGGCACGTAGACGGCCTGCAGCGACGTGATCGAGCGGCCCCGTGTCGAGGTGATGCGCTCTTGAAGCTCGCCCATCTCGTCGGCCAGGGTCGGCTGGTAACCCACGGCGCTCGGCATGCGTCCGAGCAGCGTGGACACCTCGGAACCGGCCTGGACGAAGCGGAAGATGTTGTCGACGAACAAGAGCACGTCCTGGTTCTTCACGTCGCGGAAGTACTCGGCCATGGTCAGCGCGGCGAGCGCCACGCGCAGGCGCACGCCCGGCGGCTCGTCCATCTGGCCGTACACGAGGGCGGTCTTTTCGATGACGCCCGACTCGCGCATCTCGAGCAGCAGGTCGGTCCCTTCACGGGTGCGCTCGCCGACGCCGGCGAACACCGAGACACCCTCGTGCTGCTCGGCGACGCGGCGGATCATCTCCATGATCAGGACCGTCTTGCCCACGCCGGCGCCGCCGAAGAGGCCGATCTTGCCGCCCTGCACGTAGGGCGCGAGGAGGTCGATGACCTTGATGCCCGTCTCGAACATGGTGGCGCGGGGCTCGAGCTGGTCGAACGCCGGGGCGTTGCGGTGGATCTCCCAGTGGTCCTCGACCGGTCCGATGTCGTCGGTGTCGAGGGGCTGGCCGAGCACGTTGAAGACGTGGCCGAGCACCGCGTCGCCGACGGGCACCGTGATGCCGCGGCCCGTCTGGCGCACGACGGCGCCGCGCACGAGGCCGTCGGTGGGCTTCATGCACACGCANNTTGATCTCGGGCAACGAGTGCGGCGGGAACTCGACGTCCACCACCGGTCCGGCGATGGCGACAACGCGGCCCGTCTCGAGAGTGGTCCTGTCAGGAGCCATGGTCATTGGTATCTCACTTTCCCGAGCGGAGCGCTTCGGCGCCGCCCACGATTTCCATGATTTCGGTGGTGATCGAGTCCTGGCGGGCCCGGTTCATGATGCGACTGAGGGTCTGGCCGAGCTCGTCGGCGTTGTCGGTCGCGGCGGCCATGGCGCGCTGCTGGCTGATGTGGAACGACGCCGCCCCCTCGAGCAGCGCCGAGAAGATCTCGCTCTCGAGCGCTCGCGGCGCCAGGAAGAAGAGCAGGTCCGCGACCTCGGGCTCGAACTCCGTGTAGCCCTTCGACTTCTCGGGCTCGTTGGTCAAGACCGGTTCGGGCATCGCGAGCGGCAGGAGCTGGCGCGTGCCCACGGTCTGGGTTCCGGCCGAGAGGAAGTTGGTCGAAACCAGCAGGACCTGCTGGACCTCGCCGTCGATGAACGGCGCCGCGATGGTGGCGGCGACCGTGCGGGCGTCGGCGAAGCTCGGACGGTCGGCGAAGCCGATGAAGTTCTCCTCGACCCTCATGCCGCGGAAGCGGAAGAAGGCGGTCGCCTTCTTGCCCACGGCGTAAAGGCGCACGTCGGTCCCCTCGATGCGCAGGCTGTTCACGAGTCGCTCGGCCCTGCGCATGACCGACGAGTTGTAGGCGCCCGAGAGTCCGCGGTCGCCGGTCACCACGAGCACGATCGCCGAGTCGACCTTCTCGGGCATCGTGAGCAGCTTCTTCGCGGCCGCGGGGTCCCCGAGCGCCGCCTCGACGATGATGCGCCTCATGCCGTCGCGGTAGGGACGGTTGGCCGTGATACGAGCCTGGCTCTTGGCGATCTGGGACGCGGCGATCAGCTCCATTGCCTTGGTGATCTTTCGGGTGGCCTGCACCGACTTGATGCGTCGACGCAGGATCCTTTCTTGTCCGCCTGCCATGGTCCCTCCTTCCTCGCTCGATCTCTCGGTTAACTGGCTAGTTGCTGACGGCGAAGCCGTCGACGAACGACTTGAGCGCCGCGTCCAGCTTCGCGGTGTCGGGAAGCGCGCCGGAACTCCGGATCTGCTCGAGCAAGTCGGCGTGCTGGGCCCGGAACGTGGTGAGCAGTTCGGACTCGAAACGGCGCACGTCGTCGACGGGCACCGTGTCCAGCCAGCCCTTGGTGCCGGCGTAGATGACGATGACCTGCTCCTCGACCGGCACCGGGGCGTTGAGGCCCTGCTTCAGCAGTTCGGTGAGCCGGTAGCCGCGGTCGAGCTGCTGCTGGGACGACTTGTCGAGCTCCGAACCGAAGGTCGCGAAGGACTCGAGGTCGCGGAACTGGGCGAGGTCGATCTTCAGCGTTCCCGCCACGGCCTTCATGGCCTTGATCTGTGCGGCGCCGCCCACTCGCGACACCGAGTTGCCCACGTCGATCGCGGGACGCACGCCCGAGTAGAAGAGGTCGGACTGCAGGAAGACCTGGCCGTCGGTGATCGAGATCACGTTGGTCGGGATGTACGCCGAGATGTCGCCGGCCTTGGTCTCGATGATCGGCAGCGCCGTGAGCGAACCGCCGCCGCGCTCGTCGCTCAGCTTGGCGGCGCGCTCGAGCAGACGGCTGTGCAGGTAGAAGACGTCGCCGGGGTACGCCTCGCGGCCCGGTGGGCGCCGAAGCAGCAGCGAGATCTGACGGTAGGCCTCGGCCTGCTTGGAGAGGTCGTCGTAGACCACCAGCGCGTGCTCGCCGCCGTCCATCCACTCCTGGCCGATCGCGCAGCCCGCGTAGGGCGCGAGGAACTTGAACGGTGCGGGGTCGCCGGCCGACGCCACCACCACCACGGTGTAGGCCATCGAGCCGTGGTCCTCGAGGATCTTCACGGTCTGGGCGACCGAGGAGTTCTTCTGGCCGATGGCGACGTAGATGCACTTCACGTTCTGACCCTTCTGGTTCAGAATCGTGTCGACCGCGACGGTCGTCTTGCCGGTCTTGCGGTCGCCGATGATGAGTTCGCGCTGGCCTCGGCCGATCGGGGTCATGGCGTCGATCGCCTTGATGCCGGTCTGGAGCGGCTCGGAGACGGGCTGGCGGCCGATGATGCCGGGGGCCTGGACCTCCATGCGGCGCTGCTTGGGGTTCACGAGCGGCCCCTTGCCGTCGATCGGCTCGCCGAGCGCGTTCACCACGCGCCCGAGCAGCGCGTCACCGACCGGCATGAACAGGATGCGCCCGGTGGCGCGCACGATCTGCTCCTCTTCGATCCCGTCGACCGAGCCGAGCACGACCGCGCCGATCGTCTCCTCGTCGAGGTTCATGGCGAGGCCCAGGGTTCCGTCCTGGAACTCCAGCAGTTCGTTCACCTTCGCCGCGGGCAGGCCCGAAACGCGCGCGATCCCGTCGCCGACCTCGACGACCCGTCCCACCTGCTCGGCGCCGACGGCCGGGTTGAACTCGGTCACGTGCTTGCGCAGCGCCTCGGTGATCTCTGCGGCACTAATGGTGAGCTCAGTCATCACAGCTTCCTTTTCTTATCCGTTTGCATTCAATGAAGATTCGTAGAGGTGGCCCGACGCCACGGCGTCGTGCAGCGCGCCGAGGCGGCCGCGCGTGGTGGCGTCCAGGCGCAGGTCGCCCACTTCGACCAGCACCCCGCCCAACAGGTCGGGCTCCACCGCGACCTGGAGCTCCACGTCCTGGCCAGTCAGCGTGGTGAGCGAGCTCACGAGCTCGCTCCGGCTCTGTCCGTCGAGCGCCCGGGCCGTGTAGACGCGAGCCACCCGCCAGTCGCGGGCCTTGGCGACGTAGTCGACCAGGAAGTCGAGCGTTCCCACGACGTCGCGGGGCCGTCCGCCCTCGATCACGAAACGAGCGAGCCTCAGGGTGGCCGGGTCGACCTTGCCGTCGAGCAGCGCGTCGACCGTGGCCAGACGCGACTCGATCGGCGCGTCGCGGTCCAGGAGGAGCCGTCGCAGCTCGAGGTTGCCTTCGACGGTGCGCGCCCAGCGGAAGAGCTCCTCCTCGATGACCGCGAAGTTCGAGACGTCGATCTCGTCGAGCAGCGCGTCGGCGAAACCGCCAACCCGCCTGCGCGCGTCCATGAGCCCGAGGCTGGCGTGGTCGAACCGGCGGGTGCTCTCCAGCACCCGCGCGGCGAGCGCCACCTCGTCGATCGCCCGGGGCACTTCCTGCGCCGGGGCGGCGCTTGCGGCGTAGACGGCGAGACGCAGCGTCAATCCGTCGACCTTCCCATCCAGGAGGTCGCGGACGATCTGGCCGCGCGAGTTGCCCGCGATGGAGGTGTCGGTCAGCACGCCTCGAAGGTCCGGGCGGGCCAGGATCGTCTGCTCGAGCGAGGTGAGCTCACGAGCCACCGTGGCGAGCACGGCCGGCTCCAGCGAACCCAACAGGGCCGAGGCGTATCCTTCGAGCTTTGGCAGCATGGTCAGTGGTTCGATTCCCTCTGCGCCTCGGCGTTGAGGGCCAAGACAGCTTCGCGGATGAGGTCGTCGTGCGCATTTTGGTCGATCTCGCGCCCGACGATCTTGGACACGAGGTCGAAGACTATTTCACCGATTCGCGCGGACGCCTCGTCGATGGCCCGTTGACGGGCGGTGTTGACCTCGGCGTTGGCCGAGGCGACGATTCGGTCGTACTCGGCCTGACCGCGCCCGCCCGCTTCCGCCTTCACCTGATCGGCGGTGATCTGGGCGGCCGCCACGATCTCGCGAGCCTGGTCGCGGGCCTGGGTCAGCACCTTGGCGCGCTCGTCACCCGCCGCTGCCGCTTCGGCACGTGCCTGGTCGGCCTCCTCGAGGGAGCTTCGGATCTTCTCCTGGCGGGCCTCGAGCTGCTTGTTGAGCGGCGGCAAGATGTACTTCGTGACGAGGAACAGAATCACCGCCACAACGAGAAGTTCGACAAAGAACGTGCCGTTGGGCAGCAGGAAGATGGACTCGACGAACATCGTTGACGGCCTACTTTCACTAGTGGATGGGATGCGCTGCCGGCCGCTCGGGCCGGCAGCGCCAGAACTACTTCTTCATGAAGACGTAAACGAACACGACCATGAACACCAGGTTGATGAAGTACATAGCCTCCACCAGGCCCACTGTCAGAAAGAAGTACGTGCGGGCCTTGTTCTCGACTTCGGGCTGACGGGCAATGGCGGCAATGGTCTGGCTACCAGCCAAACCGTCACCGATCGCCGCGCCGATCGCGCCGCCACCAATGGCGATGCCGCCACCGACGAGCGCACCAGCGATACGTACTGCCGCACCAATGTCATCTGGATTTGTTGCCATTGCTTTTCATTCCTCCTGGGTTGGGTTAGTGAGAGGTCTCTACAACGAGGTCGTCGGGAACGAGGTTCTCGATGACGAGTTCTTCTTTGTCCTCATGGCTGGTTGCGAAGCCGAAGTACATGACCGCCAACAACATGAATATGTAGGCCTGAATGAGCCCGATGAAGAGTTCGAACGGCTTCCATATCAGTTCGGCGACCGGCACCGCGTAGATCGGAAGCAGCGTGGTCATGACCGCGATCATGATCACGCCCGAGAAGACGTTGCCGAAGAGACGGAAGGTCAGCGTGACGGGCTTGGTGATCTCTTCGATGACGTTGATCGGCGCCAGGGCGAGGTAGGGGTCACGGTAGTGCTTGAAGTAGCCGCGAAATCCCCTGGCCCGGAACGACTCGGCGTGCACCCACACGATGACGAGCAGCGCCATCGCCAGCGGAAGGTTTATGTCGCCGGTGGGCGCGGGCAGGATGTCGAACGAGATCCCCGGCTGCAGGGATGACGGAATGAAGCTCATCCAGTTGCAGATCAGGATGTAGAGGAAGAGCGTGACGCCTATCGGAACGAAGCGCCGACCACGCGACCCCATGACCGATACGGCGAGGTCCTCGACGATCTCGACCAGGATCTCCCAGATGAGCTGGAGCTTGCCGGGAACGCCGTCGGTGACCTTGGCGCGCATCCGAAAACCGAGGTAGAGGAAGATCGCCATGGCCACCAGCGACGAGGTGACGATGTCGGTGTCGACGACGAAGCCCAGCACGTGCATCGTCGGGTGCAACCCAACGGAGATCTGCTTCGCCGCGTACAGCGTTCTCACTCGAATCCTCCCTGGCTCGTGACCACGCGAATCATGTTGACCACGAAGACAATCTGATAAAGCATCAGCCCTGCAAGGATACCGAGTCCGAGAGGGGCGTCCAGCCAGACGGCCACCAGCACCACGACGGTGATCGACACGAGGCGTCCGGCGGTTCTGCCGCCCAATTGGCGCCGGATGGCCTTGGCGCTCTGCTCACCCTGCAACTCGACCCGCGCGGCCTGGTGATCCAAGTAGCGCAGATTCCCGACCGCGAGGCCGACACCAATGACGACGCCCAGCGCCGCTATGGGCGGAGCGATGAAGAGGGCGACGACGAAGCCCAGGATGCCAACGATGATGGCCGACACGGCAGTGCGGCGCAACAGTCTCGGCAGTGTATTGGTAGGGAGGTTTTCGAGCACGAACAATAGGGTTTCTAGAGAAAACGCCGGACTTGCTGCACTACGCTCACCACGGCGGCGACCGTTCCCAACACTAGTCCGATTATCAACCACAGGGGTGCGCCGCCCCAGGCGCGGTCGGCCCAGATACCCAGGAAGACGCCCACCGCGACACAGGCGGCGATGGTGGTGCCCATGGTCGCAAACGCAACCACGCCCGGTAGGTCCGGAACCTTGCCTTCATCTGGCCCTTTGAGTGGCTCGTCGCCTCGCTCGTCACTCACGAGTTCAGGCTCTCGTCGGACTGCTCGGAGGCCTCGTGCTTGCCGTGGCGGCGCCTGACCAGGGGGCTGAACCACGTGAAGAGCCCGATCAGCAGCAGGGCCACCCCGAACGGCAGGAAGACGTTGACCCCCGACACGAAGAGCGGGAAGAGCACGAAGCCGCACAGCAGCGCGGTCCACAGCCACAGGATGATGACCGTGCGCCGGTGTCCGTGACCGAGGCGCATCAGTCGGTGATGGATGTGGTTCTTGTCCGGCGTGTGGAAGCCCTGACCCGACGCCGTGCGGCGGATGAAGGCCCAGCCGGCGTCGATCAGCGGCACGCCGAGGATGAAGACCGGGATGAGCAGCGGGGCGAAGAAGAAGAACGTGACGCCGCTGGCGGGCGGGGTGCGCCCGCCGATCACCATGGTCGAGGCGCTCATGAGCAGCCCCAGCATCAGGGCTCCGGCGTCGCCCATGAAGAGCTTGGCGGGGTGGAAGTTGTCGCGCAGGAAGCCCAGGCAGACGCCGCACGTCAGCGCCGCGATCAAGGGGCCGACGTTGGTCACCGGCAGCAGCCCGAGATCCTCGAGGCGAAGCCCGTAGAGGCAGAGCGTGCCCGAGGCGATCGCCACGATGCCGCCGGCGAGCCCGTCGAGCCCGTCGATCAGGTTCACCGCGTTGGTCAGGGCGACGACCCAGATGGCCGTGATCACCGGAAGCACCGAAGGGCCGAGCACGATGAAGCCCGCGAAGGGCAGCTTCAGCTGGTACATCGTGCACCCGCTGAAGTAGAGGATCGACGCGGCGAGGCACTGGCCCGCGACCTTGGCCGGGGCGCTCATCTCGCGGAAGTCGTCCAGGACGCCCACGACGAAGATGACCCCGGTCGCGAGCAGCACCCCCATCATCTCGTTGGACGAGGTGATTATCGCGCGCAGCGACGGAACGGCCATCGCGGCGAGCAGCGAGACGCAGAAGCCCACCATCATCGCCGCCCCGCCGCCGTAGGGCGTGACGGTCTGGTGGACCTTGCGCGCGTCGGGCTGGGCGGTGTAGCCCACGCGAACCGAGATGATCCGCGCCGGCACGTTGGCCACCAGCGTCACGAGCACCCCCACGATCGCTACGGCGACGTACGCGGCGATGTTGTCCATCGACTACTTCGTGAAGCCGGCGTAGGGGTTGAAGGCGCCGCAGAGGGTCGCGACCTCGCCGCGGACCTGCGCCAGCACCGCTTCGTCCTCGCGGCCCCTCAGGGCCCGGGCCATCAGCTGGGCCACGGTGACGAACTCGCCCTGCTTCATGCCGGCGGTGGTCTCGGCCGGCGTGCCCAGGCGAAGCCCGGACGTGATGAAGGCGCTGCGCGGGTCGTCGGGAATCGTGTTGCGGTTGGTCGTGATGCCGGCGCGGTCCAGGACCTCTTGGGCCACCTTGCCCGTCAGCTCGGCGTCGAACTCGCGCAGGTCCACGAGCAGCATGTGGTTCTCGGTGCCTCCCGAGACCAGCCGGAACCCCTCGCCCGCGAGGGCCGCGCCGAACGCCTTGGCGTTGGCCACGATCTGATTGGTGTACGTCGAGAAGCTGGGCAGGGCGGCCTCCCTGAACGCCACGGCCTTGGCCGCGATGGAGTGCTCCAGCGGTCCGCCCTGCTGGCCGGGAAAGACCGCCGAGTCGATCTTCTTGGCGAACTCCTCGCGGCACAGGATGGCCCCGCCGCGCGGACCGCGCAGGGTCTTGTGGGTCGTGAAGGTCACCACGTCGGCGTAGGGCACCGGGTTGGGGTGCGATCCCCCGGCGATGAGCCCGGCGACGTGGGCCGAGTCGAACATCAGCAGCGCGCCCACCTCATCGGCGATCTCGCGGAACGGCGCCGGATCGATCCGGCGCGCGTAGGCCGTGGCTCCGGCCACGATCAGCTTCGGACGGTGCTTCAGTGCGAGCTCGCGAACGTTGTCGAAGTCGATGAGCTCGCCGGGCGACTCGGGATCGTCCGACCGGGGCGTGACACCGTAGGAGACGAAGTTCCAGAACTTCGACGTCATCGAAGCGGGCGAGCCGTGCGTGAGGTGGCCGCCCTGGTCGAGGCGCATCGCAAGGATGGTGTCACCGGCTTCGAGCAGGGCGAGGTAGACGGCCACGTTGGCGTTCGCGCCGCAGTGCGGCTGGACGTTGGCGTGGTCGGCCCCGAAGAGCGCCGTCAGCCGGCGCCGGGCGAGGTCCTCGACCTCGTCGACGATCTGGTTGCCCCCGTAGTAGCGCCGCCCCGGATATCCCTCCGCGTACTTGTTGGTCAGGACCGAGCCGGTCGCCGCCATGACCGCCGGCGACGCGAAGTTCTCGCTCGCTATCAGCTGCAGCGTCGACGTCTGGCGTTCCCACTCTCGGGCGAGCAGCGAGGTCACCTCGTCGTCGTTCGTGATCCAGGCGTCAAATGGTGAAGAGCTCACGCGGGACTACCTTTCTTCCTTGCTGGCGAGCTCGTCGAGCCGGTCCAGCTTCTCGATGCGACCCAGGTGGCGGCCCTCTCCGGGGGTGGCGTTCAGCCACGCCTCGAGGGCGTCGACGGCGACCGGCGCGCCGATGAGCCGCGCGCCCAGGCACAGGACGTTGGCGTGATTGTGCTCGCGAGCCAGACGCGCCGAAGTGGCGTCGTGCGCGAGCGCGGCGCGAACCCCGGGCACCTTGTTCGCCGCGATCGAGACGCCGATCCCCGAGCCGCAGATCGCCACGCCGAGATCCGCCTCCCCCGACACCACGCAGCGTCCGACCGCTTCGCCGAAGTCGGGGTAGTCGACCGAATCGGTGCCGTTGCGTGCGCCGAGATCGACGACGTCGTAGCCCCAGCCGCTCAACGTCGCCGCGAGCAAGGCCTTCAAGTCGTAGCCGGCGTGATCTGAACCAAGGGCGACGCGCATCCACCCCACCCTACCTTCGCGCCTCGCCGTTCAACGTAGCGCCCCCAAGGCCCCCGACCATCGTGTAACTAGTATCGGCTCATGAAGCGAACGCTGCTCGCGCCCCCCCTCGCCTCGAGGCTCGACACGTCCTCGGAGCAGTTCCACAGGAACGTCGCCGACATGCTCGAGCAGCTCGCCGTGATCGACGGGCTCCTGGACGAGGCCGAGGCCGGCGGAGGCCAAAAGGCCATGGACCGGATGAGGTCGCGGGGCAAGTTGCCGGTCCGCGAGCGCATCGCCAACGTCCTGGACCCGGACTGCCCATTCCTCGAGATCTCCGCGCTCGCGGGCTACGACTCGGACTACGCGATGGGCGGGGGCATGGTTATGGGCATCGGCGTGATCGCCGGCACCGAGTGCATGATCATGGCCAACGATCCCTCGGTGCTGGGCGGGGCGCTGACGGTCTATTCGGCCAAGAAGTGGGCCCGGGCGCTCGAGATCGCCCGCGACAACAAGATTCCCTACGTAAGCTTCGTCGAGTCCGCGGGGGCCGACCTGCGCGTCGGCGGGGGCGGGGGCGGGCGCATGAACACGGGCCATTTCGCCGAGAGCGGCCGGTTCTTCTACGACCTCATCGAGCTCTCCAAGATGCGCGTGCCGACGGTCTGCGTGGTCTTCGGATCCTCGACCGCGGGCGGCGCGTACCAGCCGGGGCTCTCGGACTACAACATCGTGGTCAAGGACCAGTCGAAGGTATTCCTGGCCGGACCGCCACTGGTCAAGATGGCGACCGGCGAGGAGTCCGACGACGAGACCCTGGGCGGCGCCCAGATGCACGCGGAGATCTCCGGGCTGGGCGACTACTTCGCCGAGGACGAGATGGACGCGATCCGCATGTGTCGTGAGGTCGTCTCGCACCTCAACTGGAGAAAGCAGGGCCCCGAGCCGTCGCTCGTCGCCGAAGAGCCGGTCCACGACCCCGAGGAACTGCTGGGCGTCGTCAGCCGCGACCTGCGCCAGCCCGTGGACGTGCGCGACATCATCGCCCGGGTCGTCGACGGATCGCGCTTCGAGGAGTTCAAGGCCCGTTACGGCAGCACCATCGTCTGCGGCTGGGCGAGCATCCACGGCTACCCGGTCGGGATACTCGGGAACAACGGCGTGATCTACCCCCACGCCGCGGAGAAGGCCGGCCAGTTCATCCAGCTCTGCAACCAGATCGACGTGCCGCTCATCTTCCTCCAGAACATCACCGGCTACATGGTCGGCAAGGACGCCGAGGCCGAGGGTATCATCAAGAAGGGTTCGCAGATGCTCAACGCGGTCACCAACTCGACCGTGCCCCACCTCACCGTGATCGTGGGTTCCTCCTACGGTGCGGGCACCTACGGCATGTCGGGCCGGGCCTTCGGGAACCGCTTCACCTTCCTCTGGCCCACCGCGAAGATCGCCGTCATGGGTCCCAAGCAGATCGCCGGCGTGATGTCCCAGGTGCGCCGGGGCCAGGCGGAGCGCAAGGGAATCGTGTTCGACGAGGAGGAGGACCGCCAGATCGTCGAGATGGTCGAGGCCGCCCAGGAGAAGGGCTCGCTCGCGCTCGCCGCCTCCGGAGCCGTCAGCGACGACGGCATCATCGACCCCCGCGACACCCGCACGGTCCTGGGGCTTTGCCTCTCGGTCGTGCGCAATCGTCCCATCGAGGGGGCAACGACCTACGGGGTCTTCCGCCTGTGACCTTCTCAACCTTGCTCATCGCCAACCGCGGCGAGATCGCCCGGCGCGTCATCCGCGGCGCGCGCTCGATGGGGATGCGCTGCGTCGGTGTCTACGTCGACGCCGACGCGCGGGCGCCCTTCGTCACCGACTGCGACCAGGCAATCCACGTGGAGACCGGCTACCTGGACGCGGCGGCGATCGTCGACGCGGCGAGGCGAGGAGGTGCCCAGGCCGTCCATCCCGGCTACGGCTTCCTCTCCGAGAGCCCCGAGCTCGCCTCGCTGGTCGAAGAGGCCGGCCTGATCTGGGTCGGCCCGTCCGCGCGGGTGATCGCCCAGATGGGCGACAAGGTGGCCGCCAAGGAGCTGGCGAGGGGCGCGGGCCTGGCGACGCTCCCTTCGTGCGATGACCCGAAGGACGCCGCATCGATCGGCTACCCGCTGATGGTCAAGGCCGCCGCCGGGGGCGGCGGCAAGGGCATGCGAATCGTGACGAGCGCCGAAGCGCTCGACGAGGCCGTCGCGGCGGCGCGACGAGAGGCGCAGAGCGGGTTCGGCGACGACCGCATCTTCCTCGAGCGTTACGTGGCACGCTCGCGCCACGTCGAGATCCAGATACTCGGCGACCAGCACGGCTCGCTCGTGCACCTCGGCGAGCGCGAATGCTCCATCCAGCGCCGCCACCAGAAGATCGTCGAGGAGTCCCCGTCGCCGGTCGTCGACGACGCCATGCGCCGAGCCATGGGATCGGCCGCCCTCGAGCTGGCGCGCGCCATCGGGTACCAGTCCGCCGGAACCGTCGAGTTCCTGGTCGACGACAACACCCGCGACTTCTACTTCCTCGAGGTCAACGCCCGCCTCCAGGTCGAGCACACCGTGAGCGAGGAGGTGACCGGGATCGACCTCGTGCGCGAGCAGCTGCGCATCGCCGCGGGCGAGCCCCTCGGCTACGCCCAGGACGACATCGCCTTCGCGGGCAGCGCCATCGAGGTACGCCTCTGCGCCGAGGACCCCGCGGCGGGATTCCTGCCGGCGACCGGCATCGTCGCGGTCTTCGAACCGGCCGGCGAGCCGGCCGTTCGCTGGGAGTCCGGCATCGAACGTGGCTCGAGCGTCACCGTCGGCTTCGATCCCCTGCTCGCCAAGGTGATCGCGCACGCCCCGACCCGCACCCAGGCCGCCTCGGTGCTGGCCCTGGCGCTCGAGCGCCTGCACATGGGCGGGGTCGTCACCAACCGCGACTTCCTGGTCGCGACGCTGCGCCACGAGCGCTTCCTCGCCGGCGACACCACCACCGACTTCATCGAGCGCTACGAGCCCGCGCGCACGCTGGCGATGGACGACGCCGACCTCGCCTGGACGAGCACGGCCGCCGCGATGTGGCTCCAGGGCGAGAACCGCTCGAACGCCCCGGTGCTCGCCCAGGTCCCCAGCGGCTGGCGCAACGCCCGCCTGCCGCCCCAGCGCACTTGCCTGCGTTGGGGCGACCGGGTGCTCGACGTGGACTACCGCGCCCGGCGCGACGGGTCGTTCGACGTGGGCGAGCACGGCCACGCCCGCGTGCACCGCTGGAGCGCTTCCGAGATCGACGTCGAGGTGGACGGGCGCCGGGCACGCTCGCGCGTGACGCGCTCGGGCAAGCACCTCTACGTGCAGTCCCTGCACGGCACGGCCGCCTTCGTGGTCATGGCGCGATTCCAGGTTCCCGGCCTCGAGGCCGCGCCCGGCGGACTCAACGCGCCCATGCCCGGCGTCATCATCGACGTGCGGGTGAAGGTGGGCCAGCACGTCGAGGCGGGCGAGACCCTCGTGGTCATGGAGGCAATGAAGATGGAGCACGTCATCGCGGCGCCGAGCGCGGGCACGGTGGGCGAGGTCTTCGTCACGCTGACCCAGCAGGTCGACAACGGCGCGGTACTGCTCACGATCGAGCCCGACGAAGAGGCGAACCAGGAGCGAGGGGGCTGAGAATGACAACACCACTGCGGATCGCCAATTGCTCGGGCTTCTACGGCGACCGCCTCTCGGCAGCGCTCGAGATGGTCGAGGGCGGTCCCATCGACGTCCTGACCGGTGACTGGCTAGCCGAACTGACGATGCTGATACTGGCCCGGACCCAGGCCAAGAACCCCGGTGCGGGCTACGCACGGTCGTTCGTTGCCCAGATGGAGCAGGTGATGGGCACCTGCCTGGACAGGGGCATCAAGGTGGTCTCCAACGCCGGCGGCCTCGACCCCGACCACTGCGCCGAAGCGCTCGCCGACCTGGCCGAGAAGCTCGGCCTCTCGCCCACGATCGCCTACGTCAACGGCGACAACCTCCTGCCGCGCCTAGGCGAACTGCAGGCGGCCGGGGTGGACCTGGCCCACTTCGAGACCGGTGAGCCGATCGGGGACATTTCGCGCTTCATCACCGCCAACGCCTACCTCGGCTGCTTCGGCATCGTCGAGGCGCTCACCATGGGCGCCGACATCGTGGTCACGGGACGCGTCACCGACGCCGCCGTGGTCTGCGGGCCGGCCGCGTGGCACCACGGCTGGTCGCGCGACAACTTCGACGCCCTCGCCGGGGCCGTGGTCGCCGGCCACGTCATCGAGTGCGGCGCCCAGGTGACCGGCGGCAACTACTCGTTCTTCACCGAGGTCGCCGGCATGCAGCGCGTGGGATTCCCGTGGGCCGAGGTCGCCGAGGACGGCTCGTCGGTCATCGGCAAGCACGACGGCACCGGCGGCGAGGTCTCGGTGGGCACCGTGACGTCCCAGCTGCTCTACGAGATCGCCACCCCGACGTACCTCGGCCCGGACGTCTCGGCGCGCTTCGACACGATCCGCCTGGAGCAGGTCGCCAAGGACCGGGTGCGCATCAGCGGCACCAGGGGCGAGCCGGCGCCAACCACGCTGAAGGTCGCGATGAACGAGATCGGCGGGTACCGCAAGGACCTCAACGTCGCCCTGACCGGACTGGACATCGAGGCCAAGGCCCGTCTCGTCGAGGAGGCGTTCTGGATCGCCTGCCCCTACGGCCCCGAGGACTTCGACAGCGTGACGACCCAGGTCATCCGCACCGACAAGCCCGATCCGCCCACCAACGAGGAGGCGGTGGCGCTGTGGCACATCACGCTGAAGGACCGCGACGAGCGCAAGGTCGGACGCAGCGTCGCCGACGCGGCCATCGAGATAGCCCTGGCGACGATCCCTGGCTTCTTCAACGTCGGCTCGAGTCCCTCGGCGGGATCGCCCTTCGGCGTGTACCGCCCGGCCCTCGTGCCGGCCGAGCTCGTGCCCCAGCACGTCGTCGTCCTGGGCGGCGAGAGGACCGTCGTGGATTCGGTCGCTGCGCGCGGCGACGTCACCGTGGTCCCGGACCCGGGGCCCTCGGCGCTCGCACCGCGCGGGCCCGCCCAACCAGTGCCGCTCGGCCGCCTGTTCGGCGCGCGTTCGGGTGACAAGGGCGGCAACGCCAACCTCGGGGTCTTCGCGCGCAGCGACGAGGCCTGGGCCTGGCTGGACGGATTCCTCGACGTCGCCCAGATCCGCCGGCTCCTGCCCGAGACGGCTTCCCTGGCGATCGAGCGCTACCGGCTGCCGGCGCTGCGTTCCCTCAACTTCGTCATCCACGACCTTCTCCAGGAGGGCGTCGCGGCATCGACCCGCCAGGACGCCCAGGCCAAGGGCCTCGGCGAATGGCTGCGAAGCCGCGTGGTCGACGTCCCCTCGGACCTGCTCGCCGGGTCGCGACCGTGACGGCCAGCGCGCTCGAGCAGCCGAGCGACCTGGAGCGGCTGCGCGCAGACCTCGGCGACGAGCAGCGCTCGCTCGACGCCGTCGTCGCCGCCATCACGCCCGAGCAGTGGCGCACGCCGACACCGAGCCCGGGCTGGAGCGTGGCCGACCAGATCGGGCACCTGACCTTCTTCGACGCCTCCGCGGCCACGGCGATCGTCGACCCGGAACGCTTCGGCGCCGAGCTGGCCGAGCTCCTCGCGGGCGCGACCGCCCAGGGCATCGACGAGTACACGCTGGGCGCCTTTCGCGGGCTCTCGCCCGGCCAGCAGCTGGGCGCGTGGCGCGCCAACCGCGAGCGTCTCGACCAGGCCGCCGCGACGTTGGGCGAGGACACGCGGGTCGTCTGGTACGGACCTTCGATGAGCGCCAGGTCCTTCCTCACCGCGCGGCTCATGGAGACGTGGGCGCACGGCGTGGACGTCGTGGACGCGCTGGGCGTGCACCGGCCCGCCTCGGCGCGGCTGCGCCACGTCGCCCAGCTGGGCTACATCACGAGAGGGTGGTCGTACACGGTGCGGGGCGAGAAGCCCCCCGAAGGTGAGGTTCGAGTCGAACTGACCGGACCCTCGGGCGAACTGTGGACGTGGGGGGACGAGAACGCCGACGACACCGTGCGTGGGCCGGCCGAGGAGTTCTGCCTCGTAGTCACCCAGCGCCGCCACCTCGACGACACCTCGCTGCAGACCGGACCGCTCGGTCGTCACTGGCTGGTGCGCGCCCAGGCGTTCGCCGGCGGTCCGACCCACGGCCCCCAACCAAGGAGCGTGTGATGGCACTGGTGGAGACCGAACTGGCCAACGGCGTGATGACGATCACGCTCTGCGACGTGGAGCGGCGCAACGCCCTCAGCCGTCAGCTCCTGAAGGAACTGGTGGCGGCGGTAGACGCCGTCGAACGCGACCCGGAGATTCGCGTCGCCGTGCTCACGAACCGCGGCACCGTCTTCAGTGCCGGCGCCAACCTCGCCGAGCAGACCGAGGGCCCGTCGTCGGGCGACGACGGGCCTCCCGTCGCGCTCAGCGAGCTCTTCGGGCGTTTTCGCGACTCCCCCAAGCCCTTCGTCGGTCGCATCGCGGGCCACTGCGTCGCGGGGGGCGTGGGACTGGCCGCGGTGATGGACATCTCGGTGGCGCTCGATACCGCGATGTTCGGATTCACCGAGGTTCGGGTGGGCGTGGCGCCGGCGATGATCTCGGTGGTCTGCCTGCCCAAGATGCGACTCGCCGACGCGCAGTCCGCCTTCCTGCGCGGCAACCGCTTCGCCGCCGGCGAGGCGCAGCGGATGGGACTGATCAACGTCGCTGTCCCGGCCGCGGACCTCGACGCCGCGGTCGAGGGCGTCGTCAACGACCTGCTCGCGGGCGAACCGCGCGCGCTGGCCGTGGCCAAGAGGCTGGCCGTGGTCGTGCCGACGCTGAGCGCCGACGAGGCGTTCGCGTGGACGACCAAGATCTCGGCCGGGCTCTTTGAGAGCCCCGAGGCCCGCGAAGGGATGACGGCCTTCCTGGAGAAGCGGCCGGCGTCGTGGGTTCGACGGATTCCGAGCGACGACGAGGCCTAGACGACCATTGACTCGAGACGGCCTGGCGAGGGCCTCTCCTCGTTCAGCCCCCGAGCGCCGCGCGGACTTGGGCGAGGCGGTCCGGCTCGACGCGCCACCACATCCATCGCCCGCGCTTCTCGCCCACGATGAGCCCGGCCTCGGCCAGCACCCGGGTGTGATGCGAGATCGTCGGCTGGCTCTTGGCGAGCGGGCCCTCGAGGTCGCACGAGCAGACCTCGGTCTGGGCGGCGACGATCGAGAGGAGCCGCAGCCGCACCGGATCGGCCAGCGCGGCCAGTAGACGCGCCAGTTGACCGGCCTCGTCCGCGCTGAGCGGCGCCTCGGTGACCGCGCCGCAGCAGAACTCGGACACGGCGGCGACCTGGACCACGGATCTCTTGACCATCGCACCTCTCTACATATTGACAGTAGTCAATTTAATGGTTAGTATCGACCAACATCAATCTAACAGGAGGATGACCATGTCACGAGTTCAGCTAGCCCTCAACGTCGCCGATCTCGATGAGGCGGTCGCCTTCTACTCGAAGCTGTTCGACACCGAGCCGGCGAAGGTCCGTCCCGGCTACGCGAACTTCGCCGTGATCGATCCCCCGCTCAAGCTGGTGCTTATCGAAAGCACGAGCGCGGTGGCGGGGACGATGAACCATCTCGGCGTCGAGGTCGCCACGGCCGAGGAAGTGCGCGCGGCAAACGTGCGACTCGCCGATGAGGGGCTGGCGACGACATTGGAGGAGGAGACGTCGTGCTGTTACGCAGTCCAGGACAAGGTGTGGGTGAACGGCCCCGGCGGCGAGCCGTGGGAGATCTACACGGTCCTCGCCGACGCGCCGGCGCCCGAGGGCGCGCCTCGCTCGTCGGCCCCGGACGGGGCGGCGTGCTGCGCCCCCGGGTCCGACTCGGTCGCGGCGACCGTAGGAGCGGGCACGTGCTGCTGACCCGGCGACGAGCCTCGAACGGGCCCCGGTCGTGAGCGCAGAGCCTTCCGAGCGCTCGGGTGGCGTGGGGGTGCTCGATGCGCCGGTCATCGCCCGCCTGTCGTTCCTCGACCGTTTCCTCGCGCTCTGGATCGTCATCGCCATGGCGGTCGGCATCGGGCTCGGACGAGCCATCCCCAGCCTCAACCGCCATCTCAACGCCATCCAGGTCACCTCGGGGACGTCGCTGCCGATCTTCATCGGCCTGCTCGTGATGATGTACCCCGTGCTCGCCAAGGTCCGCTACGACCGGCTCGGCTCGGTCACCCGGGACCGACGGATGCTGGTCTCGTCGCTGGTGCTGAACTGGCTCATCGGACCAGCCGTCATGTTCACCCTCGCCTGGCTCTTCCTCGCCAACGAGCCCACCTACCGCACCGGACTGATCATCGTCGGTCTGGCTCGCTGCATCGCCATGGTGCTGATCTGGAACGACCTCTCGGGGGGCGACCGCGAGGCGGCCGCCGTGCTCGTCGCGATCAACTCGCTGTTCCAGGTCGTCGCCTTCGCGTTCCTCGGGTACTTCTACCTCGAGGTGCTGCCCGGATGGCTCGGGCTCTCCACGGTGGGGCTGCACCTGTCGGTGTGGCGCATCGCCGAGACCGTCCTCATCTTCCTCGGCGTGCCGCTGCTCGCCGGGTACCTCACGCGCACGCTGGGCGAGCGGGCGCGCGGGCGCGAGTGGTACGAGACGAGGCTGCTGCCCCGGCTCGCCCCGTTCGCGCTCTACGGCCTGCTCTACACGATCGTGATCCTCTTCGCCCTCCAGGGCCACACCATCACCTCGCGTCCCGGTGACGTGGCGCTGATCGCCCTGCCGCTGCTGGCCTACTTCGCGATCATGTGGTTCGGTTCCTTCGCGCTCGGCCGCGCGCTCGGCCTGCCNNGCCTGCCCTACGACCGCACGGCGACCCTCGCGTTCACCGCGGCGGGCAATAACTTCGAGCTGGCCATCGCGGTGGCCATCGGCGTGTTCGGCGTCACGAGCGGCGAGGCCCTCGCCGGCGTCGTGGGTCCGCTGATCGAGGTCCCGGTGCTGGTGGGCCTGGTGTACGTGTCGCTCTGGGCCAAGCGGCGCTACTACCAGGGCTCGTCGCGTGCCCCGGCGCAACCCGGAGCAGCCTCGTAGGCGACGCTCCCGTCGTGGTCACGATGGGCTGGACCGACGCGTGCCCCCTCTCCCGGCCGGCTCCCTCTCGGCGGGGAGTTCGAGGACCCGGCCGCCACGAGCGCCGAACTGGATAGGACCCCCGGCTCGCAGCCCGGCTGAGGACGAGCGCTCGGCGCTGCGCTACGCCAGCGCCGCGTCGAGCAGCGCCTCGCTGATGGCGCCCTCGCGCACGACGGCCCACGTCGAGCGCGCCAGGTCGATCACCGTTGACACGACGCCTGAGCGCTCGCCGTCGTCGAGCAGGCCCTCGAGCTGCGTTCGCCCGGCGAACGCCTCGAGCACCTGGGCGGCGTTCGAGCACGGCGGCTGGCCATGTTCGTTGGCGCTGGTCACCACGAGCGGCCCGGCACCGGCAATCAGTTCGCGCAGTACGTCGTCGTCGGGCACCCGGAACCCGGCGGTGGCGGCGCTGCTGCCGACGAGGTCGGCCAGCTCCTCGCCAACGCCGCCGACGATGATGGTCAGCGCCCCGGGCCAGAACGCGTCGCTGAGCCGGCGGGCCCGCGACGGCCAGGTCACCCCGAGCATCTCGATCTGCTCGACCGAGTCCACCAGCACCGGCAACGCAATGTGTCCGGGGCGTCGCTTCAAGGAGAAGAGCGCCCGCACGGCCCCCGGCTGCGCGAGCGACGCCGCGATCCCGTAGACGGTGTCGGTGGGCACGGCCACGACCCCGCCCCTCTTCAGCGCATCCAGCGCCCCCGCGAGGTCCAGTTCTCTGGTCATGCCAGGCGCGCGACCAGCACTCGTGGATGGCCCGCCATGTCGTCGAAGTCCTCCACCGAGGTGAAGCCGGCCGATGCCGCGCACGCCATGACCGCGTCGCGGTGCACGTTGGAGTGCTCGCAGATCAGGAGGCCCCCGGGCGCCAGCCACCTGCGCGCATCGTTGATGATCGTTTCGAGGTCCTCGAAGCCGGCGACGCCCCGGGCGTCGGGCGCGACGATGGCGTCGCGGGGCTCGTAGGCCAGCACCGGCTCGAGTTCCTCGAACTCCGCGGCGCTGACGTAGGGCGGATTGGCCACGATGAGGTCAACGTGCCCGGCCAGCGACGGGTCGAGGTCGCGGTACCACGACGAGCGCACGAACGAGACCGCGTGGAGGTGATGCTTCAGGGCATTGCGGCGCGCCACGGCCAGCGCGTCGTCGGACTCGTCCACGCAGACCAGCGTGGCGACGACCCCTCGGTCGCCCAACTCGCTCAGCAGCGCGAGGCCGATCGCCCCCGACCCGCAGCCGAGGTCCACGATCACGGGCGCGCCCGCGGCGCCCCGTGCGAGCTCGCTCATGGCGATGCCCACGAGCTCCTCGGTCTCGGGCCGCGGGATGAGCACCCGGCTGTCGACGTCGAGGTCGAGCGATCGGAACGGCCAATGGCCGATGATGTACTGGATCGGCTCGCCGTTCAGGCGCCGCTGCGCGCCGAGGCGCAGGGCCACCACGGCGTCGAGGTCGCCGCCGGGAACGAACTCCTCGACGAGCCACCTCGCCTCGCGCCCGTCCAGGCCGTAGCGAACCAGCTCGGCCACGAGGTCCTGGTTAGCGTCCGTCACTCTCGGCCAACTGGCGGGCGCGCAGATCGGCCAGGAGCGCGTCGATGTAGGGATCGAGGTCGCCCGCCAGCACGGCGTCGAGGCTGTAGTGGGTCAGGTTGATGCGGTGGTCGGTGACCCGGTTCTCCTTGAAGTTGTACGTGCGGATCTTCTCGCTGCGCCCCCCGCTGCCCAGCTGGGAGCGCTTGAGGTCGCCGAGCTCGCTGTCCTGGGCGTCCTGGGCGGCCTTGAGGAGGCGCGAGCGAAGCACGATGAGCGCCTTGGCGCGGTTCTGGATCTGGCTCTTCTCGTCCTGCATCGACACGACGATGCCGGTCGGCAGGTGCGTGACGCGCACCGCCGAGTCGGTGGTGTTGACGCTCTGGCCGCCCGGTCCCGACGAGCGGTAGACGTCGATCTTCAGGTCGCTCGGATCGATGTCGACGTCGACCTCCTCGGCCTCGGGCAGCACCGACACGGTCGCCGACGAGGTGTGCACGCGCCCCTTGGCCTCGGTGGTGGGAACCCGCTGGACGCGATGCACCCCCGCCTCGTGGGCGAGCCGCGACCAGGCGTCCTCGCCCTTGATGAGGTAGGTGCCCTCGTCGAGGCCCCCCTGCTCGGACTCGCGCTCCTCGACGACCTCGAACTTCCACCCGCGCAGCGCCGCGTACCGGCGGTACATGGAGGCCAGGTCGCTCGCGAAGAGGTTCGCCTCCTCGCCGCCTTCGGCGCCGCGGATCTCCAGGATGACGTTTCGCCCCACGTTCGGGTCGCGCGGAAGCAGGAGGGTCTCGAGGGCCGCCTCGAGCTCGGCGATCCTGGATTCGAAGGTGTTCACCTCGGCGCGCCACTGCTCGCGGTCGTCGCCGCTGGTCTCGTTGAACATCTCCTTGGCGGTGGTGAGGTCCTCTTGGACCGCCTTCAGCGCCGTCCAGGTGTTGTTGATCTCGGCGAGCTCCTTGTGGCGGCGCGACAGGTCCCGCAGCCGGTTCAGGTCGCTCGCGACGTCCGGTTCGCCCAACGCGGCCTCGACCGCGTGCAGCTCGTCCTGAAGCGCGTTCAGGGTGTCGTCAACGGAGCGCACGAAGGGGGTGTGCTCAGGCCTTACGCCTTAGGAGCGCGCGCCTTATTGGTCTTCTGCGCGTAACGGCGCTGGAAGCGCTCGACGCGGCCACCCGTGTCGACGAGCTTCTGCTTGCCGGTGAAGAAGGGGTGGCACTCGTTGCACAGCTCCACGGTCATCGCGGGCTTGGTCGACTGGGTCGTGAAGGTGTTCCCGCACGAGCAGGTCACGGTCGCTTCGCCGTAGTGGGGGTGAATATCTGTCTTCATGAGTGCTCCTTGTTGCGAATGACAAGTTTAGCGCAATATCAGCTTGTCGTGGCGGGGCCCCGGCCGATCTCGGCCAGGAACTCGTCATTGCTGCGCGTGGACTTGAGTTTGTCGATCAGCAGCTCGAGGCCGGCGGCCTCGCGGCCCTCGGAGGCGAGGCCGTTGAGCACGCGGCGCAGCTTCCACACCTGGGGCAGCAGCTCGCGGTCGAAGAGCAGCTCCTCGTGGCGGGTCGACGAGCCGTTGACGTCGATGGCCGGGTAGAGGCGGCGCTCGGCCAGGCGGCGGTCGAGCTTGAGCTCCATGTTGCCGGTGCCCTTGAACTCCTCGAAGATCACCTCGTCCATCTTCGAGCCCGTCTCGACGAGGGCGCTCGCGAGAATCGTCAGCGAGCCGCCCTCTTCGATGTTGCGCGCCGCGCCGAAGAACTTCTTGGGCGGGTACAGGGCGCCGGAGTCCACGCCGCCGGACATGATGCGTCCGGTCGCGGGAGCGGCGAGGTTGTAGGCGCGCGCGAGGCGCGTGATGCCGTCGAGGATGATCACGACGTCGCGGCCCTGCTCGACGAGGCGCTTGGCGCGCTCGATGCAGAGCTCGGCGATGTGGGTGTGCTCCTCGGCCGGACGGTCGAAGGTCGACGCGATGACCTCGCCGCGCACGCTGCGGCGCATGTCGGTGACCTCTTCGGGGCGCTCGTCGACGAGCAGCACCATCAGGTGGATCTCGGGGTTGTTCGCCTCGATCGACTGGGCGATCTGCTTCATGACGGTGGTCTTGCCGGCCTTGGGGGGCGACACGATGAGTCCGCGCTGGCCCTTGCCGATCGGCGCGATGAGGTCGACGATGCGCGGCGTGAGGTCGCCCTTGGTGTCGCTGGTCTCCAGCCTGAGCTTCTCGTCGGGGAACAACGGCGTCAGGTCCTCGAAGCGCGGACGAAGGCGCGCCACCTCGGGGTCGAGGCCGGCCACGCTGTCCACGCGCAGCAGCGCGGGGTACTTCTCGTTCGAGGCGGCGGGACGGAACCCGCCGACGATGACGTCGCCCTTGCGCAGGTGGTAGCGGCGCACCTGGTTGATCGAGACGTAGACGTCGTTCGGCGACGGGTGGAAGCCCTTGGTGCGCAGGAAACCGTAGCCGTCGTCGCGCAGGTCGAGCAGGCCCTCGACCTCGACGAGCTCGCCGCTGTAGGGCTGGTCGGCGTTGGGCTGGGCCTCGCCGCCGAAGCGCTCGCGGCCCGACCCGCTGGGTGCGCCGCTCGCGCCGGTGCGGCTGCGCCGGTTGCGGCGGTTGCGACCGCCCTGCTCGTTTCCGAAGTCGCGGGGCTGGCGCTCGCCGCGGGGCTGGTTGGCCTGGCGCGGGGCGCCCTGGGCCTGGCGCTCGGCGCCGTTGCTCGAGGGTGCCGTCGCCGTCGCCGGCTCGGGGGACTCGGTGGAGGGCTCGAAGGCCTTGTCGAGCGACAGTTCCGAGGCGAACTCGCCGACGAGGTCGTCGAAGTCGTCGTTCGGGGTCGCCACGGTGCGCCGCGAGCGCACGACCCGGGTGGATTCGGACGCGACACGGGCCGAGGCCGGCTGGGCCTGGGGGACTTCGCCCATGATGGCCTCGATGAGGGCAGACTTGCTCGCGCGAGCGGTCACGTCGACACCCTTCACCTTGGCGATTGTCTGGAGGTCCTCGCGAGTCTTGGACTCGAGGTCCGACCGGTCTGGCGTGGGCTTTGCAGCCATGTGGGGTTCCTTTCTCGCCGCCCGCGTAGGTTGAAGGGCGGAGAAGAAAATCAAGAAGTGCCGCCTAGGAAAGATTTCCGCACGTCGGCGAAAGGCCGGTCGCGGACGACACTCAAAAGTGTAGCCGGTCGGGTGGCCGGCGTAAAGACCCTACGAGAGCTTCTCCAGGAGGGCCTTGATCGTGGCGTCGATCACCGGCGGGGTGGCGCTCGTGGACACCGCGGTCTCGGGGTCCTTCAAGCCGTTGCCCGTCAGGACGCAGACCACCGTCGAACCCTTCGGCACGCCGAACTTCAGGATCCCCGCCACCGAGGCCGCCGACGCGGGCTCGCAGAACACCGACTCGTAGCGAGCCACGTAACGGTACGCCTCGATGATCTCGTCGTCGGTGACCGCGCGAATGTCGCCGAGCGACTCGTGGATGACCTCGAGAGCCGGCACCCAGCTCGCGGGGTTGCCGATGCGGATGGCGGTGGCGATGGTCTCGGGGTTCTCCACCGGACGGCCGAGCACGATGGGCGCGGCGCCGGCGGCCTGGAACCCCCACATCTTGGGCAGCGTGGAGCAGTGCCCCGCGAAGTGGTACTGGGTGAATCCGCGCCAGTAGGCCGTGATGTTGCCCGCGTTGCCCACCGGGATCGAGAGGATGTCTGGCGCGTTGCCCAGCACGTCGACGATCTCGAAGGCCCCGGTCTTCTGCCCCTCGATGCGGTCGGGGTTGATGGAGTTGACGATGGTGATCGCCATGTGCTGGGTGAGCTCGCGCGCGAGGTTGAGCGCCTGGTCGAAGTTGCCGCGGATCTGCAGCACCTCGGCCCCGTAGACCATGGCCTGGGCCAGCTTGCCGAGCGCGATCTTGCCTTCGGGCACCAGGACCACGCAGTCCATCCCGGCCTTGGCGGCGTAGGCCGCGGCGGAGGCCGAGGTGTTGCCGGTGGACCCGCAGATCACCCTCTGGGCGCCGTTCGCCTTGGCCTTGGTGATGGCCATGGTCATGCCCCGGTCCTTGAATGAACCCGAAGGATTCAGCCCTTCGCACTTCAGCCAGACGTCCGCCTCGAGCCGCTCAGACAGTCGATCGGCGTGTATCAGCGGGGTGTTGCCCTCTTGGAGGGTGACGAACTCGTCGACGCCGTCGAGATTGAACCACTGGGCGTACTCCCTGAGCAGTCCGTTCCAGCCTGTCATTGGCCACCTCCGTCGATCACGCGGATGCAGGCGCCGATCGAGTCCACGCAGTCCAGCTTCGCGAGGTCGTCAATGGTGGCGTGCACGTTGCGGGTGACTGCACGGTGCGTGAGGAACGCCAGGCGCGCCTCGTCGCCGAAGCCCGACTGCTCCATGGACTGGATCGACACCTCGTGCTCGCCGAAGACGCTCGCCACGGCCGCCAGGACGCCGGGCTGGTCCGCGACGTCGATGCTGATGTAGAACACGCTCGTCAGGTCCCCCGCGCTCACGCTGTGCAGGGTCTCGTCGACGCTGAAGGGGATGTCGTGACGTCCGCTCACGCGGTTGCGCGCGGCGTCGAGCACGTCGCCGAGGACCGCGGTCGCGGTGGGCTCGCCGCCAGCCCCTTGGCCGAGCCACATCAGCGGGCCACTCTTGGTGCCCTCGACGAAGACCGCGTTCATCGCCCCGTGCACCGAGGCGAGCGGGTGCTCAGCGGGCACCATGGCCGGGTGGGCGCGGCGCGAGATGCCGTTCTCGCCGATCCTCTCGGCGACGCCCAGGAGCTTGATGACGTAGCCCGCGCGCTGGGCGAACTCGACGTCGATCGCGCGAACGCCCACCATGCCCTCGCGCGAGATCTGCTCGCCCACGAGCTCGGTGCCGAAGGCCAGCGACGAGAGGATCTGGACCTTGGCGGCGGCGTCGAACGCCTCGACGTCCGCGGTGGGGTCGGCCTCGGCGTAGCCGAGGGCCTGCGCCTCGGCGAGCGCCGTCTCGTAGTCGATGCCCTCAGAGGACATCTTGGAGAGTATGTAGTTCGTCGTCCCGTTCACGATGCCCATCACCCGCTCGATCCGCTCCCCGGCCAGGGAGGACCGCAGCGCGCGCAGGATCGGGATGCCGCCGCCGACGGCGGCCTCGTAGAAGAGGTCGGCGCCGTTCTGATGGGCCAGCTGGGCGAGCGCGGTGCCGCACTCGGCCATGAGCGTCTTGTTCGCGGTCACGACCGATACCCCGTTTCGCAGCGCCGCTTCGATGTAGGTGCGCGCGGGCTCGATGCCGCCGATCAGCTCCACGAGGATGTCGATGTCGTCGCGGCTCGCCAGAGCGAGGGCGTCGGTGGTGAGCAGCTCGGGGGCGATCCCGTCGCGGGGCTTCTTCGGGTCCTCGACCGCGACCGCCACGACTTCCAGGCTGGTGGTCGCCGCGTCCACCAGCGCGACGTGCCGAGACGGGTCGTTGAGCAGCCGCACGAGGGCGTTGCCGACGAAGCCAGCCCCGACGACGCCGACTCGAACGACCGGTGGATTCATTGAACAAGGCTAACCCGAATCCGACGCCGCTCTCGCTACGTCTCCAGCCTCGCGAGGTCGTCGTAGGTCTCGCGGCGCAGTACCTCGCGCGCCGCTCCGTCGGCGACGAAGACCACCGCGGGACGCGGGACGCGGTTGTAGTTCGACGCCATCGAGTAGCCGTACGCCCCGGTGACCGGGGTGCAGATGACGCTGCCCACGCCGGTTCGCTGGGGCAGCCAGGCCTCGTCGATCAGGACGTCGCCGCTCTCGCAGTGCTTGCCCACCAGTCGCACGGCCTGGGGGCGCTGGGCGAGCGGGCGCTCGACGTCGAAGGCCTCGTAGCCTGACCCGTAGAGCACCGGACGCGGGTTGTCGCTCATCCCGCCGTCCACGGCCATGTACGTCCGCTGGGTCACGGGCTTGACGGCCCCCACCCGGTACAGCGTCAGTCCGGCCTGGGCGACGATCGCCCTTCCGGGCTCGGCCAGCAGACGCACGTTCTCGCCCAGGCCGACCTTGCGCGCGGCCACGCGTATCGCGTCGCCCCACTGGGAGATCGACGGGGCGCTCTCGCCGGCCACGTAGGCCACACCCAGTCCCCCGCCGATGCAGAGCTCGTCGAAGTCGTCGTCTCGCGTGAAGTCGCCCAGTATCTGCATCGTCTCGCTGTAGCCGTCGATCGCGAAGATCTGCGAACCGATGTGCGCGTGCACCCCGTGGACGGTGACCGAAGGGACCGCGCGCAGGGCGCTGATGGCGCGTCGGGCGTCGCCGGTGGCGACGGAGAACCCGAACTTCGTGTCCTCCTGGCCAGTGCGGATGAACTCGTGGGTGTGCGCCTCGACGCCCGGGGTCACGCGCACCAGACAGTTGAGCGGCTGGTCCGGCCGAGCGAGGGACCGCAGGCGGTCGATCTCGTCGAAGTTGTCGATGACGATCCGGTGTACGCCCACCTGGAGCGCGCGCTCGAGCTCGTCGTGGGACTTGTTGTTGCCGTGCATGATGACCCGGCTCGCCGGCACGCCCGATCGCAGCACGATGTCGAGCTCCCCGCCGGTCGCCACGTCGATGCACAGCCCCTCTTCGAAGGCCAGGCGCGCCATCGCGCCGCACAGGAAGGACTTGGAGGCGAAGGCGACGCCGTCGTCGAAGGCGCTCGCGGCCTCGCGGCAGCGCGAACGCAGCGTCGCCTCGTCGTAGACGAACAGCGGCGTGCCGTAGGTGGCGGCGAGGTCGCGCAACGAGACGCCCCCGACGCTCACGTCACCGTCGCTCAGCGTGGCCGTGTCGCACAGCAGCGAGGCGAGAATCGGATCAGTGCTCATACACGTGAACTTTAGGAGTTATTGCGGCCGGAACGGATTTAGGGAACGCGCAACGGCCAGGTAGGCTGGCGTGACCGCCCCCGTAGCTCAGCGGATAGAGCATTGGCCTCCGAAGCCATGTGCCCGGGTTCGAGTCCCGGCGGGGGCACCAATNNGGCAGAGGCAACGTGGATGATGGCCCGTGAGAGTCGACGCTCTCGTGCACTCGGCAAGTTTGCCCCCGCTGCGATCGCTACCGCTGGTGTCAATCCAGGCGGAAACCATACCCGGGAGCTGGGCCCAGATACGGCTTTCAGTCCGACGTTGGGGGCGGAGCCACACTCTCGCCAACCGGCTTGCTCAACCATTGTCTACGTAGTGGACCTGTGCCCGCACCTAAGAATGCCACCGCAGCACTGATTCGCGAACCGAGCATCTTATGCACGATCGCTGGATTGACTTCGTCAGTCGCTGTGCGACGGCCCCGAGCTACGCGGTCTCCAGGATATCGGTCTCGATACTCGTTGCGCGCTACCGCGAGCGTGGCCAGCCGGGTCAAGAACCCGACCCCTCAAAACATCACGGCCAGAGGGCCAACCAGTGGTTCGCGCATCCGTTTACGGACTGCTTCCACGGTGGTTCCTCCAATCCGGCGGCTCCAGACACCAATGAGCTTGCAAAGCCCCCGCCTTTCTTGCCCCACTGCCATCACTGCGCCCACCGATGCATCTCGCGCATCTCCAACGAGCCCCTTGGGTATCCGGAACTTCACAGAAGATTGGGAGTTGACGCCTCGCGAGACTGAGCGCTCTTTCACTGCTAGGTGACGAG
>PLHD01000069.1 GCA_003138815.1 Acidimicrobiaceae bacterium | reverse complement strand
GTTAAAGTTCGATTTTCGTCAGGACTCGAAGAAAATATCGGGGGCCGCCGGTGATGAGACGACGTTGTGCGGCATAAACACGGGAAGATCTTCCGGGATAAGGGGCTCACGCCGTTGCGCCGAATCGACGCCACGCCGAGGTCGCACGACCCGGGCCAACTGGGTGATCTCTTCGTAAGCAAGCGGTTGGGACCTGGGTAGGCACGTCATATCCTCTTCGGGCATCCAGTACACGCGCCGCGGGTTGCAGCGGTCAGTGACCGAGATGCGCAGCTCGTCGTGGACTCGATCACAGCGGTCAACGAGCGATCCTGCCGAGGGCATGGCCGGATTCGGACGTCAGCGACCCTATGCCGCAAGACTGGTGCCGCAAGACTGGGAGTCGAACCCGCGCCAATGCGGTCGCACCGAGACTGAGACCGGTGCGGCGCTCGCGCCCGTTGGGCGCCAGGGGTTTGATTCGGAGAAGTTTAGATGCGGGTATCGGTGTTCAACTCCATCGGGCCAGGTCCTCCACGGTGTCGATATCCAGGGGATCGCCATCGCATGCGATCTCGATCACCAGGTCCGGGCGGGCCAACATCAACTCACGAGCTCCGACGTCTCCCCCGGTCGGGAGCAGGGGCCATACGCCACGTGCGAGCCGGACCGGTGGGGTGCGCTGACCGGCGAAACTTGCCACGGCAATAGGGCTGCTGGCGTTGGCAACCGCCGACCACGCTGACGGGGGCACGAACGGCTGGTCACCCAGACCCACCACCACCACCTCATGGCCCCGTTGCTCGGCTGCAGCAATACCGACGTGCAGTGAGTGCGCCTGACCCGACGCCCACTCAGGGTTGTTGACGATGACGACCGTCCCGAGCACCTTTGAGAGGTCGACCGCCCCGAGTACCACGATGACTTCGTCGAAACCAGCGGCGCTGACATGCTCGAGCGCCCATGCGACCAACGGCCGACCTCGAAGCGGCGCCAGGAGTTTGTGCTGGTCCCCAGTGAAGCGGGTCGACCCTCCAGCGCAGAGCAGTATCGCGGCAGTCACTCGATCACCCGATGGAGTCGGCCCGACCCGTCGCGCAGCGAGGAGACGGGGGCGTCCGCCCGATGCGCCCTGACCGCGGCCACGACGCCAATCCCCGTCTCGTCGGCGGTTCGCACACCGACGTCATCGAGAACTTCCTTCATGGCCACCACCTCATGCGGTTCGACAGCGACCACCGAGCGCCATTCACAACGCGCAGCCTACCCGCCAACATTGCGCCATTTTACTGGGATTGCGGTGCCGAATGCGGTACATGGTCACGTCGGTCTCAGTGCGGCCGTCGGTGGGAATCGTTTCGCCAATACCCGTGGCGACCGGTCGCTGCAGACTCATCAGTTGGCACAGTAAATGGCACCGAAGCGTTCCGAGCGCTTGGGGACCTTCGGCCCTCACCGCCCTCGAGTCCTCACGCTTTCGCCGCAAGCAGACCCACGTTGTTCGTGCATAACCAAAGGACGCCGCGCCGACCACCGACAATCGCTCGCCGTTGTGTGCGCGAGGCACTTCCGAGGCAATGAACAATTCCAAACTGACCGTCACTAGTCTTTACAGTCTACAGACTTGACGACCCATCGAAAAGACCGAGACCAGAGGCGAGGATTCAGACAGATGAAGGACCTCATCGCAGACATCGAGCGTTGGCAGGCCGCCGGCCAGCGAGTAGCACTGGCGCGCGTCGTCGCGGTCGTTGGCGCTGGACCTCGAGACCCAGGCGCGGCCATGGCGATCAACGAGGCGAGCGAGGTTGTTGGCTCAGTCTCTGGCGGCTGCGTCGAAGGCGCGGTGGTTGCTGAGGCACTCGGCGTCATCGAGTCGGGCGAGCCACGCCTCTGCACATTCGGCTATTCCGACGACGAAGTCTTTGCGGTTGGCTTGACCTGTGGCGGCACCATTCGGATCTTCATCGAGCCAGTCGACTAGTGGACGAGATCTTCACCACGCTGGCCCAGTGCATAAGGGATGAAGATCCAGTGGCCCTCGCCACGGTGATCGAACGCACCGACGTCGTCCGAGGCCGGAACACGTTGCTCCCACAACTTGGTGCGACCTTGCTGGTGAGCCAAGCCGTTGGCGTTCGGGGATCGCTGGGGCACGACAAGCTCGATGCCGTGGTAGCCGGCGACGCCACTGGGGCGCTTTCGAGTGGACAGAGCGTGGCCCGCCACTACGGCTCAGCTGGCGAATCTCGCCTCAACGATGTCACGGTGTTCATCGACGTCTTCGCCCCGCCACCGCGCATGATCATCTTTGGCGCCGTCGATTTCACTGCGGCACTCGTCAAGGTGGCAAAAGTCCTCGGTTACCACGTCACGGTCTGTGACGCGCGCGAGATCTTTGCCACAAAGAAACGCTTCCCCGAAGCGGACGAAGTCATCGTGGGGTGGCCGGACGCCTACCTGATGACGGTGGCCGGACGCCTCAGCGCACGCGATGCAGTCTGCGTTCTCACCCACGATCACAAGTTCGACATTCCCGCGATCGTCGCGGCTTTGTCAACCAAGGTTGGGTACCTTGGCGCAATGGGATCGCGTACGACTCATTTGGAACGCGTCAAGCGCCTCACCGAAGCCGGTGTCGCTCCTGCTCGGCTGAACGAGATCATGGCGCCGATCGGCCTGGCAATTGGCGCTCGGACGCCGGAAGAGACTGCGGTGGCAATTTGTGCCGAAATCATCGCCCGGCGTGCCAACGCCGAGGTTCGTTCGCTGCGCGACGACACCGGACCTATCCATAGGGTTGCCTCGTGACCCATCCGCCCCTCGCCCCGCCAAGTGTCGGCGACTGGATTGGCGTGTCCGACCAGGCACTGCCGGTTGACGAGGCGTGGAAGTGGGCAAGTCTTGCGCACTGCGGCGGCATCGTGACGTTCTGTGGCTTGGTGCGTGACCACTCCGAACACCGACCCGGCGTGACGTCCCTGGAGTACGAAGCCTACCTGGAGTACGTCGTTCCACGTCTCACCGAAGTAGCCACCCAGGCACGCGAACGCTGGAGTGATCTGGGCCGACTCGTGCTACTGCACCGGGTCGGCATGCTCAACGTTGGCGACGTTGCGGTCGTCGTCACCGCGTCAACTCCCCATCGCGCCGAGTCATTCGAAACTGCGAGGTTCTGCATCGACACGCTCAAGCACACCCTGCCCATCTGGAAGCACGAGACGTGGGAGGGAGGCTCTGAATGGAGCGCGTGCGCTCATGACGCGTCGCCCTTTGGCGCCAGCGTCCCCCCGGTGCAGCGACCCACGAAGACGTCCTGAGTGGACATGATGATTCCATTGGACCAAGCACAGGGCATCGTGCTCGACAGCGTTTCACCGCTCCCTATTGACGTGACGCCGATCGACCAGGCGCTCGGATGCGTCCTGGGCCAAACGGTTTACGCCGTCAATGACGTCCCGTCATTTCGAAACTCCTCAATGGACGGCTACGCGCTCCGATCCGACGACACGAAGGGCGCCCCCGTCACCCTACAAATCGTCGGCTCCGTCAGCGCCGGACACGTCTTCGCTGGCACGCTGGCACCGGGCCAGGCCGTTCGCATCATGACGGGCGCACCGATCCCCAACGGTGCGGACGCGGTGTCCATGGTGGAGCTTTGTGAGCCGAATGATGACGATGACACCGTTGTCGTCACGACCGAGATTCCTGCCGGCAACTTCATTCGCCACCCCGGCTACGACGTGGCCGCGGGCGATGTACTCGCCCTGGCCGGCACGACTCTTCGGCCCGCCCACCTGGGTGTCCTCGGGGCACAAGGGATCGGTACGGTGCCGGTCCATCGTCGTCCTCGCCTCGGCGTGCTCTCAACGGGCGACGAACTCTTTGTCGATGACGGGCCGCTGCCCCCCGGCCGGATCCGAGACGCCAATCGTCACTCGTTGCTTGGACTTATTCGTGAAGAAGGCTGGGAGCCAGTCGACCTCGGCGTCGTTCCAGATGACCGTGGGGCTCTTCTCGAGGCCTTCGGTCGAGCCGCCGAATCGTGCGATGCCCTCATCACCAGCGGCGGGGTCAGTGTCGGCGACTTTGACATCGTGCGTATCGTGCTCGACGACGTCAGCGGTGGGTCGATGCGCTGGATGCAGGTCGCGATCCGCCCGGCGAAACCATTCGCCTTTGGAACGTTGGCCCAGACGAACCTCCCCGTGTTCGGACTCCCGGGGAATCCGGTGTCGGCCATGGTGAGTTTCGAACTGCTCGTACGTCCCGCCGTTCGACGGATGGCGGGACACACCAATCTGTTTCGCGCACTGGTGAGCGCCACGTCCACGGTCGATCTGGCGAGAGTTCCTGACGGCCGAATCCACTTCGTGAGAGGCCACGTCTCCCTCGACGGCGAGGGCCACTACTTCGCCCGCCCCCTCGAGGACCAGGAATCCCACCAACTCAATGCCATGGCGAACGCCAACGCCCTGTTGATCCTGCCTGATGGAAGAGGCGTAGCCCAGGGGACCCCAGTTCGAGCACTACTGTTCTACCCAGCCGATGTCACCGAGCTGAGTGATGACCAATCAACCGGAGGGGCGGGCTCATGACGACGTCGGTACCGGTCGGCATCACACCCAAATCGTTGCGTGCGATGGAGTCGGACAAGCTCGTGGTCCAGGTCATGCCCACCAGTGGTCCTCTCGTCGACCGCTACGGCCGCGTCCACAACGATCTGCGGATCTCAGTAACCGATCGGTGCAACCTGCGATGCGTCTACTGCATGCCCGAAGAGGGCATGACCTTCATGGAGCGTGATGAGTTGTTGCGCTTTGACGAGATCCTTCGTTTCGCCGAGGTGGCCAAAGGCCTCGGGGTCGATGCCGTTCGTCTCACGGGTGGCGAACCCCTCGTTCGAAAGGGACTGGTGTCCCTGGTGCAGGGTTTGAGCGATCTGGGGTTCGAGGACATCTCTCTCACCACGAACGGAACCGAGTTGGCGCGCCACGCCGAAAACCTCGCCCAGGCGGGGCTTCGGCGAGTGAACATCAGCTGCGACTCGCTGATCCCGGAGCGCTTTGCCGCGATTCGCCGCCGGGCGACCCTCGACGTCGTGCTCAATGCGATGGACGCGGCAGAACAAGCGAAACTCCTGCCGTTGAAGATCAACGTGGTCCTGTTGCGCGGTCAAAACGATGACGAGATTCTGTCGTTCGCCCAGTTCGCGCGCGACACCGGCCGCACGGTCCGCTTCATTGAATTCATGCCTCTGGACGCCGAGGGCAACTGGGATCGTGCGCAGTTGGTGCCGGGTCGTGAAGTCCATGATCTGATCTCGGCGCGATGGGAGCTGGAGCCAATCGAGCGGACCGCGAGTCCCGCGCCCGCCGAACGATTCCGCTTCGTCGACGGGGTGGGCGCCGGCGAGATCGGCCTGATCTCAAGTGTCACCGAACCGTTCTGTGGCACCTGCAACCGCCTGCGACTCACCTCCGACGGCGCTATTCGCAACTGCCTGTTCTCTGACGGTGAAACTACCGTGCGCGATCTCCTGCGTCACGGCGGATCCGATGATGCGATCGCGCACAGCCTTCGATCGGCGGTCTGGGGGAAGTTCCCCGGACACGGCATCAACGAGCCCGGCTTCTTGTCGCCTCAGCGCTCCATGTCGATGATCGGCGGCTAGACGGTGGCTCGACTACTACTCTTCGGGCCGGCCCGCGAAGCCGCTGGTGTCTCCCAGGTCTTCCTCCCCGGTCGCCACGTCGGCGACGTCGTCGCTGCGGCCGAAGAATGCTTCGGAGCCGACTTCTCACGAATAGTCGCAGTGTCTCGCATCTGGGTCAACGGCGACGACGCTGGCCCCGATACGCTCGTGAACGACAGCGACGAGATCGCCGTCATCCCGGCTGTTTCAGGCGGCTGAGGGTGACGACGTCGCGCGAACGTCGTCGGTGATGATCGAGCCCGGTGTGGGAGCCGGGTGAGTTGGCACCAAGAACGCCGGTGACGTCCGCAGCGACCGCGTCGGACGAGTCAAAACAACACCAATCCGTTCACCGTGAGAGGTTGCCTCGCGGGGCATCCACTAGTCGGCCCCAATCACCAGACTTGCCCCCGCTTTTACGTAGCTAGACAAGGTCGTCGATCTGTGCGTTCGGGTCCAAATCCACTAACGAGCTGATGATACTGAGGGCGGCAAAGGCACACGCCGTGAGCGCCTCCATCTCTACTCCCGTCCGATGTTGCGCCGCTACGGTCGCTGAAATNNCTGAAATCTCTATGCACTGCGACTTCGCAACGATGTCGACGTGAATATCGTTGAGATTCAGTGGATGACAGAGGGGGATAATGTTCGCCGTCTGCTTAGCGGCTTGGATACCGGCGAGCCGTGACGCGTGCACGGGGTCCACGCCGTCATTCCTCTGTGCAAGAGCGCCGATGTCGACCACGGTGCGGACCACGCAACTGGCGTACGCGCGCCTCAGCGTCGAACGCTTGCCCGTGACGTCAACCATTCGCAGTTTTCCTGCGCTATCCACATGAGACAATGGTTTCTTTTTTGCCATCGCTCGGTTACGTCATGATCACTCCTCTACAGTTGCGGTCATTGCACCCGAGCAACTGGGCGCACGTGGATCGAGGTGTAAAACCCGTGAACGTGGGAAACGCCGATAGAGTTGGCCGGGCAGCGTTGACAGTAACAATTCTGGGGATGAAGGGTTTGACCACCGATGCCTGAAGATCGGTTCGGCGGCAAATTCGCTGCTTCGCCCAGAGTGCGTAGTGATCCGAATTTCAACTATTCGGCGATCATCGAGGTTGGACCACCGTCAGGCCGTGAGTTGCCGAGTCCATTCGGTATCTTCGCAGCAAATTGCAGCCAAGGAGAGGCATGACAACGATTGGAATACTCGGAGGGACCGGTCCTGCTGGACGCGGCGTAGCCATTCGTTTGGCGAACGCGGGCTGTGATGTTGTCCTAGGATCTCGCGATTCGAGCCGCGCTCACGAAGTCGCTGGCAGCTTGTTACCTCGCGGCCGAGGCACCATCTCTGGAGCGACGAATGAAGACGCGGCGCTCAGCGGAATCGTAATAGTGGCGACCCCATGGGATTCGGCTGTTGCCACGGTACGTTCGCTGAAGAGTCAGCTGGCCGGTAAGACGGTTGTCTCAATGGTCAACGCCCTCGCTCGTGAGGGACGCGAACTTGTTCCGTTATATCCTGCCCGTGGCTCGATGGCGGCACAAATCGCGTTCGCACTTCCCGAGAGCAGGATTGTTGGGGCATTTCACCATTTGCCCGCCGCAACAATGGAGGACCAGGATAGCGATCTCGACGCGGACGTAGTGATCTTCTCTGACCACGAAGAAGACCGCCAACACGTAGCAGAACTCGTCAATCGTATGGAAGGCTTGCGTGCTGTGATAGCGGGATCGATGTCGCTGGCGAGTTCGATTGAAGCCTTCACTGCGGTATGCATATCCATAAATATCCGCTACAAGTCCCATAGCTACGTGAAGCTACGTGGTTTGGCCGCAAACTTGTGACAATCGGCCTAGCCTTAATCCACCGTCAGACGGCGAAAAGAAACATGACGAGAGGTAACGCGCGCTGAGTTTTACCCGTGCTGACAAGATGGTGCCGATGGAAAATAGATGCAGACTACAGCGTGGCTGTCCGCCGACCTCGTGCCAAGAAGCGGCGCAGAGCAAGTGAGCGGGCACGCGGCTCAGTTGACCAACGATGTCTCCGCGGCGGATGACGACGGGGTCTCGATCAGCGACATCTGGAAGGCCTTCGCCACAGGCAACGAAAATACGCCAGCCGTCGAGGGCGTCAACCTGCGGATCCGTCGAGGGCAGTTCGTGACGCTCATCGGTCCAAGCGGCTGCGGCAAGTCCACGCTGCTGCGTATCGTCGCCGGCCTGCTCACCCCAGATCGTGGTTCGGTGTCGATCTTCGGCGAGACCGTCATTCACGCCGCCGAGTCCAAGCACATAGGCCTCGTGCCGCAGACGCCGGCGCTGCTGCCGTGGCGAACGGTGATTGAGAACGTCGAACTACCGCTCCAGGTCAACAAGCACGGCACCGGTGGGGGCGACCGACGACCGATCGACCCTCGTGAGCTGCTCGAGAGTTTCGGGCTGGGCGGCGTATTAGACCGCCGGCCGCACGAGCTCTCAGGCGGCATGCAGCAGCGGGTCGCGATCGCGCGCGCCTTCGTATTTGATCCGATGATCCTGCTCATGGACGAGCCGTTCTCGGCGCTTGACGAGTTCACGCGCGAGGCACAGCGACGCGGGCTGTTGGAGCTGTGGCAGTCGAACCAAAAGACGGTCCTATTCGTCACGCATTCAGTGGCCGAAGCGGTCGAACTCTCCGACGTGATTGTGGTGATGTCACCACAGCCGGGCCGCATTCGAGCAGTTATTCCCGTCGATCTCCCGCGGCCGCGTGGCAGCCTCGTGGGGAACTCGGAGGCATTTCATACGGTAGAGGTCGAGGTACGCCGCGAGCTCCGCCGCACCTGGAGTCAGCCCGAATGACGAGCAACCCGCGGAACGACTGGCGAGGCGCGCGAGTGAGCACCAGAAGGAGTCGATGGCGCGCCTTGCGAATGCAAATGTGGGTGCCACCAATCGTCGGCTTCGGGCTCATCGTCCTTGGCTGGCAGCTCTACGCGGTCCACAACCCGTACATTATTCCGACCGTCTCCCAGATCGTCGACCAGCTCCGCACCCAACCGGGCTTGTACTGGCACGACATGCTCGTCACGCTGCGGGAAGCGGTCGTTGGTGCGTCGTGCGGCATGGCTGCCGCGTTCTTGCTCGCAGTGCTCATGAGCCACGTTCGCATCCTCGAGCGTGCGCTGATGCCGCTCGCCGTCGTGCTGAACGTCACGCCGATCGTCGCGATCGCGCCCGGTCTCGTGGTCGCTTTCGGCTTCGGATTCACCCCGAAGTACATCATCGCCGGAGTGATCGTCTTCTTCCCGTTCCTTGTCAACTCCCTGGTCGGCTTGCGCTCGCTGGACCCGGAGGTCCTCGACGTTTTCACCACGCTGCACGCGTCACGGTGGGAGGTGTTGTGGCGTCTGGAGTTGCCGAGTAGCTTGCCGTACTTGTTCGCCGCCGCGAGGATCTGCCTGCCACTGTCGCTCATCGGCGCGGTGGTCGCGGAGTTCTCCGCCGCAGGTCAAACAACCGGTCTCGGTTCGCTGATCGAGACCTCAGCGAACCAGGCGGACCTCCAGGCCGTCTATGCCTCGGTCGTCGTGCTCGCGTTGCTCGGTATTAGCGTAACGTTCGTTGTCGCCATGTTCCAGCGACGGTTGCTGAGTTGGCAAAGTTCGAGCCGGGCGAGGTCACAGTGAATATTCCACCGTGACGATGAGCAGCCAGTGAGGCCGTGTGCCGAACGTCCGATTCGGCGTGTCCGAGAAGAGCGAGCTTGCACCCTTCATGACAGGCTGTTTCAAACCGGCAAGAGATTGAGTAAAGAACTACATAACAAGACGAGAGGACGTCCCATGAAATCAAGAGGCCTAACAGGAATGGCCCGGGCGGCGCTGTGCGCACTGTCGCTTGGCATGACCGCGACGCTCATCACCGCGACGACCGATTCAGTGGGTGCGACAACTGCAAAACACAACGTGAACACGGGACTGCTGAACGCGTCCCAGTGTGCGGCGAACAAGGCGGTAGGGGCGATCACCTACGTCTCACCATTCGGCTTCGACGCCTCCGCCGGTATCATCGATGTCTTCGGGGCTGAGAAGCTTGGCTACTTCGCCGACATGTGCCTGAAAGTCGAGTTCGTCACGAACGCCACCGACGTCAACGAACTGGTTTCGTCGGGGAGGGCGCAAGTGACGAACGATGGAAGCGCGGCCGACACCCTCGAGGCCGTCGCCAGCGGCGCGCATATGGTGGGCATCGAGACCTCCGGCGATACGAGCGACTACGCGATCATCACGAATAAGTCGATCACCTCACTTAAAGAACTCGATGGCAAGACCCTCGGTTACTACACGGTTCTACCGGTCGCGATCCGGGAGATGCTCACCGCCGCGGGCGCGAATATCTCGGCAATCAACCTGATCGGCGATACGAACTACAACCCAACCCAGGTGATCCAGGGGACGGTCCAGGGCCTCCAGGCTTACCAATCGAACCAGGCGCTCATGCTCAAGGCCGCGAGGGACCCGTTCAACGAGTTCACGCCGCAGCAGTTCAAAATCGCGGGGACCTACAACGTGATGACGGTGAACGCCACGTTCCTCAGCAAACACCGCCAGGCCGTGGCCGACTTCATGCGCGCGGACCTGCGCGCCCTCCACTACTGCATCAAGCACCCGTCCGCATGCGTCAAGATCGAAGGTACCTACGCGAAGACGGCAGGCGCGGAGTTCGTGCCAGCGCACGAGGACGCGGTATGGGCGCTCGAGAGAAAGTTGACCTTGTCCGCTAGCCTGCCGAGCCAGGGCCTCGGTGTGCAGACGTACGCCGAGTGGCGGCCCGAGTCCACCGCGCTGCGTACCTACGGCGTCATAGCCACCGTACCCAAGCTCGCCTCCGCCGAGGATGTGTCACTCGTCGCCAGCCTGTACAAGGGCAAGACCCTCATCTGGCCGTAACCGCCAATGCCGCGTGGGAACCAAGACCGCACTGGTGTCGAAGTACAACAGGCGACGGTGAGAATGCGGCCGCATGCCGTCGAATTGAGCAGGACTGCAGTTAAGCGACTGCAAGGCGGTCAGGATGCAGGTCGCGGTCGTTTACCGAACCCGGCAGTGTTGCGCGTCAGGAACTACGCGCAGGCCTCACCGTTTTCATCGCCGTGACACTCCGGACGTTGCTTCGACCGATCAGCCTCACGTGATCACCAATGACGATCCTTTACATTCCCCCGATCCGTTCGGAGAAGATGATCAAGGTTTCATGGATGTTAGAGCTCGCGATGCAAGCTCTGCTTGCAGGAATGCCGGATTCATTGACTTCGGCGCACCAGTACTCTGACGTAAAGTTATTTTGGCTTCAATGCTCGTGGAGTGGCCGTGCCATTTGAATGCGCAGAGCTGGCCGCCCGAAATATCGCCTGATTCGACCTCTTCGTACTGACGACACTAAGTTGCCGCCACCCCTTCAAGCAGGTGTCCGCACCTTGCACAATTGGCACCTAGAAAATACGGACGATTAAGACTTCCATCACCAGCTGTGCGCGGAGAGACCTGACGTGTCGCCGATGAACCGTGAACGCTGCGGAGGAGGGTACGGCTATTCACGAAATCCTATCTTCGCCTCTTATGAGCAGAGCCCAACATCGGAACTAATACATCAGAAACCTGACCCTTTGCACAGTATGCAAGGGCATTCCCTTTAGCAACGCCTTTAGCAACGCCTTTAGCAACGCCGGCGATTACGTGCGGTCACGCCTGAACGCCGGCGAACTGAACACCCAATATTGCAACCGCTTATGGTCGCCAGCGAACGTCGGCGAACTGAAATGGACCGCATGGCGTGCAAAATGTCAGTTTCCCGGTGGATCAAGTCAACGCGAAACCCGTAGCGATTCAGTGGCACGGGTTCGAGCCCCATCAGTGGTGCAATGGGTTTCTGTTGGGACCCATGACGTCGAAGAGGTCTCACGCTGTCAAATGTTGACCTGTAGTGACCCGACGTAACCACAACTGTTCCGTGTTACGTGCCCATGTAATGCCCAGTGCTTGACAGCAGCTCATTGGACCGTACGACGGCATGCAAGTCCCTATGAGTTCGGCTTCTTCTGAAATATTGTCCACAGATCAATACCGAAGTTCGGCACCGATCTTCCCGTTGCGATTCACCCCTCCGCTTGCAAACGAAACACCGTCTGCTTCTATCGTTGCGTCATGCAGGACCACCTGCCATGACAACCTCCTAATCGATCAACTCACCGTTGTTGATTCGCAAGACCTTTGCGCTGACTCCCTGAATTCGCCGTCCTCTCGCGCGCCAGCAGCTCCACGCACACGGAGGTGTTCTTGGCGACCGCGAGGATCGCCGTCCGCTCGCTCTCGGCACGAGCGAGTATCGCCACCGCGGCGACGGGCGCGTTGCGCGGCCGAAGCCGGCGCAGCAGCTCGCCCAGCAGACGCGGCGCCACCGCTACTGCCCCTGCCCCTTGGGCTGAGCCCGCTTCTTCGCGCGAGCGGGCAACGCGACGGCCACCACGACCGCGCTGACAGCGAGCACGATGGCCCCCACCGCCAGCGCCAGGTCCATCCCTTCGACGAAGGCCAGCCGAGCGGCGAGGGCCAAGGCCTTGCCCATCGCGCCTCCCGCCATGTGGGCCACGGTGAGTGCTCCACCCAGTGATCCGAGGATGGCATTCTTCGCCGCCAGTGGCACGGCGTGACCGACAAGCAAGGGCGCCATCTCTGCGCGGTACCTCGACGACAACGCCGTGCCGATGACCGCGACACCGAGGGCACCGCCCACTTCCTGGGCGCTGCTGTTGATCCCCGAGCCGACGCCGGCGCGCTCACGGGGCAGGGCCGCCATCACCGAGGAGGTCGCCGGCGCGATGATGAACCCGGCGCCCGCGCCGAGCAGCATCATGCCGGCCAGGGCGTGGGAGTAGCCCGACGTCACCGTCACGGTGGTCAGCTGCCACAAACCGCCGGCCACGATCAGCATCCCGGCCGTAATCACGACCTTTGTACCGAACCACTTGTCGAGCTGGGACGACGACAGCGCGGCGACGCCGAGCACGACGGCGATCGGCAGGATCCTCACGCCCGTCGCCAGCGGCGAGTAGCCCAGCGAGAACTGGAGATACTGGGTCAGCAGGAACAGGGCACTCATCAAGCTGAAGATCGACAGCGCGCCGCCGAGCATCGCCATCGAGAATCGCCGGTCGCCGAAGGGTTCGATCACCAGCAGGGGAAACGTCGTGTGCCGCTCCCACGCGATGAAGCCGCCCAGGATCACGACGGCGATGCTCGCCGCGCCCCAGGACGAGAAGGCGCCCCAGCCATTGACCGACACGTTGATGATCGACCAGACGAGCAGCGTCAGCCCGGCGGCCGAGGAGACGGCGCCGAGCCAGTCGATGGGTCGGCGCTGGGGGTCCTTGGACTCGGGCACGAGCCAGAGCGCACCGAGGATGCCGAGCACCGAGAAAGGCACGTTGATGAGGAAGATCGAGCCCCACCAGTAGTGCACCAGGAGCCAGCCACCGGCGATCGGACCAATCGCGACGCCCAGTCCCGTCGTACCCGACCAGATCCCGATGGCCCGA
This sequence comes from Acidimicrobiaceae bacterium, assembly GCA_003138815.1. Taxonomy (GTDB): domain Bacteria; phylum Actinomycetota; class Acidimicrobiia; order Acidimicrobiales; family RAAP-2; genus RAAP-2. The sequence continues at coordinate 1,661 of PLHD01000069.1, read as the reverse complement.
GCACGGGTCTGGTCGTCACGGAAGATATCCGAGATGATCGAGAGCGTCGCGGGCATGATGCAAGCTGCACCGACGCCCATCAGCGAGCGCGAGAGGTCGAGCCACGTCAGGTCACTGGAGAACGCCGAGGCGGCCGACGCGGCACCGAAGATCACGAGTCCGCCACAGAACAGCCTCTTGCGCCCGATGCGGTCGCCGACGCTGCCCGCAACCAGCAGCAGGCCCGCGAAGACGCAGGCGTAGACGTCCACGACCCACTGGAGCTGCGTCTCGGAGGCGTGCAGCTGACGCACGATGTCGGGCAGGGCGATGTTGAGGATCGTCGTGTCGAGCGAGACGATCAAGAGCGACACGCATAGGACCGCGAGCGCGAGCCATCGACGAGGCTGCACCGGGGCTGGCCCCTCCTCCAGACCCGCGACCAGCCACGAACTGCTCATGTGCGTTAGCCCAGCACCAGCACGCCAACACCGCCAGTGTCGAAAGTCATATCAGAAACCGTTGGGAATATTGACGATTCGCGCTCCCGCCCAGGCGTGAGCGGGCGGACCTCGAAGGCCAGCGCGGTGAAGTGGCGCGGGACCCTCGGCTCTTGGACCAAATTTTCGCGGCTGTGAGAACCTGCTTCTCTAATCCCGAGGTGCCAGGTCCAGGATCCGGACGGCCCACTGAACCCACCCCTCCAGCTGCATGGTATTGGCAGATTGACTGGCCGGTCGACGGATGGCGACTCACGAAAACGCTCAAACCGGTTGAACCGGTGTGCGCAAAGTTCCGCAAGATTCCTATTGACATAAACCGCCTATGGCGAAGCGTCGGACTGTCAAAGCATCATTTGTGCTGCCCGCACTCCCAACACGTGGTTAATCGGCTCGAACGCTGGCGAGTACGGCGTACGAGAACGTCAAGCCTTCTCCTGTTCGCCCAATTCCTTTCTGAGATTCTCGAGCGTGGGTTCGGGCAGCGTGTGACGAATCACGCTGGTGGGATGATGCTCTTCGAAGGCCCTTGCCATCTCGTCAGTGTCGCTCCTGGCACCAATGAGGAACAGGGCCGAGGTGCCCGGGGTCAATTCAGACTTGACCTGGTCAACGAATGTCTCGTCAATCCCCGATCGTTTCATCGCTTCGCCAATGAGAGCACCGCCGCCCATGCCGCCAAGCCACCCACTGAAGAACCACGCCGGGGGGAACCACCAGAACAGGAGGAGGCCAATCAGACTGCCGAAGAAAGCGCCTCGAAGAGCTGAACCGTGCGGCGTGTGAAGCGCCACGAAACCGCCCTTGTGCTTCTCGACCGTCGCAACATCGTCCAACCACGCGTAGTGCAACTCCTCGAGCGCGCGCACTTCCGACAGGGCGCCTTGTGCGCCGTAGGGACTGTCAAATTTCAGCATGATCAATTCAGCCATGGGTGCTCTCTTCTGCCAGTAACAGAGCAACGGCGTTACCCTGCAAAACAATCCCTCTTTGGCACTGTAACCCGTGAGCACATCGCTCGAAACCGTCGAACCCGCTCGCCGATACCGAAGAACAAACTCGTCAGATGTGGCTTTGACCCCGTTTGGCGGCCAACGCTTATGAGGACGTGGCCTGAGTTCGGGTTAGGCTGACATAGCAATTCCGCCAGTTAGTTTGCCAAGATTCCGTAAGTAGATATTT
>PLHD01000023.1 GCA_003138815.1 Acidimicrobiaceae bacterium | reverse complement strand
GGCAAAGGTCGCTGCAGCTTCCCGGTAGATCGTTTCGGACAGATCCCCTGGATCGCCCCGCGCTCGGCGCCAAGAACCATCCGTCCCCCGGAATCAGGAAACGCATGCGCCTGCCTGTTTGGCGTCCACGTCCGCTTGAAGATCGTTGGCAGTATCCCCGCGAGCCCCGCGCTCGATCTGCCGGCGCAGTGGCCGGAGTCGACGTCGGCACTGGCAATGAACGCCATCCTCGCAACGTTCACTCCTGCGGCAACGCGACACCCAGAGTAATTACGAGTTCTTCGACTCGTCTGCGAATTTCATCGCGGATGGCTCGAACTGCACTGAGGTCCTTGCCTTCGGGATCATCAAGCTCCCAGTCGACGTAGCGCTTGCCCGGATAGATGGGACAGACGTCGCCGCAGCCCATGGCGACCACGACGTCAACGGCCCGAACAATTTCGTCGGTCCAAGGCTTGGGGAATTCCTCATGGATGTCGACTCCGACCTCAGCCATGGCGTCAACGACCATCGGATTCAGTGCCGCGCCAGGTTCTGAACCCCCCGTGTACACGTTCACCTGATCGACCGCGATGCTGCGAAGCCATCCGGCCGCCATTTGGCTTCGCCCGGCGTTGTGGACGCACAGGAACAGAACGCCCGGCTTGCCGGGCTCGGAACTCTCGATCTGCGTCATTGCCTGAAGGCGTTGGCGAGCGAAGCGCTCGGCGAGCACCCCGATGAAGGTCTTCACCTTGGCCTTGGCAGCGAGCCTCTCGTAGGAGTCGACGATGAAGTGCTCGATCGTCTCATCGTCGAAGGTCCCGTCGAACTCGCGCTGAAGCTCCTCGAGCGATCGTCCGATCAGGTGTTGCTCATCAGGTGGCAGGTCTCGGAATTGACGCGGGTCGGGCATGGTGTGCTCCCTTTCCTAGGTATTCGGCTCAAGAAGACTGTCGACGAGGTCTCGGACGCGCCGTTCAATGTCGTCGCGGATCAGTCGGACTTCATCAGTCTGTTTGCCCGCCGGGTCGGTCAACTCCCAATCGACGTAACGCTTTCCCGGGTAGACCGGACAAGCATCGCCGCAGCCCATCGTGACGACGACGTCGGCGCTGCGACCCATCTCCTCGGTCAACTTCCGAGGCGACTCGTTGGAAATGTCGATGCCCTTCTCTCGCATGACCTCGACCACGGCTGGGTTGAGAGCCTCGCCGGGCGCGGAACCCGCCGAGTGGACGACCACGCGGCCTGTGCCCATCTCACGCGCGAATGCCGCGGCCATCTGGGACCGGCCGGCATTGTGCACGCATAGGAAGAGGACTTCGGGAGGAGGGGCATTCATGGGGTCTCCGAGGGATTGTGCGGGAAGATGAACCGGATCAGTGCGAACGAGTTCGATAAGGATCGGCCGATTGCGGCTGCGGGATTGGCGAAACTCGTCGACGACGTGAAGAAGTACGCGCCACCAATCCAGATCCCGCCCGCGAAGGTGACAACAGTAGCCCGTGCGGTGCGGACACAGCCGTGGATGACGAGGAGCAGCCCGATGGTCGCGAGCACCTCGGAGAACCACAGCGCGCCCGGCGAGCGAACCCCGGTCGAAAGGACGACGGGAGGCGAAAGCATGACGTTCGCGCAGATGGCACCGAGACAGCCGCCCACGATCTGGGCAACGACGTGGAGCAGGGCATCACTGGTTCTGACGGTCCCTAGGAGGCGGTCGACGAGAGTAACCACGGGATTGAAGTGGGCGCCCGAGACCGACCCGAGCATGAGGATCAGCCCGATCAACGCGGCGGCGGTCGCTACCGCGTTCTCGAGCAGCTGGAGACCCGTGTCGCTCGGTGAGAGGCGACTCGCCACAATGCCCGATCCAACCACCGCAATCAGCAAGAATGCCGTACCCAAGGTTTCCGCGGCCAATCGTCGAACCAGGTTGAGTCGGAGCTGGCCCGTGCCGGTCTCGGGCAGTACTCCAAGTTGCCTGACTGCATTCTCAGCATCGCGGCCGCTCACTGAAGAACCTCTCTCGTCTCGAAGACCGCTTCGATTCGATCTCGGAGATCGGTGAGGGTCGCGTCGAAGGCGCTCTTCGTTGCTCGCGGCAACGGGTCGGGCACCGACCAGTGCCACCATCCCTGATCAGAGCCAATCTCCTCGTGAGCGCGGTCGCACACCGTGATCACCAATGGCGGCACGACCGCGACCTCGTCAAATCGGCGCGGGACCGCGTCGTGGAGGTCGAGCCCCGAACGCTCTGCGGCCGCGATGGCGCCGGGGTGCACTCGCTCCGCCGGGTGGGTTCCCGCGGACTGGGCCCCGAATCCGGTGATCTCCCTCCACAGCGCTGCAGCGAGCTGGCTGCGCGCAGAGTTCTTCGTGCAGATGAAGAGGACATCGCTCGTCGTCTTGCCGATGGAGAACTCGAGTTCGCCGAGCGCACCACGGACGAGGCGAACGTAGCGCCGTCTGGCGTCACCGCTCGATTGGGAACGGATGATGAGTCCGGCGACTTCGAGCGTGTCGAGGTGGTGGGCGAGCAGGTTCGACTCCAGACCGGTCAGCGCTTGAAGTTCGATTGGCGCACGATCCGAGACCATGAGCTCGTCGACGATCGCAAGGCGGACCGGATCGCCGAGGGCGGCGTGCAGGGCTGCTCGATGTTCGACCATTGGATTCTGAATCACGAAATGACATTATCACTCAATATTTGTTGAGTGAGTATCCTTACGGGCAACCGTGCCGAGCCCCTGCTCACGTTGGGAGGGAAAGGGCTGGTGCTGATGAGTTCTCGTCGCAGAACGATGACGTTGCGACCTGGTCACACCGTGAACTCGCCGGAGTGCTGCCACGTTGATGGCACTTCGATCGAAGTGGAAATGCCGGACGACGAGACCCGGGCGGCCCAGGAAGTCCCGTTGAGCTCCTGACTGGCGCAATGTCGCTTACCGTGCCCGAATCTTCCGAGGCCTATCTGGCAGCCAGAGGAGTTACGTCGTGTCCCTTAGCGCCGAGGCTGTGTTGCAGACCGCACGTCGGAAAGCACCGGGACGTCTTGTCGAGGGGTCTCTTGACCGTTCTTCTCTCGCCGTCGCTCGGATTCACCAAACGTAGAACGTCGCATCCAGATGTACACGCCGGTGAAGAGTGCGCTGAACAACGCCATCATCACGATGGGAACGACGAGTTTCATTCGGAGCACGCTGCCTGCGCAATGGTTCCCGCCACGCTTTGGACGCGTCTGGCAGCCGAGAGCACCTTCGTCGACGTCTGGAGCGGTGTGTCCATATTGCCCTCCTCGCTCCCATTTCTCATCATTCACTTCTGCTTAGGACCCTAGCGGCGACGATTCGGACCCCTGCGGAACATTCGGATGTTCCGCATCCGGCGCCACGAGCGGCCTGCCCTCACGGATAACTATTTCCAATCGCCGGATCCAGCCGAAGGGCATTGGCGAATCCTGCCTCCTGGCCGTCGCGCCGCGCGTATCGTCCATGGCGGCGTAGGACTATTGGCCCTGGCCGCCAAGGCACCTATGGCGCGAGAGTCTTGAATGGGTCGGTCCGTCGGCCCCGTACCCGTTGAGCAAGGAGTCCGTATGCAACACACCGAATCGAGAATCGCGCCATCACCAGCATCGACCCTAAGACTGGAAGAATGATGACTACCGCCGACACGGACGCGACCTTCCCGCAGCCCCGTCACTCTCCAGGGGCGAGCGTTCCGAACGCCACGGGCGACATGAAGGCGATCTATCAACGCCGGGCCGTTCGAGCCTACGAAGACAGGCCGGTGAGCCGCGGCGACGTCGAACTGCTGGTGGACGCTGCCATCCACGCTCCCAGTGCAGTCAACTGCCAGCCGTGGGCCTTCGCTGTTGTCCAGGAGCGCGGGGTCCTCGCGCGTTACGCCGCCGACGGGAGGAAGCTCCTGTTGAGCGAGCCCCCGGCCATCGAAGTCGCCGAGAGCGGCTTGCCGGACATGGATCGGCTTCGCCAGATGGCCTCTGGTCCGGACTTCGAGTTGTTCCATGGTGCTCCTGCGTTGATTGTGATCTACGCCACGAGTATCGACGGCGTGCCGGACTGTTTCCTGGCCGCGGAGAACCTGATGCTGGCGGCATGGACGATCGGACTCGGAACCTGCCCGATCGGCTTGGCCCGCCCACTGTTCAATCGAGCGGAGGTGAAGGAGGAGTTGAATGTGTCGCGCGAGTGGCCCTGCGCGCTGCCGATTGCCGTCGGGTGGCCCGATGGCGAGGTCCCCCCAACCTCCAGGCGCCCGGCCCTGATCGTCGCCTGGAAATGAGCCCGTCAGCGAAGTTGGAACGGAGAGCCGAACTCGCGTTGCCAGTTCGAGAGGCTCCTCGAGCATGAAGGAACTTCCACTCTCGGAGGTCTATCAACTCCTTGAACCCGGGCCCGTGGTTCTGTTGACCACGGCACATGGTGGAAAGTCCAACGTCATGACGATGTCGTGGCACATGATGGTCGAGTTTGAACCACCGCTGGTTGCCTGCGTCGTGAGCAGCGCTGACTACAGTTTCGCGGCGATGGTAGCCGAGCAAGACTGCGTGATTGCCATTCCCGCCGTCGAACTGGCGCCCGTCGCGGTGAAGGTAGGTAACTCGTCGGGCCGCACGGTCGACAAGTTCAAGAAGTTTGGACTCACGCCACAGCCGGCCGAGCTAGTTACACCGCCGCTCATCGCCGAGTGTTTCGCCAACCTCGAGTGCAGAGTCGTGGACACGAGTTTGGTGGACAAGTACGACATCTTCATCCTCGAAGTGGTCAAGGCCTGGACCGACCCTAAACAGAAGCGACCAAGAACCATTCATCATCACGGCTACGGGAACTTCGTCGTCGATGGCCGGACCATCGTGCTGAAGTCCAAGATGCCCTAATGGGAGTGACAAGCCACCTTCAAGTGAGGGATGCCTCCTACCGAGCCGTTGGGCGGTGAGCACTTCGTTGCCCCGAGATTGAATCTTTAGAACGTGCCCCAGCCAGACACGGCGTTCGTCCATTTCACGCCACTGCCGGCCAGCTAGCGCTCAATCAAATGCGATATCGTGAGCTGCTGCCGAGGATTCAGGTCTCGGTCCGGTCTCCCCCTCTGCTCGGACCTTTCTCCAACGACCGCTCGTCGGATACGTGGTCTCACGCCACGACGGCCGCCGTCTGGAAGAACTCCCATCTGCGCGAACCCCGGGGTCTGCAAACCGCTCTGTGAAACGAGCGTGCCCCAGTTCACAGGGCGACTTCGACTCGGTCTCGGCCGCTCGATTTTGCCTGATACAGGGCACGGTCGGCGCGGGCGATCAGGGCATCTTGTTGTTCGCCAGAACGCCGCAAGGCGACACCCACGCTCATCGTAACGCCGGGTCCCGCTTCGGTCGAGCTGGCCACGTTCGCGCGGATCCGTTCAGCTGCCGCGACCGCTGTGGCGTCATCGACGTTGGAGAGAAGCACGAGGAATTCTTCGCCCCCGAATCGGAACGTCAGATCGCTCGGTCGCACGCTCGTCGTGATGGAATGGGCCACCGTTTGAAGCACGCGGTCTCCCGTCGGGTGGCCGTGCGCATCGTTGACTCTCTTGAAGTGATCGATGTCGATCATCAGCACCGCCAGCTGCGGCGACGCGTTCCGGTCATCGAAGGCCGTCAACCTTCGAAACGCGTCCGCGAGCGATACCCGGTTATACAAGCCAGTCAAGAGGTCATGTGTGGCGCGCTCATGCCAAGCAGTCCGCTCCAGATCGACCGAGCGACGGAGAACCTCGCGCTCCAGCCCAACCTCGACGAGGCCCGTGATCTGCCAGATGATGGCGAGCGTCGGTCCGTCGAGAACCGGACGCTCACGGAATCCCAGCACCACCGCGCCTTCAACGTGGTTGGTGACTGGTGAGGTAAGCGCCAGGACCAGCCGTGAACCTGGGGGAGGGGTGACGCCATTGAGTACGTCACGGACGTCACTGGGCGTGTCCGCGCGGTGCCCGGCGAAGCCGTCGGCCTGCTCGAATTGCAGCCACGACTCACCGGTCCCTCCCCACAACTCGAGATACTCGGCCCCGAGCAGCTGCGAGGCCATCTCGGCCAGATGCGCTGCGACGACCGAGAACTGCTGTTCTCGCACCAACACGTCGACCACGTTGTGGATGGTTCGGTTGGCGGCGAGCAAGAATGCCAATCCCGGATCATCCCTGGCGAGCAGGTAGATGCCACATTCGAGCTTCTCAAGTCGATCCATGATCGGCACGATCAGATCCTTCGGGATGACCTGGCCGTGATGCGGTGCGATTTCACGCATCGGAAGCTCGCGCAACTGATCGATCGCGTAGGCCAAGATCTCGCGGCTAGGCATGTACTGCTCGTGAAACGACCGCATCGATTCGAAGTAGTCGACTGATGTTGCAAACAACGAAGAATCCCTGGCGAAGCTCCCGAAGAGAGCCGACGAGAACAGCGTCTTGGACTCTTCGTCAAAGGTGCAGAACGCGCCCGCTGAGTGCGAGTAAGGAGTTAGCACGAACCTCAGCGTCCGATCCTGAAGCTCGAGCCGCCAGCCGTGCTCATCCACTCGCCAGAACTTGAGAGAAGTGCCGCTATGGATGATCAGGGCCTCATCGCGCCAATGCGTCACGATGGCCGCTTCTGGATGCAGGCCCCGAGCCACCAGGGCGGCCAGCGCCCCGGTGACATCGGGGTGCGGTTGCGAGCACACCAGCCAGCGAACATTTCCGAGGCCAACGACAGAGTCGATCTTGCGAATGATCTCATCAGCAATGAGGGCGGAGCCAGGGTCGATGAGGACCGACTCATCTCCCTGCTCTATCAAGTACGCGTGACACTGGAGCTTCAGATCGGGCAAGAGTGAACCAACCCACCAGACGCGCGGGGCCAGTTCGACGGCCTCCGAAGTGTCGATCTGGTTGTAGTCCATCATGCATCTCCCAATCGTTCACAACGGTAATGGCAGTTGAGATCCCGTCAACAGCGTCCCACTCCTCTTGCCTGCAATCAAATCTTCACTGCGAATCTGAGCCGCTACGGTCCCCTGGGGGCCTCCCCCTGTAGGCAGCACTCATTCATTGGCCACCTAGGCCGGTCCCCGCTGCTCTTCCCCCGGACAATCGGATCCGCCGGACGAGACCGACGCCACAGGACGGTTCCTCCTATTCGTATGGATCGGACGATGCCTGCGCATCTCGACCGTTCGCGTCCCTCGTTCGATCCGACGATGCCGGGATCGAGACCTGGATGACCCCCAGCGAGCATCAGGCGGAGTCTCATAGGCCACCAGAACTTCAAAGGGCTACAGCAAGGTTCAAGGTTGAACAAGTCCACTTCATGAATCTCTCGCGGCTTATCCAAGACTCGGTGCGGAGCTCATTCTTTCCCCACCGCGACGAAGAGATCCGACCCGGCTAACTGACCATCACGTTGGTAGTTCACTTACGCGCCAAAGGAGCCAGAGCTTCTGGAACCACATGCTCGAATACCTAACGCGCCAAAGGCACGGTCCATTCGATCCGGGTCCCTCCTCTTGGGCCAGTCGAGATCTCGAATGTCCCGTTCAAGAGTCTGGCACGATCGCCCATGTTCGTTAGCCCGCTCGAACGTGTGGGTGAACCAATCCCTACCCCGTCGTCGGACACGGTGAGGACGAGGGACTCATCGGACGCGTTGAGCTGGACCAGTACGGCACTCGCCTGGGCGTGTCGGGCCACGTTGGAAAGCGCCTCTCGCACGCAAGCGACCACGTGCGGCGTGAAGCGGCTCGGGACTCCTGCGTCGACAAGGCCAATGAACTCCACTTCTGGTTCGAAGCCCAGCGCCGCCTGCACCTGTTGCACGACCTCGCGGACCTGGGAGCGCAACGTCGAACCGTACTCCCCCGGCATGGAGAGGCTGAATATCGTGTTGCGAATTTCTCGAATGGTCTCATCGAGCATGTCAACTGAGTCGGAGACCCTTTCGTACGCCTTAGGTTCACTGATCCAGTTGAGGGACGATTGCAGGCCCAGGCCCGCCGCGAAAATTCGCTGGATGACGTGATCGTGAAGGTCGCGTGCGATGCGCTCCCGGTCGTCGACGAGCACATTCTGCTCGCGTGCCCGTCGAGCTCCCTCGATCTCGAACGCGAGGGTCGCCTGCGCGCCGAGGGCTTCGGCAATGACTCGAGCGGCGGTGTTGAACATCTCGGCGCCAGGGGACCGAACGATGATCAACGATGCCGTCGCCGAACCCCCGACGATGATGGGCACGCCCAACGTCGGTCCGTCGGGCAGGGACTGGGGCACGTCGATCTGGAAGTGCACGCTTCGCCGTGAGATCTCCAGCGACACTCCCTGGTCGATGACCTCTTCGGCGATGGAAAGACCGGCCGGCAGGTCCATTCCGATCAGATGAGAGGCGGGGCCGACACCCGCGGCGATATGAACACCCCCGGAGTCCTTCACGCAGATGACGGCCACCGGAGCATCGGCGAGTTCCGAAGCTCGTTCGCATATCAGCATCAATGACTCGTTGATCGGTGAGCCCGACAGCAGGACCAGCCGGATCTCGGCCGACACGGCGTGCTGGCGTTGGAGGCGCTCTTCTTCTGTGAGCAACCGACGCAGCTCGTTCTCGGCGCTCTTGCGCTCGGTGTTGTCGCGGACAATCGACGAGAATCCTCGGAGGGTTCCGTCTCGAGCCCTGAGCGGCGAGATCGACACCGAAACGTCGACCTCTCGGCCGTCCCGACGGCGCCACCGGGTGTCAAGTGCCTCTCGGTACCTGCTCTCCGAGGCGGCGCCGAGGAGATCCTCCAGAATCGGTGACGCGTGACTGGGGACCAACACGACGATGTGCTCACCCAGGATTTCGTCCGACCTGAAGCCGAACAACTCTTCGGCGGCCGGATTCCAGTTCGTGATGCGACCGTCGAGCGTGGTCGAGATGATGGCGTCAGAAGAGGACCGGACAATGGTCGCCAGTTCCGCTTGGGCAGCCGCAGCCCGGCGCTGATCGGTGATATCGCGGATGGCCGCGACCACCAGTCGCTCGCCGTCGTTCGTGATTGGCGCCAGACTGATGTCGATCGGGAACTCGCTCCCGTCACGACGACGTCCCGTGAGCTCCAAGCCCGCGCCCATGGGCCGGCTTTGAGGGTCGGCTACGTACGCGGCGCGATGGTCATGGTGGCGCCGGCGAACACGTTCGGGAATGAGCGTCTCGATAGAGAGCCCGGCCAACGAACCCGGCAGATAGCCGAAGAGGTCCTCGGCGTGTTCGTTCACCGATACGATGCGTCCCTCGGGGTCCGCGACCACCGCCGCGTCAGGAATGAGCGACATCACCGCGCTGAGCAGTTCGGCGGCGATGGCGCGTGTGTCCTCAGGCGAGGACTGCTCTTCGCTTTGACGGACAGCTTCGCTGGATTCGAACTCACTCAATGACTATCCTCAGAAATTTGATCTTTTGTGAACATTTAACACGACTGCCACTGCGATTGCCACAACGGACCTCGGTCTCCCCCATGAGTAAGGTCTTCGACTGTCCACCCTGGCTCAACACTCAATTCGGCCCATTGCCAGACCCAAGAGAACCGCGAGCTCGGTTCGAGATTCCCACGGATCGTCCCGCAGGCCATTCCGACTTCGCCGTGCGAATCCGACACCAACGGACACGATTCCTTCCAAAGCCAGAAGATTACGCCCCCACCGGAGGAATCCGACCTTCCGCGTCCCTCTTCCAATCCCAAGATGCCGAGATCGAGACCCGGGGCTCACCAGATGATGTGTTGCCCACGGCTCCCGACTGGCAAGAAAACGGCCACGCCGCTTAATTGGCGGGCCATGTCTTCACCGCCAACACGTGCCGTTCGGCGTGGGCATCGACACTGAACCGGCCGGCGCCGAGAACCGCGATGACGAGGGCGAGGACGCCAAGAGCCATGTTCAACTCGTATCCGGGAGTCAGTGATTACGAATTGATCCCATTCGCCCAGGTGACGGTGATCATCGCCATCACCATATCCCCGATCACTCTTCCCGGGAGAGATGCAAGATGCTGAGTGACAACCGTCTTCCGATGCTCGAAGTCACGTCGACTTATCGATCTGAGAGGTCGACCGTTCACGAGTTCGTTCTCGCGGGGCCGACCACAAGCTGGTCGTGACCAAACCACTGCCTGATTTGACACCAGTTGACCGTCACTGGACGATCCCCGTTTAATCCAA
>PLHD01000055.1 GCA_003138815.1 Acidimicrobiaceae bacterium | reverse complement strand
GCTAAGGTCCACGCATCGTTGCTAAAAATACAACGCTTTCCCTGGTGAACCTCGCCGTTCAGTGTCCGATCGGTTAAGACACATTGTTACGTCCTACAAACCTGCTCTTCAGAGGAGCGACGCATGCTACTCTCCGTGGTCACGGCCAACGCTTGGAGCCCCTGGGGTTCACAGGCCGATTCACCTTGCGAATCAAAGTCGGGACCAATGTCCCCAACATTCCGGTAGTGACGGGTGTAGGAAGGGATTCAATGAGGAGGACATCATGAAGTGTTCGGTACGAGTTCTTGTCGCACTGGTGGCGGCATCCATCTCAATGTCGTTGCTTGGACCCGTGGTCGTATCGGCGGCGGGCGTGCCGTCGAGCACCGCCAGCCTTCGGGCCCAGGCAGTCACCATCCATCAGATGCCCGTCGGCTGGGTGGCCGAGGCCCCACGCGGGGATCCGCGTCTAGGCTGCCTCGCCGCTCTGATGACGCCCAAGGGAGTGAAGGAGACCCACCAGGAGCAGGTGTTCTTCGCGGCGCCCAAGGGTTATCCAATCTTTGACGAGACGATCACTACGTACTCCAAGGCGAAGGTGGCCTACAAGAAGGTCGCCACGGCCATCGCGAAGTGCCGGACGTTCAAGGGTGTGCTGACGGGTTACCCGGTGGTCGGTACGCTCCGCCCGCTCGTGGTGCCGCGCTACGGCAGCGCGAGGGTCGCCTACGTGGTTACGTTGGTTGGCAAGCGCATCACCGTGAAGACGGACTATCTCATCGTGCGCAAGGGCAGTGACATCCTGGGAATCCTCGAGGGAAGTTATCCGGCGGTGAGCGTCACCCAGTTCCTGCACTTCGCCGCTCTGGCCGTGGCGCGTGTCAAGTAGGAGTGAGTGACGCGGCGCCGCACATTGTCCCGTCAATCCGTTGACGGAATCAATGCATTGGCTCACGACAACTTGAATAGCGTCGGAAAGGTTGGCGAGTCTCCAGGAAATGGCGCGAATCCTTGACCGTCGGCAGCCAGTGCGCGATTGTCGAAACGTGAAGGCAGAACAGGCAGGATGGAACCTCACGTCGACTCTCGGGGGCAAGGATCCTTGTGAGCCGCCCAAATTCACCCTTTCACGAGTTGATCCATGCGCTCAGACGGGTTTGAAAGCTGTCCGCTACGGTCCACTATCTAATGAACTCGCACACTGTGCGGCCCGCTCGTTGCAAGAAACACAACGATCCCACTGGTCAACCGTGGATTCCTACATCGGGGTATGAAGTCGATCTCGTTGGTGCAAATGCTGAGCGGCTTGTCCTCGCCACCGTCAAGTCCTTCTTTGGACGACGTGGCATCGTCGCGAGGGACGTCGCGGTGGCCTCCAGCTTCAAGACGTCGGGCACGGCGAAGGTGTTGAAGGGGTTGAGTCCGTTCATTCGATGAAGCCCTTCAACTTCGTGCTATCGGCAGTTGGCGCGAAGCCACTCGCCGGGATCGAGATCGGTTCACCGTTTCGCCTCGTCGCCCCCAACGAACTTGATGCGCGAAAGTGGAAAGACCTGACCTGGGTCGACGTCCGCAATCCGGAGGCGGGTGCGTACAGGGTCACCACCAGAGACGGTCGCTCTGGGACCGCTGGCGTGGACACCTTTCTTGACGTGCTGAACAAGTACGAAACTCATCCGGAGTCCAAGGCTTTGGGTTTCGATGGAAGGGTCTGTGACCGTCGGACGATCGGACTGTTGCAACATCGTCCGATCACGGCAGGCAAGATCGTGCTCGTCGGGAAGGAGGCGAACCGATTGGAGGAACGCTCTTCCGGCGAGCTGTCGGTCAATGACCTCGGCCAGCGCCTCACCATCTACAGCGACGATGACGAGTGGAAGAGATTCGTGATGCCCAAGCTGCGAGAACTCGGTGCAAGGGCGGTGGGCGAGGCGGTCGGGGTAAGTGAACGGCGAGAGAGATTGGCTCAAGGGAAGCTTGAATCCTCACCCTGGGATGGTGATGAGGTTAAGCGCATACGTGAGAGGTCTGAGGTAGCGGCTGCGAAGGCCTCCGTCGTTCGGACCGCGCCGGTTGAGATGGGCGTTCGCACGAACGAGCCCGCTACCAACGGCAATCCAGAGATGGCGACCAGGCGGTCTGGGTGTCGATCGGGGCACAGCACCCGGTGTCGTGGTGCCGAAGGCTCCCTCGGACGGCGGCTCGCAGCGACTCTGCTGGTCGTCGAATGCCGTTGAAAGGGCTTTCGCCTCTAAGGGTGATGGGTCCGTCACGGGTAGGTTTTCTTCCAATATTCGGGTCTGATTCGAATCAGTTTCCCGATGCGGGCGAGTTCTCGCCGTGACGATGAAGGGAACGAGCAGATGTCGCGTTCAACTGGGAACGGGAAGCAGTGGATGTCCGCTCGGGGGAGTCTCGGCGCGTTAGGGAGTCGACGCGGGTTGGCGGTGCTGGTCATGGCGGCGGTCGTGGTCGCGTCGGGGCTCGTCAGCACCGGAGTGGTCGAGGCTAAGGGCACCACGAAGCCCCCACCGATTCCGACCTGCTACTACACCGGGTCGGGTTACGGCGACTGCGAGGGCTACATCATCCCGGGTGGCGGCACCGTCGTTCCGCTCACGGTCGCGAACAAGACCGACAAGTTCAAGCTAAAGGGCCCCACGCCGCTGCAGTGGACCAAGTCGGTCGCCTGTGGCGATATGGGCTGCGTGTACAACCACCTGGACTGGTTCGTGGCCGGCGGGGTGAAGGTCGTCTCGGGCTGCAAGACGAACGTGTCGAAATGCTGGGTGATCGTCCATCCGGGGACGACGGCGTGGGTGCCCGTCTATGTCCGCCAGAACAACGACTCGCCGACCATCTACCTCATCTTCAACTCGGGCATACCGTTGAAGAAGGGCGGGCGGCTGCAGATGTCGATCACCTCGAGCGCCACCTCGAAGAACCTGGCCGTCGGTGCGACCGCGACGATCTCAGTCACGCTGACCGCGGTTGCGGGCAGGATCCACTCGATTGTTCCATCGGCTCTGACGCTCTCGTCGACGTCGCTGACTGCCGGCCCCGCGCCGAGCGCTACGGGATTCTCGCTCGCAAAGGGAGCTTCAACGGTGCTGCACTACACCTTGACGGGGGCGAGCGCAGGGAAGGCGACTGTCACCGTCTCGGCTATGGGAGTCGATGCCGAGGGTCGATCGGTCACCGCGTCCGGCGCGCTCTCGATCCGTGTGCCGTAAAGGCGACCGCAATCAGCGTTACCACGACGCCGTACACGGTCGAGCTGTCGGTCACTCCGGCAAACCCAGACCGATT
>PLHD01000073.1 GCA_003138815.1 Acidimicrobiaceae bacterium | reverse complement strand
CGGATAGTTGGGTGTCTACTTTCCCTGGGGAACCTCAGTGGTCGGGCGATACGCGGTGAGAGGTTGCATTCCTAATGGGTCTGTCACGTCGGGCCGCAGACCAGAACCCACACGGACTAGCTCAAGCGCCAGCGCAAGGTTGCAGAACTATCACGTCGGGCCTGCGACACTGACAATCCCAAAACCGCGACAAGCCAATTCTTTCATGCAGTGCCACGACCACATTGATGGAATGCAGTTTGCGGATGCTGTGATACTGATCACGTACCAGCGCTGTCCTATGGTGAGCATGTGATCCACAATCTGAGGACCCCGTCCTCCCGCGGGTGTTCGCCACCAATGAGAGATCCGCGAAGGACTACTCGTGGCCGCGGTTTACGCATAGCGGCCGCCACCGCTATCGTTGTCGCGATGCTCGGTGTCGCATCGTCCACCGCGGCGCCGCTCACAGCGGTCTCCGCCGCCGCGAGGGTCGTGCCCGCTGCCTCCGATACGACCAGTGAGAATGGGCTCCACATAGACGCAATCAGCGGTCGCCGGTATGGAGTGCTCAGGGCAGTCCACGTCCTCACTTTTAGTGGATCCCAGTACACGGTCAAAATTGACCTCGCCCACCACGCCATCGACGGGGGTGAGCAGACCCCCAGCTCTATGTGCCGGACCACAGCTGGCTGCGTGGCGGCCGTCAACGGTGACTACTTTGACCTGACGCACCCTGGTGAGCCCGACCCTGGCGACGAGGTGGGCGGGATCATTCAAAACTGCGTCCTCCTTCATACCCCAGAGATCGCGCATCAGCAGGCTGATCTCGATGGGCAGTCAGTCAGCGAGGGCCTCAACTGGAGTAGCAGCGTCGACGTCAACGGCGTCAGCGTGCCGATCACCGCCATCAACCAGGAACTGCCGATGTCGTACGTCAAGGTCCATCTCCCGCTGGCCGGGACCCTGCTCTTCACCCCACCGTACGCCCTCCGAACCCCATCCGCGACGGGGTGGGTCACGTATGAGTTCACTCAAGTTGATGGTTCCACCAGTCCAACCACAATCAATACGACGGCTGAGCTCGAACTCGCAGCGCAGACGGAGAAGGCGGTGAAGGTCACCTCCGGTCAAGTCGACATCTCGGCGTCTGCGGGGTCAACGCTCGCAACCCTGCAGGTCGGCGACACCGTAACCATGACAACAACCTCAACCTCCGGGTGCGACAACATCGGGGGGCACCCACTCCTCCTCAATCACGGCGTGGTTACGCCAATAGTTCCTGCGGATACCTACATGGCCAAGCCCTATGCACGCACCGTGATCGGCTGGACGGCGTCGGGCGAGACCGTCCTGATGACTGTCGACGGCAAGGATGGTGTGTCGGGCGCCACGGCGAACCAGCTAGTCAGCCTGCTTCAGTCACTCAACGTAGTGACCGCTTTCGACCTTGATGGAGGTATTTCCACAACTCTCTACGCCAAGGGGCGCGTCCTTAATAGGCCCTCTCACGGCACCGAGCGGCCAGTATCGACCGCCCTGCTCGTTGTCCGGAGCCAGTAGGGGAGGTCGTCGCCGAAGCTGTTCACACCCCGATACGGGACGACTCTCTCGGTGAGGAGGATGACCAGGGTTAGTGGGAATCATTCAGCTGGATGATTTGCCGATTGGAGGTTGAGGGAGCGGGCTCTCCTTCACCAACATTCTGCTCGCAGCCAATGCAAGGTGGCACTCCTGCTGTGTCGGGCCTCCGACACCAGTCATGCCGAAACCTGGAAACCAGGTTTTGATTATTTACTATCGCTGCTTATTACGGTGGCGTCCGATCCTGGAAAGTAAAGGTCTTGACGGTCACTGTCGTCCCATCTGACGACGTACGGCGGCTCGCCACCTTCATGTTGAACCTCGAGAACGACGCAATTACGATCAGGCTGGCCCGTCCGATTCCCTCGGACCAAGATTCGATCACCAACTTTTGCGAACATGACGCCTCCGATCCACGAACTCATTACCAATTGTCTATGTCGCTGATAGCGACGGCGCTAGGGACGGAAGTCCCGGCTCGGGAAACCCGTCAGGCCTTGACCGCGTCAACACGCCTGTGCGTGGTGGCATTCCCGTGGCGTCGGGCCTCCGACGCCAATCAGGAAGTGGCCAGATCAAGCCTCCAATGGAGGGTTGCAGAACGGTTACGTCGGGCCACCGACACGAATCAGACCTCGGTCAGGTCAAGCCAGTGCAAGGCGGCCCTCCCACCTAAACACTCTTCGGTTTGCGGCCGCTGCTCTTCGTCGCGACTACGAGATGACTCGTTGGACGTACCAGGATTGTCCACCGTTATGAGTCACGATCATCTCGGAGGTGTTGGACGGTGACTCGGCGATTCCAATTCCGTTCGTGGCATTCACGAAGTGCAGGTACGTGACGAGGCCGTGAAAGACAACGTGCCAGCTTTTCCCCTCATCCCGACTCATAACTAACTCTCCGGGAAAGCCAACACCGTAGTAAGAGAACAAGGTCTTGGGAGTGGGCCACGCGAGCGCGGAGAAGTAGTCGCCTGCGGGGTGCAGTTCGCTCGCGGCGTGAAAGCTCGAGCCTGCGTTGCTCGATACGTAGAGCCACCATGAGCCTGGCGTTGCCCCCGGAGGGGCCTTCGGGGACGGCTGGGCGAACACGCCACCTATTTCGCAAACGACGTCGAGATGGCGGGTGTCGCTCGCCACGGGCACGGCGTAGCTGTCGCCCACGGACGCACACGGCGGTGACCAACGAGTCCACTGACCATCTTGGTTGAGGCGCAAGCTTCCCGTGACGCCACGATCGTTTCCCTCAACGAGCCAACCCGCGTGTCCGCTCAGTACAATGTCGCCCTCATTCGCGCTGCCGCCGGCAGGGAACTCCAGAGGCGGTGTCTTGACCACGCTCCAGTGATCACTTTGAACGGGTGACTCCACCAACACGGCCGTGAATGTCAGTCCTTCCCCGAGCAGATACACCTCACGACTGGAAGCCTCGAGGTCGAAGGTGGGGCCCTGTGACCCGAGACCCGGAGGGTTCTGCTTCGTCCACGTCGTCCCGCCATCATGCGTCGACCAAAGAAGTACCAGCCACCGCGAGGTCGTAATTCCACCGAAGCGATCAATACTTGGAATCGTGCCATAAATCCATCCGTCACGTACGTTCGCGAAGCGAACATTGAGAAGGCCATACGGATAGACCGGATAGACGGCGGCAATCGCATTGAGGCCCACCCTCTCGTCGGCAGGCTTAAGAAGCCCTGCGGGCAGCGACTCCAACTTCCAGGTAGCACCACCGTCACGCGTTGAACGAAGTTGCATGCAGGTTCGCCGGTCCGAGCACTTCACGGTGCCGAGGACCCAGCCCTTGCTATCCGTTGGCAACGAGGTCGAGAACGGCGTAAACCTCGCCGCCGGGCTTCCATTTAGATTCGATGCAGTCTGGTGAGGGGGGCCGCCCTTGGTGCCACCAAATTCGTAGAGCAGGATTGTCACCGCGACCACCACCAAGAAGAACGCGATTAATCGGAGACGCATAAGGCGAACCTATCGAAAGTAGGTATCAGGCAGCGTCTCAAGGACCAGCTCATCTCTGCGTGCGGAGGCCTTCCATGATCCTGGCAGCGAAGTCCCCTGCGCCACACGTTGAATCGCGACGGGTTTCGCGCTGACCAATTTTCTTCCAGATCTTCGAATCTTCACACCGTTGCCCAGTCGGCGCGACCGTTGGGATGCATGAGCTCGAAGAGTTTGACTACTTTTGGCGCACTTCTTTGGTGCGCCGGCCGGGACTTGAACCCGGAACCTGTTGATTAAGAGTCAAATGCTCTGCCAATTGAGCTACCGGCGCGTGACGAGTCTATACCGCCGCGCCAGCGGCGCCCGGCACTAGTTGTGCTGGACGGCCTTTACCTCGAGGAACTCCTCGAAGCCGTACGTGCCGAGCTCGCGGCCAATGCCCGACTGCTTGTAGCCACCGAACGGAGCGACGACGTTGAAGCTCCCTCCGTTGATCTCGACCTGGCCGGTGCGGATCTTGCGGGCGACTTCGAACGCCTTCTCGTCGGACTCCGCCCAGACTCCGCCAGCCAGCCCGTAGTTGGAGTCGTTGGCGATGGCGATGGCCTCTTCTTCGGTGTCGTAGGGGATGATCGACAACACCGGGCCGAAGATTTCTTCCTGGGCGATCGTCATGTTGTTGGTGACGTCCGAGAAGATCGTGGGCGTCACGTAGTAGCCCTGCTCGAGCCCTTCGGGCGGGGTCACGCCGCCGCAGATGATGCGGGCACCCTCGTCGATTCCCTTGTTGATGTAATCACGCACCCTTTGCTGCTGTGCGGCGCTGACGAGCGGGCCGAGCAGGCTGGCACCGGTGATTGGATCGGCCGGCATGAGGCCGGCCGCCGCCGCCACGGCCAGGTCCTCGACTTCTGAGAGGTGCACGCGTGGCACCACCATGCGCGTGAGCGCCGAGCAGGTCTGACCCGAGTTGAGGTAGCACTTGAAGACGCCGTCGCCGACGGCCTTGGTGAGGTCGGCTCCCTCCAAGATCACGTTGGCCGATTTGCCGCCCAACTCGAGCGACACTCGCTTGACCATCTCGGCGGCGATCTGCATGACACGCTTGCCCGCACGGGTCGATCCGGTGAACGACACCATGTCGGTCTTGGGATGGGCGACGATCGCCTCGCCGACGACTGGGCCGAGTCCCGTGACCATGTTGAAGACCCCCTTGGGTAGCCCCACTTCGTCGACGATCTCGGCGAAGATGAAGGCGTTTATGGGAGCTACCTCGCTGGGCTTCAACACGACGGTGCAGCCTGCCGCGAGCGCGGCGGCGACCTTGTTGGCGATCTGGTGCAGCGGGTAGTTCCAGGGGGTGATTGCGGCGACGACACCGACGGGCTCGCGCACGAGGGTCGAGTTGCCCACTTCCTCTTCCCACACGTATTCGCCAGCCCGCTGGGCGTTGTCGGCGAAGGTCATCGTGGGCAGTCCGGCCTGGATGCCCTTGGCGAGCATGAGAGGCATGCCGACCTCGTTGGCGATGGTCAGGGCGATCTCGTCGCTGCGTTCGGCGAGCTTCTCCGAAATCCGCATCAGCAACTCCCCGCGTTCCTTGGGGCTCGTATTGGCCCACGAGGTGAAGGCGGCCGCGGCCGCTTCGACGGCCAGGTTGGCTTCTTCAACCGTGCCGGCGGGGATCGTCGCGTAGAGCTCGCCGGTGCCCGACGTGGTGACGCTCAAGGTTTCGCTGGACTTGGCCTTCACCCACTGGCCGTTGATGTAGAACGAATCGCGAACGATAGGCATCTTGTTCCCCCTTGAGCTTGTCTGAGTTCTCTAAAGCGAGAATCTACACGCAGCCGTGCGGGACCGTTCGGCGTGCAATGAACCAGGCTTCCAGCCACAAAGAAAGTGGGATCGGGTGCTTCGTGGGGTGAGCGACGGGGATCGAACCCGCGACCTCTAGGACCACAACCTAGCGCTCTAACCAACTGAGCTACGCCCACCAAGCGTCTCCAGTATTGCACAGCGGCTCGGGTCGTTCCAGGGATTGCGCGGTCGTGGTCACTACGATGGGGACGAGCCTCCGTAGCTCAACTGGATAGAGCAGACGGTTTCTACCCGTCAGGTTGCGGGTTCGACTCCTGCCGGAGGCACGAAGAGGTTTCGCCGAGCGGGCGGGCGCCCCTCGCTGTAATGTCGCTGCGATGACCCCACGAACGGCACCTTACGGCTCCTGGAAGTCTCCGATCACGAGCAATCTGCTGGTGGCCGACGTGGTGCGACTCTCCAACCCCACGACCGATGGCGACGACGTCTACTGGGTGGAGGGTCGTCCTCAGGAGAACGGACGGTACGCGCTCGTACGGAGAAATGGTGAGGGCGATGTGCGCGACGTCCTGCCCGACGGTTTCGCCGTGCGCACCCTGGCCCACGAATACGGCGGTCTCTGTTACGTGGTGCGAGGCGGGGTCGTCTACTTCTCCAACTTCGACGATCAGCGCCTCTACCGCGCCGCGCCGGGCACCGGGCCGCGGGCCATCACGGCCGCGCCGCCCAGCCCTCGGGCCTGGCGATTCGCCGATCCGGTCGTCACCCGCGACGGCGCGTACCTCATCTGCGTGCGCGAGCGTCACGAAGGCGGCGAGGTCGTCAATGACCTGGTGATACTGCCCACTGACGGGTCGGCGTCCGCGCGAGTGCTCGCCGACGGTCACGACTTCTTCGCGGCGCCCGCGCTGTCCCCGAGCGGGGACCGGCTGGCCTGGATCAGCTGGGATCACCCTCGCATGCCGTGGGACGGCACCGAACTCCATGAGGCCGCGCTGGACGCCTCGAATGCGGTGCTGAGCGAACGAGTCGTGTGCGGAGGCGACGATGAGTCCGTCATTCAGCCTCGTTACGGTCGCGACGCGACCCTCTACTACGTGTCGGACCGAACGGGCTGGTGGAATCTCTACGCTGACGGTCCCGCCGGAGCAACCGCGCTGGCCGCGCGCAACGCCGAGTTCGCCGGTCCGGCGTGGAACTTCGGGACGTCGTCGTACTCGCCGCTCGATGACGGTTCCGTCGCCGTCACGTGGTTCGAGCACGGTGCCTCCCACCTCGGGGTGATCGATGACGGCGGCGATTTCACCGAAGTCGCCCTGGCGTGGTCGAACCTCGGCGAGGTGCGGCGGAGCGCGAAGGGAGTGGTCGCTCTGGTCGGGTCACCCGTGGCGCCGGCCTCGATCGCAGAAGTCGACCTCTCGAGCGGCGACGTCACCGTGTTGAAGGCGAGCCAGGTCAGCGAGATTGACCTCGGCTACATCTCGGTGCCCGAGGCGATCGAGTTCCCGACGGAGGAAGGACTCGTCGCGCACGCGCTCTTCTTCCCGCCGACCAACCGAGATTTCGTCGCACCAGACGGCGAACGGCCGCCGCTGATCGTTGCCAGCCACGGTGGTCCGACGGCCCACGCCAACGCGATGCTGAACTACGAGGTCCAGTACTGGACCAGCCGCGGGATCAGCGTGGTCGACGTGGACTACGGCGGCAGCACCGGCTACGGACGCGACTACCGAGAACGGCTGAAGGGCAAGTGGGGGATTGTCGATCTCGACGACTGCGTGAACGCGGCCCTGTACCTCGCCGCCACGGACCGCGCGGACCGCGCACGCCTGCTCATCCACGGCGGCAGCGCTGGTGGGTACACGACGCTCTGCGCGCTGACCTTCCGAGACGTCTTCGCGGCCGGCGCTAGCTCCTTCGGCGTCGCGGACCTGGGGGCGCTCGCGAGAGACACCCACAAATTCGAGTCGCGCTACCTGGACGGGCTGGTCGGACGCTGGCCGCAGGACCGCGAGATCTACGAGGCGAGGTCGCCGATATTCCACGTCGACCTGTTGCGGACCCCGACAATCCTGTTCCAGGGCCTGGAAGATGAGGTCGTTCCGCCCGCCCAGACCGAGATGATGGCCGACGCGCTGGCCGAGCGGGGTGTCCCTTTTGCGTACCTCGCGTTCGAAGGCGAGCAGCACGGCTTTCGTCAGGCGAAGAACATCATCCGCCGCACCGAAGCCGAGCTCTACTTCTACGGCAAGGTTCTCGGTTTCCAGCCGGCCGACGAGATCGAGCCGGTCGAGATCGAGAACGCCGACGCCCTGGGTTGACCAGCGTGGCGGCGTCGGTGCCCGCGCAGGTCAGGTGACTTTGGTCAAAAGGCGACCACACGCCGATTCGAAAAAAGGAATATCCGTCTCGGCGCAGTAGACGATCATCGAGCTCCTGGCCGTCACCAACTAACTGCGGCGAGACGGGCCCACGCACTGGGCACGAGTAAAGACGTCAACTACGGGATCGGCACTTGTCGTCGGCGTTTCTTCCACAAGCGCCAGAAAGAGAGCCCGAACAGCGCGACTGCCTGCGAGATGATAGCGATGCGAGAGCCCGCGCTTCCGAGAGGATTGGTCCAGATGAGGAACTCCGCCACGACACACACGACCAACATCAAAGGCCCTAGCCACTTGTTCTCAAGCTTCGCCCAGTACTGCCGCATCGCGCCCACCTTGCCCTGAGAACGTCACCTACCTTGGAGAGTACTTCGTCAGTGCTCTATGAGTGGCTCCGTCAAGAAAACCGCCCAGCGGGGAATGGCGCGGACGCCACGTGCCTGGGGGTCGATGCCCCGGTGAACGAGAGGCGCAGATCAAGCATTACTGCACCGAGACGGCTACCCCCTCTTCGAAAAACGGACCACGCGTGCGATACTGAGGCGGTGAGTGAGCCGCTGAACGTCAAGGAACTCGTGGGGGAGTACGTCCGACTCGAGCCGCTCGGCGAAGCCCACGTCGACGAGTTGGTCGATGCGGCGGGCGAGCAACGTGACGCCTACGGCTTCATGATCGTCTCGCAGGGTCACGACGCAATGCTCGCCGACGTGCGAGGGCTCCTGGCCGAACACGCCAACGGCGACGTGGTCCCCCTCGTCCAGATCTCGGTGGCGACCGGCCGCGCGGTCGGCATGACGCGCTTCATGAACATCCGCCGGCGGGTGGGCGAGGAGACTCCCTACGCCGTGGAGATCGGCGGCACGTGGCTCTCCGCGTCGGCCCAGCGAACCGGCATCAACACCGAAGCGAAGCTCATCATGCTGGCTCACGCCTTCGAGGTCTGGGGCGTGGGCCGGGTAGACGTAAAGACCGACGTCCGCAACGAGCGGTCGCGTCGAGCGATCGAACGGATCGGCGCGACGTTCGAAGGGGTGCTTCGCCACTGGCAGCCTTCGATGGTGCCGGGAGAAGAGAAGCAGCTGCGCGACACCGCCATGTACTCGATCCTGGACACCGAATGGCCTGGTGTTCGAGTGGACCTCCGGTCGCGCCTACTCTGAATCAAGCGGTGGAGCGGGGTCGCACCGATTAGGTGCAACCCCGATGGT
>PLHD01000047.1 GCA_003138815.1 Acidimicrobiaceae bacterium | reverse complement strand
CCGACTCCGATGCTGAGCGCGGCGACCACACCGATGGACGATTTCTTGGCCGGATTCGTCATTGGCCCCCTTGACCTCTACGGCAAAGAACCACGTCTCTCACTTCTCGGCGAGCAGTTCATCCTTGGCCTTACCGAGCGCCGTCAAACTGTCCGCTGGCACTTCGGGAGGCTTCAGGCCCATCTGGTCGATCGCGTCCACGACGATGCCGCCGACCAGGGCGCGCAGCGCGTACTTGTGGTCGGCCGGCACCACGTACCACGGCGCCCAGGCGGTCGAGGTGGCGCTCAGCGCCTCCTCGTACGCGCCCTGGTACTCGTCCCAGTGCTGGCGCTCGGCGAGGTCGGCCACGGAGAACTTCCAGTTCTTGGCCGGGTCCTCCAGGCGGCTCAGGAAGCGTTTCTTCTGCTCCTCTTTGGATACGTGCAGGAAGACCTTCACGATTCGCGTCTTGCTGCGGTGCAAATGGTGCTCGAAGGCGTTGATGTCGCCGTAGCGGTCCTTCCAGAACTTCTCGTTCGGCCCACCGCTCGGCATGTCGTGGCTCTTGTCCAAGAGGTCGGGGTGCACGCGGGTCACCAGCACGTCCTCGTAGTAGGAGCGGTTGAAGATGCTGATGGCTCCGAGCTCGGGTAGCGCCTTCGAGCATCGCCACAGGAAGTCGTGGCTGAGCTCCTCGGCCGAAGGCTGCTTGAAGGACTCCACCCGGCAGCCCTGGGGATTGACCCCCGACATTACGTGCTTGATGGTCCCGTCCTTGCCGGCCGCGTCCATGGCTTGGAGCACGATCAACAGTGCGTGCGTGCCGTCCGCCCACAGCAGTTCCTGCGCCGCGGCGAGTTCGTCGACGAACTCCCTGAGGTCCTCTTCGGCGACCTTCTTGTGGTGCTTGTCGTGGCCGTCCTTGTTCTCGGGACCCAGCCAGTCGGCGGCCACGTGCTTGGTGCTGCGCCCGTCGAGGCCGGCGGGCCCTCCCGGCTTGACCCTCATCTCGCCGAGGACTTCCTTGTTGAGCTTCATGTCGTCGCTTCTTTCTGTGGCGTATCGTGTGCGTCCTTGACGTCGACGTGCGCCTCGCACCATTCGCACCGCCGGCGACCATCGGTGCCCGCCCTCGCGTGGCCGTCGCGGGTGATCTCCTGTCCGTAGGGGCACGCGACGAGGTCGTGAAAGACGGGGTCGTCCGGGCTGGTGTCGACATCGGTGTGAAACGGCGCCACGACGGCGTGCGTCTCGCACCACTCGCAGCGTCGACGATCACCCGTACCCGCGATGTCGTGCCCGTCGTGGAGGATCTCCTTGCCGTAGGGGCACGCGCTGGTGTCGTGGTACACCGGCTCGCCCGGGCTGGTGTTGACGTCGGTGTGAAACGCGGCGACGCTCGCGGCCATCGCGGCCAGGTCGGCTCGCGAACGGCATCCGTTCGCCGAACCTGCGTCGTCCGCGGCGGCACCCGACGGATCGAGTATCCGGTACCCGAGTAACTTCACCCGGTCGGTGGCGACGAACCACACCAGCGCGTAGCCCCACACGAGGGCCGCGTAGCGCCACCCGAGTGGCGTCATGAAGATCCCGAACACCGCGATGCACGTTGCCAGTGCCTGCGTGCCGATCACGGCCAGC
Organism: Acidimicrobiaceae bacterium; assembly: GCA_003138815.1. GTDB lineage: Bacteria > Actinomycetota > Acidimicrobiia > Acidimicrobiales > RAAP-2 > RAAP-2. The sequence goes on along the minus strand of PLHD01000047.1, from coordinate 5,282 downwards.
AGGAGAATACGGGCGGGACGGATGGACCAGAACGGGCCGCGGGTACGGGCCTGGAAGATCGTGAGATGCCCGGCCACCGACAACGTGAGGTACATCATGGTCTGGAGCTCGGGGTGGCCGAGGTGGAAGACCCGGTCGCCCAGGTAGAACATGCCGAACGCGGCCACGGGGCCAACGACCCCCAAAATGGTGGCCATCCCGAGTACGACGCGCATGTTCCACGCCTCGGGCTGATTGCGGTAGCGGACGTTGTCGTAGGCGATGGACAGGATGGCCCCGTCGTTGAGCAGGGCGAGCAGGACGATCTGCATGGCCGTCACCGGGAAGAAGTTGAAGATCAGGATCACGAGCGAGATGAACAGCAGGACGCGCAGCGTCTCGGCGATCCGGTAGATGGCGTAGCTGTTCATTCGCTGGAAGATCTTGCGGCTCTCCTTGATCGCGTCAATGATCACGGACAGGCCGGGCGTGGTGAGCACGATCGAGGCCGCCGCGCGCGCCGCGTCGGTCGCGCTGGACACGGCAATGCCGCAGTCGGCTTTTTTGAGAGCGGGGGCGTCGTTGACACCGTCACCGGTCATACCGACAATGTGGCCCCGCTTCTGGAGCACGTCCACGATGTGGTACTTGTGCTCCGGGAACACCTGGGCGTAGCCGTCGGCGCTTTCGACTGTTCTGGACATCGCCGCGGTCTCGGTGCGCTTCGTGTCGCCCAGGCTCGAGGCGTCGAGGATGTCCGTGCCCATCCCGAGGGTCCTGGCGGTCTCCGAGGCAATGGCGAGCGCGTCGCCGGTGACCATCTTGACTTCGACGCCCATCTGGCGCGCCGTGGCGATGGTCGCCTTCGCGTCGGCGCGCGGAGGATCGAACAGGGGCAGCACGCCGAGGAACTGCCAGGCGCCGTTTCCTTCGGCACGCGCTACGCCGAGTGAGCGGAACCCGCGCGCGGCGAACTCGTTAACCGCCTGGTCGACGCTTGCCTTCACCTGCTTGGCGTTGGAGGAGAGTTTGAGGATCACCTGGGGCGCTCCCTTGGTCACCTTGAACGAGGAGCCCTTCGCGGCCTTTACCGTTGCCTCGGTGCGCTTGCCGACCGGCTCGAACGGCTGGAAGTGCTCCACGTGGCATCTCCGCAGCGCCTGGTCGCTCGCCAGTCCACCGAGGACCGCTAGGTCGATGGTGTCATTGTCGTCGGCGCGCGACGCCAGCGCCCCGGCCAAGACGACGTCGTCGACCGAAACCCCCTCCACGGCAAAGGGGTCGCCGAGTGTCAACTTGTTCTGGGTCAGGGTGCCGGTCTTGTCCGTGCAGAGCACGTCCACCCCAGCGAGTTCCTCGATCGCGACGAGCCGGCTGACGATGGCCTTCTTCTTCGCGAGCAACCTTGCGCCGACGGCCATGGTCACCGACAGCACCGTCGGCATCGCGACGGGAATCGCCGCCACCGTGAGGACGAGGGCGAACTGGAGCGTGTCGAGGAACGGGTCGCCGCGAATGATTGAGACGACGATGATCACGCTCACCATCGTCAAGGCCAGGATGATCAGGTACGTCCCGATCCTCAGCACGGCGCGCTGGAAGTGACTGATGGTTTGGCTGTCCTGGACGAGCTCGGCGGTCTTGCCGAAGTACGTGTTCGTGCCCGTGGCGTAGACAAGGGCGCCGATCTCGCCCTGGCGGATAATGGATGCGGAGAACACCGAGTCGCCCGGACCACACGTGGCGGGCAGCGACTCACCGGTCAGCGCCGATTGGTCGACCTCGACCGGGTCTCCCTCGAGCAGTCGCGCGTCGGCGGGGACGATGTCACCCAGGCGCAGCCGGATGACGTCGCCCGGGACGAGCTCTCGCGCCGGGGGATTGATCCACTGGCCGTCGCGCAACACCCGGGCCTTGATCGCGAGCTCCGCCTTCAGGGCGTCGATGGCCTTGCCGGCTTGGTGCTCTTCCCAGAACCCGATGCTGGCGTTGGCGAGCAGCAAGATCAAAATGATGATGAAGTCGGGCCAGTGGCCCAAGACGCCCGATAGAACGACGGCGACCTCGATCATCCATGGGATTGGCCCCCAGAAGTAGCTCAGGAACTTCAGGAACTGGTTGACCTTCTTCGCTTCGATCTCGTTCGGGCCGTACTGTTCCAGGCGGGTGGTCGCCTCGGCCTGGGTGAGACCCTTCGGCGACGACACGAGGCGCTTCTCCACCTCGGCGAGGGGCAGAGTCTTCAGGTCGTCGTTCGTGCGGGACTTTGATTTGGGCTTCGCGCCATGACCCTCGGACGGGGGACCGTCAGACTTCGCACTCGACATGTCGCACTCCTTCGTATGGCACACGCCTGATGATTCCGACGCTACGTCTCCTCACGGCCACATGCCTCGCGACGGGACTGCGACTGTTCATCAGCCTGCGAGTTCTTGGGTCAAAGGACGGAGGATACGTGATGTCTTTAGTATATGCAATAATTAGTGTATGAACAAACCTGCCTACGAATCGGCCGACTCGGTGGTCGACGCCGTCCTGTCCGCCAGCCGGGTCCTCGTCGCGGTCGCTGCCCGGTCGCTGTCCGACATCGCCGAGGAGGTCACGCTCACCCAGTACCGCACGCTCGTCGTGCTCGCGTCGCGCGGACCCCAGAATCTGGTTGGGTTGGCCGAGGCGGTCGGGGTGACGCCGGCGACGGCAACACGGATGTGCGATCGGCTCGTGAAGAAGAAGTTGATCGTTCGTCAATCGGAACAGGACGACCGTCGCCAGGTCCGCCTCGCGCTGTCGAAGAAGGGTCTCAAGCTGGTCGGTGCCGTCACGGATCGACGCCGTCGAGAGATCGAAGCGATCCTCAGGACGATCGCTCCCGAGGAGCAGACCGTTCTCGTGCAGGCCCTGAGCCAGTTCGCGGCCGCGGCGGGGGAGGTCCCCGAACAGGACTGGTCGACCGGGTGGGACCTCTAGATGCCCCGTAGCAACCTGCTCGGCACGCGCCGGTGGCAACGAGGAATGCGGTCGCTTCAGGTGCGCACCGGCCGGTGGCTCGCGTCGGCGACCTACACCCAGAAGTGGCTCGTGCTGGGCACGATCGTCGGCATCATCGCGGGACTCGGCGCCGTCGTCTTCTACGAGGCACTGCGCCTGGCCACGTACTTCTTCCTCCAGGTGCTCGCGGGTTACAAGGTCCCTCTCCCCGCGAGTGAGGGCGGGGTCGTGGCGTCCTCTCACTTCGCACGACCGTGGGCGATTCCACTCATCGCGTGCGTGGGCGCACTGGCCGGAGCGGTCCTGGTCTTCGCCGTGGCGCCGGAAGCCGAGGGCCACGGTACCGACGCGGCGATCGCTGCGGTGCATCACAACCCCCGCGGCGTGCGGCTGCGCACCGTCTTCGTGAAGATCGTCGCCTCGGCGCTCACCATCGGTTCGGGCGGCTCGGGCGGACGAGAGGGGCCGACGGGCCAGATCAGCGCGGGGTTCGGTTCGTTCCTCGCTCGGTTCCTCGACCTCAGTCCCGCCGACGCGCGCATCACCGTCGCGAGCGGGATCGGCTCGGGTATCGGGGCGATCTTCGGGGCTCCCCTCGGGGGCGCAGTGCTGGCCACCGAGATCCTCTACCGCGACGACTTCGAGGTTGAAGCCCTGCTGCCGTCGTTCATCGCGTCCATCGTGAGCTACGCGGTGTGGGGGTCCTTCGAGGGCTTCGGACCACTCTTCGGCTACGTCGGGAACTACCAGCTCACCAGCGCCGTGCAGTTGGGGTGGTTCGGGATCATCGGCATCCTCGGCGGACTGGTTGGCCTGCTCTACGCCAAGAGTTTCTACGGCATGGCCGCGTTCTTCAGCCGGCTCAGCATCCCTCGCTGGGTCCGTCCGGCGATCGGTGGCCTGATTGTCGGCTGCATTGCGCTGGCTATCCCCGAGGTGCTCGGCACCGGCTACGGCTGGATCCAAGTGGGCCTCGGAGCCCAGCTCCTGCACATCCCGCTCTGGATCGTGCTCATCTTGCCCTTCGCGCGCATCGCGACGACCGGACTCTCGATTGGCTCGGGCGGCTCGGGCGGCATCTTCGGACCCGGCATGGTGATCGGCGCCTTCGTCGGGGCCGCGGTCTGGCGCCTGCTCGAACCGGTCGTGCCGAGTCTTGGCCACGACCCCGCCCCTTACGTCATCGTCGGGATGATGGCCTGCTTCGGGAGCATCTCGCGGGCGCCGCTCGCGGTGATGCTGATGGTGGCCGAGATGACGGGAACGCTCTCGCTGATCGTGCCAGCGATGCTGGCCGTCGGCTTGGCGACGCTCATCGTGCGACGCAACGACGACACCATTTATCGCAGTCAGCTGCGCAGTCGGGCCGAGTCCCCGGCGCACCGCATCCTCACCGGTCTTCCACTACTCGCGCTCGCGACCGCCTCGCAGGCCATGGCCCCGGCTCGATGCGTGCTGGTCGAGCCCGGTGAGCCTTCGACGTTCCTTACCCAAATGGAGGAAGGCGAGGTCAGCGCCGCCCCGTTGGTCGACGCGCAGGGTCACTACATCGGGGTAGTCACAATGGAGGCACTTCAGAAGGGCGCCGGCGCCGCCAGCGCCGTGGACGTCGAAGGCCTGGTCGACTCCACCTTCGCACCGATCCACGAATCGGTGCATCTGGACGTCGTCCTCGACACCCTGACCTCGACGCCCCAGACGTGGGCGGCCGTCATCGACGACGAGCGTCGGGTCGTCGGCACGATCGCCATCACGGACATCGTGCGCAACTACCGCCGAACGATGCAGGCCAATCTGCGTCGAGCCTCTGAGTTAGGCGGTTCCACTGGAATCTCCGAGATCACGGTGGCGAACGATTCCCCGCTCGTCGACTCACCGCTGCGTTCATCGTCGATACCGCGCGGTGTGCTGATCACCGCCATAGAACGTGGGCGTGACGTCATTCGACCGAATGGTGAGACCATCATCAAAGCCGGCGATCGTCTGATGGTGCTCGGCGGTTCGGACGATCTGGACGTTCTCGGTCAACTCGCATCGTCAATGCAGTAGCAAATCGCACTGGTGAATTGGGGCAGGGCAGTCTCGCAAAGATGCAGAAATCTGCGGTATGAAAACACAGTGTCAGCCCGTAGATTCTGTCTCCTTCGCGATCTTCAGCATATTGGAGGGATGGAATGTGGGATTTACTCAGCACGATTTCGTGTGGAAATTCGAAAGTCCCTGGCACTACTGGTGGGCCGCCTGGGTCTCGATCCCAGCGCCTGAGGATTAAAAGGCCACCGAGTTCATTATTCTCTATTCATTAGATTCAGAGA
>PLHD01000046.1 GCA_003138815.1 Acidimicrobiaceae bacterium | reverse complement strand
ATACTCGAGAACTCAGCGCGTTTTCCGGAAGGCGGTGTGCTCGTGAGCAAGCGGCCGGATCAGTCAAAGGGGGCAGTACGCCCCGTCGACACGAGAGCTCGGGCCCGAGCGCGAATCACCACACCGGTATCGTGACCTGTCGCGCCTGGCGTCAGGCGAATCTCGTGGCGCCGCAGATCAGTCACGGACCGACACCAGGGAGCTGTCCTGACCTGGGCCAATTGAGCCGAGCTGAAGCACACCGCAGGGCAAGTGGAAGACGTCGTAGAACACCCGGGGCCGAAGCCCCGGGTGTTCTACGACGGCCGAGGAGCGACGAAACTATCTAGAGGCACCAGCCTTGGTGGCAGCAAGTACTTCAACCAGTGAACCCGTCTTCACGTCATAGACGTAGCCATAAATTGGGATGCTGGCAGGGACCAGCGGATGACGGCGAATACGTTCGACGTCGTCGGCGACCGCCTGTTGGGTATCCGAAATCGTCAGCCAGTCAACAAAGGCGGCCTCCGCAGAGCCAGGACCCTTGCCTACGTCGTGGAAACCATCGCCACCAAGAGCTGCGGTCTCGAGGCTGTTCGCCAAGAGGCCACGCATTACCTCATCGGTGAAATACTCCATGCCGCAGTCGCTGTGGTGGATCACAAACCATTCTTTTGTACCAAGCAGTTTGTAGGAGATGACGAGCGAACGGATGGCGTCGTCGCTTGCACGGCCACCAGCATTGCGAATGACGTGGGCATCGCCTTCAGAAAGCCCGGCATACTTCGCCGGATCTAGGCGAGCATCCATGCACGTGAGGACTGCGAACTGTCGCGCTGGTGGCAGAGCCAGCGAACCCTTGTCACCAAAGTTGGCAACGTAGTTCTTGTTGGCGTCGAGTACGTCGGAGAGAACAGACATTCATTACCTTTCTTTTAGACTGACCGTCGGTCAGTTGGCTCAGTATAACTAGTAGATGACTATATCTATAAGATTTATGGGCATTGGAGTCCAGCAGCGTGTAACGGTGGCGAGGAGTTCCCCGTTTGGCTTGCCGGTGGAAAGGTGCGAGTCATCCGCTCCAGCGGTGCACTACCGGCCACGGCACTGCGTGCAGGCCTGTCGTAACGAATTCGGCCGATCACGCAGCGAAACGTTCAACGCAATACAGAAGCCCCGCAAATGCCGAATGTGTGCGCAGATACGTTACCGATATACTGTTATAGGTAACTTATTGAGGGAGAGACAGTGCAACCGGCTGGGTCGGAAGTTGAGGTCGTCTGGAACGGACGGAGGATTCGCGCCTTCGTGCCGGCACTTCTTCAAGACCGCGAGCTCACGCTCGACGCGCCAACCGCCGCAAGGTCCGCAGCGGCAGCCACCGAAGTCGCTCACGCCGCCGAGGCGCTGGACGCCGACTATGAACCCCTCGCGCGGCTCCTGTTGCGCTCGGAGGGTGTCGCCTCTTCCTACATCGAGGGCGTCACCGCTCCAGTTGTCGACGTCGTTCTCGCTGAGGAACAGCTCGGCCGACGCGGTACAGGGGCCGCCGCGTGGGTGGCCGGCAACCTGGCGGCTGTCGCCGAAGCCATAACCAGTGCCGAAGGGGGTGCGGCGCTCCGGGTCGAGACCCTGTGCGAGTGGCATCGCACCCTCATGACGGGAAGCCCGACTCCCGAGCGCTCCATCGGGGTGATCAGGAGCGAGCAGGGCTGGATCGGGGGGACAAGTCCGCTCGACGCTCACCTCGTGACGCCTCCTCCCAGTGAACTCTCGGCGCTGCTCAACGACCTCATCGCCTACGTGAACCGCGTGGACGTCGACCCCGTCACCCAAGCCGCGGTCAGCCACGCGCAGTTCGAGATCATCCATCCCTTCGGCGATGGCAATGGCCGAGTAGGCCGTGTGCTTGTCGCCTGGGTGCTGACCCGACGGCTGGCGCTCCTCGTACCACCGCCAGTAAGCGTGGCAATCGCCGCCGACGTCGCCGGTTACTCCTCGGGCCTGGTGCTCTTCCGACTAGGCGATCATCGTAGGTGGATCACGTGGTTCGCCGACGCGGTGGCCAGTGGCGGCAGAGCCCAACGTGCGCTGATCGCAAACGTCGAGCAGATCAAGCAGCAGTGGCGCGACCGGCTCGCCGCCACCGACCGCAAGGTCCGCAGCGACGCTGCGGTCTTTGCAGCGCTCGATCTGCTTCCTCGCCATCTCGTCCTCACCTCCCAGATACTGGCCGACGAGCTTGCGATCTCTCGCAAGGCCTCCTTGGCAACCCTGCACCGTCTGGCCCGAGTCGGAATCCTCACTGAACAGGGGACGGTCTCGCGTGAGACCTCCGGTCAGCCCGCGACGCTCTTCGTCTCACGGGACCTGCTCGGACTCACCGGTTCGAGTCCGTTGCGATAGGCCCACCGCGCCACCCCGCCCAGACTCGGTCCACCGTGCGGCGATCGGTAATGGAGGGACCGAACATGACCCACCCGACTATGGCGAGGAACCCAAGCGTTACGAGGTATGTGCCACCGCCTCGACGAATAATGAGGATTACTGGGGCTTCGGATCTACGCGGGGTGTGACCGCCTGGGCAGGCTCGCGCTCGCAATTGTCGCCTGCCCTGATCGGCATCTACGGGCTCGCTCATGGTGCCATGGGAGTCCTCGTCCGACCGCCAGGCATTTGCGGTCGGTCCGAGAGGAGTGCCGTGTCGTAAACTGAGCACGTGTTGCGTCGCCTGTTCACGTGGAGGATGAACCTCTACCGGCTGATTGTTGGCGCCATAGTCCTGGCCATCGTGATCCCTGCGTGGGTATTCGGGGTACAGTCGATGTGGCTTATCGCCATCGTGTGCATCGTTGTCGTCATTGGCGCCGTCGGTGCGGGAACGCGCGTACCGTCGCTGCGGGAATGGTTGCGTCGCTAATCACGTGGGCTCCCCTGACGCACTGTCCAGCCTGGACTCCATTACTGCCGCTGATTCGATCCACCATCGCCCCAAACGTCCGATCGGCGAGACACATTCCTGCCCACCGAGCGTGGGGTGCTTACTGTCGCGAGCGTCGGACCCCGCTCATATCCGAAGTGCCGGATTACTCCCGCCATAATCCCCAACAGATTAAGAAACATCGAGACGATCGTTCGCCAAGGCAGACGAAGACCGGCCCGAAGAACTCCGATCGTGGTCCTCATTGGGAAGAGGGTGAGCACGGCAGTTGGAATGCATAACTGGATACCGAGAGCGGTGACGTACTGGGGTGCAAGACGCTCCGATCGGATTACGTCACCCACGCCTCTTGTCTGGCCCGACTACGACCGCAGTCACGAGGGTAGCGGCTCGCTGAAGACGATAGTGAAGGGCGAGGTATCCAGGCCCCGCATTGGCTGGATCGGCTTCTTCTTCGATCCGCTCGTCACGAAGATACTCAGCTGCGTGTCGACGTAGTGCCGCGCGGGTCCGCTCGTCTTGAATTGGCCGGTCGATTTCGCCTTCGCGCAAAAACTCTGCAGTCCAGCCATGTAGGAAGTGCTGAGACTCACCCCGTAACACTCGGTGTGAGGGCTGTCGTTCCTCACTCGCACCACTCCCGTGACCGTGCCGGACGCCCTCGGTGCGTTCGGCACGTGGAAGCCGCAGACATCGATCGCGAGACGCTGGCCCGCCTTCGAGCAGACCTCGTTTCGTCCCAGGGTTCCGGCGGCCCGCCACGACCACGCGGTTGAAGCTGCACCCGTTGCGGCGGACGCAAGGACGGCCGACAGGATCAGGCCCTGCAGAAGGACCAGGGTCATACGCCGAAGCGGATTGTTCGTCATCATGAGTCAAGCTATCTGGTGCTACCTCGGTTTGTCGGCTCCTCTGCCGAGGGATTCCTCGACATGGCGTGTCCAGAGAACCGTGGCAACTCCACAGTCCAAATGACATCGAGTTTCAGTCATTCCATTAATCCGGGTCACGCCAACCATCCACCTTGGAGTACATCACCGTCATTCGAGGAAACTGCGTCCTTCGACGGTCTGGTGCAAGATCCAGGAGTGTGGGTTCACATTCGTGGGCCGACGTGCACAATATCCGACTGGAGAATCGTCGTCTGGTTCGATCACTGGTAGACGTTACGGCGATGGCCAATGGTTACAATCACGATCAGCAGAACTCCGTTATCGATGGTGTAAATGATTCGATAGTCGCCAACCCTGAGACGGTAACCCTCACGCCCCCGGAGCGGCCGTGAGGCAGGAGGGCGTGGATCTTGGGCGAGAAGTGCGATTGCTCCTTGAATTCGAGGTTGCATCGAACGATCAATCTTGCGAAGTTCCCGAAGTGCCGCTGGCCGAAATTCAATTCGGTAAGTGCTCACGACCAGCCGAGATCAGTCTTCACCTGCTCCCAAGGGATATTCTCTCCGGCTTCAGCGAGGGCGGCGTCATACGCCGCCACGTCCTGAGACTCTTCGAGTGCTTCGAGCATTTCGTCGTACTGATTCGGGCTCACCAGGACCGCTGCACGCCGTCCATAGTGCTCGAGCTCGACCGGCTCGGACTGTGACATCTCCACGACCTCGGAGAGTCTTTCGCGTGCCTTGCTGACAGATATTTTCACCATGGTCATATTGTACAACATATTGCCAGATTATGTACAACTTTGTGTCGAGGGCCCGACGTGAACCCGCACCTAATCACCGCGACACACGAGAACCCGCGTTTGTCGAAGGTACGGCTACTTTTTCACGCAGAGACTACCCCGCCGGGAACCTTGGCGGTCACCGGCGTCTCGGCATCGTACTGAAACCTCATGTCACCTACTGCAAACTCGATGTCATTTCAATGAAATTTTGGAGTCAAT
>PLHD01000061.1 GCA_003138815.1 Acidimicrobiaceae bacterium | reverse complement strand
CCGGCACCTTGGGATTAAAAGTCCCCTGCTCTTCCCGATGAGCTAGCGGCCCTAAGCGTTTCATCGTAGTTGTTAGATGATCGGCGTTGATTCGAGAGTAAGTTTTGTGTCATGTCCGACTTCAACAACGAGAGCGTCGCCGCCATCGAGACCACGCTCAACGACGTGGACCGCGCGCTTGAGCGTCTTCGCGTTGGCGCCTACCGAACTTGCCAGGTCTGCAACATCCCCATTGATGACGCCGAGCTTGTTGCCAATCCACTGCTGGCCAACTGTCCCGCGCACCCCGAACTCGCCTGAAACTACGGTCCTACCAAAAGAAAAACCCGGTGGCCCAGCCACCGGGTTTTTCCGACATCAAGGTCGGCTACTTCTTTGTTCCCCAGAATATCTCGGCGATGGCGTCAATCTCGTCAAGTAGGCGGTCCGCGACGACCACGTCATTGGTTTTTTTCGCCTCACCGGCCGACTTGGTGGCCATCCAGAAGAGGTCGTGGAGATTCGGGAAGTCCTTCAGGTGCTCGACTTTGAAGTAATCGGTCCACAACACCCAGAGGTGGTGCTTGACCAGTTCGCAGCGCTCCTCCTTGATGATCGTGGCGCGTACCTTGAAATCGGGGTCGCTCGAAGCGTTGTACTTTTCCATGCAGCCTTTGACCGACTGCGCCTCGATCTTGGCCTGGGCGGGGTCGTAGACACCACAGGGAAGGTCGCAGTGCGCCGAAACGACGAGGGGAGCGGTCGCCGAGTCCAGGAGCGAGTTGATACGTGAAAGAAGCGTCATGGCATTGCCTTTCGATTGTCGGGGTCTACGCAACAGGCGCAGACTTGTTACTACCCTTCGCAGGTTAGTCAGAGTGCTCGGGTAGCGTTCACTTTCGTGGCCCGGCTCGTGGATTTCTTCGTCCGGCGCGTGAGCGTCGAGGGGTCCTCCATGGCGCCGACGTATCTCCCCGGTGAGCGCCTGACGGCGCTGCGGAGGTGGCGCCGGGTGCGCCCCGGCGACGTGGTCGTCGTGCGCGATCCCCGGGGGGTGGATCGATGGCTCCTGAAGCGCTGCGTGGCGCGGTTCGGCTCGCGGCTCGACCTGCGAGGGGACAACTCGTCAGCCTCCACCGATTCGCGAGAATTCGGTCTCGTGCCCAGCCAAGAAGTCGGCTGGATCGTGGTCTCCCCCAGGCGTTCCTGAGCCCTCCCGTGCCCCCGCAGGTTTGCCAAGCGCGCCGGTAGGCTCGTGACATGGCACGTCTGGCCGTCCTCTCCTATCACACCTCGCCACTGGCTCAGCCGGGCACCGGCGACGGAGGGGGGATGAACGTCTACGTGCGCGAACTCTCGAGCGCACTGGCCCGACTCGGACACGAGGTCGACGTCTACACCCGTCGCGACAGTAATCAGCTGCGCGAGACAGTCCTCGTCGAGCCGGGTTTCAGGGTCCATCACGTTACGGCCGGCCCCCCCACTGCGCTCGAGCGCAGCGAGCTTCCGCGCTACGTCAACGAATTCACCGATTCCGTCGCGACCTCGTTTCGCTGCACCGGGACGCCCGACGCCATCCACGCGAACTACTGGTTGAGCGGACTCGCGGGACATCGCCTGAAGCACGAGCTGAACATTCCCCTGATCATGACCTTCCACACGCTCGAGCGGGTGAAGGCCCACACCTTCGAGGTCGAGTCCGAGGACCGTGCTCTCCAGGAGGCGGCGATCTTCGCCTGCGCCGACGCGGTGCTCGCGAGCTGCGAGGTCGAGGCCGATCAGATCGTGCGCTTCTACGACGCCTCGCCGTCTCGCGTGCACGTGGTGCCGCTCGGCGTGCAGCACGCCTTTTTCGCCCCGGGCCACCGGCCCCAAGCTCGCCGGGCGCTCGGCATCGATCCCGAGTCGACGATGCTGCTCTTCGTCGGACGCCTCCAGACCCTCAAGGGCGTCGACCTGGCGCTCGAGACCCTGATCGAACTGCGCCGACGCGGTCGAGATGCCATGCTCGCCATCGTCGGCGGACCTTCCGGGACCGACGGCCGCGCGACCTTGGCCAAGCTCCACCAGCGCGTGGAAGAGGCCGGCGTCATCAACCACGTCAGCTTCGTCGCGCCTCAGGCCCACCAGCTGCTCTCGACGTGGATGCGCGCGGCCGACGTCACGCTCGTGCCGTCGCGCGCGGAGAGCTTCGGCCTGGTGGCCCTCGAGTCCTCGGCGTGCGGCACCCCGGTGGTGGCGAGCAACGTCGGCGGTCTCATGACGCTGATCGAACCGGGGGTGAACGGGCTGCTCGTCGACGAGCGAGATCCTGACGCCTGGGCGGACGCGGTCGAGGCCGTGGTGGACCCCGAGATCACCACGTCCGTGTCCACGAGCGCGGTGCTGCTGGCGCGCGAGTACACCTGGCGAGCCGCGGCGGAGTCGCTGGCCGCCCTGGTCGACGACCTCGCGCTCTCTGGCCTGCTTCGCTGCTAGCCGTGTCAAGCGCTCCGATCGCCGATGCGGACGCCGCCGTGCAGCTCGACGAGGTTGTGCGCGAATGGGCGACCCAGTGGTGTGACGGCGGCGTGCTGCGCGAGATCGCGCACAACCCGTCGCCTGATGACCGCGGCCAGTACCACTGGCTGATACGGCTGCGCGGTGAGGAGAAGGACATTATCGCGCTGTGGCTGACGCTTCGCCAGCGCACCGTGCACCTTGAGACTGAGGTCATGGCGGCCGCGGAAGAGAACCGTGAGGTGCTCTATCGCTACTTGCTCGTGAAGAACGCTGAGCTGAGAGGACTCCGTCTGGCCATTGGCCCCGAGGAGGGGATCTACCTCATGGCCGAGATCCCCGTCGGCGAATTGAGCGTCGAGCGCCTTGACGAGCTGGTGGGCGCCCACGTGGTCTACGTTGACGAGATCTTCCCGACCGCGATGTCGATCGGACTCGCGTCGCTCTACCGGCGCCGGCGACCGGGTGGCGCGGCGACCTTGTAGCGTTGCGGCGTGTCATTCGAACTGATCATCGTGGGCGGCGGACGGATGGGCTCGGCCCTGGCTGAAGGATTGCTCAGCGCGCGGTGGTGCGAACCTGGCCAGCTCGCCATCGTGGAGAGGTCGCGCGAGCAGCGCGAGGTCCTCACCGAGGGCTTCACCGGGGTCGCCGTGCTCGCATCCTTGGAGCTTGGTCACGTCGGGCCCGGCACCGGCATCGTGCTCTGCGTCAAGCCCGACCACGCCGAAGGGGCGGCGAGGCTCTGCGCCGCGGTGGGCGTCACTCGGCTGCTGTCGGTCGTCGCGGGACTCTCCACCGCTCGGATCGAGGCGGCCTTTGCGGGCCCGGTCGCGGTTGTGCGCTCGATGCCCAATACGCCGGTGCTGGTTCGAAAGGGCGTCAGCGCGATCGCCGGTGGAAGCCACGTCACCGCCGGTGACCTGGACTGGGCCGAGTCGATCCTCGGAGCCGTCGGCACGGTCGTGCGAGTCACCGAGAAGAACATCGACGCGGTGACGGGGCTGTCTGGCTCGATGCCGGCGTACCTCTTCCTCGTGGTCGAATCGCTGATCGACGCCGGCGTGCACCAGGGACTCTCGCGAGACGTATCGCGCCAGCTGGTGATCGGCACTTTCGAGGGATCGGCCGCGCTGCTCGTCCAGACGGGTGAGTCACCCGAAGAGCTGCGCGCTCAGGTGACGTCCCCGGGTGGCACGACGGCCGCCGGGCTTCGCATGCTCGAGGGTCGCGCCGTGCGTGCCGCTTTCCTGGAGGCGGTGGCCGCCGCCGCCGAGCGCAGCCGCCAATTGGGCCGATAGAACGCTCTAGTAACGTGGGCGCATGGCGACCCCGCGTCTTCGCACGAGGAAACTGTCCGAACCCACCATTGCTCGGCTGCCCGTGTACCAACGAATAGCCGAAGGCTGGCTGGCGCGTGGACTGAGCCGTATCGACTCCAAGCAGATTGGCGAGCTGGCCGGGGTCACCGCGACGACCGTCCGGCGCGACCTGGCGGGGCTGGGTTCGCTCGGCACCCGCGGCGCGGGGTACTCGGTGAGCATCCTCAGCGAGCGAATCGGCGAGGCGCTGGGCCACGACCTTCGCTACGACGTCGTGGTCGTGGGGATGGGAAACCTCGGCCGGGCTCTCGTGAATTCGGCCAACTTCCTGATACGTGGCGCCCAGCTGGTCGCCCTCTACGACAGTGACCCCTCCGTCGTGGGTACCGAGATCGCGGGCCACGTGGTCAAGTCCATCGACGAGCCCATTGTGCCCGCGACCGTGGGGGTCATCTGCGTTCCCGCCGACGCTGCCCAGGCCGTCAGCGATCGTCTGGTAGCGGCTGACATCCACGCCCTGTTGAACTTCGCGCCACAGGTCGTCAGCGTCCCGCTCGGTACGGCCGTGCACTACGTGGATTTCTCCATTGAGCTGCAGATCCTGATGTACCACCTCAACAACGGCACCGGGCCCTTGGGCGGCGGGGTCCTCCACTCGCTCGGCATCGCCGCGGTGAACCCGGCGCGGGTCCCCTGACGTGACGCTTATCTCGGTTGGCATCGATCACGAACACGCCTCGCTGGATTTCCTCGAACGCGCGACCGTCGTGGAGCGCGACTGGGGCAAGGTCCTGCGGGCGCTGGTGAGCCACCGCAACATCCACGAGGCCGCCTTCATCTCCACCTGCCTGCGCACCGAAGTGATCGCGGTGGTCGACCGTTTCCACGGGGCGATCGACGAGATCACGGTGACGCTCGCCGAGGCGACCGGACTCGCGCCGTCGGACTTCGAGAATCGACTCACCGTCCACTTCGACCGGGGGGTCGTCACCCACCTCTTCAGCGTCGCGGCGGGCCTCAAGTCCGTGGTGCCCGGCGAGTTCGAGGTGCTCGGGCAGCTGCGCCGGGCCTTCGAACTGGCGAGCGAGGAGCACACCGCCGGCGCCGAGCTGACCGAACTCTTCCAGCGCGCCATCGCGACCGGACGCCGGGTCCGCGAAGAGACGGCCATCGCCCGTGGCACGACGAGCTTCGCCCAGGCGGCGGCGTCAATGGCGATAGAGGAGCTCGGCGAGGAACTTCGCGACGCCGACGTGGTCATCGTCGGCGCCGGGCAGCTGGCCTCGGGCGTGGTGAAGACACTGCTCGAGTCGCCGACCCGCCTCGGAACGCTCACGCTCTGCAACCGCACCGAGTTGCACGCGCTGGCGCTCTCGCGTGAGGTCGCCGACGATCGTCTCGTGGTCGGGAAGTTCGACGACATTGCAACCTACCTGCGAACGGCGCGCCTGGCAGTGGTCGCGGTAGAGGCGACCACGCTCGTCGTGACGCGCAGCCAGCTCGAGCAGTGCTCGCAGGCGCTGCTGGTCGTCGACCTCGGAGTGCCGCGCACGGTCGCGAGCGACATCGGGCATGTGGCGAACCTGCGCCGCGTCGACATCGACGACCTGCGTGAGCGCGTTGAGCTGGCCCTCGGCGGCCGTCACGGCGCGATCGAGGAGGCGCAACGGATCGTCGGACTGGACGTCGAGAGGTTCATCGACGATCAGCGCGCACGCGGAGCCGCGGCGATCGTCAGCGAGCTGCGCCGGCACTTCGATCAGGTGGTCGAGGCGGAAGTGGCGCGACGTGAGCACGAGTTCTCGGATCTGACCGATGACCAGCGAGAACGTGTCCTGTCGCTGCTGCGTTCGGTGGTCGCCAAGATCGCTCACCGTCCGACCGTGGCGCTGAAGGAAGCGGCGGGGATGGATCAGGGAATCCGACTGAGCGAGGCCACGCGGAACCTCTTCGACCTATGAGCACGGTGCGCTTGGCGACCCGTCGCTCCCCGCTGGCCCTGTTGCAGGCTGAACTCGTCCGATCGGCGTTCGCAGCGAAGGGCATCGGGTGCGAACTGGTGCGCCTCGAGACCCACGGCGATACGCATCACGACGTACCACTGTCGACGATCGGCGGCCAAGGGGTCTTCTCGATTGAGATTCAGCGCGCGGTCCTCGCCGGCCGGGCGGACGTGGCCGTGCACAGCGCCAAGGACCTGCCGAGCGCGACGCCCGAGGGCCTGGTGCTCGCCGGCGTCCTCGAACGACGCGACCCCGCCGACGTGCTGGTCGGGCGTTCGCTCGCCGGCCTGGGTCCGGGCGCCACCGTGGCGACCGGCTCGCCGCGTCGTCGGGCGCTGCTCCTCGAGCGCCGTCCGGACCTGCGCATCGTCGAGCTCCGCGGGAACATGGCGACTCGTCTGGGCAGAGCCGGGAGGGACGGTGTCGACGCGGTCATCGCCGCGGCGGCGGCGCTCGAGCGCATGGGCAGCAGCGAGCTCATCGCCGAGCGACTGGATACGACCTGGTTCGTGCCCCAGGTGGGACAGGGAGCCTTGGCTCTCGAAGCGCGCCGCGACGACCGGGCGACCCTGGGGGTCCTCGAGCTGGTCATCGACGCCGGTGCCACCAGGGCGGTCCAGGCCGAGCGGGCGTTCCTGCGGGAGCTCGGCACCGGCTGCTCCATCCCGGCTGGGGCCTACGCCACGCTCGACGAGGGGACCATCTCGCTGCACGGCGTGATGCTGGCGATAGACGGCACGCGAAGCGTGCGGTCGTCACTTCGCGGCGACGACCCCGAGGAGCTCGGCACCCAGCTGGCGCTGGAGCTGCGAGATTCCCAGGGCGGCGGGCTGCTGCCGGGCTGGGACCAGTGAGCGTGAACGTCGTGCTGACCCGCGAAGCCGGTCACAACGACGTGGAACGCGCGTGGCTCCCCGACGATGCCAACGTCGTCGAAGTTCCCCTCACGGCGACGAAGTATTTCTCGCTCGAGGACGTCGCGCGGGAACTCGAGGCATGCGTGTATCGCGGCTCGTTCCGCGCGCTCGTCGTCACCAGCGCGCGGGCGGCCGACTACGTGTCCGTCGCGCGTGGTTCGCTGGCCCCGGGTGCCCAGATACTGGTCGTTGGACCGGCCACGGCCCGCGCGCTCGCGGACCGGGGGATCGGCGTCACCGCTCTGGCACCGTCGCGCGCCGTCGAGATCGCCGACTCCATCTCGAGCGGACCGGTACTGCAGTTGGGCGCGAGCGAGATGCGCGACGAGCTGGCGACCGAGCTGGCGGCGCGCCACATCGCCACCGAACGTGTCGCCTGCTACGAGACGCTGCCACTCGAGCTGGACGGAATTGATCGGGCGGTGCTGGCGAGCGCGGACGTCGTGCTCATCGGCGCGCCGTCGGCCTGGAGCGTCGCGCGTGCCTACGTCGGACCAGACGCGTGGGTCGTGGTTCCGGGCGCGACCACCGCCGCCGCGGTTCGCGCGCACCACGTCCGGGTGCTCGAGAACTGGGGCCCGCAACTGCGTGCAACGCTGGCCGCGCTGAGCTCCTGGACGCCCGAGGCACACCCGGGGAGTGGGGCGGAGCCGTCGCCGGGCGGTGCAGCGGACACCTGATCAACGCGAGGCGGACCGCATCGCGTCGATCAGGTGTTGCTGCGGTCAAGGGCGTCGCTCGGACATTCCAGTAATTGGTGACCGCACGCGGACAAACAGCAGTCACGTGGAGGAGTCGCTCAAGATGAATTTTCGGGGCGCGGGGCGGTTGGCCATCGGGCTCGCCCCGGTCGTCATCGTCATCGGGGCGTACGCGCTTCTCCACGGAACGGTCACGACACGAAACCTCAAGCCCCGCGCCGTGGCCGAGCCGATCCGCGACACCTCGCAGCTGAAGGCTCTGGTCGCCGCCCGCTGCAGGGACCTTCACGCCGACGGGGTCCTGGCGCCAATGACCTTCACCAACAACGGGCGCACGTGCGATCTGTACGGCGACGTGCCGCGGTCCAGGCGGTGGCGGGACCGGAGCGTACGCCAGTCGGCGTCAAAACGCTGAATGACGACGTGGCACGACTGCCCATGTTGGTGGAGGACGGGCAGTCGTCGCTCTCGATGCTGGGCGTGGCGCTGTCCTGGACGGCGCTGTGCCGGCCGGCGACCACCGATGGACAGGTCATCAGCGACGGGCTGCTGCTCGGATCCATCGTCTGGGTCCACTTCGTGCTGCGTCGGATCCGCGCCGGATCGGCCTTCGCGAACTTGGACGCGGGCATCCTCAACAGTGCGACCGGGTAGCGACGGGGACGGCTTCGGTGTCTGGCGCGGCGGCGGCGGACTGATCGTCCAACAATCACCCGATTGGCGGCCATCTGCCCGCCGCCGTCGCCCCGCCCGAAGGAGCCGCGCCCGGGTGGCAATAGTCTGGAACCGTGTTTCCCGCCGAACGACCCCGCCGACTTCGCCGCACGACGGCCCTGCGCCGCCTCGTGGCCGAGACGACGCTCTCGCCCGCCGACCTGGTCGCGCCGCTCTTCATTGCCGAGGGGTTGAGCGAGCCGAAGGCCATCCAGTCGTTGCCCGGCCAGGTCCAGCACACGATTCGGTCGCTGCACGACGAGGTCAGGGCCCTGCACACCGCGGGGGTGGGGGGAGTGATCCTCTTCGGCGTTCCCTCGCACAAGGACGAGATCGGTTCGGGGGCCTGGGACGCGAACGGCGTCGCCCAGGTGGCGCTTCGCTCCCTGCGTGACGAGTTCGCTGACGAGCTCGTCGTCATGGCCGACCTCTGCCTGGACGAGTACACGACGCACGGCCACTGCGGCGTCGTTCGCCCCGACGGGACAGTGGACAACGACGCGACCCTCGAGCTCTACGCCAAGACGGCGGTCGCCCAGGCCCACGCCGGCGCCCAGGTGGTGGCGCCGAGCGGAATGATGGACGGCCAGGTCGGCGCAATACGGCAGGCGCTCGACGGCGCCGGGTTCGACGACACGGTGATCCTCGCGTACGCGGCGAAGTACGCGAGCGCCCTCTACGGGCCCTTCCGCGAGGCGGTCGGGGTCGAGATCGCCGACGGCGGGAACCGCTACGCCTACCAGCAGGACTCGCGCAACCGCCGAGAAGCGCTTCGCGAGGCGCGCGCGGACGTCGAGCAGGGCGCCGACATCGTGATGGTCAAGCCCGCCATGACCTACCTCGACATCGTGGCCGACCTGCGCCAGGCGCTCGAGGTGCCGCTGTGCGCCTATCACGTGAGCGGCGAGTACGCCATGATCAAGGCCGCCGGCGCCAACGGCTGGCTCGACGCCACCGCCGTGGCGATCGAGCAGCTCACCGCCGTGCGCCGGGCCGGCGCGGACTTCGTACTGACCTACTTCGCGAGGGAAGTCGCCGAGGAGCTGGGCCGTTGACGGGTACCAACAAGTCGTGGTTCGACCGCGCCCAGGCCGTGATCCCCGGAGGGGTCGATTCCCCAGTGAGGTCCTTCCGCTCGGTGGGCGGCACGCCCTACACCGTCGTATCCGGCGAGGGCGCCTACGTGGTCGACGTCGAAGGAACGCGCTACCTCGATTTCGTCCAGTCCTACGGCGCCTCCCTGCTCGGCCACGCCCACCCCGAGGTGGTGGCGGTGCTGCGCGACGCGGTCGCGAAGGGCACCACCTTCGGCGCGCCGACGCCTGGCGAGGTCCTGCTCGCCGAGGCGATCACCGGGCGCGTCGCGGGCCTCGAGCAGATCCGTCTCGTCTCCTCGGGGACCGAGGCGGTGATGAGCGCCGTGCGCCTCGCGCGCGGCGCCACCGGACGCGACAAGATCGTGAAGTTCGACGGCTGCTACCACGGCCACTCCGACGCGCTGCTCGTCGCCGGGGGGAGCGGAGTCGCCCAGATGGGGCTGCCCGGTTCGGCGGGGGTCACCGCCGGTGCGGTGGGCGACACCATCGTGGCGCCCTACAACGTCGTGGCGCCCCTCGACGACACGGTCGCCGCGGTGCTCGTCGAACCGGTCGCCTGCAACATGAACCTCGTGGCCCCGACGCCGGGTTTCCTGGCGGGGCTGCGCACCGAGTGCGACCGCGTGGGGGCGCTGCTGATCTTCGACGAGGTGATCACCGGCTTCCGGCTGGCGCGTGGCGGAGCCGAGGAGTACTTCGGGGTCACGCCGGACTTGTGGTGCTTCGGCAAGGTGATCGGCGGCGGGCTTCCCGTGGGCGCCTTCGGCGGGAGCCGCGCCCTGCTCGAGCACCTGGCCCCGCTCGGGCCCGTCTACCAGGCGGGGACCCTCTCGGGAAATCCCCTGGCGACCGCGGCCGGCGCCAAGGTGCTCGAGATCGTGGGCGCCGAGGACTACGAGTCCCTCTGCGAGCGCGTCGCGAGCTTCGCCACCCGCCTCGGCGAGGCCGTTCGCTCCGCGGGGCTCTACGCCCAGACGCCGACGCAGGGCCCCCTCCTCGGCCTCTACCTGTCGCGCGAGCCGTTCGAGGCCCCGACGAACTTCGACGAGGCGAAGGTGCTGTGCGAGAACGGCCTCTACCGTCCGTTCTTCCACGCGATGCTCGAGCGTGGCGTGGCGCTGGCACCGGGCGCCTACGAGATACTTTTCGTGTCCCTCGCCCACAGTGACGACGATCTCTCGCGCACCGTTGAGCTGGCGGTCGTGGCCGCCAAGGCCGCGGCGGCGGCCTCATGAACCCGGTGCGCAGCGAGGGCTGGAGCGTCCACCCGAGTTTCGTGCCCAACGGCCCCACGACGCCGGTGACGCTGCTGATCGACGACGCCGGACTCACCCAGCTCGCGGGCGAGCCACCGGTCGCGTGGCAGACCCCCTGGGCGGAGCTCTCGAACATCCAGCTGATGCGCTTCAAGCGCGGCATGGCGCTCTTCGCGACGGTGGCGGGCGTGCGCTACTGCTGGCGCCGGCGCGACCTGGGCGACTACGACCTGCTGGGCGATATCGTGCGCGCCCGCGGCGGTCAGGTCACCTTCAAGAGGCGCCGCACCGCGACACTGGTCGTCGTGATCGTCGTGCTGCTGGCCTCGGTCGCGGGAGGCATCGGTGCCTTCTTCGCGCGCGGGTCGTCCGGATCGCGCGAACTCGCCGACGCGCGCGCGGTCAACCTGACGTTGAAGGACCTGCCCAGCGGCTTCAGCGTCGCCGGCCAGTCGGTGCTGAGCGACCTCTTCTCGCCAAGCACGCAGGTCGTCACGTCGGCCCCGACCACCGCGCTGCCCACCAACTCCCTCTGGGACCAGATCGCGGCGAAGTTCCAGCGCTGCATGGGGGTCTCCGACGCCAAGGACCGCGTCTACGGCTCGGCCGGCCAGATGCCCGACTACCAGGTGTCGTCGGAAATCTTCGGCTCGACCTCGCTCGAAGGCGTCGAGGTGGCCTCGACGACGCAGTACTACGCCAGCACCGCGATGGTGAGCCATGACCTGACCGAGATGTCGCAGAGCAAGTTCGGTGCCTGCTTCGCCTCGACCAACGCGGCGCTCATCCTTTCCTCCTACGGTGGGGGCGTCGCGAGCGTGCCGGCGGGAACGAACTGGCGGCCCGTGACCTTCGTGCGCGGCTGGTCGCGCGCGGGCGTCGAAAACTTCAGCCTGCCTGGCGTGCCTGGGCCGCTGCACCTGGTGATGGTGGTGGTGGCGAGCGGCCACTACGAGGTGACCATGGGCGCGATCGTGGCGTCGTTGCCCAAGACCAAGTTCTTGCTGGCGAGCCTGACCGACACGCTGCTGTCGCGAATCACCTCGACGAGCTCGTCGGCGGCGTAGGAGGCGACCGCGGGGTCAGTCGCCCGGCGTCGTGCTCGATGCCGGCTGGACCGGCTTGGGGCTGTTCGAAGCGCGAGGGGGGCGCCCGAGCCGGACGAAGATGGTGATGCTGGTCACCACGTAGACGACCCATACGCAGACCTGGAGCACCGTCGGACGTTCGGCGTAGCCGAGCAGCGAGTGGAGCACGTCGCCGAAGCTGGACGACTCGGTGACCATGGCGCTCGTGTTCCACACGACGTGCGCGCCGAAGGGGAGCCACTTGAGCTGCTGGAGGTTCTCCACGGCGTCGGCCAGCAGCCCGGCGGCGAAGATCATCAGCACGATGCCGAGCACCTGGAAGAACACCTTGAAGTTGAGCTTGGCGCCCAGCTTGTAGATGGCCAAGGCGATGGCGAGCGCGCAGGCGAGGCCCAGCGCCGCCCCGACCAGCAGCAGCTTGCCGTGGACCGGGGTCGCGGCCTGGCGCGAACTGGCGAAGATGATCGCCAGCGTGAAGACCATCGTCTCGAGCCCCTCGCGCCCGACGGCCTGGAAGGCCAGGACGCCGAGCCCGAAGCGGCTGCCCCTAGAGAGGGCGACCTCGCTGCGGGCCTCGAGCTCCTTGGCCATCGTGCGAGCGTGCTTGTGCATCCAGAACGTCAAGAAGGTCAGCACGCCGGCGGCGATCACGTAGGTCGCCGTCTCGAAGTACGTCTGGACGTTCGAGCCCTCATACTGCCTGATGAAGAAGTAGGCACCCACCCCGCCGCCGAGCACCAGGATGAAGGCTGCCGCCACGCCCATATAGACGTCGCGGAAATGCTGGCGCTGGTTGATCCGGGCCAGGTAGGCCAGCAGGATCGCCACAATCATCGAGGCCTCGATCCCCTCGCGCAGGAAGATGACGAAAGTGGGGATCACTGTTGAAAGGGGGCTTTCGGCGCGGGATTCATTGCAGCAAGGCTACCGGGAGCGACTGCCGCCTTTGCGGTCCGACGGGTCGGCGCCGTTCAGCCGCTGGACTTGCCGTCGCCCAGCAGCATGGCGTAGGCCTGCTCGGGGACGACCTCGGCCAGTCGCACGAGGGCCCGGTAGCCGACCTCGGCGGGACCCTTCTGGTCGTTGCGCATCAGGTTGGCCATCATCGCGAGCAGTTCGCGCATCAGCGGCTCGATGCGCAGTCCCGCACTGAGGCAGACCGTCAGTATCCGGGGCTCGGAGATCACGCGAACGAAGGCTCGGGCGAGCTTGAAGTAGTCGCCGTAGGCTTGCTCGAGCCGTTCGTCGTAGAGCGCGAGGAGGCTCGGGTCGTTGGCGAGCAGCGCCTCACCGACGGCGCCCGCGGCGAGGCGCCCGGTCTCGTAGCCGTAGGCGATGCCCTCGCCGTTGAAGGGATTGACCATCCCGGCCGCGTCGCCGATCGTCATCGTGTTGGCGCCCACCCTGGGGCCGATCGCCATCCCCATGGGAAGCCGTCCGCCGGTCGGCGCTCCGCACGAGGTCTCGTCGTTCAGCCCCCACGCGTCGGCGGTCTGGGCGACGAAGTACTCCTGGAGCTTGGTGGTGTTGACACCCTTCCACGCGCCGCCCGTCGAGAGCAGACCGACGCCGACGTTGACCCGGCCGTCGCCGAGAGGGAAGATCCATCCGTAGCCGGGCACGACGGCGCCCTTGGGGTCGCGGATATCGAGGTGGGAATCGATCCACGGCTCGTCGTGGCGCTCGCTCGTGTAGTAGCCGCGAAGCGCCATGCCCATTGGCCACGAGCGGTTTCGACCGGTGCCGAGTTCGCGACCGAGCCGTGAGTTCTGCCCGTCGCCCACGATGACGTAGCGTCCGCGCACCGCCGCGGTCGTTCCGGTCGCCTTCTCCTTCACGACGACGCCGGCCGCCCCGCGCAGCCCGCCGTTCGGCGACTCGCTCGGCTCGAGCAGGCCGGTCGCCTCGACGCCGTTCAGCAGCACCGCACCGTTCTCTGCGGCGCGCTGGGCCACCAGGCCGTCGAGGTTGAATCGCGTGATCGTGTAGCCGTAGTTGGGGAAGACCGGGTGCTCGGGCCAGTTCATCTCCAGCGAGGCGCCGAAGCCGAAGGCCCGCAGGCCGTTGTACCGGTGACCGTTCGCCGCGACCACCGGCTCGAGACCCATCTGGGCGAGCTGGTGGACCGAGCGCGGGGTCAGGCCGTCGCCGCAGGTCTTCACGCGCGGAAAATCCTTCTTCTCGATGAGACAGACCGACCAGCCGGCCCGGGCCAGCCAGTACGCGCACGAGGAGCCGCTGGGCCCCGCGCCCACGATCACCGCGTCGAAGGTGGGCGAGGCGGAGGTTATGTCGCCAAGACTTTTCACCCGATCAGCCTAGGTCTTTCGTCCCGCGGGCAAGCTCACGGAGGGGGGTGCGCCGTCTGGTAGAAATGATGGACGTGGACCAGTACTTACCAATACTGGGGCTTCTGATTCTCGGAGTGTTGTTTGCATCGGGATCGCTCGCGATGTCAGCCGTGCTGGCGCCGCGCAAGCGGCCCTCTGATGCCAAACTGGCACCGTACGAGTGTGGGATTGTCCCCGAGATCGAACCGCCGCAGCGTTTTCCGGTGCGCTTCTACCTCGTCGCGATGATTTTCGTGATATTTGATATAGAAGTTGTCTTCATGTACCCGTTCGCCGTCGTCTTTCGCCAGCTCGGCGCTTTCGGGCTCGTCGAGGTGCTCGCCTTCTCGCTGACGGTGTTCGCGGCGCTGCTGTTCTTGGTGAGCGAAGGCGCGCTGTCGTGGGGACCGGTCAAGCACCTCGCGTCGGGCATGCCGTCGCGCACCAGTTCGTCGACCATTGTGCGCATCGGCGCCGACCCCCAAAAAGCGGCGTAGCTCGTGGCACTTGAAGACCTCCAACATAACTTCCTGACGGGCCAAGTCGAGGACCTGGTGCGCTGGGCGCGCCGCGCGTCGGTGTGGCCCGCGTCGTTCGGGCTCGCGTGCTGCGCCATCGAGATGATGGCCGCCGGCGGGGCCGACTTCGACCTTGCGCGCTACGGCATGGAGGTCTTTCGCAATTCGCCGCGCCAGGCCGACCTCATGATCGTGGCGGGGCGCGTATCCCAGAAGATGGCCCCCGTCCTTCGCCAGGTCTACGACCAGATGATGGAGCCCAAGTGGGTTATCTCGATGGGCGTGTGCGCCTCGACCGGAGGCCTGTTCAACAACTACGCCATCGTCCAGGGCGTCGACCAGATCGTGCCCGTCGACGTCTACGCGCCGGGCTGTCCGCCGAGCCCCGAGACCCTCATGCACGCCATCTTGACCCTGCACGAGCAGATCCGCACCGGCGAGATCCTCCAGCGCCGTCACGAAAGCCGTCCCACCATGATCGACGCGGCCTCGAGCTCATGGACGCCCGAAGTTCCCGTTGCGGTGAGGATGGGCACGCCGAAGTGATCTCCCTTCCCCCCACGGCCCCCCCCGGCGTGCTCACCAGCGAAGGCCTCGCCTGTGACCTCGCGTGCTTCCCGACCCGCGAGCAGTACAACGCGCTCGTCGAATCCTTCAAGAGCGACGACTTCGAGATGTGCGTCGACCTCTGCGCGGTCGACTATCTCGAATTCGGCGGTCGCATCCTTCCCGAGGGCGTGGTGGCATCGCGCTTCGAGGTCGTGGTGAATCTGCTCAGCCTCTCCAAGAAGCAGCGCGTTCGCGTTCGCGTCCAGGCCGGGGACGACCAGCCCGAGGTCGACTCGCTCTTCGCGCTGTACCCCGGCACCGAAGCCATGGAGCGCGAAGCCTTCGACCTGTTCGGCGTCATCTTCACCAACCATCCCGACCTGACGCGCATCCTGATGCCCGAGGAGTGGGAGGGCCACCCCTTGCGCAAGGACTACGGCAGCGGCCGGGTGCCCGTGCAGTTCAAGGAATCGCCAGGCCCCCGGTGAGCGAGAACGACCTCTCCGTGCGCGCCGCCGAGCGACCCGACCTCCTGACCGCCGAGACCTCGGAGGGCGTCCAGGAGCTCCAGCGCCGCGAAGCCACGGCGCCCTCGGAGCTGGGCCGCGAGGTCGGAGCGGTGCTGCGAATCGACGGCCACGCCTTCGACCCGAACTCGGTGGACTACGACCGGCGCGACGACGAGACGATGATAATCAACATGGGTCCGTCGCACCCGTCGACCCACGGCGTGCTGCGCCTCATGCTCGAGCTCGACGGCGAGTTCGTGCTGCGTACCAAGCCCATCATCGGCTACCTGCACACCGGCATGGAAAAGACCGGCGAGGAGCTGAGCTACGTCCAGGGCGGCACGAACGTGACCCGCATGGACTACCTGAGCCCCGTCATCAACGAGCTCGGCTACTCGATGGCCGTCGAGAAGCTGCTCGGCATCGAAGTGCCCGAGCGCGCGGTGTGGATCCGCATGATGATGAGCGAGCTGAACCGAATCTCGTCGCACCTGGTGTGGATGGCCACCAACGGCATGGACCTCGGCTCGAGCTCGATGATGATCTACGGGCTGCGCGAACGTGAGCTGATCCTCGCCTTCTTCGAGAAGACGGCCGGCCTGCGCCTGAACCTGAACTACGTGCGTCCCGGCGGCGTCGCGGCGGACCTGCCCGACGGATGGCAGGACGACGTGCAGGTCGTCTGCGACACGATCCACGAGCGCACCTACGAGTACGACCAGCTCCTCACTGGCCAGCCAATCTTCCGCAACCGCATGATCGGCGTCGCGCCCCTCATGGCCGAGGAGGCCCTCGCGCTCGGGGTCACCGGACCGCTGCTGCGCTCGACCGGCGTGCCGTGGGACCTGCGCCGCACGATGCCCTACCTCGCGTACGACCAGGTCGACTTCGACGTCATCGTCGGCACATTCGGCGACAACTTCGACCGTTACGCCATCCGCCTCAACGAGATCCGCGAGTCCATCCGTATCGTGCGCCAGTGCGTCGACATGATGCCGAGCGGTGACTACCGCAGCCAGGACCCCAAGGTCACCCCGCCGCCGCGCGCGCGCATCGGCGAGTCGATGGAGGCGCTGATCCACCACTTCAAGCTCTTCACCGAGGGATTCCACGTGCCGGTCGGCGAGGTCTACTCGGCGGTCGAATCGCCGCGCGGCGAGCTCGGCTGCTACATCGTCTCGGACGGCGGCCCGAAGCCCTACCGAATCCATGTTCGCGCCCCCAGCTTCGTCAATCTCCAGGCCGTCCCGCTGCTGATGCGCGGTGGGTCGATGTCCGACACCATCACCGTCATCTCCACGGTCGATCCGATCATGGGCGAGGTCGACCGATGAGCCACTTCCGTCAGGATATCCGCCAGCGCGCCGACGAGCTCGTCGCGCTGTACCCCCGCAGTCGCTCGGCGATGCTGCCGCTTCTGCACCTCGCCCAGGAGCAGGACGGCTACCTGAGCGACGAGGGCATCGCCGAAGTCGCCGAGCTGACCGATACGTCGGCCGCTGACGTTCGCGGCACCGCGTCCTTCTACGACATGTTCCACCTCGAGCCGGTCGGCAAGTACGTCGTCGGCGTGTGCACCAACATTGCATGTCTGCTCGCCGGCGGCGAGGAGATGCTCGAGCACGCGAGCGTCACCCTGGGCTGCGCGGTGGGCGCCACGTCCGAGGACGGACTCTTCACGCTCGAGGAATCCGAATGCCTGGCGGGATGCGACGTCGCGCCGTGCGTGCAGGTGAACCACCGCTACGTGCGCTCGACCACGCCCGAGGAGTTCGACACACTGATCGACGACCTGCGCCGGGGCCGCCTGGACAGCGACGTGCCCGCCCACGGCACGCTCATCCGAGTGCGGCGCAGCGGCGGCCTCCGCGCGCCACGCGCCGAAGTCGCCGAGCAGCGCACCGAGGCCAAGGCCGCCCGCGACGCCCGCGCCGCCAAAGAGGAGAAGAAGTAGTGGCCTCGTTCGACGCTCCCAGCATTGTGCTGTCGCGCAAGGGCTACGCCGACTCGTTCACCCTGGCTCGCTACCTCGAGACCGGCGGCTACGTCGCGTTGCGCAAGGCCCTGACCATGTTCCCCGAGGATGTGGCGGCCGAGGTCGACGCGGCCTCACTGCTCGGGCGCGGCGGAGCAGGATTTCCCGCCGGACGAAAGTGGTCGATGCTGCGCAAGTCGCCCGTTTCGTACCTCGTCGTCAACGGCGACGAGTCCGAGCCGGCGACCTTCAAGGACCACTTCCTCGTCGAACGCGATCCGCACCAGCTCGTCGAGGGCGTCATCATCGCCGCCTACGCGCTGCAGGTCAACCAGGCCTTCATCTACATGCGTGGTGAGTTCGCCCTGGGCCTCGAGCGGGTCCAACAGGCGCTCAACGACGCCTACGAGCAGGGGATGCTCGGCCGCAAGATCCTCGGCTCATCGTTCTCGATCGACGTGGTCGTGCACCCCGGCGCCGGTGCCTACATCTGCGGCGAGGAGACGGCGCTCATCGAGGGACTCGAGGGCAAGCGCGGATTCCCGCGCATCAAGCCGCCGTTCTTTCCGGCCGTGAGCGGGCTCTACGGCGAGCCGACGGTCGTGAACAACGTCGAGACCATGTCGAACCTGCCGTGGATCGTCAACAATGGCGGGGCCGCGTTCGCGGCCCTCGGCGGCGGGCGCTCCACCGGCACACGCCTCTTCGCGCTCGGCGGGCGGGTGAAGAACCCCGGCGTCTACGAGATCGAGATGGTGAAGAACACCTTCCGCGACCTGATCTACGACCCGCGCCTCGGTGGCGGCATCCTCAACGATCGAAAGATAAAGTGCTTCATCCCGGGCGGCGTCTCGGCCCCATGGTTCGGACCCGAACTCCTCGACCTGCCGCTCGGCCAGGACGAGGTGGCGGAGAAGGGTTCGATGCTGGGATCGGGCTCGATCGTCGTGATGGACGAGGACACCTGCGTGGTGCGCGCCGCCTGGCGCATCACGAAGTTCTTCTCTCGCGAGTCGTGCGGGCAGTGCACACCCTGTCGCGAGGGCTCGGGCTGGCTCGAGCGTGTGCTCTACCGTCTCGAGCACGGCGGCGGGCGCACGGAGGACTTCGACCTGCTGCTCGACCTCTGCGACAACATCGCGCCCGGTCTCACGTGGCCGCCCCAGCAGACGACCATCTGCGTGCTGGGCTCCTCGATCCCCTCGTCGATCAATTCGGCGCTCACGATGTTCCGCGACGACTTCGCCGCGCACGTCAAGAACGGCGGGTGCACCCATGAGTGACGCGCCCAAGACGTCGGTGTCGGTCACGATCAACGGCCGCGCGTTCGAAGCGCGGCCCGGCGAACTGCTGATCGAGGCCGCCGAGCGGGCCGGCACGTACGTGCCGCGATTCTGCTACCACCCGCGCATGGAGCCCGTCGGGATGTGTCGGATGTGCCTCGTCGAGGTCGACGGACCGCGCGGCGCCACGCTGCAGCCCGCGTGCTACCTGCGCGTGAACGAGGGCATGAGCGTCAACACCGAATCCGAGAAGGTGAAGAAGGCCCAGGACGGCGTGCTCGAGTTCCTGCTCGCGAACCACCCCCTCGACTGTCCCGTCTGCGACAAGGGCGGCGAATGCCCCCTCCAGGACCAGACCCTCACCCACGGTTCGGGAGAGACCCGCTTCATCGAAGAGAAGCGCCACTTCGTCAAGCCCATCGAGATCGGCGAGCTGGTGCTGCTGGACCGCGAACGCTGCATCCAGTGCGCGCGCTGCACCCGATTCGCCAGCGAGGTCTCGGGCGACGCGCAGATAGCCTTCGCCGGGCGAGGCGACCTCATCGAGGTCTCGCCCTCGCCGACCGTCCCCTTCGACTCGGTCTTCTCGGGCAACGTCGTCCAGATCTGTCCCGTGGGGGCGCTCACCGCCAAGCCCTACCGCTTCAGCGCCCGTCCGTGGGACCTCGAGCAGGTCGAAAGCACGTGCACGACCTGCGCGGTCGGCTGCCGGGTCGCCGTGCAGTCGTCGGGCAACCGCCTCACGCGCCTGCTCGGCGTCGACAGCGAACCGGTCAACCACGGCTGGCTCTGCGACAAGGGCCGATTCACCCTCGACTCGATCGACGCCAACGAGGGATCGACCGATCCGCTGCTCGCGAGCACCCGCATCACCGAGCCGATGGTGCGCCGCAACGGCGCGCTGGCGGCGGTGGGCTGGAGCGAGGCGCTCTCGGTGGCCGCGAACCTGCTGCGCGACGCCGCGGCGACGCCCGGTGGCGTCGGCGCGATCGGCGGGGCCGCCCTCACGAACGAAGGGGCCTTCGCGTGGGAGCGCTTCGTCCGCGGAGTCCTGGGCAGCGAGCACGTCGACGCCCAGTACGGCGACGGACTCGATCCGGCGCTGCTGCAGGCGCTGCCGAAGGCCACGATCGACGAGGCCGCCAGCGCTGGCACCGTCGTGACCCTCACGGGCGACCTTCGAGAAGAACTGCCCGTGCTGTTCCTGCGCCTGCGCGAGAGCGCGGTGCAGAAGAACAACTCCCTCGTCGAACTGGCCTTCGGGTCCAGCGCCTTGCGCTCGGTGGCCCGCGTGTCGCTGCCGGTGCGTCCAGGCGAGGCCAACGCCGTCGCCCAGGCGATCGCCGGCGCCGCGCACTCCAAGGACTTCGCCTTCTCCGAGGGCGACCTCGCCAAGGCGTGCGGCCTCATCGGCGAGTCGGGCGAGGGTGTCGTCTTCGTGGTCGGCCGCCCCAACCTCGCCGAGGATGCCCGGGTCATCGAGGCCGCGATCCGCACCCTGGCGGAGCGTTACCCCCAGGCCACCTTCCTGGCGGTCCTTCGACGCTCGAACGTGAACGGCGCGCTCGACATGGGCCTGGCTCCGCAGTTGCGCCCGGGACGCGGCTTCGACGTTTCCGCGGCCGGACGAGACACGACCGCCCAGATCGACGCGATGGTCCTCGGCGAGCAGAAGGCCGTGCTGTTGCTCGGCGGATGCCTGCTCGGCAACGTCGTCAACGTCGCACGCGCCACGGCCGCCCTCGAAGCCGCCAATGTCGTCGCCGTCACCGGCCACGGCGGCGCGACGCTGGCCTTCGCCGACGTCGTCCTGCCCGCCGCGGTCCAGCACGAGCGCAACGGCACCGTCACCAACATCGAAGGCCGCGTCAGCGCGGTGACCGCGAAGATCGTCGCGCCGGGCTCCGCCTGGCCCGACGTGGCCATCGCCGCCGAGCTCGCCGAGGAGTTTGGCCAAAGCCTGGGACTCTCGTCGGTCGAAGGATGCGCCAAGGCCATTGAAGAGACGACCGGCTATCCGGCGCTGTCGGTGTTGAATGACGACTCGAGCGACGGCGTGGTGGTCGGGCGCGAGGGAGTGGTCGCCACGCGAGGTCCACTTGACCCGATGGCTTTTCCGGGAATCCGCTCCGCGGTCACGGTGGGCCTGGGCGCCCGAACGGGCTCGACGCTGGCCGTGGACCTCACCACGAAGTCATCGACCACCGCCGCCGCGCTCGACCAGGTGTCCGCCGGCCGCGGCGTCGACGTGCCGCTCGCCGATGCGTACTCACTGCGCCTGAACGTCAGCCGGCGCCTCTACGACCGCGGGAGCGCGATGCAGGGCTCGCCCCCGATGCACGGGCTCATACGCCCGAGCGCCCTCTGCCTGAACCACGTCGACCTCGACCGGCTCGGGGTGACCTCCGGCACGGTGGTCTCGGTGATCGGCGTCCACGGCACCGTGTCGCTGCCCGTGGTCCTCGACGGCGCCGTGCCGCGAGGCAGCGCCGAGATCCCCTTCGCCACGCTGAGCGCGTCGGGTGAGTACGTGCTGAGCGCGCTCGTCGTCGACGCCGGCGTGTACAGCCAGATTCGACTGGAGACGCGATGACCACGCTGCTCGGATCCGTTGACCCTCTCTTCGCCCACGGCGCGACTGGTGTGGTCATACTTATCGTGCTGATCAAGGTGCTGGTGGGCTTCGGGGTCCTCATGGGTGCGGTCACGCTGATGATTTGGTTCGAGCGCAAGGCCATCTCGGACATGCAGAGCCGCATCGGGCCGCAGCGCTGGGGACCGTTCGGGATCTTCCAGACGGTGGCCGACGGCATCAAGCTCATATTGAAAGAGGACCTCATTCCGGCCGAGGCCGACCGGTTCGTCTTCAAATTGGCCCCTTACCTGGTCGTGGTGCCGGCGCTGATCACCTTCGCCATCGTTCCGGTCGGCGGCACCCTGCACATCGCCGGCCATCCGGTCATGCTCCAGATGGCCAATCCGCCGATGGGAATCCTGCTGATGCTCGTGATGTCGGGCATCTCGGTCTACGGCGTGATGCTGGCCGGCTGGTCCTCTGGTTCGAAGTACCCGCTGCTCTCCTCGGTGCGCGCAAGCGCCCAGATGATCAGCTACGAGGCGGCGCTGGGCTTGACGATTGTCACCATCGTGCTGGCGACCGGATCGCTGTCGACGCACAACATCGTCGACGCCCAGTCGGGCGGCATCTGGCACTGGAACCTGATCCGCCTCGGCGTCATACCCTTCGTGGTCTTCCTCATCTCGATCACCGCCGAGCTCAACCGGCCGCCCTTCGACGTGGTCGAGGCCGAGAGCGAGCTGGTCGGCGGATTCCACACCGAGTACTCGTCGATCCGCTTCGGGCTCTTCTACCTGGCCGAGTTCATGAATACCATTACGATGTCGGCGATCATCGTGACGCTCTTCCTCGGCGGTCCGGCCGGATGGATCCCGAACGTGGCGCACCTGCGCTGGGTGTTCCCGATCGTCTGGTTCCTGCTCAAGACGGTGGCCTTCGCGTTCAGCTACGTCTGGTTCCGAGCCGCGCTGCCGCGCTTCCGCTACGACCAGTTGATGGACCTGGGCTGGAAGCGCCTGATCCCGCTGAGCCTCGGGTGGATGCTCATCGTGGCCGGCTTCCTCGTGTCGCCGCGCTGGGGCCTGGGGATGATCTGGGTGACGTTCATTGCGTGGCTCACGCTGACGCGGGCCTTCCGGCTCGGCCATTCGCGCGAGCGTGGCGTCGAAGCGGTGCTGCCGGTCGTGGGCGAGCGCCCGCTGCCCGGCGACGTGCTTCGACAGATGACCGACGAGGAGGACGCCAATGGCTGATTTCTTCACGTTCTTCGGTGGCTTCAAGCTGACCCTGCGCCACCTCGGCCGCCCGCGGGTCACGACGAGCTACCCCCAGGGCAAGCGAGCCAAGCAGCCTCGCCAGCACGGCCGCCATGTGCTGAGCCGCTACGAGGACGGCATGGAGAAGTGCATTGGCTGCGAGCTGTGCGCCGGCGTGTGCCCGGTGGACTGCATCTACGTACGAGGACTCGACAACCCGCCCGACCATCCGGTCAGCCCCGGCGAGCGCTACGGCTACATCTACGAGATCAACTACCTGCGCTGCATCCACTGCGACCTGTGCGTCGAGGCGTGCCCCACCCAGGCGATCACCGAGTCCAAGATGTTCGAGTTCTCCTTCACCAATCGCGCCGACGCTATCTACACCAAGGCCGAGCTCCTCGTGGACGACCAGGGCGTCCCCCAGCGACTGCCGTGGGAGGACTGGCGCGAGGGCGAGGCCGAGATGACCGGCGGCTGGATGCGCGCGACGTCGCCCTCGGGCGACGCCTCCTTCGAGGGGGTCGTCCAGTGGACGGGCGACCTCGGTACGGGGGTGCGCGCGGCCGAGGCCGGCCAGTCCGCCAACCGCGACGATGACGCCACGGGCTCCAAGCAGCTGCGCGACGTCTTCCCACGCCACCTTCTGTCGGAGGACGTGCCGCTCGACCAGCGCGGACTGCAGGCCATGATGAAGAACGCTCGCGCCAAGATGCCCAAGCGCCGCGACCGGGGACAGCACTGATGACCGCCATCGCCTACGCGCTGCCCAGCATCGTCATCTTCGTCACGGCGGCCCTGCTGATCCTCGTGGGCGCCGTCGGCGTCATCACGGTGAAGAACCCGGTCCACTCGGCCCTGAGCCTGATCATGACGCTCTTCGGCGTGGCCGTCGCCTTCGTCGCCCAGTCGGCCGACTTCCTCGCGGCGGTGCAGATCATCGTCTACGCCGGGGCCATCGTGGTGCTCTTCCTCTTCGTCATCATGTTCCTGGGCGTCGACCGACGCGACGCGGACCGCGTCGAGCCGCTGGTCGGCCAGCGGGCCTTCGCCGCCGGCGGCGTCGTCATCACGGTCGCCGGCCTCATCACGCTCATGGCCCGCTCGCACTGGGTCACGGGGGCGATGTCGGTGTCGACCAAGGGAGCGGCGCTCGCCGGCGGATCGGGCAACGTCAAGCAGCTCGGCACCGCCATCTTCACGACCTACCTGTTCGCCTTCGAAGTCACCGCCGCGCTGCTCATCATCGCGGTCGTGGGCGCCGTGATGCTTGCGCGTCGCGAGCAGGCCGACGACACCGAAGCGAGCAAAGAGGTGGAGGCATGAACGTTCCCGCCGCCTGGTACCTGATCCTCGCCGCCGTGCTGTTCGGCATCGGCGTCTACGGGTTTCTCACGCGCCGCAGCGCGCTGATCATGTTCATGTGCGTCGAGCTGATGCTCAACGCCGTCAACCTCACCTTCGTGACCTTCGCGCGCACCCTCTCGGACGTCGGGGGACAGGCCACGGTCTTCTTCGTCATGGTGGTCGCCGCCGCGGAGGTCACCGTGGGTCTCGGTATCGTGGTGGCGGTCTTCCGGCGCCGCTCGTCGACCTCGGTCGACGAGCTGTCAGAGATGAAGGGCTGAGATGGCACACGTCGCAACGCTGATACTGCTGCTGCCCCTGCTGGGCTTCCTCGTCGTGCTGCTCAACGGGCGCCACATGAGCGAGTCCCAGGTCGGCTGGGTCGCCACGGGCGTCGTGTGCGCGAGCTTCGTGTGCGCGGTGATCACCTTCGTCCTGCTGCTGCACCACTCGACGCGCGAGATCACCGTCAACCTCTTCTCGTGGATCAGCGTGGGCACCCTGCACGTGCCGGCCGCCCTGCTGGTGGACCCGCTCTCGATCACGATGTGCCTCTTCGTGACCGGGATCTCGGCCTTGATCCATCTCTACTCGACGGGCTACATGCACGCCGAGAGGGACTACCGCAAGTTCTTCCTGTACCTGAACCTCTTCGTCTTCTCGATGCTGATCCTGGTCCTGGCCAACAACCTCGTGCTCACCTTCGTCGGCTGGGAGGGGGTCGGACTGTGCTCCTACTGGCTCGTGAGCTTCTACTTCGACCGCGACAAGGCGGCGTCGGCCGGCAAGAAGGCCTTCATCTACAACCGGGTGGGGGACGTCGGGCTGCTGGTGGCGATGTTCCTGCTCTTCTCGCGGACCCACACGCTCACCTACCTCGGCGTCTTCGCCAAGGCCGGGACCCTCACGCCGACCGTCGCGACGCTCACNNCCGACGCCGGTGTCGGCGCTGATCCACGCCGCCACCATGGTCACCGCGGGCGTGTACCTGCTCGTGCGCATGTCGCCGATCCTCACGCTCTCGGTGCCCGGTCGCACCACCATCGCCATCATCGGCGCGCTGACCGCCTTCGTGGCGGCGACCATCGCGTGCNNGGGGTGGGCGCCTACTCGGCCGCCATCTTCTTGATGGTCTGCCACGCCTTCTTCAAGGCACTGCTCTTCCTCGGCTCGGGCTCGGTGATCCACTCGCTGAGCGGTGAGCAGGACATGCGCAAGATGGGCGGCCTGCAGAAGTACCTTCCGCTCACCTTCCCGACGTTCCTGATCGGCTGGCTGACCATATCGGGCATCCCGCCGTTCGCCGGCTTCTGGTCCAAGGGTGACGTGCTCACCAACGTCTTCGAGCACTCCAAGATCCTCTGGGTGCTGGCCGTGCTGACCGCGCTGCTGACGGCCTACTACATGAGTCGCCTTTTCGTCCTGACCTTCCGCGGCAACGAGCGGTTCCGCGAGGTGACCCACGGTCACGATCCCCACGAGTCGCCGTGGGTCATGACCGCGCCCCTGGTGGTCCTGGCGGGCCTCTCGGTGCTCGGCGGGGTGCTCGATCTTCCGTGGATCCATCGCGACTCCCTGGCCGGCTTCCTCAGCCCGACGTTCGGCTACGTGGCGTCCGTCGGCTCGGCGAGCGCCCTGTCCCAGGTGGGCCTCGCCGTCGTGGACACCGCCGTCGCCCTCTTCGGCATCGCCGCCGCCTTCTCCATCTGGCGCGACCGCACCGAGTCGGCCAGGTTCGAGCCGTCCTTCCTCGAGCACGTCTGGCACTGGGACGACTTCTACGACGCCACGATCGGGCGTCCGCTCACCGAGGCCGCGCAGTTCGGCGACGACGTGATCGAGCCGAACATCATCGACGGGGCGGTCACCGCCGTCGCCGTGGGCGTTCGCCGCAGCGCCGAGGGCGTGCGCAAGGTCCAGTCGGGCTTCGTACGCCAGTACGCGCTCGCGATGGCCCTCGGCCTGGCGGTCATCGTGGTCTATCTCGTGGCGAGGGTCGGTTAGTCATGCACTCATCGCTGTGGCTAACCATGCTTCTCGCGGTCCCGCTCGCGGGCGCGCTGATCGCCATGCTCGTTCGCAGGACCGAGGGCCGCTCCTACCTCGTCGCGGTGGCCGCGGCCAGCGTCGAGATGGCGCTGACGGTCTGCGTCGTGGTGCTCTACAACAACCACGTCGCCGGTGCCCAGACGTTCGACTTCGCCAGCCGCCACGTGCTGTCGGCGCCGTTCGGGCTGGCCTACGACGTCGCCCTGGACGGCATCTCGCTGTTCATGGTCGCCCTGACCTCGATCGTGGTGCTGCTCGCGCTGCTGGGCGCGCGCGACCGGCGCCGCGAGCCGTCCTTCGTCGCGTGGCTGCTGTTACTGACCTCGTTCACGATGGGCAGCTTCGTCGCCCACGACCTGCTCGAGTTCTTCATCTTCTTCGAGCTCACGCTGATCCCCTGCTACTTCATCATCTCCCAGTGGGGCGGCGCGCAGCGCTCCAAGGCCGCGCTCAAGTTCTTCATCTACACCTTCAGCGGCTCGGCCTTCCTCTTCGTCGGCACCCTGTACCTGGGCTTCGCCCACCAGCACCAGGCCGGCGGGGCGTTGACGTTCGCCTACTCGGCGTTGTCGGCGACCGCCATGAGCCACGGCACCGCCGTGTGGATCTTCGTCGCTTTCCTGATCGCCTTCGCCGTGAAGATGCCGCTCTGGCCGCTGCACACGTGGTCGCCGCTGACCTACGCCGAGGCCCCGACGGCCGGATCGATCGAGATGTCGGCGCTGCTCGCCAAGCTCGGCTCGTACGGGCTGCTGCGCTTCGCCATCGGGCTGCTGCCCTTGGCGCTGCCCACAATGCGCCCCATCGTGCTCACGCTCGCGGTCATCGGGATCCTCTACGGCTCCGCGCTGGCGTGCGTGACGCCCGACCTCAAGCGCCTCGTGGCCTACTCGTCGGTGGCCCAGATGGGCTTCATCACGCTCGGGCTCATGGCCGGCTCGAAGATCGCCATGGTCGGCGCCGTGCTGCTGATGTTCAACCACGGCATCATCACCATCGGTTTCTTCCTCATCATCGGCTTCATCGAGCGCCGTCGCGCCAGCTACACGATCAAGGGCCTGACGGGCCTGCAGGGCCCCGCGCCGGTGCTCGCGGCGGTCTTCACCGTGGTCATGCTGGCGTCGATCGGATTGCCAGGACTCTCGGGCTTCGTGAGCGAGTATCTCATCCTCATCGGCACCTTCGGCACCCACGCCTGGTGGGGCGTGGTCGGTGCCTTCGGCGTGGTCGCCGCGGCGCTCTACCTGCTCTGGGCCTACCAGCGGGTCTTCCACGGGCGGGCCGAGGGCGCGAACGCGACCATGCCCGACGCGTCCACGGGTGAGCGCTGGGTCATCGCGCCCGTCATCGTGCTGATCGTCGTGCTCGGTGTCTTCCCCCAGCCCGTCCTCAACCGGATCACCCCCTCGGTGCAGCAACTCATCGAGCACGCCACCCCGGCGGGAGTGAACAAGTGAAGCTGATCGTCCCGCACATCCACTACCTGGCCATCCTGCCGGTGCTCATCCTCTTCGGGGGTGCGCTCGGCCTGCTGCTCGCGACGGCCCTCGTGCGCACCAAGGTGACCACCCGCGTCGCCACTGCGGTGACCGCGCTGGTCTCGCTCGGCGCCCTGGCGGCGACCTTCGTGCAGTGGTCGTACGTCGCGAGCCACGGCGCGACGACCACCGTCGCCCACGCCATCGTCCTGGACGGCTTCTCGGTCGTGGCGACGGGGGTCATCGCCGTCGGGCTGTTCCTTACGGCGTTCGTCGCGCACGACTGGTCGCTGCGCGAGCACGTCTCGGGCGCCGAGTTCCAGATACTCGCCCTCGCGTCGACCTCGGGCGCGGTGCTGATGACCCAGGCCAACGACCTGATCGTGATCTTCCTGGGCCTCGAGATCCTCTCGCTCGGCCTCTACGTCCTGGCGGCGTTCGACCGTCACCGCGCGAAGTCCTCGGAGGCGGCGCTGAAGTACTTCCTGCTCGGCGGGTTTGCCTCGGCGATCTTCATCTACGGCGCGGCCCTGGTCTACGGCGCGACCGGATCGACCAACCTGACGTCGATCTCGTACTTCCTCGGATCGAACATCGTCCTTCGCCCCGCACTGCTCTACGCCGGCGGGGCGCTGCTGGTGGTGGGCTTCGCCTTCAAGGTGGCGGCCGTGCCGTTCCACCTGTGGTCGCCCGACGTCTACGAGGGCGCCCCGACGCCGGTCACCGGCTTCATGGCCTCGATCGTCAAGGTCGGAGCCTTCGCGGCGCTTTTGCGCGTGCTCGTCTCGGCGCTGGGGACCCAGATGGACACGTGGCGCCCAATCCTGTGGGTGCTCATCGTGCTCACGACGCTCGTGGGCGCCAGCCTCGGTGTCGTCCAGCGCAACGCCAAGCGGATCCTGGCCTACTCGTCGGTCAACCACGCGGGCTTCATCCTGCTCGGCGTGTGGGCCGCCACGCTGCGCGGCACGGCGGCAACGCTCTTCTACGTGATGACCTACGTGCCGGTGGTGGTGGCGACCTTCGCGGTCGTGACGCTCGTCGGGGGACTCGGCGACGAGAACCACTCGATCGAGAAGTACCGCGGGCTGGCGCGGCGCCAGCCCTGGCTCGGCGGGGCCCTGGCCGTCCTGCTGCTCTCCCAGCTCGGCGCGCCCCTGACGACGGGCTTCTACGCGAAGTTCACAGTCCTGGCCGCCGTGGTCGACGCCGGCTCGAGCACGCTGGCCGTGATCGCCTTGCTGGCCGCGGCGATCGCCGCCTTCTTCTACCTGCGGTGGGTCATGACGCTCTACGCCGACGACGACCTCGAGAGCACGCGGATCGTCGTGCCGCCCCTGACCGGATTCGTGATCGCCGTCGGCGTCGCGGCCACGCTCGTCTTTGGCGTGTGGCCCGGTCCGATCGCCGCCCTGGCCCAGCACGCGACGGTCCTGTTCAGTCCGTGAGGCCGGTCTGCGTCGTCACCTGCTCGGGCCACGACGTCGACCCTGATTCGTCGGTCCTGCTCGACGCCCTGCGCGCGCGGGGAGTGGCCGCCGAGCTGGTCGTCTGGGACGACCCTTCCGTCGACTGGGACCGCTTCGCGCTGTGCGTCGTGTGCTCCACGTGGGACTACACGAGGCGTCGGGCGCAGTTCCTGCGCTGGGCCAGGGGAGTGTCGCGCCTCGCCAATCCCTACCCGGTCATCGAGTACTCGACTGACAAGCACTACCTGGCCGACGTCGAGGCGCGCGGCTACCGGGTCGTGCCGTCGGTGTTCTGCGACGTGGGCGGCGAGCCGGTCTTCCCCGCCGGGAACTTCGTGGTGAAGCCCTGCGTCGGGGCGGGCTCGAGGGACACCGACCGCTACCGCGACACGGAGCACGAGCGCGCGAGGGCCCACGTGCGCGAACTCCACGGCGAGGGACGCGACGCGCTGATCCAGCCCTACGTCCATTCGGTCGACGAGTCGGGTGAGCGGGCGCTGGTCTTCATCGACGGCTCGTTCTCGCACGCCATGACCAAGGGCGCCATGCTGAACGTCTCGGCGCTCGACCGGAACTTCCTGTACCGGACCGAGCAGCTGGCGCCGGCGAGCGCCGAGCCCGAGGCGCTGGACTTCGCGCAGGGCCTGCTCTACGGCCTGGGCTACGGCGACCTGCTCTACGCGCGAGTCGACCTCGTTCGCCTCGACGAAGGGTGGGCCCTGATGGAACTCGAGCTCGCCGAGCCGTCGCTCTTCCTGGGCTTCGAGCCCCGAGCCGCGGTCGCCCTGGCCCGGGCCATCGAACGCCGCGCCCGCTAGCGCGGCGAGGACTCGCTGGTGTGCCTGGCCGCGGCCAGCACCTCCTCGGGCACCACCGTGCCCGGGCGGTTCGTGGGATCGTTGGTGAGGAACCGGCCGAGGACCGGTATCTCGGTCATGGACTCGGCGCGCAGCACCGCCGCGACGACCGGCACGAAGCTCTCGGCGGCCGGGTAGACCAGGTGGCGCGGCAGCCACTGCGGGTGATACTTCGAGTTGAAGGTCCACAGCGACTCGATCGGCAGGATTCCCGACAGGCGCTTGAGCGCCCAGCGCTCGACCCGCGTGAACGTTCCTTCGCCACGTTCACCGTCGAGCACCGAGCGAAACGCCGCGAAGTTCAGGCTGAGCCCGCGCGCGTTGGTCTCGCGAAGGTGCTCGATGGTCGAGCAGAGCGCGAAGTCGATGAGGCCGTTGGGGTGGTCGCCGGGGTCGCGGCGCATCAGGTCGAGCGAGTAGCCGTTGATCGCCGGCGAGGGCACGAACTGGCAGACCGCCGCGGGCTTGCCGTCGGGTCCGTGGACCACGGTGAGCAGCAACCCCTTGTCCTTGGGGTTGAAGAGCCGGCCCAGCATCATCGAGAAGCCCCGTTCTTCCTCGCCGCGGCGCAGCATCGAGATCAGGTCGACGAGGTCGGTGACGCGCGCGGGATCGATCTCGGCCGGGTCCAGGAACTCGACGGTGTACCCCTTGCGCGCCAGGCGGCTGCAGGCCTGGCGCAGGCCCTTCATCTTGCCGCCCTCGAGCGAGAACGTGGTGCAGTCGACGATTGCCTCGTCGCCCAGGTAGAGGTAGTGCAGCCCGGCCGCACGGTAGACCGGCAGCCACTCCTCGCCGGCGGCCATCACGCCGATGGTCCAGCCGTGGGCCTCGGCGTAGGAGCGAAAGGCGCTGAAGACCTCGGTGCGCTCGGACTCGGGACCGATGGGGTCGGGCGAGACCAGCGCGACGCCGCCGTAGACGGCGTAGGCGACGAGCGAGTCGCGAAAGAAGAAGAACTGCTTGTCGTCGCGCAGCGCGAAGTAGTCGAGCGTGCCGCGCCCGTGGCGGCGCACGATGTCTCGAGCGCGCAGTTCGCCGAGGCGCCGCTCGGCGCTCGTTCCCTGCTGGGACAGGCGCCGGTCGACGACGGGCCGCGTGATGAGGTAGAGCACCGAGACGATGAGCGACGCGCCGATGGTGGCGAGCACCGGGTCGATGAAGTCGTCCACCCCGTCGGGAAGGTTGATGTTGTACTGCGCGAAGAGTCGCTCCACGCACGCGACCAGCAGGACGCCGAAACCCGGGAGGTGGTGGCGCGCGGGTGACGCCTCGAGGCCGATTGCGCCGGCGAGCACCGCGGCGGCCCCGACCAGGGCGAGGCGGGGCAGTGCGGACCGGAAGCTTGAGCGATCGGTCGTCGCCTGGAAGTGCTGGCGCTGGACGATGAGCAGCACGAGTATGGCCGCGGCGAGCAGCGGGGAGACGACGCTGCCGCCTCGCGCGAGGTGGGCCGCGATGGTGATCGCGAGCGCCCCGACGGCGAAGAACCACGCTCGACGTTGGCCCCGACGCAGCCCGCGCGCCATCATGATCATGCCAATGCCCGCCACGGCCGTGATCGCGGCCGCCGACTGCGCCACGCCGAGGGGCAGGATGGTGAGCACCGTGTGCAGGCGGCTGCGCAGCGGCGGCGACGCGGTGACGACCACGTTAACTAGTCCGACCAGGAAGATCAGGCCACTGGTCCACCGGCGCACGGTGCGCTGGTGACGCTGGGAGCGCAGTCGGTCGACGTTGAGCGGGAAGGGGTCGCCCGATGGCCACGAGCCGATGGTGGTCGTCAGGTCCGAGGGACCGGGCTGGAGCGGCGATCCGGCCACCATGCGTTCGAGCAGGGTGCCGCGGCGCAGCCGGGACTGGCCCGCGAAAAGGCGCACCTGCATGGCGCTGGCGGCTTCGACCTCGACGATGCCCAAGCGCTCGACCGACGCGAAGACCGGCGGCAGGCCGAGCCGTCCGTGGCGCTCGACGACGACCGTGCGCGAAGGACCGGGCGACGCGCAGATGCCCCGGTCGAGGAAGGCCAGCGCCGGGCGAGGGGCGCCGCCGACCACTGCCCCTGCGCCGCCGCGTTCGGCGACCCTTCGCGCGTATTCGAGCGCGTCGACGTCGTCCACCGTGGTCAGGCCGAGC
The DNA here is from genome assembly GCA_003138815.1 of Acidimicrobiaceae bacterium. Lineage (GTDB taxonomy): Bacteria > Actinomycetota > Acidimicrobiia > Acidimicrobiales > RAAP-2 > RAAP-2. Next base: position 36,794 of record PLHD01000061.1, on the reverse strand, counting down.
GGCTCGCTCAGCGCCCGCGCGTCGGGGTTTCGGGCCGTACGGTCGAACCGTCGGCGCACGATGAGCCCGGCGCATCCGACCACGACCGCCTCGAGCGCACCGATGAAGAGCAGGTTGAGCACGAGGTTTCCCCAGAAGCTGTGGGTGTGCGGCGCGTGCTCGTCGAAGTGATTATGGGTGAAGTGATTGGCGATCCGGGTGAGTGAGTTGAAGAGATCGAATCCGGCCATGGCGAGCACGGGGAACCACACCCACGCACCGAGGCGGCGGTAGAGGACACGCGAGGCGACGAATCGCGAGAGTGCCGGAGGATCTTCGAGACGGTCCGCGTCGGGACGGTCGCCGTGATCGGCGCGCGAGACGTCGATGTCGCACGTACCGGGAGCGACCGCGAGGTCGCGCACGCCGTCGGCGGTCGCGATCTGCAGGATCAGGTCGCGCGCGAACGTGACGCCGAGCGCCTCGAGCGTGGCCTGCGCCACGAGGTCGTCCCGCAGTTCGATGTCGTGGCTGCCGGGAAGGACGACGAGACGGTGGCCCGGCGCCCGCGTGAACGACGAGATCGCGCGCACCAGACCCGGCAGCACCGAGAGCGTGGCGTCGACGAACGTCGCCAGGTCCGAGGTCCCGGAGGGGTGCAGGAGGTTGCCCGCGACGACGACGACGGCCGGATCGTCGATGTTGTCCAGCAGGTCGATCATCTCGTGGAGCGGGCGGCTGGCCTCGTTGCTCGTGGGCGAGAGCGACAGGTCGCTCACGACGTAGACGCGGTGTCCGAAGGGGATTGGCAGCGTCTGTCGCTCGGTCGCTCGCACGGCGTCTAGTCTCGCAGACATCCCCACGGTGAGCGCCGCGGGACCAAAACCACTGATGACACCGGACTACGCACGAGAAAACTGGCACTGGCGGGGTGAAGCGCGCCCCCCCGGATCCGCCGTCATCTTCGACATCGACGGCGTGCTGGCCGACGCCGCCGGACGCCAGCACTACCTGGACTGGGGCGACTGGCGAAGCTTCTTCGACGCCTGCGGTGACGACCCGATCATCGAGGAGATCGAGCGCCTACTGGAACTGCTCGACGAGAGGCTGGCCGTCATCCTCCTGACTGGACGGCCTCGCCGGGTCCAACCCCATACCGTTGCCTGGCTGGAGCGTTACGGGCTGCGCTGGGACCTGCTGATCATGCGCGAGTACGGCGACTACTCGGGCGTCGACGAGTTCAAGCGAGGCGCCCTACGCGACCTGGTGTCCGCGGGCTTCGATATCCGCCTCGCCCTCGACGACGATCCGAAGAACCACGCGATGTACGTCAGCGAAGGCGTGCCGTGCATCTACATCCACTCGGGCTACTACCTATAGCTCCGCGACAACTGCCCCAGCGCTCGCGCGGCGATGGCGAAGCGCAAGGGTCGAACTGGCCCAGGCACGACACGTGATGACTACGACCGGCGGCGCGTGCGCCTTCGCCGCGCCGCAGCAACCCTTGAGCGCGCATCGCGTCGCCGAGGCCGGGCTCGGCCATTTGAGCACGGTCCTCGGCGAGCACTGCGAGAACCTCACTGGCACCTACGACGCCCCGACGTCGATTGAAATGGTCGAGGCGGACGATTCTGGGCGCAGACGCGACCGGTTCTTCGCCAATTGCTCGACGTTGCTGGGCGAGGATGGGCGCATGACCCTGCAGGCGATCACCATCTCCGACCAGAAGGTCGATCGGGCGAAGCGCCGCGATGCCTTCAACCGCGACTTGGCCCTCCCCGTTGGCTGGTGGCCGAGCGTGAACGCGACCGTGAACTCGCTGACCCGCGCCATCGATCCGAAGCCCGTCGACCTCGAGGAGATCGGACTCGATTACGCCGCCACCCTCTCGAAGTGGCGCAACTCCGTCCAGGAGAGATACGACGGGGTCGTCGAACTGGGATTCGACGAGGGTTTCGTATGGCTGCGGGACACGTACCTCAGCCGCTGCCGGGCGGCGTTCCTCGAGCGCCGCATCTCGGACGTGCCGCTGATTCTTCACGAGCCACTGGCGTCGGCGACGCCGCGCGGCTGAGCGGCCGGGCCTTCCTCGGAGGAGCCGGTCTCCCCCCGAGAACATCACCGACGAGCTGACGAACACTGCAACGGGGTCGCGTCGGGCGCGAGAGCGGACCGCCGGCACTGGGCGCCATCGCCGCCGCGGAGGAATCATGACTCTATAAGGTCGCTCACACCCTTTTCGAAGTTTCGGGCGAGACACTGGAGTCATTCGAGATCAATCTTGATTAATGAATCCAAGGAGGAATCATGAAGAAGTTCGAAACCAAAGGACTGGGTCGGGCCACTGCTTCCCTGGTGATCGGTCTTGCACTCGTCGCCGGCTTCGCGGGCGTCGCCGGGGCGAGTTCCACGCCAAGCAGGCACGCGCCCGTCGCCGTCTCGGCCGAGGCCAGGCACGCTGTCTCGCACAAGGTCGTTGGCCTGGTGACCGCGGCGAGCGTGACATCGCTCACCGTGCGGCTGGCCAACGGCTCCTCGGAGACGCTGGCGATCGACTCCAACACCACCTTCTTCGAAGGCGGCACTGCGGTTAGCGCCGCTGCGCTCTCTACTGGCGAGCGCGTCAGGGTGACGCCGTCGGCGGTGGCCCTGGCGACCGCGGGACGGATCAACATCGTGCTGGTCACCCTGTCCGGAGACGTCACCGCGGTGAGCGGCAACGTCATCACCATCACCGGCGGGGCGGGCTTCACCCGCTCCATTGACGTCGGTTCGGCGACCACCTACCGCGAAGGCGGCAAGTCGGCCACGTTGGGCGACGTCGTCGTCGGCCTGAAGGTCACCGCGAGGGGCACCGTGAGCGCCGATCAGACGTCCCTGGTCGCCAACAGCGTGACCATTCTTGCGCCCAGGAGCTTCACCGGCATCGTGACCGCGCTGAGCGCCACGTCGCTCACCGTCCAGCAGTCGAGTTCGGTCTCGGTGGCCCTGGCGATCATCCCGGCCACCAAGTTCTTCGAGGGCAACAAGGCCGTCAGCGCTTCGGACCTGGCCACGGGCGAGAGTGTCAGCGTGAGGCTGTCGACCGGCGCCCCGATGACCGCGGCCCGGATCGACATCGTGATCGTCAAGCTCGGCGGCACCGTCACTTCGGTGAACGGCAACGTCATCACGATCACCGCGGCGAAGGGCTTCACCCGCACCATTGACGTGAGCGCGAACACGACGTACACCGAAGCCGGCAAGCCAGCCACGCTGAGCAACGTCATCGTCGGGTTCCGCATCACCGCGACGGGCACCGTGAGCGCCAATCAGACGGCGCTGGACGCCACGAGCGTCGCGATTCCCGCGCCGAGCCACATCGTGGGCACCGTGACCGCGGCGAGCACGACATCGCTCACCGTGCAGCTGGCCAACGGTGCCTCGGCCACGCTGGCGATCGACGCCAACACCACCTTCTTCGAAGGCAAGCACGCCGTCACCGCGGCCGCCCTCTCCACGGGTGAGCACGTCAACGTGGCACTCTCGTCGACGACCTCCGCGACCGCGGGCCGTATCGACATCGTGCTGATCAAGCTCGCGGGCACCGTGAGCACCGTGAACGGCGACGCCATTACCATCACCGGAGCAGAGGCCTTCACCCGCACCATCGACGTCAGCCCGACCACGACCTACACCGAAGCCGGCAAGGCCGCCACGCTGAGCAACGTTCTGGTGGGTATGAAGATCGTCGCAACGGGCAGCGTCAGCGCCGACCAGACGGCCCTTGACGCCATCAGCGTCGCCATCGGCGTACCCACGACCTTCACCGGCATCGTGACCGCGCTCAGCTCCACGTCGCTCACCGTCCAGCAGTCGAGCACCGTCTCGGCAACGCTGGCGATCATCCCGACCACCACGTTCTTCGAGGGCAGCAAGCACGTAACGATTGCGGCCCTGGCGGTTGGCGAGAGCGTGAACGTGAGGTTGTCGACGGGTGCTCCCTCGACGGCAGCGCGCATCGACATCGTGATCGTTAAGCTCGGCGGAGTCGTGACCGCGCTGAGCGGCAACGTCATCACGATCACCGGCGGAGCGGGATTCACCCGCACTATTGACGTCAGTTCGACCACGACCTACACCGAAGCCGGTAAGCCGGCGACGCTGAGCAACGTCGCCGTCGGGTTCCACGTCTACGCCACGGGCACCGTGAGCGCCAGCCAGACTGCGCTTGAGGCCACCAGCGTGGTGATCAGCGCGAAGTAGGAAGTTGCCTCAAGGCTTCAGAGAGTTCAACGTCTCACGGGCGGCGCGTCGTCCCGAGCCAATACTGGCCGGGACGCCGACGCCGTCGTAGGCGTTTCCGGCGAGGGCGACCCGGATCGACGTGGCGGCCAGCTTGGCCGCCACCACCATCCGGTCGTGACCCACGTAGTACTGGGGCAGACCCGGCTGCCAGCGGTGCACGAGCGACTCCGACGCGGCGCCGAAGCGCGGCAGCAGCGCCGCCAGTTCGCTCGCCACCCTATTGGTGAGTTCCTCGTCGCTGAGCGACGCCCAGCGCACGTCGTCGCTGCGTCCCACGTGGGCGCGCAGCACGACGTCGTCCTCTCGCACGAGGCGCGGCCACTTCCGGTCCAGGAAGGTGATGGCCGTGACCAGCATCGAGCCATCGCCCGACCAGACCGTTCCGAGGGGGACCAGGACGCCGGTGCCGTGCTCGGGAAGAGTGATCTCACTGCGCGCCACGCTGAAGGTCACCATCGCGGCACCGGCACTCTTCACGCTGTCCAGCGCCGCCAGTGCCGGGTCCCGGTGCCCGAGGAGGTGACTCGTGACGTGGGCCGGCGTGGCCAGAACCAGGCGGTCCGCGGGAGTAGTGGTGTTGGCCGTGTCGACCTCCCACGGGTAGCTGCCCGACGGCGTGCGTCGCAGGGCGGTGACCTCCACGCCGGTGCGCAGCACGACGCCGCGGGCGACGAGCTGACGCCCGAGCTCCTCGGCGAGCGATCCGATTCCGCTGGTCAGAGAGTAGAACATCGGACTGTTCGCCGCGGTCGGCGCCGGTGTCGCGGAGTCGCCACCGGCGGGAGTGGCGAGCGCCCTCATGAGCGACCCACCTCGCCGCGCCGCGTCCAAGAGAGCGGGAAAGACCGACTTCGCGGACAGCTCGTCGATGCGCCCGGCCTGGATGCCGCCGACCATCGGCTCGATCAACTGGTACGTGAGTTCGGGGCCGAGCTTGGTGCGCAGTATCTCGCCGATCGACGCGTCGTCACCGACGCTGAACGCGGCGGGAAACAGCTCGTCGCGCCGGGCGGCCAGGCGGGCCCGCCAGCTGAGGCCCTTGACCGATCTGACGACCGCGGCCGAGGTCGGCACGCCTAGGACCAGCCCCGCGGGCAGTTCGTACAGCGATCCTCGCAGCCAGATGGACGATCCGCTGACGGCTATCGCCTCCAATCGATCGGACCAACCGAGCTCGGTGACCAGCGCGGTGGCTTCGGGTCGGCGCGCGAGGAAGCCGTCGGCGCCGAGGTCGATGGTGCGTCCTGCGAACGTCGTCGTCGCCAGTGCACCGCCCAGGCGGTCGCTCGCCTCGATGAGCTCGACGCGCGGCGTCTCGTCGTTCGGCCCCCGGGCCGCGCCGGAGAGCTCCCACGCCGCCGCCAGGCCGCTGATGCCGCCGCCGACGACCACGACGGAGGGACGCGCCACTCAAGCCGCCAGACCGATGACGTTGGCGAGTATTGCCATGAAGGCGGGGTCGTCGTTGAGCGACCTCGTGCGCACGAGATTGAGCCCGATCTCCTTGGCGACGCCCTGGGCCTCGACGTCGATGTCGAAGAGGACCTCGAGATGATCGGAGACGAACCCGATCGGGCACGACACGACGTCGTTCACTCCTTCGTCCTTCTTCTTGCGCAGGACCGTCAGGATGTCGGGGCCGATCCAGGGGTCGGCCGTGCGTCCGGCGGACTGCCAAGCGATGTCCCAGCGCGTGACGCCGGCGAGCCGCGCGGCGCGCCTGGCGCTCTCGTGGAGCTGTTCGGGATACGTGTCGCCGGTCGCCAGGATCTTCTCGGGCAGCGAGTGGGCCGAGAAGATCACCTCGGTCGTCGCGTGGAGCTCGGCGGGTATCAGGTCCAGCGCCTCGCGCACGCGCCCGGCGATGAGCTCCAAGAAGCCCGGGGCCTCCCACCACGCGCCGATGGCGCTGAAGGTGACTGCGGCGCCCAGCGCCTGGCTCGCGCGCGACATGTACTGGTCGGTCGACATCGACGATGAGTGCGGCGTCAGCGCGATGCCGATCACGCGGGTGAAGCCGTCACGCACGAAGGACTCGGCGGTCTCTTCGAGCAGAGGCGGTTCGTACTTGGAGCCGAAGCGCACGTCGAACTTGCCCGGGGAGGCCAGCTCCAGCGCGGACGCGATCCCGTCGACCTGGGCCGCGGTGCGCTGGGCCAGCGGCGAGATGCCACCGATGGCGTCGTAGCGACGAACGAGGTCGGTGAGCAGCTCCGGCGTCGGGGCTCGGCCGTGGCGAATCCGTGTGTAGTAGGTCTCGACGTCCTGGGGGGTCGTGGGGGTGCCGTAGGCCATGACCAGCACGCCGGTCTTCACCGGACGCCCGCCCTGCCCTCATCGTGGACCGTGCGAACAACCGCCTCGAGGACCACCGGGTCCGTCGAGGGCAGCACGCCGTGTCCCAGATTGAAAATGTGGCCGGCGCCGCTGCCGGCTCGAGCCAGCACCTCGCGGGCGGCCTCGACGCCGAGCTCGACGCCGCCGAGACAGCGTGCGGGGTCGAGGTTGCCCTGCACCGGACGGTCCCCCACCCGTCGGCGACCCTCATCGATGTCGACGTGCCAGTCGATGCCCATCACCGAACTGCCGGCGCTCGCCATCAGGTCCAGCAGCTCGCCGGTGCCCACGCCGAAAAGGATCGTCGGGACCTTCAGGTCGGCGACTCCGTCGAGCACGCGCTGCGTGGCCTCGAGGGCGAAGCGGCGGTACTCGTCGCGGGTCAGGGCGCCCGCCCACGAGTCGAACAGCTGCAGGGCCCGCGCTCCGTGGGCAACCTGAGCGCGCAGGAAGGTCACGGTGATCGAGACCAGCCGGTCGAGCAGCTGGTCGAACAGCGCGGGGTCAGCGTGCATAAGGCTCTTGATGACCGCGAAATCGCGCGTGGGTGCGCCTTCGACGAGGTAGCTCGCTACCGTGAACGGCGCCCCGGCGAAACCGATGAGCGGCGTGTCGGAGGCCGAAAGCTCCTTGATCACCAGGTCGACCGCGTCCGTGACGTGGGTGATGTCGCTCTCGGCGAGGTCACGCAGTCGCTCCAGGTCGGCGAGACCCTTGAAGGGCCGGGCGACGACGGGCCCGCGCCCCGGCACGACGTCCACGCCGAAGCCGATCGCGTGCAAGGGGACCACGATATCCGAGAAGAGGATCGCGGCATCGACCCCGTAGCGGCGAACGGGCTGCATGGTGATTTCCGCGGCGAGCGACGGGTCGCCAATGGCGTCCAGGATCGACCCAGCCCCGCGGAGGGCACGGTATTCGGGCAGCGAGCGGCCGGCTTGGCGCATGAACCACACCGGCACGTGCCCCACGCTCTCGCCCCGACAGGCCCTGAGAAATGCTGGCTCGTTCACTGCTCTCCTTTATCCCTCTCAATCTAGGGGAGATGACGTTTGGCGTCCGCGGAGGTCATCTAGAATTGAAAGTTCCCTATTTTGGGCACTCAGAAAGAGGTCATCGTGGCGCACGAGCGTGAGATTGCCGAAGAGCAATTGTTCCTCGACATCGCCCTGAAGGCGCTCGACCACATGCGCGACGAAGCCCGTTCCTTGCGCGACAGCGCGGCGGTGGCGAACATGCGCGGAGCCGGCGACCTGGTCGAGCGCGACGTCGTGATGGGCACGGCGCTCAACCGGCTGGACCAGCTGGCGATCGGTGACCAGCCGCTCTTCTTCGGACGTATCGATTACGCCCCCAACAACCAGGGCCAGTGCGACACCTACCACGTCGGACGGCTGGCGGTTTCCGATGACGAGCTCAACGCGCTCGTCGTGGACTGGCGTGCCCCGGTCGCTGAGGCCTTCTACCGTGCCACGGGCGTCGAGTCGCTCGGCCTCGCGCGCCGCCGCCACGTCGCGTTGCGCAGCCACGAGGTCACCGGGGTCGAGGATGAGTACTTCGCCGACGCCGACGGCGAACTCATGCTGCCGGAGGACGAAGTTCGCTCCGCCACCGAGGAGGGGCTCGTCGACGGCGGCCTCGCGCTCGGCGGCCCCGGCGCGCTGCTCGCGGCCCTCGGGCGCGCACGCACCGGACACATGGGCGACATCATCGCCACGATCCAAGGCGAGCAGGACCGAATCATCCGCGCGCCGCTGGCCGGCATACTGCTCGTGCAGGGAGGGCCCGGCACCGGCAAGACCGCGGTGGCCCTGCACCGCGCCGCCTACCTGCTCTTCACCTATCGCTCCACGCTCGAGCGACAAGGAGTGCTCGTGGTAGGGCCGAACCCACTCTTCTTGAACTACATCGAAAATGTGCTTCCGTCGCTCGGCGAGTCGGGGGTCACTCTGTCGACGATCTCGGGTCTGGTGACCAACGTCGACGTGCGCGGCCGCGACAGCGAGCCCGTGGACTGGCTGAAGGGCGACCTGCGCATGGTCCAGTTCGTCGCGCGCGCGCTGAGGACCCGTCAGCACCCTCTGCGCAGCGACGTTGAGATTCCGGTGGGCCGGGCCATCGTGGTGCTGAAGGCGCAGTACACGAAGGAGGCGGTCGACAGGGCCCGTCGCCGTCCGGGCAACCACAATCAGCGTCGTTCGGCAGTGGGCCGCGAACTGGCCAATCGCCTGGCCAACGAGTACCTCGATCGATTCGTCCGCGAGGTGTCCGACGACATCTCCCAGGTCGGCGAGCTGGCCGACCTCATTCGAAACACCCGCGAGTTCAAGGAAGTGGTTCAGCGGATCTGGCCGCGCCTATCGGGTCAGGAACTCCTGCACGACCTCTTCGGCGCGCCGGCGCTGATCCGCGCCGCGGGGGCGGGCCTCTTGAGCGACGAGGAAATGGCGTTGCTGTACCGGCCGCGGGCCGAGTCGCTCGAGGCGACGAAGTGGACCAAGGCCGACGCGGCGCTCATCGACGAAGCGCGCATCCTGCTCGGTCCCTGCCGGCGCCCGCGCCCCCCGATGAAGATCGAGGAGTCGGGCATCCTCGACGGTGTCGATCTCGACGCCTACGCCGGCAACGTGCGCGCCGCGGCGCTGCGCGAGGCGGCGCGCCTCGCGCCCTCCGCCAACACCGCTCTGGACGAGGCGGAGTTCGTCACGTACGGGCACATCGTGGTCGACGAGGCCCAGGACCTCTCGCCAATGGAGCTGCGCGTGCTCAAGCGTCGCGACCTCACGGGGTCGATGACCATCGTGGGCGACATGGGCCAGGCCACGACCGTCTCGTCCTCGGCGTCGTGGAACTCGGTACTCGAGGTGCTCGATCCTCGCCGGAGCCCCACGCGGGTGGACCTGAGCGTGAGCTACCGCACGCCCGAAGAGGTGCTGGACTTCGCGGCTCCGACGCTGCGCGCGGCCACGCCCGAACTGGAGCCACCGCGGCCCGTGCGCCGCGCGGGCACGTCACCGATCGTGGAAGTGGTCGGCCCCGAACGATTCGAGGCGACGCTCGCTAAGGCCACTCGCCGCGAGGCCCAGGCCGTGGCGCCGGGCCGGGTGGCGGTGATCGTCACCGGCAGCCGCGTCGACGAGGTGGTCGGCATACTGCTGCGCAGCGGGCTTGATGCCGTCGATCCGCGTGAGCAAGAGGGCCGAGGCCTCGGCGCTGGCCTGGTGGTTCTGGCCGCCGAAGGCGCCAACGGCCTCGAGTTCGACGCGACCATCGTGGTCGAGCCGGGCCAGATCGCGAGCCGGGGATCGTCGGACCCGACGCGCACGACCCCTCGAGGGTTGCGGACCCTCTACGTGGCCATGACCCGTCCGACCCGCCGCCTGGCAATCGTGGCCTGTGGCGACCTGCCGGTGACGTTACTGTGAGTCATCTCAGTAGGAGGCAGCATTGACCCGCCGATTTCTACTAGAAATGTACGGATGAGTCAGGCGATTCCCCTCAATAGCCTGGCGAAGCAAGAGAAGATAGTGCACGACCGTCCGCCGATGCTCGCCATTGGCGTGATGATCTGGCTCGGCAGTGAGCTCATGTTCTTCTCGGGACTCTTCGCCGCCCTATTCACTATCCGCGCGCACCTGGCCGCCTGGCCGCCCGTCGGCACCCACCTCGACGTCCTGCAGTCGGGCATCTTCACCATCGTTCTGGTGGCGTCCTCGTTCACCATGCAGCGCGCCGTGTGGCTCATCGAGCACCGACGCCGCCCCGAGGCCCGCCGCTGGGTGATTACCACGATGATCATGGGCACGCTGTTCATCTCCAACCAGGCCTACGAGTGGACGCACCTCGCGACGCGCTGGTACACGAACTCCTACGGCTCCATCTTCTTCATCACAACCGGACTGCACGGGCTGCACGTCTTCCTCGGGCTCGTCGCCATGGGCTTCTTGCTGTTTCGAATGCGCGGAAGCGAAGGCGACCCGGGCGAGCTCTCGACGTTCCAGGGCGTCAGCTACTACTGGCACTTCGTCGACGTCGTATGGATTGGGCTGTACTCGGCCCTCTTCCTGCTCAAGTAGGTCATGAGGTGACCACTTCACTGATCAAGCGCCTCGGCGCATTCTCGGCGGTTGCTTTTCTCGTGCTCGCCCCGCTCAGCGTGTTCGTATCGAGCGCCAGCGGCGCCGGGCATACCCCGTACCAGACGACCCGCAAGAACGCCGGTACGCCGAACTCCAGCGTGGTCGTGAAGAACAAGAGCGGCGTCGTGATCAGTTACGGCAACAGCGCGATCATGTACAACGCGCCCTCATCGAAGCTGGTGACCCTCGGCCAGGCGCTGTTCCTGGAGAACTGCGCTTCGTGCCACGGCGTCGAGGCGAACGGCGTGGCGGCGAACGGGACCTCCGGCGCCTACCCGAACCTCGTGGGTCTCGGACCGGCCACGATCGACTTCTGGATTGATTCGGGACGCATGCCGGCCGCGGACCCGCGCGCGGTCGAGGCGCCGCGCCGCACGCCTCGTCTGACGCCCGTCCAGGCCCTCGCGGTGGCGGCGTGGGTGAACTCTCTGCTGCCGAGCTACCCCGACATTCCGACGCCGAACCTGAAGAACGCCAACGTGGCCGACGGCGCGGCTCTCTTCGCGCTCAACTGCGCGGCTTGCCACACCATCGAGGGTGACGGCGACGCCCTCGCCGAGGACACCTTCGCGCCGTCGCTCCGCAAGATCCCGGCCTTCCAGGTGGTCGAGGCGATACGCACCGGACCCGCCAATATGCCGCGCTTCACCGGCAACCTGAGCGACTACCAGGTGCGCGACATCGTCAAGTACGTCACGACCGAGATCGAGCACCCCCAGAACCCCGGCGGCCTCGGCCTCGGCGGACTCGGTCCGGTGGCCGAGGGCTTCGTGGGCTTGCTGCTCGGCGTGGGAATCCTGGCCCTCGTGGCCTTCTGGGTAGGAGAGCGCCAGTGAGCGACGTCCACGAAAGCCGAACTCCGGTCACGCTCAGCGGCCTCCCCGAAGACGACCCCCACCTGCAGCCGGCGGCGAACGATCCCCGCCAGGTCGAGCGCGTCATCGCCGTGACCTTCGCGCTGGGACTTCTGCTCGTGGCCGGATTCGGCGCCTGCTACTGGATTGCCGCGCCGCCGTGGACCCTCGGCGCCACGATGGGCGGCGGACTCACCCTCCTCGGCGTCGGCCTCGTCGCGTGGGGCAAGTACCTCATGCCCGCGGGCCCCTTCGTCGAAGAGCGCCACTCGCACGCCAGCTCTCCGGAAGCTCGCGACGCCCTGGCCGCCGCCATCGTCCAGCGCGGCGGCAGCGTGGTCAAGCGCCGCAAACTGCTCGGCGGCCTGCTCACGGGAGGCCTCGGGATCTTCGGCATCGTCGCGATCTTCCCGCTCCTGCGAAGCCTCGGACCGTTGCCCAAGGGCACCCTCTTCCACACCGACTGGCGCAAGGGCACCTACGCAGTGGACAGCACCGGTCGGCGGGTGCAGGTCGGCGACCTCGCCGTCGGATCGATCGTGACGGTCTACCCCGAAGGCCTCGAGAACAGCGACCGCGGCCAAGCCGTCGACCAGACAGTCCTGGTCCGCATCTCCAACGAGAACTTCACCACCCAGAAGGGTCGCGAGACCTGGGGCCCGATGGGCTACCTGGCGTACTCGAAAGTCTGCACGCACCTGGGCTGCCCGGTGGGCCTCTACGAGCAGGAGCTCCAGCTCCTGGTCTGTCCCTGCCACCAGTCGATGTTCAACGTCACCAACGGCGCCATCCCGCAGTTCGGGCCGGCGCCGCGCCCCCTGCCACAGCTGCCCCTCTACGTCGACGCGTCGGGCTACATCCGCGCGCAGGCCGATTACAACCAGCCGGTGGGCCCTGGATTCTGGGAGCGCGGATGAGCATCACCGTTCCGAACACCAAGCGCGCCAAGCAGGCGGCGAAGGGGCCCTACGGCCACCTCGGCACGGTGCTGAACGAGCTCGATGACCGCTTGGGCGTCGCCGAAGGCGGCCGGAGCTTCATGGACAAGATCTTCCCGGACCACTGGTCCTTCATGCTCGGAGAGATCGCGCTCTACTCCTTCGTGGTGATCATGGTCACCGGTGTCTTCCTGACGCTGTACTACATCCCTAGCCAGGCCCTCGTCACGTACCACGGCAGCTACCTGCCCCTGGACGGAATGCGCGTCACCGAGGCGTTCGCGTCGACGGTCAACCTCTCGTTCGCCGTGCGCGCGGGTCTGCTGATGCGCCAGATGCACCACTGGTCCTGCGACATCTTCATCGGCTCGATGGTCGTGCACATGGCGCGCGTGTTCTTCACCGGAGCCTTCCGCAAGCCTCGCGAGCTGAACTGGTCGATCGGCCTGACGCTGCTGACGCTCGCGATCGTGAACGGATTCCTCGGCTACTCGCTGCCCGACGACCTCGTGTCGGGCACGGGAATCCGGATCGCCTACTCGATCGTCCTGTCGATTCCGCTGGTAGGGACCTACCTGGGCTTCTTCGCGTTCGGTGGGAACTTCCCCGGCACCTCGGTCATACCGAGATTCTTCATCATGCACGTCCTGATCGTTCCGGGCATCATGCTCGGACTGGTCGGGGCTCACATGTTCCTGCTCTACCGACAGAAGCACACGCAGTTCCCCGGCGAGGGCCGGACCGAAAAGAACGTGGTGGGCTCTCCCATGTTCCCGGTGTTCATGGCCAAAACGACCGGCTTCCTGCTGCTCGTCACGGGCGTCACGGCGCTGCTGGGAGCGTTCGCCCAGATCAACCCGATCTGGCAGTTCGGACCCTACGAGGCTTCGCGGATCTCCTACGCCGTCCAGCCCGACTGGTACATGGCGTTCCTCGACGGTATGCTGCGAATCTTCCCCGCCTGGTCGTTCCACAGCTTCGGCTACACGATCCCGTTCGAGGTCACGATCCCCGCCGTCATATTCCCCGGCCTGCTCTTCGGCGTGGCGTACGCCTGGCCGACCCTGGAGCGCCTGTTCACCAAGGACAACGAGATGCACAACCTGCTGGACCGGCCGAGCAACCGGCCCAAGCGCACCGCGGCCGGCGCGGCGGTGCTGGCCATGCTCTCGACGCTGTTCCTGGCGAGCTCGACCGACGTCATCGCAAACTTCTTCCACATCTCGCTCACGACCGTGCTCTGGTCGATGCGCGTGCTGGTACTGGTTTCGCCATTCGTCGCCTATCCGATCACCTACAAGATCTGCAAGGAGATGCAGGGGATCAAGGGCGGCGGCAAGCGCAAGACGCCCAACGTGGTGACGCGCACCGAGGAGGGCGAGTACCTCGCCTCCTCCGCGCCGGTCTACGTCGACGACCTGCCCAGCGAACTCGAGCCCACCGAGGTCCCTCGATACATCACCTCGCCGCCGAAAGAACCTGACGTCGCCGAACCCGGCGCCCGCATCGTTGAACGCTAGGCAGTTCTATGCCGAGCGGGGAGGGTGATTCCGCTGCGCGTCGCAGGGTCGGGCGAGCTGTCGTCGCTGTCTTGCTGATCGCCGGGGTGGTGGTCGGAGCACTCGTGTCTCGCGACACGACCGCCACGGCGACCACCACGACCGTGGCGGCGACCACCACGACCGTGGCGACGACCACGACGACCACGACGACCACGACGACCACGACGACCACGACGAGCGTGCCCCGGGAGAAGGCCCAGGCCGGCTGGGCCGTCGTCAGCACGTCGGGCCGTGGCGTGATGGTTGACACCCGCCAGATCGTCCTGGGCCCGTTGACGTTCCGGGCCCTGCGAATGAGGGCGCGCACGACGTTGCTGCGCTGGCACGTCGGGACCCTCGATCCTCCGGGCGCGGCGCTCAGCGTTCCCGTCGACGCGGGACCGTCGATTGATTGGCGGTCGGAGGGTACCGCGGGAGTGGTGGCGGTGTTCAACGGAGGTTTCAAGGTGGCGGCGCGAGCGGGCGGCTCGCTCGCCGATGGACGGATCCTCAGTCCTCTCGTGGTTGGAGAGATGACCATCGCACTCAACCGTGAGGGCCAGTGGGAGATGGGAGCGTGGGGTAGTCGAGGCTTTCCCACCAAGAACTTCCACGCGATCAGCCTGCGCCAGAACCTTCCCCCGTTGGTTCTGAATGGTGCCGTTACCGCGGCGGGTGCGTCGCTGGCGTGGAATCAGTGGGGATCGACCGTCAGCCATTCGGCGAGCGAACTTCGCACGGGGCTCGGCGTGGACGCATGGGGGAACCTGATCTACATTGCCTCGACGGTCGACGTCACGCCGGACCAGCTCGGTCGGGCCCTGGTGGCGGCGGGGGCTACCAAGGCAATGCAGCTCGACATCAATCCCGCCTGGCCCATCATGGGTGCGTCGCGAAGGCCGGTGCGCGCCACTGGCGGGCTGTTCCAGGTTCAGTTGAATACGAGCGACCACAACGCATCGATCTACGAGACCGGATGGATCCGCGACTTCTTCGTCGCCCTCGCCGAGCCGTCCCAATGGGCGTGCCACTGGGCGAGCCGCGGGCTGAGCGGCCAGGGGGAACCGGTCCGCGCGCAGCCCCTCTCGCTGGTGGGCACCGGCTGCAAGCCCGCCGGAGCGGCCGCCAGAGCGCCCGCGAGAACCGCGGCGACCATGAGCCTGGTGACCACCGCGACGTCCGCCAGCGTCACGACCACGACGACGGTCCCCTAGTCCGCGCTTTCAGCGGCGTGCGTAGCATGGTCAACGTGGCAACGACGCACGATATCCGCTGGCCTTCGGGCGCCTCGCTCTTGAGTGGCGCCGCGGCGAAGGACCGGCGCAACGTGGGCCTGCTCGGTATCTCGACCTACGCCACCTCGGTGACCCCCAGGTCCTCCGCGAGTACCCCGGACGCAATCCGAGGCGCGCTTGAGCGCTTCTCCACCTGGTCCTTCAGCGACGGGACCGATCTGGCCGACACGATGTGCGTCGTCGACTACGGCGACGTGCGAGATCCCGACGCCCCCGGCGGCCCCGACCGGGTCCGCGAGGCAATCGGGGGCTTCGACGACACCCTGGAACTGATCGTCCTGCTCGGCGGGGACAACGCGGCCACGTGGCACGCGCTCTACGCGCTGGGCGGCGGCGACCTGTCGCGCTACGGCCTCGTGACCCTTGACGCCCACCTCGACCTGCGCGATGGCGAGTCGAACGGCTCGCCGGTGCGCCAGCTCCTCGAGGCCGGTCTCGACGGCCGCCACGTCGTGCAGGTGGGTCTGGCGGACTTCTCGAATTCGGCCTTCTACGCGTCGCGGGCCCGCGACGAGGGCATCACGGTGATCTCGCGCGATGAGCTGCGGACCGTTCCCATCGAAGAGGCCGTCGGTCGCGCGCTCGCCATCGCCGGCGCCGGAGGACGGCGGGTCTACGTCGACGTCGACATGGACGCCGCCGACCGTTCGGTGGCGCCTGGTTGTCCCGCCGCCGCACCGGGAGGCCTCAGCGCCGACGAGATGCGCAGGTTCGTGCGCGCCGTGACGAGCGACGCGAGGGTGAGCGCGATGGACATCACCGAGATCGACGTCGATCGCGACGCCCCCGACCAGCGAACGGTCCGTCTGGCGGCGTTACTGGTACTAGAGGCGCTCGCGGGCGTTCGGAGGAGACAGCCATGACAGTCGTAATGGGAATCGAGCCGCTGACGCGCGATCAGTTGCTCAGCGTCGCGAGGAAGTTCGAGACGCTGAGCATCAGCGACGAGGCGCTCGCGCGGCTCGAGCATCAGCGTGACGCGATCGACGCCATGGTGCTGAGCGGCACGCCGGTCTACGGGCTCTCGACGGGTTTCGGATCGCTGGCGACGACGTTCATCTCGCCCGACCAGCGCCGCGACCTGCAACGGTCGCTGATCCGCTCGCACGCGGCCGGCGTCGGCGCCGAGGTCGAAACCGAGGTCGTGCGCGCCATGATGGTGTCGCGCCTCACGAATCTCTGCAGCGGGGTGTCGGGTGTGCGCCCGTCGACGGCCCAGGCGTACTGCGCGATGCTGAACGCCGGCATCACGCCGATCGTTCACGAGTTCGGGTCGCTCGGCTGCTCGGGCGACCTGGCGCCGCTGGCCCACGTAGCGCTGGCCTTGATGGGCGAGGGCGACGTGCGTGACCGCGGCGGTGAGCGGATGGTGGCCTCTCGGGCGCTCGCTGAGCAGGGCCTCGAGCCGGTGGTGTTGGCGGAGAAGGAGGGCCTCGCGCTCATCAACGGCACCGACGGGATGCTGGGCCAGCTCATTATGGCTCTGGAGGACGGGGAACGGCTGCTCTGCCTGGCTGACGTGGCCGCGGCGATGTCGATACAGGCCCTGCACGGCACCGACCGGGTCTTCCTCGCCGATATCCACGCGCTACGTCCGCACCCGGGCCAGCGCGACAGCGCCGCGAACCTCGAGATGCTGTTGGCCAACTCGCCGATCGTGAACTCGCATCTTGACGACCCGACCCAGGTTCAGGACGCGTACTCGCTGCGCTGCGCCCCCCAGGTCCACGGCGCGGCCCGCGATACGTTCGCCCACGCCGCTCGGGTGGGTGACATCGAGCTGGCGTCGGCGATCGACAACCCGTCGGTGCTCGCCGACGGCACGCTGGAGTCCAACGGCAACTTCCACGGCGCGCCGATCGCCTACGTGCTCGATTTCCTGGCGATCGCCCTGGCGGACGTGGCCTCGATGTCCGAGCGGCGCACCGACCGCCTGCTCGACGCCGACCGCAGCTACGGGTTGCCGCCGTTCCTGGCTCATCAGGCCGGGGTCGACTCGGGGCTGATGATCGCCCAGTACTCCCAGGCCGCGCTCGTCTCGGAGATGAAGCGCCTGGCGTCACCCGCCAGCGTCGACTCCATCCCCTCGTCGGGCATGCAGGAGGACCACGTCTCGATGGGCTGGCACGCCGCACGCAAGTTGCGCCTGTCGCTGGCGGCGTTCAGCAACGTGCTCGCCATCGAGCTGCTGGCCAGCGCACGCGCGCTGGCCCTTCGCGCCCCCCTCGAACCGTCACCGGTCGGGGCCGCCCTGCGCGAGCGCATCAACGCCGTCAGCGGCGGCCCGGGTCACGACCGCTGGCTCTCGCCCGAGATCGCCGCCGTCGCGGAACTGGTGCGCAGTGGCGAGCTGCTCGATGTCGTGGGCCGTTTCGTCACGTTGAACTAGCTCGAAGGAGGAGACCATGGAAGGTGCCCGTCCGGTGCGTGCGACGCGCGGAACCGAACTCACGACGCTGGGGTGGCCCCAGGAGGGCGCCCTGCGGATGCTGCAGAACAACCTCGACCCCGAGGTCGCCGAGCGCCCCGACGACCTCGTGGTCTACGGCGGCACCGGCCGTGCCGCGCGCGACTGGCGCAGCTTCGACGCGCTGGTGCGCACGCTCAAGACCCTGAAGGGCGACGAGACGATGCTGGTCCAGTCGGGAAGGCCGGTGGGGGTCTTCCCGACCCACGAGTGGGCGCCGCGAGTCCTGATCGCCAACTCGAACCTGGTGCCCGACTGGGCGAACTGGCCCGAGTTCCGTCGCCTCGAGGCCCTGGGCCTGACCATGTACGGTCAGATGACCGCGGGGTCGTGGATCTACATCGGCACCCAGGGGATCCTCCAAGGGACCTACGAGACGTTCGCGGCCGTGGCGAAGAAGCGCTTCGCCGGGACCCTCGCCGGGACTTTGACCCTCACCGGGGGAGCCGGCGGCATGGGCGGCGCCCAGCCGCTCGCGGTGACGATGAACGACGGGGTCTGCCTCTGCGTCGATGTCGATCCCGAGCGCCTCCAGCGCCGGGTCGACCACCGCTACCTCGACGAATGGACGCGCGACCTCGATGACGCGCTCGCGCGGGTGCTCGGCGCCAAACGCGAGCGCCGCGCGCTCAGCGTCGGACTGCTCGGAAACGCGGCGACCGTCTTCGCCGAGCTGCTGGCCCGCGGGGTAGAGGTCGACATCGTGACCGACCAGACCTCGGCGCACGACCCGCTGAGCTACCTGCCCGAGGGCATCGACTTGGCCGATTGGCACGACTACGCCGACAAGAAGCCCGAGGAGTTCACCGACCGCGCCCGCCAGTCGATGGCCAAGCAGGTCGAGGCAATGGTGGGGTTCATGGACGGGGGCGCCGAGGTCTTCGACTACGGCAACTCGATCCGAGGCGAAGCCCAACTGGGCGGCTATGGCCGCGCCTTCGAGTTCCCCGGCTTCGTGCCGGCCTACATCCGCCCGCTCTTCTGCGAGGGCAAGGGCCCATTCCGCTGGGCGGCGCTCTCGGGCGACCCCAAGGACATCGCGCGCACCGACCAGGCCGTGCTCGATCTCTTCCCCGACAACGAGGGACTGCATCGTTGGATCACCAAGGCCCGCGACAAGGTGGCCTTCGAGGGACTGCCGGCGCGGATCTGCTGGCTGGGCTACGGCGAACGCGACAAGGCCGGTCTGGCCTTCAACGAGCTCGTGGCCTCGGGTGAGGTGTCGGCGCCGCTGGTCATCGGACGAGATCACCTCGACAGCGGCTCGGTGGCGTCGCCCTACCGCGAGACCGAGTCGATGCTCGACGGCTCGGACGCCATCGCCGACTGGCCCCTCTTGAACGCCCTCGTGAACACCGCCTCGGGCGCCACGTGGGTCTCCATCCACCACGGCGGCGGGGTGGGCATCGGACGCTCGATCCACGCGGGCCAGGTTTGCGTCGCCGACGGAACGGCTCTGGCGGGCCAGAAGATCGCCCGGGTGTTGAGCAACGACCCCGGCATGGGCATCATCCGCCACGTGGACGCCGGCTACGACCTGGCCGACGACGCCGCGCGCGAGCGCGGCGTGCGAGTGCCCATGCGCGAGAACGAGACGTGACGACGCGGCTCATCGCCAACATCGGCGAGCTGACGACCAACGACCCGACGCTGGGCGACGCGACGCCCATGGGCCGCCTGCGCGACGCGGCGCTGGTGGTCGACGAGGCCCGGGTGCTGTGGGTCGGACCGAGCGCGCAGGCCCCGGCGTGCGACGAGATGACCGACGCCGACGGCGCCGCGGTGGTGCCGGGATTCGTTGACTCGCACACCCACCTCGTCTTCGCCGGCGAGAGGTCCGACGAGTTCGAGGCGCGCATGGCGGGTTCGCCCTACGACGGAGGGGGGATCGCCCGCACGGTCGAGGCGACGCGCGCGGCGACGCGCTTCGAGCTGCGCACCCAAACGGCCAAGCGGGCCCGCGAGCTCCTGGCGGGCGGGGTGACGACCATGGAGATCAAGTCCGGCTACGAACTGACCCTGAGCGGCGAGGAGCGCCTCCTGGAGATCGCCGGGGAGTTCACCGACGAGGTCACCTTCCTGGGCGCGCACGTCGTGCCCCACGAGTTCGCCCACGACCGGCGGGCCTACGTGGCGCTGGTGATCGACCAGATGCTCGAGAGGTGCGCGCCGCACGCGCGCTGGGCCGATGTCTTCTGCGAGCGGGGGGCCTTCAGCGTCGACGAGGCCCGCCAGATCCTGCTGGAGGCTCGCAACATGGGCCTCGGGCTGCGGGTGCACGGCAACCAGCTGGCGGACTCGGGAGGGGTGGCGCTCGCCCTGGAACTGGACGCGGCGAGCGTGGACCACTGCACCCACGTCAACGACCTCGACCTCGAGGCGCTGGGGGCTTCGAGCACCGTGGCGACGCTGCTGCCGGGCGCGGAGTTCTGCACGCGCTCCGCGTACCCGTCGGGCCGCCGGATGCTCGATGCGGGAGTCACGGTGGCCCTCGCTACCGACTGCAACCCCGGCACGTCCTACGTGACCAGCATGCCGTTCGTGATCGCCCTGGCGGTGCGCGAGATGTCGATGACCGTCGATGAGGCGCTGTGGGCCGCGACGCGCGGCGGTGCGCGAGCCCTGCGCCGAGACGACGTGGGGCACCTCGGGCTCGGTGCCCGGTCCGACGTGGTGGTGCTCGACGCCCCCAGGGCCGCGCACCTCGCGTACCGGCCCGGCGGAGGGGTCGTGCGCCAGACGTTGCGGGCCAGCCGATAAGCGACCTGGCGTGGCCACCTGATCCACGTCGGTGTGCCGGCTGACCCGGCGATCCGGAGTGCTATGAATATCGCGTGGCTGGCGGGTGCCGGTGGATCGGATCTGAGCGGTCTCATCGCCTGGTTCGGATCGGACCCGTGACGCTTCCGTCGAGCGGCGATGCGCCGAGACGCAGGTAGCGGGCACCCGGTAATCGACTGCCAGAAGGAACACTCCGCCGCGAATCTCGCCGCCGGAAAGCCGAGGAACGCAGCAAGTCACTTGACGGTCACGGTCCCGAAGATACTCGTCGCGGGCCTGTCGCTCTCGAAGCGCTCATGTCCGCGACTGACCAGATTCCGTCCGGGTCGGCGGTTGGCACGCGGTGCGAGAAAAATGGCGCCGCCGACCCGTAAGGTGCCTATATGAGCACCCCAAAAGTACCCGCTGAATTCCCCTCCACACTCGGCGCCCTGCGCGAGAGCAGTTACGTGCCCAAGTCGGTGCGCGAGGAGTTGCGCATCAACCTCGAGCAACGACTGAGCGAGGGCCGTCCCCTGACGTCGGCGGTGCTGGGCTACGAGGACACGGTGCTGCCCCAGCTCGAGACGGCGCTCCTGGCCGGCCACGACATCATCCTGCTGGGCGAGAGGGGCCAGGCCAAGAGCCGGATGATCCGTTCGCTCGTCGAGCTGCTCGACGAATGGCTGCCCATCGTCGAGGGCTCCGAGGTCCGTGACGATCCCTTCGCCCCGATCTCCGCCTACGCCATCAGCGTCGTGAGCGAGAAGGGTGACGATACTCCGATTACGTGGGTGCACCGCACCCAGCGCTTCGCCGAGAAGCTGGCCTCGCCCGACACCTCGATGGCCGACCTGATTGGTGAGGTGGATCCCATCAAGGTGGCCGCCGGCCTCTTCCTCGACGACCCGCTCGCGCTCTCCTACGGACTCGTGCCCAAGTCGAACCGGGGCATCTTCGCGATGAACGAGCTGCCCGACCTGTCCGAGCGCATCCAGGTGGGCCTGCTCAACGTGCTCGAGGAGCGCGACGTGCAGATCCGCGGCCACCTCGTGCGCCTCGACCTCGACATCCTCGTCGTCGCGACGGCGAACCCCGAGGACTACACGAACCGCGGAAGGCTCATCACGCCGCTGAAGGACCGCTTCGGCTCGCAGATCCGCACGCACTACCCCTACGAGATAACCACCGAGATTGCGATCATCCATCAGGAGGCGAGGCTGCCGACGTCGCCCAAGCCCATCACGGTGCCGTGGTTCATCGACGACATCGTCGCGCGCGTGAGCCACGTCGCGCGTAAGAGCCACGTCATCAGCCAGAGCTCGGGCGTGTCGGTGCGCCTGTCCATCGCGAACTACGAGACCGTGGTCGCCAACGCCCTTCGCCGCACGCTGCGCACCAAGGACCAGGCCGTCGTGCCGCGCGTCAGCGACCTGAGCGCGATGGTCCAGTCCACCCAGGGCAAGATCGAATTCGACACGATGGACGACAGCGACTCGGACCAGATCATCTCGGCACTCGTGTCCCTGGCGGTACGCCAGTGCTTCACCGAGCACGTCCTGCTCGAGGAGGCCCCGGGAATCGTCGCGGCGTTCACCGGCGAGGCGCTGGTGCACACCGGCGACGACCTCGCCGACCAGTCCTACCTTGACGTCCTGGCGGCGATGCCCGATCTCGACGCGGCGGCGCGGCGAGTCGCCGGCCCCCGGGCCGGTGACGGCGAGCTGGCGGCTGCGGCCGAGTTCGTGCTCGAAGGGCTCTACCTGACGAAGCGACTCGCCAAGGACGCCTCGGGAGCCAGGGCGCTCTACCGGGCCAGGAATCGGTAGTGCCCGTTCGCTATGGCTTTCGTCGCTTCGGCGAGGACGACGACTTCGACGACCTCGACGTCGGCGAGCTGTTGCGGCTGCTGAGCGACGACTACCTCGAGAGCGGCGACCTCGAAGAAGCCATGGACCGGCTGCTGCGTGAGGGATTCACCACGCCCGACGGCCAGCGTGCCGAGGGGCTTCGTGACCTGCTTGAGCGCGCCCGTTCGCGGCGGCGCGAGCTCGAGGCCCAGGCTGACCCCGACGGCGAGATGCAGCGCTACCGCGACTGGCTCGACGAGATCGAGGCGATCGAGGCGGGCGAGCTCGACGACATGCTGGCCGAGGCCCAGGCCTCCGACGACGAGCGCCGCAAGGAAGTGACGCGCGACCTCGTCGAGCAGCGCAAGATGCAGCGAGAGCTCATGAGCGACCGGCTCGCCGATCGGCTCGGCGACTATCAGGAGTATGAGTTCGTCTCCTCGGAGGCCCGCGAGCAGTTCGAGCAGCTGATCGGCGAGCTGCAGCAGGACATCCTCAACACCTACTTCGAGCAGAGCAAGGAGTTCCTCGGAAAACCCGACCCCGAGGAGCTGGCCCGCATGCGAGAGATGATGGACTCCCTTTCGGCAATGATCGAGCAGGACCGCCGGGGCGAGCCGCTCGACCCCAGCTTCGAGGAGTTCATGGAGAAGTTCGGGGACTACTTCCCCGGCGCCGAGTCCCTCGAGGACGTCGTGCGCGCGATGGCCGAGCGCGCCGCCGCCGCCGAGGCGATGTTCAATTCGCTCAGCTCTCAGCAGCAAGGCGAGTTGCGTGCCCTGTTTGACCAGATGATGGCCGACATGGACCTGAACTTCTCGATGAACCGGCTGGTGTCGAACCTTCGCCAGGCGACCCCCGACATCGACTGGAGCCGGGCCCACCGCATGCGAGGAGCGGAACCGTCGTCATTCGCCCAGGCCGCCTCGGTGGCCGAGCAGCTCGGCGAACTGCGGGGGCTCGAGGAGTTCCTCGGCCAGTCCAACGCCGCCCAGGGCCTGCCCGAGGTGGACGTGGAGGCGGTGCGGCGCAACCTTGGCGACGACGCGGCCCAGCACGTGGTGCGCCTGCAGAAGGCGCTCAAGGGGCTGAGGGACCAGGGCTTCATCGACCGCGAGGGCGGCCGGCTCAAGCTCAGCGCCAAGGGCGTGCGTCAGATCGGCCAGCAGGCCCTGAAGGACCTGTTCGACCAGCTGCGCAACTCGCCCGCGCTCGGCGCGCACCGTGAGTCGTCCGTGGCCCGCGGGGGAGACCGCGAAGAGACTTCCAAGCCCTGGGAGCCGGGCGAACCCTTCTCGCTGCACCTGCCCAACACCTTGCGAAACGCCCTGTTCCGACAGGGCCCGGGCACGCCGGTGCACCTGCACCCCGACGACTTCGAGGTGGAGGAGTTCGAGGCGACGCGCCGCGCGTCCACGGTTTTCGCCATCGACCTCTCGCTCTCGATGGCCATGCGCGGGAACCTGGTGCCCGCCAAGAAGATGGTGCTGGCGCTCACCTCGCTGATCCGCTCGAAGTTCCCCCGGGACTTCTGCGCGGTCGTGGGCTTCGGCGAGACGGCCCAGGAGCTGCGCATAGAGGACATCCCGGCGCTGAACATCGACTACGCCTACGGGACAAACCTCCAGCATGCCCTGGCCCTCAGCCGTCATCTCATGCGTCGCCAGCAGGGGGAGCGCCAGATCGTCGTGGTGACCGATGGGGAGCCGACGGCTCACCTGATGGAGAACGGCCAGCCGTACTTCGCCTGGCCACCGGTTCGAGAGACCCTGGAAAAGACGATGGCCGAGGTGCTGCGCTGCACCAAGGCGGGGATAATCATCAATATCTTCGCCCTGGACATCGAGAGGAGCCAGTTCCCGTTCGTCGAGCAGATTGCCCGCGTCAACGGCGGGCGGACCTTCTACACTTCGGTCGACGAGCTGGGCGCCTATGCGCTGGATGATTTCGTCCGTCACCACCGCGAGTAAATTCCACTTTCCTAATAAGGCGTTTATCAGGGATTTCTTAGTTTCTATTTGCTTTTCTCGCCAAACCCCGCAACAATGACACCGTTGTAATTACATCAGTGGGGGCTTGCCACTGGCGGGAGGGAATGCGGCATGGAAATTGTTGAATTGTTGAGTGGCATGGAAGATCGCGGATGGCAGTCCCGGGCAAACTGCATGGGCGTCGATCCGGACCTCTTCTTCCCGGAGCGTGGAGCGTCGACCCGCGAGGCCAAGGAGGTCTGCCGCGGCTGCGTGGTGCGTGACAACTGCCTGGAGTACGCGCTCGACAGCGGCGAGAAGTTCGGAATCTGGGGCGGCATGAGCGAACGTGAGCGCCGCCGCCTGCGCCGGGCGCGCGCGATCGAGCGCCGCGCACAGGCCGGTTGATTTAATCGTCATATCTGCCTGCCGCAGCGGGCCTCGATCGTCGAGTCGGAGCTCAGGCCAAGTTGTGCCCAGCGACTGCGGTCCTCGGAGGTCACCAGTGACGCGGGCGCCAGGCCAACCAGCTCTGCGCGCCTGATCGTCGCGCCGGCGGGCAGCAAGGACCCGACCTGGTCGTAGAGTTCCGACGGCCTCGCGGCGTCGGTGTCCACGATGTTGCAGCTGACCTGGACCTCGTCGCCCACCTCGAAGGCGAGGGCGCGAACGGCCGGCCGGCGAATCGCTGAAGCCATGGAGCGAGCCTGCGCCACGTTCACCCCGTCGAGCCAGAGATTCCACGCCACCAGGATGGGACGGGCGCCCACCGCGACGCTGCCGCGTGCCGGCGAGGGCTGATCGGGTCCTAGGTCGGGCCTCAGCGCCGCGAAGGCGCCGCGACGGACCTCGGGAAGCGTGCGAAGCGAACCGTCCGCGAGGGGCCCGTAGAGGAACACCGGAACGGCGAACGCGGCGGCGATCCAGTTCGCGGTCTGGTCGCGCAGGGTCACCGCCTCGCTGGCTCGAGCCCGTTCGAGCGCCACGAACGGCACGACGTCCACGACGCCGAAGCGCGGGTGCACGCCTTGGTGGTCGGCGAGATCGAGGCGCTGGTACGCGGCGCCGATCAGGGTTCGGACGTCGCGCACCAGCCGGTCGCGGTCGTTGATCAAGGTGAAGACGGACCGGTGATGGAAGGCGTCGCTGTGGCGGTCGCGCAACGACGGGCCACCGGCCGCGGAGAGGTCGCCCAGGACGGCTTCGTCACGACCCTCGGAGACATTGATTACGCACTCGAACACAGTGCGACTTAGGTTAGCTAGCGAAATCGATGTTGACGATGCGCCGACGCATGCGAGAGAGCCGACGGCGCTCGCGCTCGCTCTTGCCGCCCCACACACCATGGTCGACGTGATTCTCGAGGGCATACTCCAGACATTCGTTGATCACCGGGCAGCTCTCGCAGATCTTCTGGGTCGTGATGACACCGGTCCCGTTGCGAGGAAAGAAGATCTCAGCCGGGTACTCGCGACACTTGCCCTGGGACATCCAGTCTGTGCTCATATGTGCCCCCTTACTTGTAGGGTCATTTTCAGAGTACCCAAGTAGTTGTCGTAATTGTCTAACGATTGTGTGTCATTTTTCTCCTCAAATTGTCATATTCTCTGGCTGAAAGTATCGTTATTTTCCGCATTTTTCGTAAGCGTTTACGGCCAGAAGAATGGCTCCTGATGAGAAGGTAGAATGGGTGTTCATCAGTTTTGATGTACGCGAAGGAGCACCGTGAGTCAGGTCCCGATTACCGAGTCCACCGAGGTCGTAGATCCCGTCGGGCACGTGCAGGTCATCTATCTCGGACCCGTCGCGCCCCACTGGGAGTGCCGGATGGTCTTCGGCGACGAGGAGCAGATCCAGGCCTTCGTGGACCGCATCGACGCCCGCCTGCGTTTCCTTCCGCCCCACGACCCGCAGTTCCGGCGCAACCGCGAGCGCGTGAACCGCGACGCGGAGCGAGAGAATCTGCTGGTCGAGTGGAACCTCGGGTACGACGAAGAGTCCTAGGCCAGCGGGGAGCTGGTGATCCGTTCGTACCAGGCGCCGGGGTCCGATAGTTCTGGCGCGGTCGGCAGTCCGTCGACGCGCAGCAGCGCGTCGAAGACGCCCAGCGTGTGCTCGCGTTGCAGGGACGTGACGAACTCGTTCGCCAGTTCATGGTGGGGCCCCTGGTTGGAGATGCCGAACAGCGCCGCCGCCGCGTCTTCTCCGCGCGCGTCGCTACGACGGTGACGCCGGTAGGCCTCGACTAACGCGGGTCGGGGGCCAAGTATGGCTTCGGTGATCTCGCGAGCGGCCGCGTCGAAGAACGCGCTCAGCACGCTCGCGGCCGCGTTGATCGCTCTCGTGGCGTCGGTCTCCTCGGGCAGCTCGATCCCGTCGAGCAGCGCCTCGGGGTTGGCCATGAACGACGAGAGGTCCTCGGGGTTGACCATCGACTGAAGGCGCGTGAGCAGGTCCCCCTGAGCGTTGGTCGCCTCGCGCACCGCGTCGATGAGCAGAGCGCGCAGCGCGTCCCCGGTCCCGGGCTGGGTGAGTATGAGCGACGCGACGAACTCCTGGGCCAGGGCGAACACGTAGACCTCGTCGCGCTCCAGCGACCAGGCCTCGGCGAAACTGGCCAGGTTGTTCACGGCGATCAGCCGGCTCTTGTCTTCTCGAGGCAGGGGCAGCACGGCGAGGGACCAGGCCCGCTCACAGAAATGGCCAGCGACCGATCCCATCTGGAAGCCGGTGAACAGCGGGCCGAGCGTCGCCACCATCTGGGCCATCATCGGATTGTCGCCCGGGTCGAGGCTCTCGCCGAGCGCCGAGGGTACCGCCACGAGTGGCTCGATCAGGGGGCGCCACTGCGCCAGCGCGGCGCTCGCCAGGGCCGAACGGTTGACGGCGATGAGCGCCGGCTCGCTCGCCACGCCGAAGAGCGCGTCAACGTGGCGCCCGACCAGCGGGGCGAGTTCCTCGAGGCGCTGGCGCTCGATGGGCAACGGATTGGGATCGCCGTCGGTGCCGCGCGCGATGTTGAGCGCGAGCTGCGTGGCGGTCTCGAACCACGCGTTGGGACCCTGCTGACCGAGGATGTTGAAGATGTCGCCAAACATCCCCTCGAATGGGTTATCACTCACAATGACAATGTAGGGGGCGAATCCGCGCTGCGCATCGCGCCGCGTGCCGATTGCCATTCCGGGACGCTTCGGCCCTGAGGCTGGCGTCAGTAGGGCCGACGTAGCATTGGTCTCCATGGCCACCGACGTCGCACTCGATATAGGCACCTCGTTCACCCGATTGGCCACGGCCGAGCGCGGGATCGTCTTCGACGAGCCGACGATGGTCGCTATCGACACCAACTCCGGCGACGTCGTCGAGGTCGGCTACGGGGCCCTGGACTCCGTGGGGCGAACTTCGCGCCACGTGCTGGTCTTTCGCCCATTCGCCCAGGGCACGACGGTGGACTTCGACGTCACGGCGCGGCTCATCGCGGGGCTGTTCGACCGGGCCGGGGTCTCGAAACTGAGCCGGGCCCGCGTCGTGATGAGCGTTCCTTCGCTGGCCACCCCAATCGAGCGCCGGGCCCTTCGCCAAGCGGCCATCCAGGCCGGCGCCCGAGAAGTGAGCCTGATCGAAGCGCCCATCGCCGCGGCCATCGGGCTGGGGCTGCCGGTGCAGGATCCGGTGGGCTCGGCCGTCACGATCCTGGGTGCGGGCGCGTCGGAAGCGGCGCTGATCTCGTTGGGCGGCATCGTCACCGGCAGCGGCCGCCGCCAGGGGGGCAACGACCTCGACAGCGCCGTCGCGTCCCTGCTGCGCCAGCGCCACGGCGTCGTCGTCTCACCCGCCGTGGCCGAGATGCTCAAGTGCACGCTGGCTTCGGCACTGGGCCGCACGCGCGACGCTTCGGAGGTGGTGACGGCTCGCCGGGTCGATCGGGGAGACCTGGTCGAGGTCGAGGTCGGTGCGGACCTTGTCAACGCGGCTCTCGGCGACGTCTTGATGTCGACGCTCAAGATGGTCCAGGACTGTCTGGGCGACGCACCGCCGGACCTTTCCCAGGACGTAAGTTCGGGAGGACTCACCCTGGTGGGCGGCCACGCGCTGCTGAACGACTTCGCCGAACTCATCGCCACCGGCACCGGCGTCGAGGTCCACGTCGCCGACCAGCCCGATCTCGTGATCATCAAGGGGCTGCAGCTGTGCCTCGAGGAGATGTCCGCGCTGCACGCCCTCTTTCGAAACGCGGACCGCTAGTCAGTCGTCGTTCTCGCGCGCGAGCTGGCCCGCGGCCGCCCGTACCTGCCAGTCGCGGTCCTGGCTGGCCTTCTCGAGGGCCGCATCGATGTCGGGACCCTCGAAGTTGGCCAGCGCCACGATTGCGCGCCGGCGCACCGGCGGTTTGTCGTCGAGCGCGCCCAGCACGGCCGCGCGTCCTCGGTCGTCGCCGATGACGCCCAGCGCCGCCACCGCCGCTTCCCGGCATCTCGCGTCGTCGTGGTGTTGGGCCACGTCGCCGAGCTGCTCGACCGCGTCGACGCACAGTTGCTCTCCGAGCGCGAAGGCCGCACCGTCGACCACGAGCGGGTCCTCGTCGTCGAGCAGCCCGATGATCCGAGCCGTGATACTGGCGTCGATGTCCCCTTCGTAGGCGATCAGATTCACGGCGTCGCGTCGCACCTCGGCGTCGCTGTCGTCGAGCGCGCCGAGCCAGTCACCGTTGGCGAGCAGTTTGCGTCGAGCCGCCGCCCGCAGCGCGAGGACCCGCAGTCGGGCCTCGTCGTCGCGGAGCTTTAAGCGGATCAGTTCCTCGCCGTCGGTCCCCTCTGCGAATCCGGCTCGCAGCAACGCTTCTTCAATCGACTCCGGTATCGTGGGCTCATCACTCTGCACGACTCCATTCCAGCACCTGGCTCACGGCGCCGTCGGTCCGTGACCCTGCTAATGGCTCTGGTCGTTGTGCTGTGCGCCGTCCTGGGCTTGCGGGCCTGGAACATCTCGGAGTACGCGCTCACCCCGGGCAACGCCACGTACGTGGCGCCGCTCGTGAGGATCCAGGGACTGGCGACCAATCCACACACCGACAAGATCATGCTGACTGACGTCTACCTGACCTCGCTGTCAGCCTGGCAGCGCCTCACCATGGAGTTCCAGTCGCACGTCGAGTTCGTGCCGGCGGGCGACCTCGTCGAGCCGGGCGTTCCCGGAGACGAGCTGCTCCCCCAGGGCTTCCTCGAGATGAACGACTCCAAGCAGGCCGCGGAAGTCGCCGCCTTCAGCGCGCTCGGCTGGAAGGTCCCCGCCACGCCCACCGGTGCGGTGGTTACCGGCGTCGTGGCTCCGTCACCGGCTCGTAAGGCCGGGCTGGCGGTCGCTGACGAGATCGTCGCCGTCAACGGCACGCCCGTCGACTCCAGGTGCTCGCTCTTCGCCCTGCTCCACCCCCTCGGGCCCGACACCTCGGTAAGCCTTGGCGTCAAGCGCGCCCACGTGAGCCCCACCGGCGTCATCACGTGGGGCCGCTCCACGACGATCGCCCTGAGCACCGGCTCGGCTCCGAGCGGGATTGGAGCGTCCGGCTGCGCCGGCGTGAAGGGAGTCAACCGGTCGTGGATCGGGGTCTCCCTCGAAGATGGCTTCAGTTACAGGCTGCCCGCCACGGTCTCGATCAACACCAGCAACATCGGAGGGCCGTCGGCGGGCCTCGCCATGACCTTGACGCTGATTGACGAGTTGAGCCGCGGTTCGATCACCGGGCATCGCACGATCGCCGCGACGGGCACAATTTCGCCGAATGGTGCGGTCGGGGCGGTGGGCGGCGTCGCCGAGAAGGCCGTGGCCGTGGTGAACGCCGGCGCGAAAGTCTTCTTCGTGCCCGAGGCGAACGTCGCCGACGCAAAGAGCGCCCAAGAGCCGGGACTTCGGATCATCGGCGTGGCGAGCCTGCGCCAGGTCCTGCGCGACCTGCGAAATATGGGCGGGGCCGCGCCCGTGGCCATCGCGAAGCCGAGGTAAGTCGGACTTTCACCGCCGCACGCCGTAGTCTTGAAGGAATGGACGAACGCCGAATTGTCTCCGCCACGCGCCAGGCGTCGACCGAGGTAGCCCGGGCGAACTTCACGACGGTGCGAAAGGGCGGCCTGGACCCCCAAGAGGTACGTCTCCACCTCGAATCGGTCGCCAGGGAAATGGGCCATCTGGAGTCCCGACTGCGAGAAACGCAGGATCAGCTCTCCGAGGCCCTGCGCCGGGCGGCCAATCCCACCTTCGACGAGGCCACCCTGACCAACGCTCTGGGCACCCAGAGCGCGGCGATCCTGCGCTCCGCCCACGAAGAGGCCGGCCGCGTCACGGCCGAGGCCCAGGAGCGCAGCGCCCAGCTCTTCTCCGAGAGCCAGCAGCGTGCCGCCTCGCACCTCATCGAAGCCCAGGAGCGGGCCACCGCGATCATCACCGAGGCCGAGACGACGGCGGTCCAGATCGACCACGACGCCCGTCTGGCGGCCGAGCGACTCATCGACTCGGCCAAGGTGAACGGGGAAGCGCTCGTCGACAACGCGCGCGAGCAGGGACGGGCGATTCTCGAGCAGTCCAACGAAGCGAGAAAGGCTGTCCTGAACGACCTGGCCGTGAAGCGCAAGGCCCTGCACATGCAGATCGACCAGCTACGCGCGGCGCGAGACTCGCTGGCGACGTACGTGAGTTCGCTGAGCGATCAGGTCGAGGAGGTCCTCGCGGGCATCAACAACTCCGACGAGGTGGCGCGGGCGGCGGCCCTGGAGGCGCTGAGGATGCGACCTGCGACGCCCGAGCCCACCGAGGAGGAGCTCCTCGCCGGCACGCCGCTTCGAGAAGTGCCCGAAACCACGCTCGAGCCGACCCCCGACACGTCCGAAGCGATCAAGCCCAAGGCGCGCAAGGCGACCAAGCCGGTCGCCATCGCCGAACCCCTGCTGCTGGAAGACGACTCGTCGGGAACCGACGTGGTCAATGAGATATTCGCCCGCCTGCGCAAGGCCACCCTGGAAGAGCGCGGCGCGACCGCCGCAGCCCCGCGCAAGGTCGCTGCGCCGACCAAGCTGGCCACCCCGGTCGGTGAACTGTTCGAGCGCCGCGACCGCGCGCTCGAGGGTCCGCTCGCGGCGTTGACCCGCAAGGTGAAGCGTGCGCTCCAGGACGACCAGAACATCATGCTCGAGCGACTGCGCGACGTGACGGCGATGATCACCACCGAACTTGAGGACGAGCACGCTCAGCGCGCGCGCTACGCCGAAGCGGCTCTCGATGCCTTAAGCCAGGCCGCCAACGCCGGCGTGCAGTTCGCCCTGGACGAGGCGGGCGCCAATGCCAGCATCGTCGACATGAGCGCGTTGAACGACTGTTCAGCCGATCTGGCGGTGACGATCGTGCTGGCCCTGCGTAAGCGAATCTTGGCCGACGGCAGCGGCGACGGGCCGGAGAGGGCAAACTCCGCCTACAAGGAGTGGCGCGGTGCGCGCGTCGAAAGGCTCTGCACCGATGCCGCTCGACGGGCCTTCCACGTGGGCGTACTCGCGGCATCCGACGGCCGCTCGGTGCGCTTCTTCGCGGCGCCCAACGACGCGCCGTGCGACGCCTGCGCGCTCGACGCCGGCGCTGGCGATCGGGTGGCCGGACAGGGCTTCCCGAGCGGCTCCGCGTATCCTCCGCTGCACGCCGGCTGCGCCTGCACGGTGGTGCCTGTCTAGAAAAGGGCCTAGGCTCTCTGCGTGCGTAGCCCAACTGATGTGCCGTCCCGTCCCCGTCGACTAGGGCGACTTTCTCGACGCTTCTGGGTTGGTTTGGTGATCTTCGTCGTCCTCATCGGGTTCCTGTCGCTGCACAGCCTGGCGGTGCTGTGGACCGATCAGATGTGGTTCTCGGCCGTCGGCCTGGGCAACGTGTTCTCGTCGCTGCTCTTCATCAAGGTCGGCCTGGCGGTGGTCTTCGGCGCCATCTTCTTCTTCCTCATGTGGGGAAACCTCCTGCTCACCAATACGTTCGGCGCGCGCGACCTGTCCTTTGACCCCGAGGACGAAGTGGTTCGGCGGTTCCAGACGGTGGTCCGGCCGCGCGCCGGGCGGATCTACGCCGCGATTGCCTTCGTCATGGCCCTCATCGCCGGCTTCAACGCGACGAGCCAGTGGAACAACTACCTGCTCTTCGCCCACAGCGTCCCCTTCCACGTCAAGGACTCCCTCTTCCACAAGGACCTCAGCTTCTACATCATGACGCTGCCCTTCGTCTCGTTCATCGTGACCTGGCTCTTGGTGTCGCTGTTCGTGGTGCTGATCGTGACGACCGGCTTCCACTACCTGAACGGCGGCATCCGTGCCACCCGGACGAGCCCCAGGGTCTCGCCGCGCGTCAAGGCGCACCTGTCGGTCATCGGTGCCGGGATTGCCCTGATGAAGGCGGCCGGGTACGTGATCGCCAAGTGGGAGCTCGTGAATTCGGGTAACGGGTACGTTCAGGGCGCGGGCTACACCGACGTGCACGCTCGAATGCCGGCGATGACGATCCTCTTCTACCTTTCGCTGGCCGCGGCCGTGATCTTGCTCGCCAACGTACGCTCGCGCGGCTGGTCGCTGCCGGCGGTCGCGGTGGGGCTCTGGGTCTTCGTCGCCCTCGTCATCGGCGTGCTCTACCCGACGATCCTCCAGGCGCTGAAGGTCAGCCCCGCGCAGGCATCGCTGGAGACGCCGTACATATCGCGCAACATCACTGCCACCCGCGCCGCCTACAACATCGACAAGGTGACTTACAACAACTTCGCCGGGTCCTCGACGATCACCGACGCCCAGATCAAGACCGACACGGCCACGCTGGCCAACATCCGCCTCTGGGACCCGGCCAGCCAGATCGCCCTGACCACGACGATCCGTCGCCAATCGATCCGCTCCTACTACAACTTCACGACGCTCTCGGTCGACCGCTACTTGATCAACGGCAAGCTGACGCCGGTGCTGATCGGCGCCCGCCAGCTCAATTCGGCGAATCTGCCCTCGCCCAGCTGGGTCAACACCCATCTGCAGTACACCCATGGCATCGGCGCGGCGGTGATCGCGGCGAACACCGAGGTCACCAACACCGGTAATCCAGTGTTCGCTGTGGCGAACGTGCCGCCGGTGTCGACCGAGGGACTTCCGACGCTCACCCAGCCCGACATCTACTTCGGCATCAACGACCCCGGCTGGGTCGTCGCCAACACCAAGCAGTCCGAACTCGACTACCAGGTCAACTCGGGCGCCAACGCCGGCCAGCCGGTCGAGACGCACTACGCCAGCACCGGCGGCATCGCGGTCGGGGGACTCTTCAGCCGCATGGCGATCGCGCTTCGCCTGGGCGACTTCAACTTCCTGATCTCCAACCAGATCACGCCCAAGAGTCGCGTGCTCTTCGTGCGCGACGTGAAGCAGATGGCCCAGAAGGCCGCGCCGTTCCTGTCGTTCGACTCCCAGCCCTACGCGGTGATCGCCAACGGCGAGGTGCAGTACGTGCTCGATGGCTACACCACTACCAGCCAGTATCCCTACAGCGAGGCCGTGTCCAACCTCAACATTGGCACCGGCGGCATCCCGAGCAGTGCCAACTACGTGCGCAACTCGGTCAAGGTCGTCATCAACGCCTACTCGGGTGTGATGAAGTTCTACGCGGCCGACCCCAACGATCCGATACTGCGGGCCTACAGCGCGGCCTTCCCCAAGATGTTCCTGCCAATGAGCCAGATGCCCGCGGCGATCCAGACGCATCTTCGTTACCCGACCGACCTGTTCACCGTGCAGGCCGCGACCCTCGGCCGCTATCACATCACCTCGCCGAGTTCGTTCTACTCGGCGTCGGACCAGTGGCAGATCTCGCCCACGACCGGCGCCGGCACCCCCGACCAGACGCTGGCCCAGAGCGTGAAGACCAACGCCGCCGGCAACATCGTCTCGACGTCGCTCACTCCGATGAGCCCGCTGTTCCAGGTCGGCGCACTGCCGGGCACGAAGACCCAGCAACTGCTCGAATCCATCGCCTACGTGCCCCAAGGCAACTCGGCCACGGTCCAGGGGCTGACCGCGTTCCTGGTTGCGACGAGCAATCCCGACAACTACGGCCAGCTCGACGTCTACGTGACCCCCCGAGGCACGTCGGTCACCGGTCCGGTGCAGGCCGACTCGGAGATCGAGCAGGCCTCGCAGGTGAGCTCGATCATCACGCCTCTCGACCAGCACGGCTCGAGCGTGCTGCTCGGCAACAACCTGATGGTGCCGCTGGACCAGAGCGTGCTCTACATCCGTCCGCTGTACGTGACGAGTTCGTCGAACTCGCTGCCGCAGTTGAAATACGTCATCGCGGTCTTCAACCAGGACGTGGGCATCGAACCGACGCTCGCCGGGGCACTCTCGGACGTGCTGGGGGCGAACATCACCGTGGGCCCATCGTCGAGCACGCCGACCACTCCACCTTCGACCAAGTCCGGACAGACGGCGCAGGCGTACCTGAAGCAGGCCGCCGACGACTACACGGCCGCCCAGGCCGCGCTGCAGGCCGGTAACCTCGGCAATTATCAGAGCGACGTGAACGCCATGAACAAGCAGCTGCAGTTGGCTCAGAACGCATTGGGCAAGAAGTAGCTCATTGGAACGCAGGCGCCGTCAGGCGCTAGGATGGTGTCTTCATCGCGGGGTGGAGCAGTCTGGTAGCTCGTCGGGCTCATAACCCGAAGGTCGCAAGTTCAAATCTTGCCCCCGCCACGAAGGGGTGTGCACGTAAGTGCTGCCCGAAGATGTACGTAAGTCCCGGTTCAGAGTCCCTGAGCCGGGACTTTCGTTTTCTCCGGTCTCGAGTGACCTTGCCCGTGCGTCTCGGCCTGGGCGAGGACATGAAGGAAGCCGCCCTTCAGGGCGGCTAATCACATGGGGGCGCGACTCTCTAGGTAACCTTCGGCCTATTGAGTTGCGAAGTGGTGTGCCACTACGGCGAACGATTCCTTGGGTTCCCACGGCATATCTGGATAGGTCGTTCCGTGGCGCCCGTCAGGCAGGGACTTCACGAGCGACATCGAATCCATGTCGAGGTCGTAGCGGGGATCATCGTCGGTGTAGGCCTCGGGTGTCGCAAAGGTCGAGAGCAGGGCCCCTGCTACTCCCGAGCCCTCAAGCTCATTGAGAGTCTCGACCAGTTCGCGGGCCTGCATGGCCTCATCACGCTGGAACTTGCCTTTGAGGCGGGGCCGGAAGAAGCCTCCGATCACCGGACGGGTGTGGAGCCACAGTCGAGTGGTGTCGGTCACCCCGAACCCCAGGGCGCCCGAGCTCGCTGCACCGCGGTAGGTGCGCATCCCGAACTCGGTGACGATCACTGGTTTGCCAAAGGAGAGGAAAGGTTCGAGTCTTTCGACATAACGGTCCTTCGTCCGTGCTTCGCGGTAATGATCCACGCCAACGTAGTCGAAGGGTGCCCAGTCCACTTGCTCGAAGACGAGTGAGGCGTAGGATAGCGAACCATCGAAAACTGCACGCACCCTCAGCACCAAGTCAGCCAAGTACTCGTCGAGCCCCCCATTACCCAGTTGCGACGGATCCCCTTTGAGGCATTCCAGACGTTCAGTCACGCTCTTACCAGGAACCAGTCCCTTCATGAAGAGCATGAGTTCGCTTCCGGCGACGAAGATCACACGCCCCGGATGGGCCTCCGAGAGCGGTGTTGCTGCTTTGGCCGCATCGACCATCCGAGCCGCGGTTTGCTCCGGCGAGTATTCGAAGAAGGCCGGGGAGAACCAGACCTCGAGGCCAAGTCCCAGTGCGACCGCAGTGACGGCGGTCATCCGTTCGACATCACTGCCAACGATGCGAACGGCATTGGCGTGCAGATCGTCTCGGATGATCGCGAGCTCGCGACGCACCACCGACGTGTCGAGGTCCGCTCGGCGCGTTGAGATGGCATAACCCGGGCCACGGAAAGTGGTTCCCGTGTCGTAGTGGACTCCTCGGTGCTGCACGACAAGACGCTCCTTCTTCGCCCGGTCACCTTGACGAGTATCTAACTGTATTTTGCCGGTGCTGGAATGCCGGTATCTCACTCCAAGGACCGGAAGCCTACGCCGCCGCTATTCTCACCTCACTCAAATGCTCCGCCAGCGGGGCGTGGCCTCTGCTTCATTACCTCATCTTGCTGCCGATCGGGAAATCGTGGGTTAGTAGACGCCCGACTTTTTGTTGAAAGTCTCTGCCGGCGCCGCCCAGACCCCATCCGCCCCTTGGCCTTTGGACTTACGTGCACACCCCACGAAGATCGAAGGCCCGGTCTGAGCCTGGGCCTTCGTACTGTCTGGAACGGATTCTGCCGCGCAATCAACGGAGAATAGGGTCCCGACGTCTGCATGC
>PLHD01000026.1:2364-9789 GCA_003138815.1 Acidimicrobiaceae bacterium | reverse complement strand
CCGCGACGTAGGCCGAAACGGTTCCCTCGACCTTGGCCGCGCAGGGGGTCTTCACCTTGATCGAGGTCACGGTCACCGGCGTGGTGGTCGAAAGCTCCAACACGACACGGTCAGGGCTGGCCAACGTGGCGCCAGCGGCGAGACCGGTGATGGTCGTGGCCGTCGTCAGGGCGTACACCACGGGCGTGGTGCTGTCCTTACTCAGGATCGAGATTGACGTGCCCGCGACGTAGGCCGAAACGGTGCCCTCGACTCGGTTCGACTGGTAAGAGGTAAAGGCGCCACTGTCATGACGGGATGAATGATGGCCCTGCGATGATGCTGAAGCGACACTCACGGCACTTGCCGCAAGGCCAAAGCTCAGAGCAGCTGCCGCGGCAACCCGCCCCACTGCCTTCGTCTTGATCTTGTACATTGTGTTCCCTTCGTTGCATTCGCTCAAGATGTTCTCGAACAACACCAAGTCTCACGGCCAGGATTGTGAGTTGCCTGTGAAACCGCTGTGAGGAGCATCGGATTGGCCCAACTACTGGACAATTGGTCCCGTAATCGCGTCGGGGCTAGGCGGTTGCCTCGGTGAACTGGCTGTTGTAGAGCGAGTAGTAGAGGCCCCGCTGGACCATGAGCTCCTCGTGGCTGCCCTGCTCGATGATCCGCCCGTGGTCCATGACGATGATCGTGTCCGCGTTGCGGATCGTGGAGAGCCGGTGGGCGATCACGAAGCTGGTCCGGCCCTCTCGCAGGCGTCCCATCGCCTCCTGGATGAGCACCTCCGTGCGGGTGTCGACGTTGCTGGTGGCCTCGTCGAGGATCAGGATGCTCTGGTTGGCGAGAAAGGCGCGCGCGATGGTGAGCAGCTGCTTCTGTCCCGACGAGAGGTTGGACGCGTCCTCGTCGAGGACCGTGTCGTACCCGTCGGGCAGGGTGCGCACGAAGCCGTCGACGTACGCGGCCTTCGCGGCGGCGACGATCTCCTCGTTGGTGGCACCGGGCTTGCCGTAGCCGATGTTGTCGCGGATGGAGCCGGCGAACATCCAGGTGTCCTGGAGCACCATTCCGAAGGCTCGGCGCACCTCGTCGCGGGTGAGGTCCCGGTAGTCGACGCCGTTGAGCAGGATCCGGCCCCCGTCGATCTCGTAGAAGCGCACCAGCAGGTTGACGATCGTGGTCTTGCCCGCTCCGGTCGGCCCGACGATCGCGACCGTCTCGCCCGGGGCGACCTCCAGGGTGAAGTTCTCGATGAGCGGCTGGTCGGCGTCGTAGCGGAAGCTCACGTTCTCGAGCCTCACGCTCGCGGCCGACGACGGATGGCTGAGCCCGGCCTCGCTCGCCCGGTCGGGATCCTCCTCCCCGGCGTCGAGGAACTCGAAGACGCGCTCGGCCGAAGCGATGCCCGACTGGAGCATGTTCATCTGGCTCGCGATCTGGGTGATCGGCATCGTGAACTGGCGCGAGTACTGGATGAACGCGGTCACCGCGCCGAGCGAGAGCAGCCCCGAGGCCACGCGGTACCCGCCGAGCACCGCGATCGCGACGTAGTTGATGTTGGCGATGAACTGCATCGACGGCTGGATGATCCCCGAGAGGAACTGCGCCCGGAAGCTCGCCTCGTAGAGACGCTTGTTCTGGCTCACGAACTCGTCGACGGTCGCCTCGCTGCGCCCGAAGACCTGGACCAGCTCGTGGCCGGTGTGGGTCTCTTCCACGAGGCCGTTCAGCGAGCCCGTCTGGCGCCACTGCGCGGCGAACTGAACCTGGGAGCGCCTGGCGATGAACAGGGTCACGACCAGCGCGACGGGGATGATCACGGCCGACACCGCCGCCAGCAGCGGCGAGATCCAGAACATCATGCCCATGACCCCGACGATCGTGAGCAGCGACGTGATGAGCTGGCTCAGACCCTGCTGGATCGTGGTGGTGAGGTTGTCGATGTCGTTGGTGACCCGGCTGAGGATGTCGCCGTGGGGGTGGCTGTCGAAGTAGCGAAGCGGCAGGCGGCTGAGCTTCGCCTCGACGTCGCGGCGCATGCCGGACATCACGCGCTGGGTGAGCCCGGCCATCGTGAAGCCCTGGAGGTAGCTGAACGCGGCGCCGAGCAGATAGACGAGCGCCGCCAGTCCGAGCACCCGGCCGAGCTCGTTGATGTTGACGCCGATCCCCGGCGTGATGTTCATCCCCGCGACCATGGAGGCGATCTGGGAGTGGCCGTGGTCGCGCAGGTAGATGAGCGCCTGGGCCTTGGTAGTGCCGACGGGCAGCTCCTTGCCCACGATGCCGTTGAAGAGCACGTTGGTGGCGTTGCCGAGGATCTCCGGTCCCGACACCATGAACGCGACCGAGGTCACGCCGAGCACTAGCGCCAGGGCCAGCTTCGTGCGCTCCGGGCGGAGCCTTCCGAGCAGGCGCCGGGTGGTGCCGCGCAGGTCCTTGCTCCTCTCGGGCGCTCGGGCTCCGCCGCGCATCACGTTCATCGGGCCCATGCTCATGAGGCGGCCCCTTCACCCAGCTGGGAAGTGACGATCTCGCGGTAGGGCTCGCAGCTGGCCAGCAGCTCCTCGTGCGTGCCGATCCCCGCGATGCGCCCGTCGTCGAGCACGATGATCCGGTCGGCGTGCATGATGGTGCTGACGCGCTGGGCCACGATCACGACGGAGGCGTCGCGCGTGTCGACCTTCAGCGCCGCGCGCAGGCGGGCGTCGGTCGCGGCGTCGAGCGCCGAGAAGCAGTCGTCGAAGAGGTAGACGCGCGGACGCTTCACCAGGGCGCGCGCGATGGAGAGGCGCTGGCGCTGGCCCCCCGAGACGTTGGTCCCGCCCTGGTCGATCGGCGCCTCCAGTGCCCCGTCCATCGAACTGACGAAGTCGCTCGCCTGGGCCACCTCGAGGGCCTGCCACAGCTCCGCGTCGGTGGCGTCGGGACGGCCGAAGCGCAGGTTGCTCGCGACCGTGCCGCTGAAGAGGTAGGCCGCCTGGGGGACGATGCCGATCGAGCCCCACAGGTTCTCCTGGGCCCGGTCGCGCACGTCGACGCCGTCCACCTCCACGCTGCCCGACGTGGCGTCGAAGAACCGAGGGATGAGGTTGAGCAGCGTCGTCTTACCGCTGCCGGTCCCGCCGATGATGGCGCTGGTCTGGCCGGGTTCCAGCGTGAAGGAGAGGTCGTCCAGGACCGGACGTTCGCTGCCCGGGTACTCGAACGAGACGTTCTCGAAGCGCACGAGGCCGTCCGATTCGACCGGAGCGGTCGGGCTGGCCGGGTCGCTGATCACCGGCACGGTGTCGAGGACCTGCACGACGCGCTCGGCGCTCGCCGCCGCGCGCGGCAGGAGGATGGCGACCATCACGGCCATCATCACCGAGAGCAGGATCTGCAGGATGTAGGTGAGGAAGGCCGTCAGGTTGCCGATCGGCATCGAGCCCTCGCTCACCAGGCGCCCGCCGAACCACACGACCGCGACGCTCGAGAGGTTGAGGATCATCATCATGACCGGCAGCGCCAGGGCGAAGACCCGGTTCACGTTGAGCGCGGTGCCGGTCAGGTCGGCGTTGGCGACGGCGAAGCGGTCGGATTCGGAGCTGTTGCGCACGAAGGCGCGGATGACGCGGACTCCCGTGATTTGCTCGCGCAGCACCTCGTTGATGCGGTCGATCTTGGCCTGCATGGACCGGAACTGGGGGATGACCTTGACCATGACGGTGCCGATGAAGACGCCCATCACGGGAAGCGCCACGAGCAGCAGCGTCGAGAGCTGCGCGCCCTCGTGCAGGGCCATGACGATGCCGCCGACGCACATGATCGGGGCGATGACCATCATGGTGAGCGCCATCTGCAGGAAGAGCTGGATCTGCTGGATGTCGTTGGTGTTGCGGGTGATGAGCGACGCGGTCCCGAAGTGGTTCATGTCGCGGGCCGAGAACGCCTGGACGCGGGTGAAGACCGCCGCGCGGATGTCGGCGCCGGCGCCCATTGCGACGCGCGATGCCCAGTACACCGCGACGACCGCGCAGATGCCCACCAGCAGCGTGAGCACCAGCATCACCTCGCCGCTGCGAAGGATGTAGTGGAGGTTCCCCACGACGACGCCGTTGTTGATGATGTCGGCGTTGAGGTTGGGCAGGTAGAGGTTCCCGACGGTCTGGGCCACGAGCAGCGTGATGAGCACCACGATCTGGCGCCCGTACGGGCGCAGGTAGGCACGCAGCAGGCGGACGAGCACGGACCTACTCCTGGGCTTTCGGTGCGGTCGACTTCAGTGGTGGCTTGGTGCGCCTGGAGGCGCGGCCGTGCTTCGCGGGAGCGGGCAGGCCGAGGCCCACCTGTCTAAAGGCGGCGTCGAAGACCTCGGACAGGATGAGCTTGGCGCCGCTGGCGCGCCAGACGCTGATCGACGTCCGCAACGCCCCCGTCGCGACGGCGGTGATCAGGATCGGGTAGAGGTCGTGCTCGGGGTCGGTCCCCGTGCGCGAGGCGATCACCTCGATCATGGCCTTCTCCGAGACGGCGAAGGAGGAGAACATGCGCGGCAAGAGGTCGGGATTGGCGCGGATGACCTCCATGCGAAGGGGCCACTCCTCGCTCGACTCGACGAGCAGTTCGCGAAGCACGCAGCGCAGCGACTCGAGGGGAGGTTCATCCGCAGGTCGCTCGCGAAGCGTCTCGCGCAGCTGGTCGACGCGCGACGCGTCGAAGCCGACGATAGCGTCCTCCTTGGTGGCGAAGTGATCGTAGAAAGTCCGCACCGAGACGTCGGCCGCCTCCGCGATGTCCTCCACGGTCACCTTCGTGAGACCCCGGTCGGCGCTGAGCTGCAGGGCCGCCGAACGCAGGAGCCGGTGAGTCGTGAGTTTCTTTCGCTCGCGCCGCCCCAATTCGTTGCTCGTCATATTCGCAGTATTGCACGAAAATCGCAGAGTATGCAATCTTGTAGTTGCTGAACCGTTAAGCGTGTTTCGGACGCTGTGTCACGCGGTCATCGACTGAAGAGTGGCTTGAAGCGCAGGGCGCTCGCGAAGACCGCCAGGTCCGCCAGGGCGAAGGACGCGATCACCAGGGGCACGACGTGGACCGAAAAGGCCGAGACCATGAGGCTCTCAGCACCGGGCCCGATCACGCCACCGGCCATCATGAAGAGGATCATCAGCGCCAGTCCGTCGCTGTCGTGGGGACAGAGCACGGTGTACCAGATGAGTCCCATTGGGAAGATCGATGCCAAGGCGAGACCCAGCACTGGGTACGCGTAGGGCGCGAGGAGGCCGGAGAAGGCGCAACAGCTCACCACGACCGCGAGGCCGAGGCCACCCAAGACGAGGGTCTTGTCCGACGTCCGGTGGTGCAGGGGCGTGGTGAGCACGCGTCCGAGGGCCATTCCGGCCCAGAACCCGGTAGTCACGAAATTGGCCGTCGATCCTGAATACCCGGAGCCGTGCAGGTGTGCCGCTATCCACCCCGACGAACTCGATTCAACGGCGATGTAGAGGATGTACGCCGCGGTGAACGTGATCAGGATCGGACGTCGCTGGGACTTCAGCGCGCTGACCTCGAGCTGGTCCGGCTGGCCGCGGAGTCGCGGGGCGTGGACGCCTCGAGTGAGGGTTGACAGGAGCAGCGCCCCGACGGCGATGCCCGCCAGCAGGACAGGGAAGTTGTGGGGATGGAGCGCGATGATGATCAACGGACCGATGACGGCGCCGACGCCGAAGCCGGCGTTGCCGACGCTGAGCCGGAACACGCGGCCCTTCAGGGCCGTTCGGGTCAGCAGCGTGTTGAGCGAGAAGTCCAGCGCTCCGAAACCGACGCCGATGCCGAAGACGCACACGAGGAAGGCCGGCCAGTGGTGCGAGAGCGCCGCTCCGGTGGCCCCAATCGCCATGAGCCAAAGTGCGCCCGAAAGCACCCAAGAACCTGAAAGTCGCTTCACGCCGAGCCAGCCGAGCAGGACTCCGAAGAACGAGCCGACGTAGCTGACGCTGATGACAGCGCCAGCGCTCGGCAGCGAGAGATGGAACCGGTGCGAGAAACTGAGCAAGAGCGGCCCGTACATCGAGGACGTCGCGCCCAGGAGGATGAAGACGGTCGTGGCCCCGGCGAACGCGGCGGGACGAAAGGAGACCTCGCTAGATGGCACCCCAGGTGCCGGCAAAGGACTCGATTCCATGCGCTCGCCTCTCAATCGGTGGGCCGGCACCGAACGAAGCCCCTGAGCGACGGCAACGAGGTCTCATTGGCGAGGCACTCCGGATACCAGTATCGCTCGTCAATGGACCCTGCCGCGACCCATGATGATGAGCTTCTCCAGAATTTCCCCGTCACCGATCGGCCGAACTTGTCGGCGGCTCGCGACTCGCGGTCAATGAACTCGCGACTCGCGGTCAATGAAGATGGTGCCGCCAGACGCGCCAACCGGCGTCGACGGCAATCCTCTTCCGCTAGATTGCGGTTAGCCGGACGATGCCTCGGGGTCCCTGGCTCGAACTGCCTCCTGGCTAAGACCTCTTCGTGCAACTACTCATGTGGAGGCGGGACCATGATGAATTTGCAGTTCAACGGCGGACCAGAGCAGGCTCGACAAGCCGGGGCTCAGGGTGGGCCACGGCCGCTGAGCCAGCACATTGGAGACTGCGAAGGTGCCCGCGAACCGGTTCTTCGTCGAGTGAGCTCTCGCGGCGGTGACGGAATCGAAGTTCCACTAGGTGAAGGAGCGAATTGATGGAAGAGTTCGTTGCGAAGCCGTGCACCACCGACCTCTACTACCTCGGTGAGTGCTGCCGCTGGGACGACGTTCGCCAGGAGCTGTACTGGATCGACGTGACGACGGGGAGGTTCTTCCGGGCCAAGGCCGACGCGACGCGCGTCGACGTGGTGCGCACTTACGACGTCGGCGGACACCTCACCGCCCTCGCCCCGTTCGATCCGCGCAGCGACGGATGGATCGTGGCGTCGGACCAGTCGATCTCACTGCTGGACGAGGCGGGCACGCTGCACGAGGTGGCCCGTCTCGAGGCGAGCAACGCCCGCGAGGTGCGCACCAACGATGGCGCCGCCGACCCGTGGGGAAGGTTCTGGATCGGCACGATGGCCTATGAGAAGACGCCGGGTCGGGGAAGCCTCTACCGCTACCACGGCTCGACGAGCGCCGAGCTGATGTTCGGGGACGTCGCGATCTCCAACGGCCTCGCCTGGAGCCCGGACCGACGCACGATGTACTACGTGGACAGCGGACCGGGCACGATCCACACCTTCGACGTCGACCAGGACGGCGAGATTTCGAACAAGCAGCTGTTCGTCAAGTTTGACGTCGAGCGCGAGGGGGCTCCCGACGGAGTGTGCGTCGACGTCAACGGCGGCGTATGGGTGGCGGTTTGGGGCGGCTACGAGGTGCGTGCGTACGCGCCGTCGGGCGAGCAGTTCGCCCGG
Organism: Acidimicrobiaceae bacterium; assembly: GCA_003138815.1. Taxonomy (GTDB): domain Bacteria; phylum Actinomycetota; class Acidimicrobiia; order Acidimicrobiales; family RAAP-2; genus RAAP-2. The sequence continues at coordinate 2,376 of PLHD01000026.1, read as the reverse complement.
GTGAAGGTCGCC
>PLHD01000026.1:0-2315 GCA_003138815.1 Acidimicrobiaceae bacterium | reverse complement strand
GGAACACCACGATCGTCCCCTGATCGTGGACTTCGGCGAGGCGATGGTGCGATTCCTGCCAGCGCGACGCCATGCTCGGGGGCGAACGAAGTGAACCAGGCGCGGCGGCGAGGGCTTTCGTCGCTCACTTGCTCAGTCATGGCGGGGACTCCACCGCATCGCGTGGGTAGTGTGTAGGCCCATGGGGAGCGAACCGTGGCTGGGAGACGCATGTTCACTGGTTGACGCGTTTCGAAGCGGTGTCCTGAGCCCGCTCGAGGCGCTCGAGGGCTCGCGCGGCGCGATCGAGGAATCGGAGCTCAACGCCTTCTGCCACATTGACACCGACGCCGCGCGCGAGGCGGCGGTCCGCGCGGACGTCTCGCTGCCCTTCGGCGGCGTGCCGATGGGGATCAAGGAGTTGGAGACGGTGGCGGGCTGGCCCTACACCGAGGCGTCGCTGGTCTTTCGCGACCGGATCGCCGACGCCGACAGCACCCAGGTCGCGCGACTTCGCGCGGCCGGGGCGGTGCTCGCGGGCCAGACCACGGCGTCGGAGTTCGGGGGCATCAACTGCACCAGCACCAAGATCCACGGAACGACGCGCAATCCGTGGGACCCGGAACGGACCCCGGGAGGATCGTCGGGCGGCTCGGCCGCCGCGGTCGCCGGCGGGCTCGTCCCGATCGCCTCGGGAGGCGACGGCGGCGGCTCCATCCGGATTCCGGCTGGCTTCTGCGGCCTCTTCGGGCTCAAGTCGACGTTCGGGCGGATCCCCAAGGGTCCCCGTGCCCATCAGCCGCCGCTGACCGTGGTCGTCGGCTGCGTGTCGCGCACGGTGCGCGACACGGCGCGATGGTTCGACGTGTGCAACGGCTTCGATTCGCGCGACACCCTCAGCCTTCCCCGGGTCGAGGGTTGGGAGGCGGGCCTCGACTCGTTCGACCTCGCGGGCAAGCGCGCAACCATCTCCATCGACCTGGGCGCGGCAATCGTCGAACCGCGCCAGGCGGCGCTGGTGACCGAGCTGGCCGAGCAGCTGATTGCGCGGGCCAAGTTGCGCCGCGTCGACGTCGTCGTCAATTTTCCTCGCGGCGGCCTGGAATGGGCCCTGCTCAACCTCATCGGCCTGGCCGGAAGCCTGGGCGACCGTTATCCGGGGTGCCAGGACGACCTCACCCCTGAGGTCCAGATGGGCCTCAGCCTCGCCACGTCGACGGTCAACCTCCGGGTGGCCGGGGACGCCGAGATGTTCCGGATCGACGTCAATGAGCACATGGCCGACGTCTTCGACCGGACGGACTTCCTCTTCTGCGCCACCAATCCCGACGTGGCCTTCGCNNGGCAACAACGCCGCGCTGACCATACCGGCGAACCTCTCCGGCAACCCCGCGATCACGATTCCGGCGGGCCTCATCGACGGCCTGCCCGTAGGTCTTCAGGTGATCGGGCGCCACCACGAGGAGCAACTGCTGCTCGACCTCGCGCGCGTCGCCGAGCGCGAGCGTCCCTGGCCCCTCGTGGCGCCGACCGCCCGGCCCGACCGGTGAGTGAGGCGCGCCTGCACGAGCCCGCGTTCCAGGCGGTGCTCGGCCAGCTGAACAGGCCCGGCTCGCGGAGCCTCATCCCGACGCCGGCCCTCCTCTGCGACGTCGACGTCCTCGACCGGAACATCGCGCGAATGGCCGAGGTGTGCGCGTCGGCCGCGGTGGCGCTACGCCCCCACGTGAAATCGCACAAGTCGGCCTTCGTGGCGAGGCGTCAGCTCGAAGCGGGGGCCGTCGGGCTGTCGTGCGCGAAGCTCGCCGAAGCCGAGGTGATCGTCGACCGCTTGATCGCCGTCGGCTACGAGCCCCGGGTTTCGGTGCTCCTCACTTCTCCAATGGTGGGACGCGCCTCCGCGCTGAGGGCGTCGGCCCTGGCCGAGCGCTGCGACCTCATTGCGGTCGTCGANNAAGGCGTCGACGAGCTGGCCGTCGCCTTCGAGACTGTCGACGCGCAACTCTCGGTGCTCTGCGACGTCGATGTTGGCCTCGGGCGAACGGGGGTGGTCGGACCCGAGCAGGCCCTTCGCGTAGTCGAGCGCATCCAGCGGAGCCCCTCGCTCCGTTTCGCCGGCGTCCAGGGGTACGGCGGGCACCTCCAGCACATCGCCGGTCGCCAGGAGAGGCGCACCGCCACGCGCGAGTCGACCCGCCGTCTCGAGGTGGTCGTCGAGGCCCTGGAGTCGAGAGGCTTCGCTGTTCCCCTGCGCACCGGGGGCGGCACCGGCACGGCGGCGTTCGACATCGAGATCGGCGTGCTGCGCGAGCTGCAGCCCGGGAGCTACGTCTTCA
>PLHD01000045.1:4352-15681 GCA_003138815.1 Acidimicrobiaceae bacterium | reverse complement strand
TGGGCACTGTGCTCGCGAATGACCGCGATGACCCACGGCTTGTCCTCGAGTGCGAGGGGCGAGAGGGCGATGTCGACTACGATTTCGCTGCCGTCTCGGCGCAGGAGCGTGAGATAGGGACTACCGCGTATCGCCCGCGTAACCGGGTCCCGGGCATACTCGTCGCGTTTGGCGACGTGCGCTTCGCGGTGCGGGGATGGCACGAGCACCTCGACAGCCTGGCCAATGAGCTCCTCGTGCGCGTAGCCAGTCAGGACCGAAACGAATTCGTTCACGTGGCGGATCACGCCGTGGTCGTCGACGACGACGATCCCGTCGGGCACGACGTCGAGCAACTGGTGCCGGGGAAACGGACGATCTTCGAAGTTGGACACGACGTGCTCACTCTCGTCGAGGAGCAAGACCCTCCGGACCGATAAACACCCCTCTTTGGAGAGTGTAGCGAGCACGAACCCCATGGGGGCGCCTTGGGGAACTGCTCCGCACTCCGCGTCCTCCGCCGTTGACGAGCGAGGTTGCACGAGTTCCCTGACCGCGAACGGTCAGGGGCAGGCCGCCAAGGGCAAAGTACGCCGAACGAGCACACACGAAGTGCTAGCCCGCCGGGCAGGCGCGTCTCATCGGATCTACGGGAGGGTCGAGCGACACAAGGACGAGGGGCGCCCGGAACTCGGCCAGCCGGTCGAGGGTTCTCATTGAAGTGGCGGTGATTGCAGTGGAGGTGAGAGCGGTCCTGATACAACCGTTCAGCTTCAGCGCCCAGTCAGTCCCGCGTGTCGCTGGTCTGGTGGCGCAGGCTGTTGGGTCCCAAGCCATCGCGATCGCGGTCCAGGATGGTCGCGACGCTGCCTAACCCAGTCGGCGCCGACGAATCTACGTCACGTCGCCAAGCTCCTGAGGTATGCCCGGACCTGCGACGGCGACCTCAGCCTGATCACCGACGGCGACGCCCGATGCTGCTCGATGGCCTCCTCGAGCAGTGGGCCGGTCCGCTTCGGGAATCGCCAGACCCAGCGGAGGAACTCCGCGTCCCGCCGCTCGGGGCAATCAGTCAGGCGTCGAGCATGGTCAATCCGAGGGAGTACCGCAGTGTCAGTAGTTCGGCATTCGATTCATTACTTGAATGCCTATGGATACGTGCAACTTCCAGCGTTTGTCGACGCTGGCCCAATACAGTCGATATCAACCGTGAATGCCACGCTTAGTGCGCGTATACGAAGTGCACCAAATGGTCCTGCAGGCGCTGAGAGACGAGGAGCGAGCCGGGCGTCACGTGACTACAGCCTTCATTCGAAAGCACGGGGTCGACACGGCAGGCTCTTCACAATCGCGCCCACGACACCCTGTCCTTCGAGTCACCGGCAGGCCCTCTCGACCTTTTCGCGAGCGACCGGCGTTGGGATTGTCGGGGTCGGCTCGGCGCTGTCTCGAAGAAGGTTGAACGCGAGATGAGTGACTTTCAGCCCTGACTCTTTCTGATCTGCTCGCCGTACGTTGAAATCGTGCGGCGCCGGTGGATCGGGTTGCGCGGGATAGACCAGTGTGCCGTTTGAGGACAATTTGGCTGCGACACGCGGGAATTGGCCATATAGAGAAGTGCCCGATGGTCATCGCCATGACGCGCACCATCATCGAGTTCATCTCGGCAACCGCCGTCACCACCGGGCTTACCGACCGAACCGATTATGACCCCAACTGGTATCCAGAAGGTGTCAAGATCAGCAACGATCAACTCGCCGCGTTTCCTCTCCACTTCACGACTTCGAGGGAGAGTGAAACTACACCATCATCCCTCAATCAAATTCGGCGTGAGTCCTTGCCGCCCCAAAGCGGCAGACATTCCTGGGGTGCTGACTTCTTGCAAGAACTCTGATCCTTTGTCTTCAGCGACGGAACGACTGCATCCCTACTCGCTGACGCCGGCTTGCAGCGCTCCGTCGATCAAGAGCTCAGCACCGGAACAGAATGAGGACTCTTCACTTAGGAAGAAGAGCACCGCACTAGCGACGTCCTCGGGACGACCAAAGCGGCCAAGTGGCGGCGTAACCCACTGCGTTGGATCGTCGCCCGCATCGGGATGACCGATGGGTCCAATGTGGCGCATCCCAGGAAGCGTCGCACCGGGACAGATGCAGTTGCAGCGGACCCCGTCGGGGGCGAGATCGAGCGCGAGAAGGCGACTCATCATCACGAGTCCCGCCTTCGATACTGAATACCCGCCAATCGCTTGTTCACCGCGTAGTCCAGCATCCGACGCAATATTGACGACACCGCCCCTCCGTTCAGCGAGATGGGGCTGCGCAGCCTGGACGTAGGCAAGCACTGCACGCAAGTTCACTCGAATTAGCCGATCAAACTCGGCCATGGGCGTGGAGAGCAGTGGGGCAATCAGTGCCACCCCAGCGTTGTTCACAAGCGCGTCAAGACCCCCCAGCAGCCCCACCGCTTCCTCCACTGACGAGCGAATTGCTCCGTCATCCTCGGCGTCAGCTGACACAAACCATGCCTCTCCGAGCAACTGGAGTCGGGCGGCGGCGGCGGCGCCACGAGCACGATCACGGCCAGTAACGACGACGCGGAAACCGCNNACTATACTTTTTTGATGAGCGAAATGTCACCTTCTCCTTCGCTGCCTTTAGATGATCCCTGTGAGGAGGGGATGAGAATCGCGCAGGCCGCAGCAACGGAAAACCTGCCCATTCGGCTGATTGGCGGCGTCGCAGTCTTTGTGCGGTGTCCAAGCGCGAAACTCCCGGGACTGTGTCGCACCTACGGCGATGTGGACGTCATGACGCTGTCGAGCGGTCGCAAGAAGATCACGGCCTTCTTCGAGGAAATGGGATATGTGCCGGACAAGATGTTCAACGCAATCCACGGAGCAACGCGGCTGAACTTCATGGACCCCGCACGGGATCGGCCCCTTGACGTGCTCTTGGACCGCCTCGAAATGTGTCACACCATCGACTTTCGACACCGCCTGGACGTTGAGCCGTTGACGGTCCCACTCGCCGACCTCCTCCTCAGCAAACTTCAGGTCGTGCAGATGAACCTGAAGGACATCAAGGATGTGGTCGCGCTCCTTGCCGATCACCCACTGAGCGGTGTTCAAGGAGAGCGCATTGACACTGCGCGTCTGGTTTCAGTGCTTGGGAGCGACTGGGGATTTGAGCACACGGCCCGGCGCAACCTTGAGGTCGTCCGAAACTCACTCGCTGAGATGGACGTGCCTCCCGGCATGGCTGATCAAGTCAGTGAACGGATCACCGGCATCGTTTCAGCTCTTGATGCTGGAAAGAAGTCCATCACCTGGAAGTCCAGAGCGCTCGTTGGCGAACGTGTCCGTTGGTACGAACTGCCCGAGGAAGTTCGACACTAAAGGACTCGGACGCGGCAAACCATACCGTGTCCGAGTTCCTCTTCGTTACTCGGGCGGCAATTCCCTGTAGACGAGGTCGATATTGATGCCTTGGCTCTTTCGTACAGCCTTGGCGATATAGAAGATCGACAGTCCGACGACGACGATCGCAGCCATGAAACCCGGCACGTACCACCAGTGCGCATGGGTCTGGATTGCAAGCGCCGGGTACTCGAGGACGTCGTAGACCAAGAACGCCATCACCAAAGCCGACAGTGGCGCCACGATCTTCAACACCGGGATCCCGAACCAGCTCACGTTGGCAGGAGAGGCCTGGTAGAGGTCTGGTCGGCGCTTGGGAAACGTGAATGCCGCAAAAGCCACAATCCAGACGCAGACCACGCCAGCGAGCACACCAAGGGCCAGCCACATTTGGAAGCTTGTGCCGTTGACACTCCAGAGGAGCATCACCGTGATGAGGCCCATCACGGTAAGAATCGCCGGAATCGGAGTGTGTGTGCGGTCATTGACGCTGGCCAACCTCGCGGGGAGCAGACGATCAAATGCCCAAGCGAACACACTTCGAATCGGCATGAAGCTGTTGCCTACCATCGCGGGAAGGCTCCAGAAGATGAACGAGCCGACGATGAGCACACCTAACGTCCTTGAGTTAGTCGCCAGTGAGGAGAGGAACTGATAAAAGGGCCCGGTCGGAATCACGTACGCCGTATTCCCTGCAGCACCCGCCGCCGAGATGAATGCATACCCTGCAACCTTGAAGATCAAGAGCACACCGATGACCAGGAAGACCACGTCCCATGTGAGCGCAGTGAACATGATCTTCAGGTGACGGTTTCGGTTTCCCGCGCTCTTCAGTTCACCCGAGAGATAGACACTCCACCAGTTCCACATCATGAAGGTCATGATCACAAAGACTGCTGGCAGCGTCGACGACATGTGCCCCGCATTGGGGTGCAGAGCAATCGTTGATCGCGCTGCGTGAATGACCTTCTGATACGAGTTGCCCGTCGCTCCAAACTTTATGGAGAGCGCGTTGAAGCGTGATTGGAATGACGTGGGGTTACCGAAGATCAGGACGATGAAAGCAATGAAGGTTCCAATCGAGGCGATGATCCAAAAGACGTTCTGCCAACGCATTGTACGTTTTGTGCCAGAGATCAAGATAGCCGTCATCAGCAGGATCATGAATAGCCCACCGAGGAAAATCCAGGCGTTATCGGTTTGGAAGCGATCCCCCCATGCGATCAGGCCGGTGTTGTGGAAGATCACACCGAAGGAAACGAGCACCGGTCCCAACGCGAACACCGCGAAGTAACGGGCCCAAAAGGTGGCTCCGATCATCCCGGAGAACGCCGCTCCGAAATTCGATACCAAAGCGGCAGGAGGGGACAAGATACGGCTGACCCAGACGTAGTCGCCACCGGTCCTTGGCATACTTGATGCCATTAGCGCCATCATGATGATCACCGGAATGTTCAGGACAAAGGAAAGCAGCGTCGCCGTGACGAGATCGGCACCAGGGAAGGCCGAGAGGGCAAAGAACACGCCCCAAGCCAGGGTCGCGCCGACTGGGGCGGAGAAGACTGCATTGAAAATCATCGCATCGAAGGCCGACGCTTCTCGCACCAGTCCAGTGCTATTTCGTAGGAACAACTGACCGCCCTCGGCCGGTGTTGCTGGCGTTGACATAAGACCCTCCCAGACAAAGACGCCTTAGCTCGCGTCATGACACAAAACATGCACCTGCGCAATGAACCTTTGCAAAAACTACCCGTGAGAAGTCTGAAAAGCAAGCGAATGATTTCCTCTTTTTGGTGTGATAGTTTCACGATGATTGGCTCACGAAGCGGAGAATGATTGTGGATATTTTGTCCGACTTATTTGGTGTCAAGAAGCCGCTTATCGCGATGTGCCACTTACTTGGGCTCCCTGGAAGACCCCGCCACGATGCTGCCGGCGGAATGGAGAAGATCTATCAATCGCTCGCCCATGAGGTGCATGCACTCCAAGACGCTGGCGTTGACGGCCTTCTCTTCTGCAACGAACACGACCTTCCGTACTCAACTTCGGTGGGCGTTGAGGGCGCCGCCGCAATGGCCGCGGTGATCGGTCGTCTTCACGCAGATATCCGCCTTCCCTTTGGGGTCGACCTCCTCTGGGATGCCCGATCGGCTATCGCGGTGGCGCGCGCCACCGGGGCGAGCTTCGTGCGAGAAGTCTTCACCGGCGTCTACGAGAGTGATATGGGTCTCTTTGCGCCAGATTTTGGCGAAATTGCCGCTTATCGTCACGCTATTGGCGCCGATGACGTTGCCATCTTTGCCAACATCACGCCCGAGTCCTCGAGATCAGTCAGTAATCGCCCCGTAGCAGACCGGGCCAAGGGCGCGGTCTACATGGGTGTCGACGTGCTATTGATCAGCGGCCCGGCGGCTGGGGCAGAACTCGAACTGAGCGACCTCTCCGAGGCCAAAGCGGCGGTAGGCAACTTTCCTGTCCTCGCGAACACCGGTGTCAAAGACACCAACGTCGCATCAATGTTGGCTGTCGCTGACGGAGCAATCATCGGGACCAGCTTGAAAGAGGGCGGTTCAACATGGACCCGCGTCGACCCAGAGCGGGCTGCTCGGATGGTTGAGTTGTTCAAGGTGCAGCGAGAAGTTACCGCTTCATGAGCCCCTTGTTTGGCTCCAAGGCGCCGCGCACGGTCCTCTACTTTGCGACCGACCTCCACGGTTCGGAGAAGTGTTTCCGGAAGTTTCTGAACGGCGGCAAGGTCTACGGCGCAGACATCATGGTGCTCGGTGGGGACGTAGCCGGAAAAGCCATTCAAGCCTTGACACACACCGGTGGATCGACCTATGCGTGCACCTTTCGTGGAGCCCACTACGAAATTGAAGAGGGGTCCGAGTTGACCGAACTCGAGCAACTGATCTCTGACTTCGGTTACTACCCGTACCGGGCAGAACCAGGAGAGCTTGAAGCGATGCAAGCGGCGGGGACGATGGAGGGGCTCTTTCTCGAACTCATGCGCCAGCGCTTACAGCGGTGGATGCAGCTCGCCGACGAGAGGCTCCGGCCACTCGACATTCCCGTCTACTGGATGCTCGGCAATGACGACCCCGACGAGTTGGAAGCAATCTTGGATGAAGCGCCTTGGGGGACCCACTGTGAAGAAAAGGTTCTACGGCTCAAGTCAGGACATGAGTTTCTGTCACTTGGCTACTCCAACGTCACGCCGTGGAATAGCTACCGGGAACTGGCCGAGGAGGAGATTGAACGGCGCGTGATGGCGCTCTGTGGGCAGCTCGAAGACCCATCCCGGGCGATCTTCAACCTCCACGCCCCGCCCTTTGACAGTGGCCTTGACGAGGCACCAGTGCTCGACGCCAATCTCACCGTGCAGTCCGCAGCGGGCCAGGTGAAGATGGGGCCAGTTGGCAGTACGGCCGTGCGCACCGTAATCGAGCGCGTGCAGCCACTGCTCGGGCTCCACGGACACATTCATGAGTCCTACGGTTCTCGCCAAATTGGCAAGACCCTCTGCATCAACCCCGGTAGCGACTACGGCACTGGGATCTTGAATGGCTTCATCGCCACCTTGGAACCAGATCGGGTTGCAGCGCACCAGTTCGTCCGGGGCTGAGCCCGTTGAGGAACTCGGGCCCACTCTTTGCGGCAATCGACGTCGGCACGACTGGTGCCCGCGCAGCGGTCATTGACCTTGACGGCGTACGAGTCGCCGAAGTCCGACGGCCGTATCGAACCAGCGTGCCGGAACCGGGCTGGGCTGAACAGGACGCCCTGGACTGGAGCGAGCATGCAATCCAGGCGCTGCAACGCCTGCCTGACCGCGTCAAACGTCAGATCTCTGGACTCGGACTCACCGGACAGTCCCCGAGCGTCGTCCCCGTCGACCGCCGTGGCCGCCCAGTCGGACCTGGCCTCATCTACCGCGACAACCGTGCCATGGTCGAGGCAGCCGAGATGCGCCTCCGCATCGGCGCCGCGACCTTTCACGACATCACCGGACACACGCCCGAGGCCTTTCACGTCGGCCCGAAAGTACTTTGGCTGAGGCGACACGCTCCCAAGGTCTTCAAAGCGACCTTCCAATTCTTGCAACCACGTGACGTCGTGCTGCACCGTTTGACTGGCCAATTCTTCACCGATGAGAGCCACGCGAACTGCACGCTGTTCTTCGACCTCACTTCCCACCAATGGTCTGGTTACCTCTTTGAGCAGTTCGATCTCGATTCCGGGCTCTTCCCTGCCGCCGTGCCATCGTGGACCGTGGTGGAAACCCTGTCCGCCAAGATGGCAGCCGAGACCGGCCTTCGAGCGGGGATCCCGATCGTGATCGGTGCTGGCGACAGTCAGTGCGTCGCTTTCGGGGCAGGTGTCACCGAGCGGGGGCCGATCAGCGAGATGTCAGGGGCATCGTCCTGTCTCAACTCCGTCGTTGACGTGCCCCGTCGCGACCAGCGAATCACCCACTACAGCCACGTCGTTCCTGACCGATTTACGACCGAGGTCGGCCTCAACACGACCGGGGCAGCGCTGCAGTGGGTCGTGCGGCAACTCGGTTTTGCCAGCTTCGAGCAGCTGTCGAGCAGCGCTGAGTCAGGCCTTCGTCGCCTGCGACACCTCGCGGAGAACAAGAATCCATGCGACCTCGCACCGCTCTTCCTCCCCTACATGGGCGACGGTGAACGCGATGATCCAACAGTTCGTGGTGCATTCGTTGGGCTCTCGGATCGCCACGACCGGGTCGCCCTCGCCTATTCCGCAATGGAAGGTGTCGCACTCGGAGTGGCGTCCCGCATTGCCGTCCTCCAGCGGGCTGGCTCACCGCTGGAGGAGCTGCGCGTCTCTGGTGGCGGTGCACAGACCGCGGTGCTTGGACGTATCAAGGCACACCTCCTTGGCCGGCCTGTCTGTCATCTCGAGGCTGACGCCTCGGCCAATGGTGCGGCGTTGCTCTCGGCACAAGCCGCTGGTTATTCTGACGAGGTCGGCGGAGCAATTCGCCACACGCTGTCGCGCGCGAAGCGGTTCCAGCCAGATGAGGCGACTCATGCAGCAATGCTGCCTCGACAGCGCTGGTTCGAAGCGGCTCGACGGGCCCCGGCGTTGCACCAAAACCAGGAACGTACAGGAAAGGATGGTCAGTCATGACCAATTTCTCGCTCGGCGTGAACAACTGCTTTGCCGTGAAACGCTGGCCTGAACCAGACATCTGGGCAGCACTTGTAAAAGATGAGCTTGGCCTCGACCTCGTCCAACATAGCTTGGATCTCGTCGACCTCGATACCTCACACGACGAGATCTTGGCTCAAGCCGGAGCTATTCGTACAGCCTGTGACAGCAATGGGCTCCGCATCGACTCCACCTTCACCGGCCTCGCCGCGTACTCCTCGAACCTGCTTCTCGCTCCAACCGCGCCATCGAGGCAGCGCGCCATTGAGTGGTACAGGAGGGCGATTGAACTCAGTGCGGCAATGGGGGCCCCGGGCACTGGAGGACACGTCGGCGCCTTCACCGTCTCGGACTACCGTGACCCAAAACGGCGATCTGAGCTCGCTGTACTGTTGGAAGAAAGCCTCGCCCAGCTTGCTAGGTACGCACGAGAATTGGGGCTTGAGTACCTCCTCGTCGAAAACCTCGCTGTTGCCCGCGAGCCTTCCACGATGGATGGGATCGGTCGTCTGATGAGTGGGGGTGACGCTGACCACGTACCGATCCGACTATGCCTCGATGTTGGTCATCAGTGTGTCCAGGGAACCTCAGGTGGCGACCGTGATCCTTACGCGTGGCTCGAAAAGATGAGTCCGCTCGCGCCCGTCGTCCAACTCCAGCAAAGTGATGCCGAGGCCGACCACCACTGGCCTTTTACCCAGTGGGCGAATGCACGTGGTCGCATCGACGCAGATCGGGTGCTCGATGCGATCTCCCGATCGGGTGCAGACGAGGTGGCCCTGATTCTGGAGATCATTCCCTCGAACGAGGCAGACGATGATCAGGTCCTCGCCGACATGGTCACCTCGGCTCAGTACTGGCGTCGCGCCCTCTCTGGCTAGGAGTCTGCTCAATTGATCGGTGAAAATCAACGGCATCGCAATCATGAGGATCGAAACGGCGGCTTCAGGGGGTCAGCGCAACCGACTTCATGCATCGAGTCGTCCGTGACGGCTCTTTGACGATATCCAGGTAGTTGCCCGAGTGTCGGGGGCCATGAAGAACCGAACTCGGATCTTCGAGTCAAAGCCGATCGACAATGCGGTCGCAACTCAAGACACGGTCACCCCACTGCGGGCCTTCATTAGAGGACTGCTCATCGCTCTGGGTGGGCTCACCATGACAGATCTCGCGGCCAAGGTTGGCGGGTCGCCCGCTCGTAACGATGCTATCCCTGTCAACTCCACTGCCGTCACGTCAAAATGCCCCGTCAGCCAAGCCAAAGACGAGCCTGCGCCTCGACGCTGTACCAAACTTACTTAGACTCAACACCGTGACGTTGTGAGCTGCTTCGTAACGCTGGACCAGCACCATGATCACCGTGCTGTCGAGCGCACCACCAATACCAATGCCTACAAAAGCCCCTCCGATTATCGGGTAGAAGCCGCCGAATGCACCGACGACGACCGCCATCGCGATCGAGCGAGCACACCGCCTGCGACCAGCACGTCGCAGGTCCCTTCGATCTTCCGCACTTCCCGGCCAATTCCCAAGCTCTGGATGCTCGGCCTCGGCGAGGGTTTTTTGTACGCGGCGACGGGTGATGAGCAGTGAAAGAGTGGCCGCGGCCGCAAGCACGAGGCCCGCTATTGAGAACACCAAGACGAATGAGTACGTAAGTGCGAGCACGAGGCCTGCGGATACAGCCAGAGCAGAGGTGAAGAGTGAGAGGTTTTGATACGACTGTACCGTCGGTCGCCACGTCGGCACGTCGCTCGAGAGCGACGCCTGCATGCCATTATCCCGTTTCACCATCAGCGCTGACGATAGTACAGAGACTGCGGCGCGAGTGCCTCGGAGCAACCTCGAGAAACTCGTTCCGGTACAGGGCTAAGAAGAGTGGCCGGGATTTGATAAACGTCACTTCATGGTGCTCCGTCGTGCCGACGCTCAGTTCAAACTTCATCGACTTGCCAGGCGAAAGAAACTCAATATTGTGGAGTTGTACCTCACCGTCCACAGCAATTCGCACTTCACCGGTCATTTCATGTCGCCAAAAGTGAACCTCGTGCTTCTCGGCCTGTCCGAGGCAGAACGGGAACCGCCTAAGACCACGCCGCCGCCGAATCGTTCTGGTCGATCTTCAAACACGAGTACTTCTACCATCATGTCTTTGCCAACATGATGAGTTGCGCGCCGGCATCGAGTCGTATATCAACTGGTACAACACCACCCGGCGCTGCTCCACGATCGGCAACGTCAGTCCCGTCAACTACGAATGAGCATTGCTCCAAGTAGCGAAGTCTGCTTAACCCAGTGTCTACTTTGGCTGCGGAGCCTCGCACTCCAATGCACGTAATTGCTGAACATGGCTTCGTGATTCCGGCTGATTTCCGCTGGCGGCGCGGGTCACCACGTCGATCCTTGGGCACGCAGTACTTCGGATATGTACAATCCATCCAGAACCTCCGCAGCAAAAAAAACTTCTTATTGATGTCAACGACGTAGTGTGCGAAAGTTACTCGATCATCGAGTGTTCAGTTAGAGGAGATGGCGCATGAGAATTGGCCTCTACGGCTTCGGCAAGACCGGAAAAGCCGTCGCGAAAGCTGTCATGGAAGATCCGACGATGACCCTCGAGTGGGTCGTGAGGAAGACCGACAACCTGAAGTACCATTCGGCCGCCGAACTCTTCGAGATGGAACCCAAGGACGAGGGACTCATCTTCCCCCTGTCGCACGTTCAGATTGCCAGTCATCTGGACACGCACCCCGT
>PLHD01000045.1:0-4341 GCA_003138815.1 Acidimicrobiaceae bacterium | reverse complement strand
CCGTCCTGTGGTCGCCGAACATCACCCTCGGGGTGAATCTGCTGGTCATCGCGTCCAGTATCCTCAGGCAGGCGGTTCCCGACGCCGACGTCGAGATCGTCGAGGAGCACTTCCGGAAGAAGAGCGGTGTTTCGGGCACGGCGAAGATCATCGCGGAAACCCTGGGGGTAAATGAGCTGGACGTGAAGTCCATTCGCGCCGGCGGAATCATCGGGATCCATGAGGTCGTCTTCGGGCTCCCGTCGCAGGTGGTCAGGTTGCGACACGAAACCATCTCGCGCGAAGCCTTCGGCGAAGGTGCGTTGTACGCCGCCGCCAAGCTCGAGCGAAAGTCTCCCGGCTTCTACACCATGGAGGATCTGCTGCGCCCGCTCTTCGGTGATGGATGCCGGAACTGCCAGCCGCTCAACACGAAGATCCTCGAAGAGCCCGCGGCCATCTGAGGAACTCCTGGGTCCGGTCGCTCGAGCTTGGCAGCGGCGCTCAACGCGGATTGTCAGTGAGGCGGCCGGGTGGTAGACCGATGGCATGTCGAACTTTCCTGCAAGGCGTCGCAAGTCGTCCCCCAAAGTCACCGCGTTCCTCATTGGCGCGACAGTGATCTTCCTCGTCGGCTGCACCGTCGTAGCGAGACGCAAGGGTTACTCCGGCATGGGCGGCAACACCACCGTTCGATGCCGCGAAGGTCACCTCTTCACGACCATCTGGGTGCCAGGAGCCTCGATCAAGTCGGTGCGACTCGGCTGGGCCAGGCTGCAGTACTGCCCGGTCGGCCGCCACTGGACCCTGGTGACCCCGGTGAAGGACTCGGACCTGAGCGACGAGGAGAAGCGCGTCGCCGCCGAGAACCGAGACATCCGAATCCCCTGAGGGGGTCCCGGTCACTGCCAATCGCCTGGCGGCTACTGAGCAGTGCGCTCGTTGGCGACGGTGTGGGCGAGGTCGCCCTTGCACACCTGGTGCTGCCCGCTCGGCGCCGGCGGTAGGTGGGAGTAGGCGCACTGCGGTGGTGAGCTGAAGACTCCGGTCGCGGCGACGAATGCAAACATCGCAATGAGAGTACCGAGGCCACCGATGACCATCGCCGATACGGCCACGCCCTTGCCGCGTTCGTGGCGCTCGCGTATCTGGCCGAGAGCGTTCGCACCGAAGAAGAGGCCCACGGGGGCACAGACGAACGCGGTGACGATGGCAACCTTGGCCCACGTGTTGGTCTTGGCTCTCGACGCGTTGATCGCCTCTGGCNNCGTGGACCATCACGACGAATTCGTCGTCGATCTCGGCCATGTCCCCGGCACGGGCGACGGGCAACTCCATCGGCCACCTTGGAACATCCTCCAGGGCCGACTTCAGTCGGGGTCGCACCTCCACGCCTCGGCGCCTTCGCGCAGCGCGAAGTAGACGACCGCCAGGCTCGCGACGGGATCGGCCCACCACCAGCCCACCCACGCGGCGAGCGACACTCCGAGCAGCGTGCTCACGCTGAGCAGCGCGCAGAGCGCGGTCTCGGACGCGTCGGCGTTGAGCAGCCGGGCGACGGCCGCGGAGCCTTCCCGCGCGAGGCTCCGCGACGTGGTGCGCTTCGCCCAGGCCAGGCTCGGCATCAGGGCGATCGAAGCGAAGCAGACCACGAAGCCGAGCGCGTTCTCGGAGGGATGACGGCTCATCACGAGGTCGATCGACGCGCTCACCACGACGTAGGTCGCCAGGGCGAAGAAGAGCACCGCGATGATGCGGTGTGAACGGTGCTCGCGGTCGGCGCTGGCGTCACTGCTTCGCACCATCGCACGAAGCTGACCCAGCACCACGACGGCGCTCATCACCTCGATGACCGAGTCCGCGCCGAAGGCCACCAACGCGACCGATCCGGCGAGGATTCCGCTCACCAGGGCCGCCACCGCCTCGAGCGCCGACAGGGCGACCGTCAGGCGTTCCAGTGCCACCGCTCTTCGTGCGCTCTCTGGAATGACGTTCATGGGTGCGCCCGATCATCGCTGGGTGTGTCGCTCTGAATCACCAGCTACCACCAACCGTAGGGCGGCCGAGGCCTGTCGGGCGCCGTGCCCCGCTCGCAACCTGTTCTTCGAAGGCCACGACCAGCGCCGCGAGGGTCACTTCATCCTGGCGAGCGCCTTGACGACCAACCCCTTGCACTGCGTCGTGCTCACACCCGGCCAATTCCCCTCGAGGATCCCCGCGACCACACTCCCCTGGCGCACGAGCAGGTAGTCGTAGCGAAGCGTCACGCCGAGCGACGTGAGGCGGAGCGCGAAGGCCTCGCTCGCGTTGGCGTACCGGGGGAAGCTCATTGCCCCCGCGGTGCCGGTCACCACGTGGCCCTTGTTGATCGCGTTCACCACCTTGCAGGCCGTCATGGTCGCGATGATCTTCCTGTACGTCTTGGTCGCGCTCGAGTACGTCGCGAGCTTCTCGTCGAACACCGCCAGCAGGTCCGGCCCCACGAAGTACGCCTGCGCCTTCGGGGTCTGCTTGGTCCCCGCCGGCTCCAGCAGGTTCTCCATGCACCCCACGCCGTTGTCGCCCGCCGAGCTGGCGGCGCTCCAGCCGGTCGGGACCTGGCTGACGCTGAGCAGCTGTCCCGAGAGCGTCGACGAAGAAACACCGGCGGGTGGACCCAACGTCGCCAGGGGCAGGACGAGTGCTCCAACCAGCGTTGCGACGGCCACTGCGAACGGGCGCTTCATGGCGCCTCCCCAAGATCTGACTCCGGTCCACTGCGCCGCCTGCCGGGACGCCTCCCCATGACCCGGGACAAAAGGCCCACTCGTGGAGAGTGCTAACCGCCCACCTCACCCAGGCCCTCTTCTGACGATGCGGTGACGAGACCGCCACCGATTCCAGTTCGCGTCCTCGATCTTCAACCAGGAGTCTTCAGACGGCGGACTGATTCGCCCTCGCACGCGGCATCGAGACGAAGCACACGTGTGCCGAGGCGTGCCTACGCCTTCAAGGGCAGAAGGCGCCACCAACCTTCATGAGTCACCTGACGCTCAGTTTCCCGAGCCATTCCCGCCGAAGTTGCCAATGCCGAGTCCGTTCCCGTTGCCGGGACCGTTCCCGTTGCCGGGACCGGTCGGGATCGTCGTGGTGGTGGTCGTCGGCAGCAACGTCGTCGTGGTGACCGAGGGGGGAATGGCGGCCGAACTGAGGTTGAGCGCGCTCGCGAGCACGGAGAGGTCGCTCTGGAGCACCGCACCTTCGTCCTGGGCGATCGTGCCGGCCTGGACGCCGTTGGCGATCGCCACCGCCGCCTGCTGGAGGTCGTTCGCCGCCTGGACCTTGTTGCCAGCCGCGTAGTCGCTCTGGGCGAGGCTGGCCTCCTGGGTGATGGCCGCTCCCGAGGCGTGATCAATGTTGTGCACCTTCTCGCCGTTGATGACGTCGCTGGTCAACGTGGCCAGTTCCGGCTTGCCGAGAGGGATCGTCGTGGTCGTCGGCCGCGTTGTCGTGGCCTTGGGATGCGTNNACCGCGGCGACTGGCCACCACGACGGGACCTTCCACTTGACCGGAGCCGGGCGGCGCAGCGGAGCGACCACGTGGGTCTCGTCGCCGGCGAGAGCCGCCACCGCACCGGGCATGAGCATCGTCCCGTCGTGCGCCGCGACCGCGCCGAGTCGTGTCGTCTCGTCGCTGTCGGCGACGATCCACGGGGCGTCGAAGGCCGAGGTCGAGAGAAGGGCCGCCACCTGGGCTCCGTCGGGCCGGTTCTCGGGCCGGTGGTCGAGCATCCCGCTCANNCGACGTGCGACGATCTCGCTCGGCGAGCCCTCGTAGGCGCGCCTTCCCGTCAGGCACTCGAGCAGGACGATCCCGAGTGAGTAGATGTCGGCGCTCGGTCCCACCTGGTGGTCCTCGAGCTGCTCGGGCGCCATGTAGCCCACGGTGCCGAGCGTCGTGCCCGCGATCGTGAGCGCGGAGGCGTCGTGGAGCTGGGCGACGCCGAAGTCTCCGAGCCACGCCTCGCCGTCCGATCCCAGCAGGATGTTCGAGGGCTTCACGTCGCGGTGCACGATCCCCTGCTCGTGCACGTACGCGAGGGCGTCGGCGAGCCTTGCACCGAGCGTGGCGGCGTCCTGTGAGCTGAGTGGCCCGTCGCGCAGGAACGTCGAGAGCGACGGCCCGTCGACCAGTTCCATCACCAGGTACGCCTGGTCGCCGACGGTGCCGGTGTCGAGCAGCGTGATGAGACCGGGGTGCACCAGACGTTCGAGCGCCCGGGCCTCCTGGGCGAGACGTCGAGCCAATTCGGGATCGTCCGAGCGGACGATCTTCAGCGCGACGGGGGTGCCGCTGTGCTGGTCGAGCGCCTGATAGACGTC
>PLHD01000031.1 GCA_003138815.1 Acidimicrobiaceae bacterium | reverse complement strand
ACGTAGTTGGCGCTGGCAGCGTCGTTGAAGTCAAGGGTGCAGGTGCCCGCAGCGGTGAAGGAGACCACGCCGGCCGAGATACTGCACACGGCACTCGCCGAGCTGTCCACCTTGATCGCCACTGCGTCCCCGGACGTCGCGGTCGCAGTAGGGGTGTAGGTGGCCCCGCCGACCGAGGCACTCGCGGGTACGGTGGACGTCAGCGTAATTGAATTGGCACCCTTGCCAACCGTGAAGCTCGTCGAGTTCGCGCTCACCGTGCCATCAACGGCCTTCATCGTATATCGACCAGTTCCAACGGTGTCGAGGATGAGGTTGGTGAAGGAAGCCACACCGGACGTGTTCGTCGTCGCAGTCACCGTGCTGTTGGGGTCGAAGCTACCGTTGTTCAATAAGACCGTGACCGGATCACCGACAACGGGGTTGCTGGCGGCGTCAAGAACGGTGACGGCGGCACTGGTCACCGCTCCCACGGTCGTGTTAGACGGTTCGGTGCTGAAGCTCAACGAAGTGGCGATGCCCGACACCGAGGTATTTGCCGAGGACCCCCAGGTCCAGCTGACCACAGTCAGGGCCTGACCACACCAGACCGAGCAAGGTCCCTGAATGGGCGCGGAACTCACCCCGGCGGGATAGTCGTCGAAATCCACCACGGCCTTAAGGAAGGGAGTCTGCCCACACGCTGCGGCAGTAACGGTGCTCAGGCAGGTTGAAAATGTCACTATCCGGCTGGTTTGGCTCGTGGGATTCCACACCGTACTGCACCAGACGGCCATAGCCACGGAAGCGGGAACGCTTACAGTCTCGTAATTGGTGGTCAACTTGGAGACTGGGCCGCTCCCCCAACAATAGGATGGCGGATTGTTGCCGTTTATCGTCTCACCGGCCCCCAGCAGCGGTACATAGCGAATATCCTGGATTGCCACTTCCGTCGCGTTGCTCGCCGCATTCCGAAGGGTCTCAGCCGTCGCGAAGCCAGACGTGTTGTGAAGGTCATTCAAGGCCCAGGAGGCCAGTGCGCCAACGATCAGGCTTATTGCGACGAGGTAGACGAGTGCCAGTATCAGCACGCTGCCGGAATCACTACGTACCGACTCCCCCTGAACTGGAGCACTCACAACAGGCATCCTGCCACCTCGTTGGGGGCATGACACCCCACGCCGTGCGACTCTCATGGTCAGCGCGCCCCTGACGGTCGACTGATCGTCCGATTCCACGACCTCGGCAAGATCTCCCAATCCAACATGTCGATCACGAATGGACCGTCCCAGACGTCCCCGTAAGGGTTGTCACAGAGGCATAGGCAGTGCTCGCTGAATTGGCCGTTACGGTGACCCAAACAGTTGAACCGGCCGTAAGACCATTGACGGTTCCAGTGGTCGTGCTGCAGGTTGCCGGAGATGGCGGACTTATAAGCGAGCCCGCCGACAAGGTGGAGCTGGAGTAGAAGTTACATGTGTACGAACTCGGTGCCGGAGCGCTTATCGTCGTGACCTGAACCGTAATTTGCCCACTGGTGGAGCCAGCCGTTACTGTAACTGCCGGGGTTGTCTCGGCGCTCGTGTCGTGGCCCGAGGACTGCCCATTCTGGGCGGATGAGGCAGCCAGGTAGCCAGCTGAGGCGATGGCGGCAATCTGGACGTAATAAGTGGTGCCAGCCACGCCCGCGACGTAGGTCAGGCCTGTGAGGTTACTGCCCGAAGTGAAGCCCGTTTGGGTCACGCAGCCAGTGCCTGACGTGAAGTTCGAGACGTTAGTGCAAGCCTCGGCCGTGTAGGTCTGGCCCGACGGAGCGTTCGACGAACCGGTGAAGTTGACCGAGACCGAGCCCGCGGCCGTCCCGTAGCCGAGTGTCACGCCGGTGGGCGCGACGAGTTGAGCCGTGGCGACCGTGGCGGCAGAGACCGCAGTGGAAGCTGAGGCGTAGGCAGTCGAAGGGGTATTTGCGGTTACCTGGACGTAGTACGTCGTTCCCGGGGTAAGTCCGGTCAACTGTCCGTTTGCCGTGACTGGCGTGATGAGCGATACGCAGTTCTGTGACATCAGGATGTCCGTGCAAACCGCGACGGTGTAGTTGGTCGGTGGCGTGCCCGTCGAGGCAGCGAACGAAAAGGTAATGACTCCCGAGGTTGTCGGAGAGGAGGCTGCGGTGAAACCGGTCGGAACATTGACCTTACTTGTGGCGTAGTGCGAGGAAGCAGGCGTCGTCGCCGGAGATACCAGGTACCCCGTCGACGCGAGGGCGGTGACGGCGAAGTAATAGTAGGTGGAACCGGCTTGTCCGGCCGTGTAGCTAAGACCCGTGAAATTGGCGCCGCTGGTGAAAGGCCAGACGGAATTGCAATTGGTGGTCATACCCGAGTCGGCACACTCCTCAACCGCGTAGACCTGACCAACCGGCGCGTTAGAGGATCCGGTGAACGCCACTCCGACCGATCCCGCGACGGTGCCGTAATTCAAGATCACGCCAGACGGCGAGGCGAGTTGGACCGTGGCGAGCGCCGGTCGCGAAGGTGGCGAGGTCGCGGCTAGATAGCCCGTCGACGCGTTGGCAATAACCTGGACGTAGTAAGCCGTTCCCGGGGTAAGTCCGGTGAACTGCGAGCCAGACGTGTAGTTCGACTGGTTCACGCAGTTCAGTGACATCTGACTGTCGGTGCAGGCCACGGCGTTGTAGGTCTGTCCCGTCGGTGCATTGGAGGAGCCCGTGTAACTGATAGTTACCGCGCCCGCTGTCGTCGCGGAAGGGACGACTTGGGTGATCCCAGGCACGCCGAGTTGCAAGGGCGTGACACTGAAGGCAGCGCTCTGGCCCGTTAACCCATTGGGCCCGGAGACCGTCAATCGGTAGCTCGTTCCCAGCATATTGATGCTGCAACCTGACCACGAAATGACTCCAGAGGTCTCAATGCCAACGCAGCCTGAAAGTGACGCCCCGCTGGTCCCAGTTCCGGACGTGATCGTCATGGTAATCGGGGAAAGGTCGCTGGTCACCACATTGTTGCTCGAGTCTTCGACCTCGACGACCGGCTGATTGACAAAGACCGAGTTGTAGGTCGCAGCGGACGGCTGCGACATGAAGATCAGTTGGCTAGCCGTGCCCGATGACGTCGGTAGCGTCTGAGTCAAGGGGTCGTCGACGACGACGCTGTTGGTATAGATCAGCCCCGTGACGTTGTTCTTAATGGTGAACGTGACCATTTCAGGTGCATTGATTATGAATGAGCAGGCGGGCGTGGTCGTTGAGGAACAGAAACTTGTGCCATTCCAGTACGCCACCGAGAGGCTCATCAAGGTGTAGCCGTTGGGTATCAGAGGGGATAAGTCGCCTTGATACGAGGCACTATTGTCGGTTTTGAAGAACGCGACCGCATTCACCTGAACTAGTGATTTCATATCCTGGGAGATAGTCACCAGCGCAGTGTTGGTCGTCGCCAGATTGCGGTGTTCGGCCGTTGCCTTGATCGTGGTGGTGAAAGCAACGAGCATCGCTAGCGAAGCCAGACCCAGGACGATTAGCGCCAGCAGGACCTCGATGAGAGTGTCCCCGGCCTCGGATCGACGCCCGTCTTCCGGAACCGTTGTTCGCGCCGTGCCTTCGACCGATGAGTTCTTGGGGCCTCTCATACGATGGCGGCCTCGTACCGCGCGATGGTCGCGGGGTCGGCCGCATTGGACAGAATCTGCTCTGGCCGACTCTCCCAACCCGCGAGAACCACCGCCGCGCCAAGCAGCGTATAGTCAGCTCGCCCGGAGCCAAGGCCATGGACTTTCCGTGGATTCACGATTTCACTCATGGCAGCAGCAGTCCAAAGGACACACCCTGAAGGCCCGCCCCGTGCATCGACGCGGAAATCGTCACCGGCATCGTGACCCCGAGCGTAGTTGGTGGAGAAATACCCAGCAGCACCGCTCCCGTTCTTGGTTCACTCGCAGGGGTTTGCCAAGTGGATTGGCATTCCACTTGGGTTGGATTGACGGTGGGGGTAAAAGTTAGATCGCCGCCTCCGGCCAGGGGATTACCGTTCGAGTCCTCAAGGTCGCAAGCGTCTCCTTCGGTCGATGTCGAGGTATCGGGAATCTGGCTGAAGGGCAAGCCACCCGTTTGGGAGTTCCAGATGAGGTACTCACTCGGGTCCGTCGTTTCCGCGTCAGCGGTAACAACCTCATAGCCCGTGGCATCTGAGCCTTGCGGGTCGGTGACCACGATAGAGCTCAGAGTGACAGTGCTCGTGGCTCCGCTGCTCGTCTGATAGATGGCCGGATTGATGCAGGAGTACGTGCCTTCGGTCACTCCATTGTAGATCGAGGTCGTTGGGTCGTTATCCGGACATCCGACGCCAGAGTAAAAGGGAGTGCCGCCTATGTCGTTACCCAAGAATGCAGCGGAATAAGTGGGGAATTGAGAGGCCACAATCGTCCCCGAGGTGGTGATTGCAAGGTTGAAGGTCATCGTGTATCCACCGGGGACCGCCACTGACATGCTCGTGCCACCCGCATTCTCAGCTGCGGTGATGATTGAGGCGGAAAAACCAACGAAACAGAGCGTCGAAGCATAGGTACCGGTCCCGGGCAGTGCGAATCCGCACGTCGGCCCGTTCGATATCGACCCCAGTGCACCCGTTGTAGACATACCCAGTTCCGGAATCGCCACCAATGTGTAGCTGTAGTAATCGGGCTTCAGGTTCTCAGTTACCATCAATTTGAGGGCCGCAATACTCGACGCAATTTGCGCTGCAGTCGTCCACGATTGCCCACTCGCCACTGCGCAACTAAGGACCGGCGCAGTACACACGGCCAGCGACGTACCTCCTGTCACCACATTGGAGGAGATCGTCGTTGCCTGGGTCGGGGTCGTGCTCGGTCCCGAGGCGCAATACTCACGGATCAACGAGTACGTAGTGCCGCTTAGGACGGTCACGTACGAAACAACAGTCAGGTTGCCATTCCACTCCAGCCCGAGCAACTGGGTCACGCCTGCGGTCGTAGGTCCGCATAGTGGCGACGTCGTGGTATAGATGGACGTGGCGCCTTGGACGTCCCTCGTGTAGTTTGCCTGAACAGTCTGATTGTCCTCGGATCCCGTAAGACGGCTTGAGACATTGGACTGCAGCGAAAACACTGCTAGCAGGCCCGCACCGAGCGCCCCGACAACGAGTGGAAGAATCGTTACCACGATAATCAGTTCAATCAGCGTAAAACCTCCGTCAGCGCAGTCTTTGCGTCGGCATTGACTGTTTCGTTTTGAGCAGGTGACACCGTGCCCTGAGGGCACGGTGTCAATCCGGCTAAACCAATGGCTTCTCATCCAACCTTCACCTGACTGTAGATTCCGTACATCGCGGAAATTAAGGCGACTGCGACAAAGCCCACAATCAATCCCATGAAGATGATGATGGCCGGCTCGAAGAGGGCCGTAGCTCGCTCCAACTTCGTCTCAAGTTCGCGGTTGTAGTACTCCGCGGCCACCTCGAGCTGCTGATCCAGCGTGCCCGTCTCTTCGCCCACTCGGAACATCTGACGAGCTGCACCAGGAAAAAGACCGCTGCGGGCGATAGGTCCCGCCAGACCCTGGCCCTCCATCATCGCCTCTCGAATGCTGTCCAGCGCCTTGTGGTACACGGCATTATTGGCAGAGTCCGCCGTGACCGCCATCGACCGTGGAAGATCGACCCCAGCCTTGAGCAGTGACGAGAGAATCCGACAAATTCTTTCGAGGACGGCTACCTGGGTGAGTTCACCTACTACCGGCAATCTCAAGAGTATTGCGTCGAACTGGGCGCGCCCCTTCTCCGATCGGCGCATCGCAATAAAACCGACGACCAGAACGATGATCACCGACAACTCGACGTACCACCAGTGCGAAATCATTGATGAAAAACTCATCATCATTCGAGTAACCAATGGAAGTTTGGCATTGAGCGACTTGAAAAACACCACGAACCGTGGCAACACGAAAACGGCGAGCACTACCACCGTCACGACCGACATGCATGCAACGACCGAGGGATAGATGAGCGCCGCGGTAATCTTGCTCCTGGCCTTCTGGTCGCGCTCAATGTAGTCCGCCAATTGGTTCAGGACAATGTCCAGGTTCCCAGTCAACTCTGCCGACTCAAGGATTCCCACGTAGAAATTGGGGAAGGCCTCCGGATGAACCGAACAGGCAGCGGCAAAGGTGTCTCCGGCGCGGAGGCTGTCAATCAGTTCCCCCAGAATGCCCTTCAACAACTTTCCCTGAGTCTCCTCGACGATTACTTCGAGCGCCTCCATGATGGGGATGCCCGCTTTCATGAAGACCGCCAACTGACGGGTGAAGTTCATGACGTCCTGGCGGGGCACTTTCTTCTTGGTGATCTCGAACTTCAGCAGGCTCTGCTTGGAATTGACCTCCAGGGGCTGGAGTCCGCGAGCGAGCAAGGCGACGTGCGCCGCACCGGTCGAGTACGCACTTTCTATACCGGAGACCTTGTGACCGGACTCGTCGAGAGCCGAGTAACGATACTTGACCAGAGTCTTGTCGCTCCGCTTGGTTCTTGTGCGTTCAGATCGTCGGCTCATAACGTGTACACGCTCCGTATGACTTCATCGATGGTGGTGATGTCCTGGGTAACGAGACTGACCGCTTCGTGGCGCAATGTTCGCATTCCCTGCTTCACCGCCAGGTTGCGCAGTTCCTCCTGCGTCGCCCAACCGACGATCAAGCGCCTGATCTCTGGTGTCATCACCAGCAGCTCGTAGATCCCGATTCGGTCCTTGAAACCGGTATTACTGCAGAAGTTGCATCCCGTGCCGCGTTGGAAGACCTCTTTCGGCTGTCCCCCACTCTCCTCGTAGAAGAGCTTTTCCTCGTCGGTTGGCGTGTAGATGGTCTTGCAAGACGGGCAAATCCGGCGAAGCAGGCGCTGACCGACGACGGCGAGCACCGACGAGGCCACGAGGAACGACTCGATGCCCATGTCGAGGAAACGGTGGAGGGCCGAGACCGAGTCGGTGGCGTGCATCGAAGAGACCACGAAGTGACCGGTGAGGGCCGACTGCACGGCCACCCTGGTCGTCTCCACGTCTCGGATCTCGCCGACGAGGATGACGTCGGGGTCCTGGCGGAGAATGGACTTCAGCCCGGTCGCGAAGTTCAGCCCCGCCTGTTCGTTGGTCTGGATCTGGTTGATCGTCGGAAAGACGTACTCGACCGGGTCCTCGATCGTCATGACGTTGACCGAGGGATTACTGATCTCGCTGAGCGTGGCGTAGAGCGTCGTGGTCTTTCCGCTTCCCGTCGGCCCGGCGCAGAGCACCATGCCGAAGGGGGCCCGCACGATCTTCGAGTACGCCTCGTGCGTGTCCGCCGGCATCCCCAGGTCGTTCAGGCGAAGGACCGAGCGCGTCTTGTCCAGCAGCCTCATGACGCAGGACTCGCCCATGATGGTCGCGACCGTCGCCACCCGGACGTCGACTTCCTTCTCGTCGATGGTGATGGTGAGTTGTCCGTCCTGGGGACGTCGCCGCTCGACGATGTTCATGTTCGCCATGATCTTGATACGGCTCACGAGGCCCGGGCCGATCGCCGCGGGCAGATCCAAGACCTCCTTCAGCGCGCCGTCGATCCGAAAACGCACCCGAACGATGTCGTCGGACGGTTCGATGTGCACGTCAGAAGCCCGGTCGCGCATCGCCTGGGTGAGGATCCGGTCGACCACTTGGACGACCGGAGCATTGTCGGCGACAATCTCAGGTCCGGATACGTCGGCGGTGCGTCGTCTCGACTCCTCGACCGACTCGAACGCCTGCACGAGTTTCTGCACGGTACCAATCGCGCGGTAGTTGCTGTCGATGGCCCAGCGGATGTCGCTCAGCGGTGCGATCATCAGGTTGACGGGGTGTCCGCTCGTCTTGCTGAGGAGGGAGCGCAAGTCATCGCTGGGTTCGGCCACCGCGACGAACAGCGCCGCATCGTCGACGCGGATGGGCATCGCCATGTGTTCGCGGGCCACTTCCTCAGGGATAAGGCCGACCGCCGTCGCCTCGATGGTATCGCGACGAAGGTTCAAGACAGCCAGGCCGAAGTACATGGACAGCGCCTCGGCCAGGGTCTGCTCTTCCAGTACCCCTAGGCCCACGAGCACCTGGCCGATCTTCCCGCCCGACTCCTTCTGGACGGCGAGTGCCTGCTCCAACTGGGCCTCGGTGATGAGATGGCTGGCGATCAACTGCTCCCCGAGGCGTTCCTTGGCGCCCGTACCGGGCTTCACCTGGGACGCGGTCGACCCAGCGGAACCGGGTGGCGAGTGGAAATCACCATTGTCGGCACCATTCGAGGCAACGCCAATGGTCGACGGACTTGTCTCGAGCGTTATTACGTCGCCCTTTGTCTCGGCACCGTTGGCAGCGGGTTCGGAGGGCCGAGGCGGACTGACGCCATTTTGCGCGCCGCCGTCCGAGCCTCGCTCGGAGCGAGGCGCGATTCGTTCCTTCTTCTTGAATGCCATTGCCACCTCGCAGAAGATACACAACAATTGTACGGAGTGCACTTACCAATTACCGTCTTTTGTAGCTGGAAACATCTCTACGCCGTAAGCCTAAATGCACCACCTACCCAGAAGTAAAGGTTTTTGACGCGTTGTTAATTAATTGTGACTAATCGCTTCAGATAATAGTTTGGATTTCAGAGGTTTCGACGCATCGTCTCTTTCTCTGCGCTTGGCCTGAAATCACGCCGGACATGAGTCCAACACGCTACGACTATGCCGAAGGCCACTGCACACAGTTCCTGTCGGCCATCCAAGGGCGGCACTGCGCCGGATCGTTCGCCGAAGCCCACCAGGGGTCGCCACTACGAGGTCGCGGATGACGGGACCAGTCGATGCCCTCGGATCCACCGACTTAACTTCTGTTTCTGTCTTCATCGAGCACCTCAACCCTCCGCCCAGAACTGCGAGTCCCCGACGTGCGCCAACGTACCCGGTGGGGGGAGCACCCGGATGCCACGACAATGTCCAGGGGGCATCGGAAGGAACGCCCAGCGCCTCGTAGGCTCGAAGGGTGACAGCCCTACTGCGCGGCGACGAGATCCTCGCCTGCGTCCATCGAGTGGCCCTCAGCCGAGGCGAGCCCTTCGCCTTCGTCCGCCCTCCGACCAGCGCCGAGATGGAACGTCGGCGCCGCGACGCAGAGGAGCACCGCGTCGGAACCCTCGAGGAGATACGGGCCCTCCATCCCGGTGCGCCGAGCCCTTCGAGCCCCGACGAGACTGCCGCGTGCATGCGCGACGGCGCCGAATTGATTCTGCGACCACGCCTCGCGAACGATCTCGTCGGCAAACGTCGCGCGACGGTGCACGCGTTGGTGCGAGTCGGACGCGTGGAGGAACGTTTCGCGTACGCGCCGATCGTGATCAAGAACAACGAGATCCTCGAGACCGCAGCCACTCGACGCATCCTCGAAGCGTCGCTCGAGCACATCGCACCGAGCGACGCAACGTACACCGACGGAGTCGGTCCGCGCTCGACACTCACCGTGACGAGAAACGGAATCGTCCTCGCCCACGCCACGCGCGTGCTCGAAGCATTAGGTCACGGCGACCCGTCGGGTCGCGTCGCGATGATCGACCGTCATCGTCGCGTGTGGTGGTTCGACCTCGCGAGCGCCAACTATCCGAGGTTCAACCTCGCGACCTACGACGTGCTCTACGCGCAACGCCGCGCGGTCCTCGACGCGCACGACGTGTGGATGGCAGCGAAGGGTGACTTCCCGACGTCGCCGTACTGGCACCGCGAATGTCTGGAGTGTCCGTACTCGTCGCACTGCGAAGGTCAGCTCGAAGCGATCGACGACGTGTCGCTGGTTCGCTTCACCAGTCTCGACCAACAGATCATGCTGCACGAGCACGGCGTCGACACGCGCGACCACCTCGCGCGACTCGACCCGACGCGCGCGCACAACGCGCGCTCGAAGGTGCTCATCGCTCACGCGGACTTCGAGCGCGAGGATCACCTCGGACGCGTCATCGACAAGTTGGACGAGTTGATCTACCGCGCTCGCGCGAGCGTCCGTCGCAGCTCACTGCGCACGCTCACGTCCGAGCAGATGGGTTGTCCCGTCGCCGACGTCGAAGTCGACATCGACATGGAGAGCTACGACGACGCGACGTACCTCTGGGGTGCGAGCGTCACCTTGAACGCGCCCGTCGACGGGGTGGTCGCGGGCTACCGCTCCTTCGCCGAGTGGGGTCAACTCGACCACGACGCCGAAGCGCGGATCTTCCGTGACTTCTGGTCGTGGCTGGGCGACGTGCGAAGTCGGTGCCAGGGTCAAGGCCGCACCTTCGCCGCGTACTGCTTCTGGGCGCAGGCAGAGGACGGAGCGATGAACCGCGCGGTCGCGACACCGCTCGACGGAGGCCCGACCTCAAGCGACCTCCAATCGTTTCGCTCGTGTTCGCCCCCGGAGTGGATCGATCTCCACCACGAGGCGAAGCGACAGATCCAGACCGAAGGGCCGCTCGGGCTGAAGCAGCTGGCCGGGTTTGCGGGCTTCCACTGGCGCGACGTCAATCCGAGCGGTGAGGCGTCGATGCTCTGGTACGAGGTCGCGAGCGGCGTTCACGATGCGGCGATGGTCTCTCGCCAACGAATCCTCGAGTACAACGAGGACGACTGCCGGGCGACCAAGGCGTTGCGCGACTGGCTCAACGGTCCAGCCCGCGACCTCCCCCATCGTGATGACCCTCTCTAGGCACCGGCCAAGGTAGTTAGCATCGTGCAGTGGCTCAACTGACTTCTTCGCCTTCAGCACCCGCCGCCTACGCTCGAAGTGCGCGTCTGCTCGGCGCCGTCGACGCGCTCGGCGGTATCGCGCTGGCGATGCTCAGCGCGACGGCCATCACCGACGTCGGCGGCGACCGACTCGCGGCTGGACTCTGGACGCTCACCGCCGTCCTGGTCACGAGGTGGCTGCTCGGCTCGGCCGTCGACGAATGGAGCGGTTTCACCTCGACGCGTATCCGCCAGGCGTGGCGCTCGCGACTCGTCAGCCACTTCCAGCTTCCCCGGAGCGAGGGCGAGGGCGGCCGCGCCGACCTCGCGCTGGCGGTCGAGCGCGTGTCGGACGCCCCGATGCTGGCGCTCTTGGCGACCAGCGCCCAGGCCGGTGCCGTCGGTCTCGTCGCAATCTTCTGGGCCGGCGGGTGGCTGAGCACGGTCATCGTGGTGGCGCTCTTGGCGCTGGCGGTCCCCCTCTACCGGCGCGCCGGGAAGCGCAGCGCCGAACTCGCCCAGGAGTACCACGCGCGCCGCGCACTGCTCGAATCGCGCCAGCTCGAGCTGCTGCACCACGCGCCCGAGCTGCGTGCGCTGGGCGCCGTCACCTACGGGGCTGACGAGATCGCGGCAATCTCTGACTCCGAGCACACCATCGCCATGCGCGCCATCCGGGTGGCCCTCGAGTCCTCGCTCGTCACCGAGTTCCTCAGCGGCGTCAGCATCGGGCTGGTGGCCATGGTGGTCGGGTTCGGACTGCTCGACGGGCGAATCACGCTGGACCGGGCGCTCATCGCGGTGCTGGTCACCAGCGAGCTGTTCGCGCACGTGCGCCGCTACGGCACCGAGTTCCACCGCCGCGAGGACGCCGCGTCCTCGCTCGGCCTCCTGCTCGCCCGGCCCTCGATCGTTCCCGCGCCCGCCTCAGAGGTACTGCTGGCGGCGAGCGGCCTCGTCACCGAAGCGAGCACCGTCGCCCTCGACCTGAGCGTCGGTCGGGGCAGCCAGCTGCTGGTGACCGGCCCTTCGGGCGCCGGCAAGACAACACTGCTGCACACGCTGCTCGGATGGCGCCCGTCGCGCGAGGGCTCCGTCGAGCGCACGGGGGCGAGCACCGGATACGTGAGCGTCGAGAGCGCGCTCTTCTCCGGATCGCTCTGGGACAACCTGACGCTCGGCGCCGACATCGACTCGACGGTCGTGCGCTATCAGCTCGACGTGCTCGGACTTCGCGGGGAACGCTTCGACGACCTCGACACCGAATTGCTGGCTGACGGACGCGGCCTGAGCACCGGCGAACGCGTGAGGATCGTGCTGGCGCGCTGCCTGCTGGCGAACCCCGAGCTGCTGGTGCTCGACGACATCGCGGGGGTCCTCGACGGACCGAGCCGCCGCGAGGTGACGTCGGCCCTACTCGAGCATCCGGACCTGGCCATCATCGAGGCGACGGTCGACACGCCGCTGCTCGAGTCGCCCAGCCGCCGCCTCGAGGTCCGACCGTGAACCCCGACGCCCTGCGACTGCTGCGGTGGCTGAGGCGCGCCCAGCCGCCGCGCGGAGCGCTGCTTCGAGCCCTGTTGAGCGGCTTCGTCGCGACGGCGGCCAGCGTGGGGCTGCTCGTGGGGGCCGTGGCGTTGCTGGTCGTGAGCTCGACGCGCCCGGGGCTGGGCGCCGTCGCTGGCGTTCTGATCATCATCGAGCTCCTCGCCTTCCTGCGTTCGCCGATACGCTTCGCCGAGCGCCTGAGCTCCCACCGACTCGGTTTCTCCGCGGTGACCCGCTGGCGCCACTGGCTGGTGGCGACGATCGGGCTCTGGAACTTCGCGAAGTGGCGCTCCTACGCCGCGGGCGACCTGCTCGAGCGTTCGCTGCGCGACACCGACGAGCTCCAGGACCTGTGGCTTCGATGCGTGATTCCGGTGACGGCCGCGGCCCTCACCGCCGCACTCGGTGACCTTATTATTGGCCTCTTGCCGCCCCACGGTGAATGGTGGGCCTACGCCGGGCTGCTCGCGTTGCTCCAAGTCCTTGGTCTTGTTGGGCTTCTCTCCAATTTCGGCCCCCTCATGGGCGCCGATCGAGCGCTGCGCACAGTCCGTGGCTCCTACGTGGCGACCCTCGTGGAACTCAGTGCCGTCACCCCGGAACTTGCGCTGCTCGACCGGCTCGAGTTCGCCCAGCAGCGCTCGGACGAGGCGCGTCACGCACTCGCCCGCGCCGAGCGGCACCTGCGCCAGCGTCGACGCGCTTCGAGCGGGATTGCCGTCGCCGTAACGGTCGCGGCCGTCAGCGTGCTCGTGATCCACCATCCCAGTTCCTCGCCAGTTTGGACCGTCGTCGTGGCGCTGCTGGCGCTCGCCACGTTCGACGCCCTGAACACGGTCCGAGGAGCGCTCGACACGGCCGTCGCCGTGAGCGGCGCCGCCGAGCGGCTCGAGGCCCTGGAAGTGGCCACTTCCGGACGCAGCGCACACTGGGCCGGCGGCGACACCACCGTCCGGTGCTCGCACGTCACCATGAGCGAGGAGGGGCGGATCCTGCTCGATGACGTCTCCTTCGAACTGCACCCCGGCCAGCGCCTGGCGATCACCGGGCCGTCGGGCACGGGCAAGTCCACCCTGCTTCGCGCCCTCGCGGGCCTGGACCCCGTCGACACCGGAGAGGTGCGAATCGGCACCACGAGGATCGAGGACATCGCCGAGGAGCAGCTGCGCCGACACCTGGCCTACGTGCCGGCGGAGCCTGGCCTCTTTCGAGGGTTCGCCCACGACGTGGTGGCGCTCGGCCGGGCCGGCACCCGCGACGCGGCCAGTGACCTGGGTGCGCTGGGCATCGACGTGGAGCGCGCAACGAAGTGGGAGGAGCTCTCGCGCGGTGAGCGCGAACGCGTCGGCGTGGTCCGGTCCCTGGTGACGAGCCCGCAGGTCCTCCTGCTCGACGAGCCCACGAGCGGGCTCGGACGCGAGGAGACCGAAGCCGTGCTCGCGTTGATCGAGTCGAGCGGCGCCAGCGTCGTCGTCGCCACCCACGACGCGCTCGTCATGTCCTGGTGCGACCGGGTCCTCGAACTTCGCGAGGGAGCGCTGCGCGCGCTTTAGCCATTGAGCGTCGTCATCGACGCGGCCTGGTAGCGCTCGCCGACGACCGCACCGCGGGGAACGGCCGCCTCCAGGGCCGCCACGTCGGCGTCACTCAGCGTGACGGCGCTGGCGGCGATGTTCTCGCGGAGCCACTTGCGGCGCTTGGTGCCCGGGATCGGCACCACGTCATTGCCGCGCGACAGCACCCAGGCGAGCGCCAGCTGGGCGACGGTAACACCCTTGGACTTGGCGATGACCTCGAGGTTGGCGACCAGCTGCAGGTTCTTCTCAAGGGCCTCGCCCGAGAAACGCGGGTGACCCTTGCGGAAGTCGCGCTCGGCCGATCCTTCGCGGTTGGCCGGCTCGTCGGTCAAGAACCCGCGTCCCAGTGGGCTGTACGCGACGAATCCGATGCCGAGGCGCCGGCAGGTCTCGAGCACACCGTCCTCGGGGTCCCTCGTCCACAGTGAGTACTCGCTCTGCAGCGCCGTCACGGGGTGCACGGCGTGCGCCCGCTCGATGGTGGCCGACGACGCCTCCGAGATGCCCAGGTGGCGGACCTTGCCGACCTCGACCAGCGACTTCATGGCACCCCAGGTCTCCTCGATTGCGACGGTGCGGTCGACGCGATGCTGGTAGTACAGGTCGATGACGTCGACGCCGAGGCGACGAAGCGAGTCGTCGCAGGCCTTCAGCACGTACTCGGGCTTGCCGTTCACGCCCATGAACGAGCCGTCCTCGCCGCGCTGGTTGCCGAACTTGGTGGCGAGCACGACCTCGCCTCGGCGGTCCTTGATGGCGCGCCCCACGAGCAGCTCGTTCGTGAACGGACCGTACATGTCGGCGGTGTCGAGGAAGTTCACCCCGCTGTCGAGCGCCTCGTGGATCGTGGCGATCGACTCGTCGTCGTCGCCGACCCCGTAGAACTCGCTCATACCCATGCAACCCAGTCCCTGCTGGGAGACTTCGAGACCTTGACCTAACGTGCGACGATCCATGACCACTCTCTCCTTGTGAAGTTACTCGCAAAGCCCGATTTACGGGCTTCTTTCGTCACTGTAGCGTCTCGGCACGAAGTAATTTTTATTCATTGGCCGGGGGGGCCAAGCACGCCGAGCCCGTCTGTCGAAAGACAGACGGGCTTCGCTGTTGGCGGCCGCGTCGTGGTCGGCCGAAAGTTATTGAACCCGGATTCGGCGTTGGCGGACATTTTGGTGGATTTGGTACGAAATGAGGCAAGATCTACTGATTTCGATTCCCACCCGACCGACACTTGCTCTTGATGTGCCGGCGAGACAGGGCGACCTACGAGGACAAGCCCTCCGTCGAGAATGGATTGAGTATCTGGCGTCCCCACAGCCGAGATCGCTCGGAGGGTGAAAGATGAGCCGCGTCGGCCGCGTCAGTCCACTGTGTTCTGATCACGTGGAGTTGGTGGTCAATGATCTCTCGCGCCTCATCGGGCGACAGGAGATACGTTGACGCCGCGTTTTGACACCCAACGACCTGACTAAAGCGGAAGCCGTCACGGGCCATGGCCATTGCCTGCACCGCCTCACCGCCGGAGCGAGCCTGGGGACAGATGTCATACGCCGGTGTGAGCGACAGCGACGAGCCGTCCCAGAACGCTGCGTGGTTCCTTGCGTGGTCGTCGGTGTTGCCCACGAGGATATTGAACACGATTCGCGAGAAGAGCTCACGCAGCGTTTCCTTGGGTTTGGTGAATCGTTCGCGGATGACGTCGGCCAGCGCGGGGTAGGTGGCGTAGCGGGCCATCATCTCGTCCAACTCGAGGAGGGTGAGGGCTGAGACCATCATCCGCCTCTCTCCCGCCACTCCAGTGCGGTCAAAGCGATCAACGAGGAGGACGTCGCGGCCCAGGCATTCGACCACCGCGGTACCGGCCACATTGATGCCGACGCGCCTGGCCAGTTCCATCGCCACCGCTTCTGCCTTCACTACGGGATACGGGTCGGTGCTGGACGAGAACTTCGCGATGAGTCTGCGACCATTGTCGTCCAATAACGCCTTCGGACGCGCACCTCCGATCGAGGAACCGCGGAGCAGGGCGGCGTCGAGGTATGGGGAGAACGGCTCGCCGGCCTCGAGACGCTCCGCGGCCTGCATCATCTCCTCGAGGGTTGCACTCACCGAACGGGGTACGTAGGCACTCGGGCTCGCTTGGAAATCAAGTGCTCCAATCCGGTCAGAGCCTGACTCGAGAAGAAACGTGAGCACGTGTGGCTCGACCCCGCCGGGCACGAAGTGCTCTCTGCCAAAGAGGCGGTGCAGGATCACGCGTTGGCCCCATGCGTCGGGTCCGGCGTCAGCGATGCACCCAGCGATACTAAGTCCAGCGACGGGACGAATTGGTCCGGGCTGGAGAGGAAGTTCTGGCAAGTAAAGCGGTACGGCATCACCCCGTCCCAAGAAACTTTCGGCGTAGCGGAAGTAGGTCGTAGCCCCGTCGGGCTGCAAGACGCCGGCGACGACGGGCTCGCTCGCCCCGGGTAGCCACACCCAGACGTACACGTTTGGCGGGTTCAGCTCAGAAGGCATCGTGATCCTTTCCGGCTGGCTCGCGTACTCGCGCGGGCAGGAGTGCCAGTCGAGTCCGCGCGTACTCGACCATCGTCGAGAGTTCCTTGTGATCAGGAGCAAACAGCGCAATTCCGAGGAGGGTGGCGACCTCGAAGGCCGAGCCGAGTTCAACGGTAGGATCGCCTCTCTCAATCTTGCGAAGTGTGACGGGAGAGATACCCGCACGCTCGGCCAGGTCGTTGGCGGTCCAGCGCCGCTCGCGCCGGACACGTGCCACCTCAAGGCCGAGGAGCTGTGCGGCGTCAAGGGTCTGCGGGTGGAACGTGTGGGGCCTACGCATCTCGTCATCCTCCGTATAATCGTTATACTATCTTTTAGATATCTAAACGACAGTATACCGACTATTACGCCAGATTACTGTGATGGTGCACTCATGTCCCAATCAGCTAGATGCCAATCTAACTCTGTCCGTACTGCTCCATCCAGGGATAAATGAACAAAATGTCCACCTAACACCGAATCCTATTGACCCTAGGCTTTACCCATGAGTAATGCCGCTACCCCTCAGAACGTGGAGGAACCACACGTCAAGCCGCTGATGCGAGGATGGATCCACCTGGTCGGGGCCATCGTGCTGTTCGCCTGCTCGCCAATCCTCCTGGTGAGGGCCCACACCTGGTCCCAGGTGGGCTGGGTCCTGTGCTACATCTTCGGCGTCGGAGCGATGATGATCACGAGCGCGCTCTTCCACCGCGTCAACTGGGCGCCCTCGCGCCGGCGAGCGTGGCGCCGGGCGGACCACTCCGCGATCTTCCTCGCCATCGCCGGCAGCTACCTGGCGATCGCGGGACTGACCATGCACGGGAACGTGCGCGTCGTGCTGTTCATCGTCATTGGAGCGGGCGCGGCGGTGGGCATCGCCATCCGCCAGCTCGCCCTCGACACGCCGAAGTGGGCCAACACCGTGCCCTACCTGGTCGTCGGCTGGGCCGCCGTGGCGGTCATGCCCCAGATCTACCGCGGCGGCGGCCCGCTGTGCTTCTCGCTGATCGTCGCGTGCGGCGTCGCCTACTCGACGGGCGCCGTCTTCTACGCCACCAAGCACCCGCAGCTCTCGCCGCGGGTCTTTGGTTACCACGAGCTGTTCCACGCGTGCACGGTGCTCGGCGCGGCGCTCACCTTCTGGGCCCTCGCGGTGGCCCTGCACTGATCAGTCGAGTGCCGGCACCATGTTGAAGTGCACCAGCGCGGGCGTCGATCGACGGATCGAGATCGTGGTGATCGAGCCGTTGTCCAGCCGCGTGCGCCACGCCACCGATCCCGGCACCCCGAGCGCCCAGACCATCGCCGACTTGATCGGCGAGACGTGGCTCACGACGGCCAGGTGGTGCTGGTGGCTATGCAGCAGGCTCGACCGGTCGGCCAGCAGGGCGTCCAGGACTGCGTGCACGCGCTGGTCGACCGACGCGAGCGATTCGCCGTCGCCGCCGAGCGCCTTGTAGTGGTCGCCCTCGAAGGCCCGCCACTGCTCGGCGCTGACCACGCTGAGCGGCTGTCCGTCGAGCGTCCCGTAGTCGACCTCGATGAAGGCGTCGTTCACGGTCGCCTCTAAGTGCGGAACGGCCAGCGCCGCCGTCACCCGGGCGCGGCGCAGCGACGACGCCCATACCTCTCGCACCCCGCCCAGCAATGGACGCAGGGCCAGGGCCTGACGCTCGCCCAGTTCGGTGAGTTCGGGGTCACTACGCCCGACCAGCAGGCCCTTCTCGTTGGTCGTGGTTTGGCCGTGGCGGATGAGGATGATCACGGCAGCAAGAGGCGCCCGCACTCGGGGCAGCTCATGAACGTCCCGGCCGGCTGGCTCTTCCAGCGATCGACGTCGAGCGGAGCGAGGACGATCCGGCATCCGTCGCACCGTCCGGCGTTCACCTGGGCGGCGCCGGTGGTACCGACGCGGACCATGACGTTGTCGTAGCGCGCGAGCAGCTCCGGCGAGAGCGCTCGGGCGCGCTCGGCGCGCGCGAGGCGTAGTGAGGCGATCTCCTCGTCGAGCGTGGCCTGCAGCTCGAGAATGGTGGCCTGCAGCTGCGCGCGACGCGCGACGCCAGGCTGCGCTCGGGCCTTGATCGCCGCCACCACCTCGTCGAGCGGCTCGATCTCTATCAGGAGCTCCAGCTCGCGGTCCTCGGCGCGCCCGAGCAAGTCACGCAGGTGCTCGAGTTCGCGCTGCAACACTCCCAGCTCGCGGGCGTTGCCCGTCGACGCGGCGAGCGTCGCGTCGAGGTCGTGCTCGCGTCGTCGGATGCGCTCGGCTTCGTTCGCCGCGTCCTCGTAGGCCTGCTGAACCGGGGCCTGGGCGCCGCGAGCCTCCTGGAGCGCCTTGCTCAGTGCGCGCAGCTCGTCCTCGAGCGTCGACAGTTCGGCCATCTCGGACAGGTGGTTGCGCTGGGCGCTGACCCGGTCCACCCAGCGGTCCGCCTCCATCAGGGCGCGCAGCGCGTCGGTCTCACTCACCGACCAAGTCTTTCACGTTCCAGTACGTGAAGGCCTGGCCCAGTTTCGCCAGCGCCGGCGCCAGTGCCGGCTCGCAGCGCTCCTGGGCGGCGTCGAAGTCGAACCAGTAGACGTCGGGACTCTCGCCCGGCGCCGGCGACGGCTCGACCGGGGGCGCCACGAGGATGTAGCGCAGGTCGTAGTGGGTGTGGCCCCTCGGACCCGGGTGGAGGTCGACGTGGAAGAGGTTGACCGGCGTCAAGTGTCGCGCGTCCAGACCGGTCTCCTCGATGGTCTCGCGCAGCGCGGCCGCGTGCGGCTCTTCGCCGCGGTCGACGTGGCCGCCGGGCTGGACCCAGATGCCGAGGCGGCGATGCCGGTGCAGGATGACTCCGCGAGGCGACACCACGAAGGCCGACGCCGTGACGTGATGGTCGTTGGCCGACTCGTCGAACGGGTCGCCGGACATGCCCAGCCGGTCCAGCGTGGCGACGATGGAGTCGCGTTCGCGCTGGTCCACGGGCGTGATGGCCTCGATCTGGCCACGAAGGCGATCGAGCGGTGTCACGTCTGCTGGTCGTAGAGGCGCTGCACCGACGCGGGCAGGGGGACCTCGCCGCTGGCCATGGCCCCGTCGGTGGAAGGCACGGGNNGCCGAAGCCTCGTCGATCGTGACGCGCACCACCATCGTGAGGCGTAGCTCCTGGTCGGACGCCGCGCGGACCTCGCGGGCGCGGCCCGCCAGTACCGCGTCCACGAACAGCTCGAGGACCCGGCGCTTCTCCGCTTCGTCGACGACCTCGACGGCGGGGCCGAAGAGCACGACCGACCGGTAGGCAATGGACGACTCGAAGCCGCTGCGCGCCAGGCGCAGGCCGTCGTAGAGGGTCATCGAGACGCAGGCCTCGCCGACCTCGAGCACCGACTTCAGGAGGGCGTTCGACTGGCTGCCGTGCAGGTAGAGGGCACCGCCCTCTCGGGCGTGCAGCGTCGCCAAGGCCGTCGCTCGGCCGTTCACCACGCCGGCCACGTGGCAGAGGCGGGCCTCGTCGATCACCGCCTCGATGGTGGTGCGGTCGTACCTGGCCTTGTCGGCCAGGCGGCGAACGCGGGTGTGGGGACCCGGACCCAGGACCTCGTCGCTCATGCGCGAAGATCGCCTCCGAAGAAGGTGCGGGCCATCCCCGCGACCTCGACGTTTCGCTCGAAGAGCCGCGCGAACATCACCCCTCCCCT
>PLHD01000051.1 GCA_003138815.1 Acidimicrobiaceae bacterium | reverse complement strand
TTGACAAACATAGGAGCATCACACCGGTCGTTCAGTGTGGTGCCCATGAGACTTTGCGCCCACACGATTACCGGCCCCGACCTTTTCGCGTGGACGGGGCTGCGCTCCACGCAGTTTGCGGATCTTGTGTCCCGACTTTGGGACATTCACCCTGACGGGCGGTGTGGTCACCTCTGGGCTCTCGCTTTCGCCGACCGGCTCTTGCTGGTGGCGTTGGCCCTGCGCACCAACCTGACTGAGCGCCAGTTGGCGTCTTTGTTCTCCGTCTCCCAGGTCCAGGTCGATCGGGTGGTGCGTGATCTGACCGGGCCCCTGGGCCGCCTGCTCGGGCCACCACCAAGAGACCGACGCGATCTGTGGATCGTAGACGGCACCCTGATCCCGACACGGGACCACTCCCGATCTGCAAAGTCCAAGAACTACCGACGCAGCACCAACGTCCAGGTGGTCTGTCGACGAAGAGACCGTCGGGTCATCTTCGTCGGACACGCCTGGCCGGGCAATCGCCGCGACGCCGTCGTCTTTCGCGAGACGGTCCCCGATGAGATTGTCCACCACCCTCGCCTGATCGGCGACGGCGGCTACCAGGGGGTAAGCGGAGTCGGAGTGCCCCGACGCGGGCCAGACGGAAAGATGGTTCGAGATCTCGCGTGGCATCGGCGGCGCAAACGTCGGGCCACTGTCGAACACGTGCTGGCGGAGATGAAGGTCTACCCGGTACTGCGTGACTGCCGCAGACGCGGGCCAGGTACCAACGAGGTGGTTTGGGCGGTGGCGACACTACACAGCCTGCGCAAGGAGTCCGTGGTCATGGTCGGGTGACGGGGAGGTTGGACAGGGTGGAGCACGGGCTGACTGTGATTACGAGTCATCGCTCAGCCGAACGCGCCGGCTTCACGCAGCGCCGACTGGCGCTCATCGCCGATCCCCCAGCTGGCGAGCCCCTCGCGGGTACCCGAACCGGCCGCTCGCGGAGGTCGGCTGATCGCGCCCGGCGTCCTGGAGAACCGCGGGGCCGGACGGGGCTGGACGACGTCGTCGGTCGCGAAGACTTCTCGCTCGGTGTTGTAGGGATGATGCGCCGCCTCGCGCGGACTCAGCACCGGCGCCACGCACGCGTCGAGGTCCGCGAAGGCCGCGGTCCACTCGTCCCTGGTGCGCGCGGCGAAGAGCCCGGCGAAGCGCTCCTTCATCGCCGGCCACTGCGCGCGGTCCATCTGGGCGGGCAGGTCCGCGCCGTCCAGGCCGAGCCCTTCGAGCAGCGCCACGTAGAACTTCGCCTCGATCGCGCCCACCGCGACGTACCCGTGGTCGCTCGTCTCGTAGACCTCGTAGAACGGGGCGCCGCTGTCGAGGAGGTTGACGCCGCGCTCCTCGTGCCAGTTGCCGCTGTTCAAAAGGGCGTGGGTCATCGCCATCATCGAGGCCGAGCCGTCCACCATGGCGGCGTCGACGACCTGGCCTTCGCCGGTGTCGCGAGCGCAGAGCACGGCCGACACCACGCCGAAGGCCAGGAAGAGGGCGCCCCCGCCGAAGTCCCCCACCAGGTTGAGGGGCACCACCGGCTTCTCCCCGGCCCGTCCAATGGGCCACAGGGCCCCCGAGACGGCGATGTAGTTGATGTCGTGGCCCGCACGCAGGCTGAGCGGGCCCTGCTGCCCGTAGCCGGTCATGCGCCCGTAGACGAGGCGCGCGTTGCGCCGGCGCACGTCATCGGGTCCCAGCCCCAGCCGTTCGGTCACGCCGGGGCGAAACCCCTCGATGAGCACGTCGGCCTGCTCACACAGCTCGAGCACGAGTTCGCGTCCCGCGTCGCTCTTGAGGTCGATCGCCACCGAGGGGCGCGAGCGGTTCAGCACGTCCCAGGTCGTCGCGGACTCGGCGTCGGGGTCGCCGCGCTCGAGGCGCAGCACATCCGCGCCGAGGTCGGCCAGCAGCATGCAGGCGTACGGGCTCGGCCCGATGCCCGCCAGTTCGAGAACCTTCAGTCCGTGTAGTGGCCCACTCACGCAGACAGTGTAGGTTCGTGGCTCGACCGATGGAGCCCAGCCATACCTACGAAAGAACTGGCAGGTACTCCCGTTAGGCCACTCGAGAACGTCGCGTGGGGGCCGCGCACTCGCGACAGAGCACGACCGATGAGCGGGCTTCCTCCTCGGACTTGGCGGCGCGAAGGACGCGAACCACCCCACCCGAGCGGCACTGGCGCTGGTGCCAGCATGAACGGCGGGCACATCCGCAGTTTCCACTCGCGGGAGTGCGCGAAGCCGTCAACGGCGATGGGTCACTGACTGGTACGACCGACGGCACATTGCTCACGCGAACCCCCTCACTACGCTGGTTACCCGCACATCTTACCCGACCGGCACGGAATTCGCCATCAACTTGGCACCACGGTCGGGACTCGGCGACGTTCATGGTCTCAGCTCCGTCGCCGCGCCCACCGAAGGGTCTGGGGGAAAATGGGTACTCCGCAGCCACTGGCTCCCTTGATCGGCGCCGCCGCAGCCGATGGCCGGACGGCGCAGGTGACGGCGCCCTCATCTCGGCGCAGGTCGCCGTCGAGTCCGCGGGGGTCGAGCCGGCTCGAGCGCCCGGCTGCGCGGACCGAAAGTGCCGTCGGTGGGCTCATTCGTCTGGCGGCCACGCGGTTTCAGAGCGTTCAAGTTGGCGGTGTCGATGTGAGAGCATGGCTGGATGTCCACCTTCGAGCGTGAGCGATCACTGCACGCTCTGGCGACCACGACCTACGACCTCGTCGTGATCGGCGCGGGAATGACCGGTGCCGGGGTGGCGCTGGACGCCGCGTCGCGCGGCCTGAAGGTGGCCCTGATTGACGCGGGCGATGTCGCGTCGGGCACCAGCTCCAAGTCGTCCAAGATGGTCCACGGCGGGCTGCGCTACCTCCAGCAGAAGGAGTTCCGCCTGGTCTACGAGAACCTGCGCGAACGCCAACGGCTCCTGGAGAACGCCCCCTTCCTCGTTCGCCCGCTCCCCTTCCTCATCCCGCTCTTCGCCAAGAACGCCGTGACCTCCAGGGCGCTCGTCAAGGGCTACGGCACGGCGCTGCGAATCTACGACGTCACCGGCGCCTGGCGGATCGGCAACCGGCACCGCAAGGTCACCAGGAACGAGGCAGTCGCCCACCTGCCGAGCCTGCACACCGAGCATCTGGTGGGGGGATTCCTCTACTTCGACGCACGCGGCGACGACGCGCGGGTGGCGCTCGCGCTCGCGCGCACGGCCGCGCTTGACTTCGACGCCGACGTGGCGAACTACGTTCGCGCGCTCGACATCACCCGCGACGAGGTGGGCCAAGCCGATGGCGTGACGTGCCGCAACCAGCTGGACCAGTCAACGATGCACGTCGGTGCGCGCTCGGTCGTGAACGCCACGGGGGTCTGGGCCGACGACGTCTTCACCATGGCCGAGCACGTCGATTCGCACCGGATCACCCCCGCCAAGGGCGTGCACCTCTCGGTGCCACGCCACCGACTCGAGGCGGACGTCGCCGCCGTCATCTCCGTGGCGGGCGATCGACGCAGCATCTTCATCGTTCCCTTCGAGGAGGCGCCGTTCACCTTCATCGGGACCACCGACACCGCCTACGACGGCGCGCTCGACAGCCCGGAGTGCACGCCCGAGGACGTGGCGTACCTCTTGAACGCGGTGAACGCCTCGACGTCGGCGGGCCTTTCGCCGAGCGACGTCACCGGCGTCTGGGCCGGGCTGCGCCCTTTGCTCAGCCCCAAGCCCGGCCAGAAACTAAGCGAGCGCACGGCCGACCTCTCGCGGCGCCACCAGGTGACCGATTCCAAGGACGGCGTCGTGCACATCACGGGCGGGAAGTGGACCACGTACCGCCAGATGGCCGAGGACACCGTCGACGCCCTGAAGCCCTATCTCGGGGACCTCGGCCGGGTGCGCACGAAGAACCTTCGGCTCCACGGCACGAGCGCCTGGAGGCCCACGAGCGAGCTCGAGACCCATCTCTACCGGCGCTACGGCGCCGAGGCGGCCCAGCTGCTGGCGATGGTCGAGGGTGACCCGTCGCTCGGCGAGCGCCCGATCGGCGGCCAGCGTCACATCAACGCCGAGTTCGTCCACGCGGTGCGCCACGAGATGGCCACGTCGCTCGTGGACCTGCTGACCCGACGCACCCGCGCGCACCTGCACGACGCGCGCGCGACCCTCGCGGGCGCGCCGTCCATCGCCCAGCTGGTGGCGCCCGAGATGAACTGGGGGCCCGAGGAGTGCGAGCGCCAGGTCCAGAGCTACCGCACCCTCGTCGAGCGTGAGTTCGGCGCGGCGGGTCTCGTTCTGTAAGGTGCAGTGGTGACCAGGCCAACCATGCCAAACGACTACCCCGCGGGGTCGCTCGGCGAGGCGCCCGAGCCCGCGCCAGCGGCCTTCCTGGCCGACTTGGACGGTGCCGGAC
Source organism: Acidimicrobiaceae bacterium (assembly GCA_003138815.1). Taxonomy (GTDB): domain Bacteria; phylum Actinomycetota; class Acidimicrobiia; order Acidimicrobiales; family RAAP-2; genus RAAP-2. The sequence goes on along the minus strand of PLHD01000051.1, from coordinate 24,863 downwards.
TGTCCTACGACATCACGACGCAGGCTCGGGCTGAGCACGGACGCGACTGGTGGCCGCTCAGCATCGCTGACGTCGCCCGAGGTCGCGTGCCCCACTGGCCGGGCGTGGTCGTGAGAGCCGCGTCGACCCGGGACGTCAGCGCGCTGCTTCGGATAGCGAGCGTCCACCGCATCCCGGTCACCCCCCAGGGCGGCCGCTCGGGCGTCGTCGGCGGGGCCGTCGCGCCCGACGGCGGCGTGGCGCTGGACCTGACCGGCCTGAACCGGATCATCAGCCTCGATGAAGTCTCTGGACTCGTCACCGTCGAGGCGGGGACCTTCGGTCCCGAGCTCGAGGCCTACGTCAACCAGCGCGGTTGGACGGTGGGCCACTTCCCCCAGTCCTTCGACCTCGCGACCGTCGGCGGGTGGCTGGCCTGTCGCGGCGCGGGACAGTACTCGAACCGCTACGGGAAGATCGAGGACATCGTGCGGGGCCTCAGCGTCGTGCTCGCCAGCGGCGACGTCGTGAAGCTCGGGGGGCGCGGACCTCGCCAGGCCGTCGGGCCCGACCTCGTGCAGTTGTTCGTGGGATCGGAAGGGACGCTCGGCGTGATCACCGAGGCCACGCTGGTGCTGCGCCGCACGCCTTCCTGCGAGCGGCGCGCGGCCTACGGCTTCGCATCCTTCGACGAGGGGCTCGAGGCCTGCCGGCGCATCCTCCAGCGTGACGCCCATCCCGCGGTGCTGCGCCTCTACGACGAGGCCGAATCACAGCGGAACTTCGAAGTCGGGCCGTGCGCCCTCATCGTGCTGGACGAGGGTGAGAAGCTGCTGGTCGACGCCACCATGCAGGTCGTCGCTGAGGAGTGTCGCGACGCGCAGGTCCTCGATGATGCCCTCGTAGGCAGGTGGCTCGCCCATCGCAACGACGTGAGCGCCCTCGCCCCGCTCTGGGAGCACGACATCGTCGTGGACACCATCGAGGTCGCGGGTGCCTGGTCGACGCTCGCCAGAATGCGCGAACTCGTAACCAGCGAACTGACGGCCCTGCCCTCAACCATGGTCGCCTCGGTACACCAGAGCCACGCCTACCTCGACGGCGCGTGCCTCTACTTCACGTTCGCCGGCAAGCCCGAGGCCGATCCCGCCGGCTACTACCGGAGCGCGTGGGACGTCGCCACGCGGGCCGTGCTCGACAGCGGCGGTGCCCTGAGCCACCACCACGGCGTGGGACGCAACCGGTCGCGCTTCGTAGCCGAGGCGCTCGCCAGCGCCTTTCCGGTGCTCACGTCGCTGAAGCGGACGCTCGATCCGCTCAACATCATGAACCCTGGCGCACTGGGGATTGGAGGAGAGCCATGGTGAAGGCCCTAGCGATCGACGTGGGAACCACGTCGGTGCGCACCGCGCTCGTCGACACCAGCGGCGTCGTCACGCACATCCACCAGCGCCGGCTCAGCGTCGCGACTCCCCAGCCCGGCGAGGTCGAACTCGACGCCGAGGAGATCGGCCGCACCGCCATTGAACTGGCCGAGCACACGCTTCGAGACGGCGGTCCCTGCGACGTAGTTGGCATCACCAACCAGCGCGCGACCACGATCGTCTTCGACCCGCAGACCGGCCAGCCCGTCGGACCGGCGCTCGGGTGGCAGGACCTGCGCACCGTCATTGACTGCCTCGTGCTGCAGGGCGAAGGGCTTCGCCTCGCGCCCAACCAGTCGGCCACCAAGGTGAAATGGCTGGTCGCCCAGTCGGGTCGTGCGTCCAGGGACCTGCGCTTCGCCACGATCGAGACCTGGGTCACCTGGCTGCTGACCGAACGGGCCGTGCACGTCACCGACCGATCGAACGCGGGCGTGAACGGGCTCGTCGCGCTCGACGTCGATTCGTGGGACGAGCGGACCCTTGCGCTGCTCGACCTCGATTCCGCGATGATGCCGAGGATCGTCGACACGATGGCTCATCACGGCTTGGCGACGGCCCTTCCGGGCTCGCCCCCTATCACCGCTCTGGTCGGCGACCAGCCCGCGTCGCTGTTCGGCCAGTCCTGCGTGTTCAAGGGCGCGAAGATCACTTTCGGCACCGGCGCCATGCTCGACATGGTCCACCGCGAGCAGGGACCCGTCTCGCTCAACCGCTTCGAGTCCGGCTGCTTCCCCATCGTTGCGCGCAGCCACCAAGGCCATCTCACCTGGGGCATCGAGGGCATCGTGCTGGCAGCCGGTTCGTGCATCGAATGGCTGCGTGACGACCTCGGTCTGGTCGCCCACGCCACCGAGACCGAGACCCTGGCGACCTCGGTGGCCTCGTGCGACGGGGTGTCCTTCGTTCCCGCGCTCTCGGGCCTGGGCACGCCACAGTGGGACTTCGGGGCCCGCGGAGGGTTCTTCGGTGTTACGCGCGGAACGACCAAAGCCCACATGGTTCGCGCCGTGCTCGAAGGCATCGCCCACCGGGGCGCCGACCTCGTCGAAGCGGCCCAGCGTGAGACCGGCGACGAGCTCGGCGAACTGCGAGTCGACGGCGGCATGTCGGCGAATCGTTTCTTCGTCCAATGCGTGGCCGACTTCACGGGTCTGGCGACGACGGTGTCTTCCGAGCGAGAGGCTACCGCCCGAGGAGCCGGCCTTATGGCTCTGGTGAGCGCTGGGCACCTGACGCTTGAGCAAGTCGAAGAGCTGTGGTCGCCGGCCGAGACCTTCCTGCCCCAATTCGGCGAGCCAGAACGTCAAACACTGCGCGAGAACTGGGCGCAGACCGTTCGTCGGGTCGAGAAGACGATTCCCGAACTCAGTGCGATTGCCTTCTAGGCCTTCATCGCAAAGAGACAGTTTCAGGCCTCAATCGCTGAAAGGCGAATGCAACGGACATTCCGGCGACGAGTCACGAGCGCTGAACGCGAGCATCACTTGCTGCAATCAGAGCGAACATCGGAATGACGGTCCACGCATCCCAATCGATAGGGCTTCCCCTGGCCAGTGAGCCGATCCTCACCACGGCACTCCCGAGACCGACTAGTCGCACGAGGTGCACGTAGAGGATCCTTCGTTGAAGGGTCTGCCGCAGTATCTGCAGAAGGCTTCAGGTCGGTCCTTTGGTCCGCAGTCGTGGCCGAGTGCTCGATTACCGGGAATCGATTCTCCGCACCAGGCGCAGTGGATTGCCCTGCGGCCGTCCGTCGGTCGAGAAGGTGGGAGTGCCGATGATTCCTGGCTTGACGTTTCATCACTGGGGACGACACCAGTTAGGCCCGGGCCGTTGATTCTCACAGGTGGGTACTTCCACGGCGTGCCTGATGTGCTCGCGGCTCCACTTGGTGCGAGTCCCTGCGGCCCGAGTGAATTCGAAACTCCACCGATGTAGTCGCTACGCGAAGCCGACACCGGCCAGGCAGAGAAGGCGAAGATGAGAAAGAAGACCCAGGCCACAAAGCTCGATATCCCATCGAGTGCCCACAAGATGCTTATCCCTCTAACGTTGGGTATCAAAGTGAAGCCAGAATCGGCTAGGGAGCGCAGATCGATGAAGGCGACAATCATCGTGATAATCAACAGGACCACAGGAGTCAGCGGCACGATTAGCCAAGTGCGTGAGTAGCCCGCCTTAGCGATGATCTGGGAAATCGCAAAGTAATTCAAAGCGATGAGGGCAAGCCAAAAGAGGAGCACCAGTAATCCCATTCATCCTCGCTTCATTGCCGAGAGTGAACCCCGGTGGTGCTCTGACATTGGACCGAGCGTACTCCGAAACGAGATGAGTCAGGCCCATCCGAAGCGACGCAGAATCACGGATTCGATCGGAGTCGCCAGACGAGACATGTGTCTGCGAGCCCTTGGTCGCGCTCGGTTGCGCTGCACCTTCTTCGGTCGCTCTGGGCCTACCGCTGGAAGGATGCCAACCCGGTGGGTCAGTCCCTGACGGTCGAAGTGAGACTAAGGATCGTGCACTTTCAAGGAGCGGCCACGCACGTGAGGGTCTGTTTCGCTATACCGCCCACGGGGCTACTTGGAGTGCGTCATCAAGGGCCGTAGGCATCTCGAGCAAGCATTTGGAGAGCATCAGTCCACGAGGCTGGCTGAGTGTCACGATCCCGGTCACAATCCCCCCACGGCTGTAGAGGGCAAGCCACTTTCCCTCCTCGTCGCTGCCCGATACCCGCACCACGTCGTCGCTAGGCCGAGGATGACCCAGCAACTGGATCTTCTTGGCGTACTGATCCGACCAGAAATAGGGCACCACCAGGTCGGCGGGCTGCTCGCCACGGGTCCAGTAGCGGGCCAGTTCGTGCGCGTGGTCGGTGGCGACCTGCCAGTGCTCGATGCGCACCGGCTCGGTCCCGGTGACGCTCTTCCACGAGAAGCGTGCCACGTCGCCGATCGCCGCGACCCGATCGCTCGCGAGGAGATGCTCGTCGACCACGACACCGTTCTCGACCTCGAGTCCCGACGTCGCAAGCCACTCGTCGTTCACCACCGCGCCCGCTCCGACCACCACGGCGCCCACCGCCATCTCGTCGCCGTCGGCGAACACGATGGCGAGGGCGCCATCACGCTCGACGACGTCGCTGATCTGCTGGTCGTTCCTCAGCTCGATGCCCATGCTTGCGGGCAGTTCCACCAGCCACGACGAGACCTCGGGTCCCAGCACGTTGACGAGGGGGCGCTCGGCCGCCTCCAGGACGATCGGCACGAAGCCTCGCTGGTGCAGCGCGGTGGCCACCTCGGCACCGATGAAGCCCCCACCGATGACGCCCACCACGCTGCCCGGCGCCAGCGAGATGAGGTCGTGGTTGAGGCGCTCCACGTCGGCGCGAGATCGCAGCGTGTGCAACTTCTCCACCGCGCTGAAGGCCAGCTGCCGTGCTCTCGCGCCGGTCGCAATGACGACGTGAGTGCCGGCGATCGAGGTGCCATCGGCGAAGCGCACGGTGGTCGACGCAACGTCCAGATCGGTCGCCCGGACACCGAGCCGAAGCGTCACGTCCATCTTCTCCAGCAACTCGGGAGTCGCGAGCAGCGTCTTTTGCGGGTCCCACTTGCCGGCGAGAACCTGCTTGGAGAGCGGCGGTCGGTCGTAGGGCGGGTACGCTTCGTCGCCCGCCAGGGTGATGCGGCCCCCGTAGCCTTCACGACGCAGGGCCTCGACGAATCGCCATCCGGCCACGCCCGCTCCCACCACGACGACGTGGTCCGAGGGCTGCAGCACGTTCATCGCGTGAACATCGCGAGCCACTGCTCGGGCGTCGAAGGGGCGAGCACGGCGTTGTAGCCGCGCACCTCACCCATTGGGGCGCTCGGGCTGGCCGAGTAGAAGTGCCCCGGGAAGAGCACCGTGTCGTCGCTCACCCGCGAGAGGCGCTGGCTCAGGGTGACGTACATCTCCTCGGGGTCCGATCCCGGCAGATCGGTGCGCCCGCACCCTTCGAGGAAGAGCGTGTCGCCGCTGATGAGGCGGCCGTCGGCGAGGAAGCACTGGCTGCCCGGCGTGTGGCCGGGCGTGTGGATCAGGGTGATGTCGAGGCCGCCCACCGCCAGTTGGTCGCCCGACTGATGGGCGACCAGGGCGTCAGCCCCGACGCCGGTGCGCTTCAAGATCCACTCCACCTCGTCGGCCTGCACGTGGATCGGCACGTCGTTCGTCTCGAGCAGCTCGGCGATTCCGGCGATCTCGTGTCCCACCAGGTCCCCGCCCACGTGGTCGGCGTGGAAGTGGGTCGCCAGCACGCCCGTGACCCTCATTCCGTCGGCCTCGACCAGCGAGACGATCTCACCCGGGCGGTAGGCCGGGTCCACGAGCACGGCGTCGCCGGTCTGGCGGTCGCCGAGCGCGTAGACGAAGTTGACCATCTGCGTGGCGACGGGGTCGCCCACGGCGAAGTCCCGGCCCGCGAGCAGCTGGCGGAAGTAGAAGCGTCCGGTCATTCGTCGCTCGCGACCCGCGAGATCCGCGGGGCCAGCTCCTCGACCTTGGCCTTGGTCGCCTCGAGGCGCGCCTCGAGCGACTCGATGATCGCCGTGGCCCTCTCGAGCTTGACGAACAGGTCGTCCACCGAGACCTCGCCCTCGTCGAACGACGCCACGATGTCGTTCAGCTCCTTCGCCGCGTCGTTCCAGTCGCCGATTGTGCTCACGATGATGCTCCATTCTTCTCATTCACGGTTGCTGCGAAGGACCCGTCGCTGACGGCGACCCGGACGCTCTCGTCGACCCGCACGTCGCCAACCGAGCGCACGACCACGCCCTCGGCGTTGGTCACGATCGACCAGCCCTGCGCCAGGCGCCTCTTGGGATCGTACGCGCTGAGCAGCTGGCGGTCGCTCGCGAGCATCTGGGTCGCCGTGGCGAGCAGGTGCCGGCTCTGGATCACGAGGCGTTCGCGGGTCGCGAGGAGGTGGCGCTGCTCGGCGCGCAGCCGGTCGCGGACCGCGAAGATCATGGTCCGGCGCCGCTCGGCCACGTACTCGGTGGCCTCGTCGAAGACCGCCTCGGTGGCGCTGAGGACCCTCTGGGCCGGGTAGCGGACATTGCTCTGGTACCAGTAGCGCACGACGCTGACGATCTCCTCGCCGAGCTTGGTCGGCGTGATGGCCCGGGTGTGGGCCACGAGGTCGGCCACCGATTCGTCGCCGGTGTGGCCGATGCCGGTGAAGACCGGCGTCGAGGAAGCAGCGATGGCGCGCGCCACGCGCTCGTCGTCGAAGCAGGAGAGGTCGCCCCTGGAGCCTCCGCCGCGCACCAGGCAGATGACGTCGACGTCCGCCCCGTCGAGCGCCTCAATCGCCGCCACGATCTGGGGCGGCGCGGCCTCGCCCTGGACCGCGGTCTTCACGAGCAGGATCTGGAACCCGTAGCCGGAGTCGAGGAGCTGGCCGGTAAAATCGCTGTAGCCCTCGGTCTGGGGGCTCGCCACCAGCCCCACCCGCAGCGGCACCGGTGAGAGGATCGTGCGGCGGTTCGCGTCGAACAGGTCCTCGCCCCGCAGTCGGGCGATGAGTTCGAGCCGACGTCGCGCCACGTCGCCCAGCAGTCCCGCCACGTCGACCTCGGTCACGGTGAAGCCGATGCGACCCTGGGGGGCGTAGACGTCCACGTAGCCGAAGAAGTTCACGATCATCCCGGGCTGGAGGGTCACGCCGTCCTGGGCGAGCTTGCGCTTCAGCGGGTTCCACGCCGAGGCCCAGCAGTGGGCGTTCAGCACCGGGCGCTTCGAATCCGACGCGGACGATCCGGCGTCCACCAGGTCGACGTAGAGGTGGGTCTTCTCGTAGACCTTGGAGACCTCGCCGCGCACCCAGCGCGGATGGCGCCGACCGTAGGCCGACTCGAGCTGGGCGGTCAGGAGCTCGTAGAACTCGCCGACCTCGAGGATGGCGTCAGTGCTCGTCGTGTAGTCGGAATCCACGTGTGGAGGCTACCGCTCCGCGGCCACCAGGACGCTCTTGTGGGAATTCTCACGGTGTGCCAAACTGTTCGCGGATGGTGAGTCGACTGGGTGGCCGCACCGCCTATTCCAGCGGTGAGGAAAGTCGGGGCTCCACAGAGCAGGGTGCTCGCGAAACGTGAGTCGCGGCGACGTGCAGGAAAGTGCCACAGAGAACAGACCGCCGATGGCCCGGGCAACCGGGCACAGGTAAGGGTGAAACGGTGCGGTAAGAGCGCACCAGCGCCTTGGGCGACCGAGGCGGCTAGGCAAACCCCACCCGGAGCAAGATCAAACACGGGAGACGGTTGCTCGCCCGCCGAGGAAACGAGGCACTCCCGAGGTAGATCGCTGAGATGGATGGCCGCCCAACCTTCCCTAGGAAGGTGGACAGAACCCCGCTTATAGGTCGACTCACCATCCACTCACCTAATTGAAAGACTGGGCCGTGCTGCATCTCCCCTACCGCGAACTTCCCGTCGAGGAGCCGGGCACCCCGGATCAGCGCTCGCCGATGCGCTACCTCGTGTGGCTCGCCGGCAAGCAGAAGGGCCTGCTGACCCTGAACGCCCTCTTCGGAATCGGCTGGATGGTCAGCCAGGCGCTGCTGTGGGCGGCGGTCGGTGCGGCCATCGACCAAGGGGTCGTCGACCATGACCAGGCCGAACTGCTGCGCTGGGTCGGGGTCGTCCTGGCGCTCGGCCTCTTCCAGGCGCTCTGCGGGGCCCTGCGCCACCAGCTGGCCGTGACCAACTGGATGAGCGCCACCTGCCGCACCATCCAGGTGATTGGACGGCACATCTCGACAACGGGCGCTGCGCTCACCGACGAGATCCCCGCCGGCGACGTGGTGAACACGGTCGCCGGCGACGCGATGCGCATCGGCGGGGCCTTCGACGTCTTCGCGCGCTTCATGGGCGCCATCATCTCGTGGCTGGTGGCCTCGGTGATACTGCTGACGACGTCGGTGGAGCTCGGCCTCATCGTCCTGCTCGGCGTGCCAATCCTCGCCCCGCTCACCACGCCGCTCATGAGGCCACTGCACACCACCCAGGCCCAGCGACTGGCCCTCGCCCGGCTCGTGATGACCGACCCGCACACGCTGGTGCTCGATGAGGCAACCGCGCTGCTCGATCCCCGAGCGGCGCGCCATCTCGAGCGATCGCTCAGCGCGGTCCTCGAGGGCCGTACGGTGATCGCCATCGCCCATCGGCTACACACCGCCCACGACGCCGACCGGGTCTGCGTGGTCATCGATGGACGAATCGCCGCGCTGGGCACGCACGACGAGCTCGTGGCGACGGGCGGCAAGTACGCGTCGCTCTGGGCCAGCTGGCGCAGCGAAGGTCCGCAGGCCTCGTAGAACGAGAAAGCGTCGCCGCGCCGACCGCCTGAACCGTCAAGTCGGAATGCAGGGTTGAAGGTTGGCGGCGGACCGGCAGATCCCGGACGAGTTACAGTTCCCTTCTTGGGGCCACCGGTGTCCACGAGCAAGCAGTTCGACGCCGTCGGTGCGAAGGTGACACCACTGTTGGTGCCTGGAGAGAGCATCCGGGAAATGACTCGCGCCCAGACAATGAACCCTTTGTGGCACTGGTTGCCGGCCTCCACGGGCTGGATCTTCGCCACTCTCTTCTTCGTGCCTTCCCACCGTCTCGCCTGGACCATCTGGGTGGGTGGCGCAATGGCGTGGGTGGTCGCTGCCCACATGGTCTCTTGCACGAAGCCGTCTCGAGTCGTGGTCGTCACCAATCGAAGGGTCCTCGTGTGGGCCGGGCGCACCGGCGCCGACCGGAAGACTGAGTTGCTGCGCGAACTTCCCCGCGCAACCCCGGCCGGCCCGACGTCGGGAAAGTGGTGGAGGAGCTTCGACTCGCTGGGCGAGCGTCTCCACGCCTCTTCTCGCCGGCCATCGGGGAACGAAAGGATCGTTCGGGCAGTCAACTTGCCGGAAGAATCCGGGCACCGTCCAAGGACGGGGCCGTCGCGGCAGATCTACTCGAGACCCTTGAGCGTTGACAGGAACCTGTTGAGCGCGTCCAGCGTGGCCTTGGCCGCNNCCGCGCACGGTCGCGACGTTGACCACCTCCACGAGGTAGAAGGGAATGTCGTAGCCCAGGTCGCGCAGTGCGGCGAGGGTCGCCTCGGCGCCGCCGATGAGCGATCCGCTCGACGCCCGCCCGACGCCGACCCGGCCGTTGTTGCTCAGGTGCACTTCGCAGGCGCCATCGTCCTGGTTGAAATCGGCCCGCACGAGCGTGATCCTCGGCACATCGCCGCCGGTGGACAGGGGAACGTTGTTGACGTTCTCGACGAGGACCGCCGCATCGGGGTAGTAGAGGCTGACGATCTGCATGGCGATGACCCGCACGGCGCCGGGATCCTGGCCGAACACGACCAGCGTCACTCCCTCGACGTCGCCATTGTCACGGTGTTTGATTCCCACGTTCAGCACGCCCGGCAACGAGCGAAGTTCGAGCTCGAAATCTTCTTCAGTGGAGGACATCATCGGAGAATGACTCCCTTCTTCTCGTAGAGTCGGCCGTCCGCGATGCGGTAGAGCTCCACCGGATCGGTGGAGTCTCGCGGCGAGGTGGCGGTGCCGATGGTGAAGTCGATGAGACTGCCGCTCAGCGCCAGGTGCGAGCGCAGCCGGTCGGTGAAGCCCGCCGACTCGTTGCCCTCGGCGTTGTTGAGGATCACGCCGAACTCGTCGCCCCCGATACGGGCGGCCGTGTCACCGTTGCGCACCGACAGACGCAGCGCGAAGCCGAACTGGCGCAGCAGTTGGTCGCCGAAGGCGTGGCCCGCGGAGTCGTTGACGGCCTTGAAGTTGTTCAGGTCGCAGAGCACGAGCGTGAAGGCCCAGCCGTAGCGGGCGCTGCGCACGGCCGCCGTCTGCAGCGCGCTGTCGAAGGTGCGCCGGTTCGCGATGTTGGTCAGCGGGTCGTGGCCGGCGCTGAAGCGGGCGAAGTGCAGCGAGAGTGAGAGCTGGCACGCGGTGCGAACGGCGTCGCACTCCACCTCGGGCACGACATCGGGCACGCAGAACACGCCCGGCGAGTTGCCGAGCTCCGCGGCCATCGAGGAACTCACGGACTGGTGGCCCAGGCGGAAGGTCTGCGTGCCGAAGGACTCGTGGACCAGCACCACCACGGCGTCGGTCAACTCGTATCGCGCCGCCAGCAGGTCGAGCACCGAGTAGATGAACCCGACTCCCAGTTCGCTTCGGCCCAGCTCGTCGAGCATCTTCTGGAACAGCCACGGCTCGTAGGACTGCTCGGAGATCTCCTCGTGGGCGGGCTTGGAGCTGTTCAGTGAACTCAACGTCATAGCCTGTGCGCCAGCTCGAACGCGTCCAAGTCGGTGGGTCGAAGTTGCGACATCGGGACGCATCCCGCTCTGAGCATCGGGATCAGTTCGTCGGGCGCCACTGGCCGCGAGATCAGGTAACCCTGACCGCGGTGGCAGCCCAGCTCGAGGAGCTTGTCGATGATCGTGCCTGACTCGATGCCCTCGGCGACGACCTTGAGGTCCAGCGCGTCACCGAGTCGGATGATCGATTCGACGATCGCCCGGTCGTAGGGGTCGCTCGTGATCCCTTTGACGAAACTCATATCCAGCTTCAGGATGTTCACGGGCAGGTGCTTCAGCTCGGTCATCGACGCGAATCCGGTGCCGAAGTCGTCGAGCGCCACCTCGACGCCCAGCGCCTGGAAGCCGCGCAGGATGCGCGCCGTCTTCTCGGGCTCGTCGAGCACGGCGTACTCGGTGATCTCGATGCAGAGGCGCTCGCCGGGCACGCCGCTCACCCGCAGGCAACTCTCGACGAACTCGACCAGGTCGTCCACGACGAACTCGGCCGGGGACATGTTGACGCGAACGATGAGCGCGAGGTCCGGATAGTCGCGCTGCCAGATCGCCAGTTGGCGGCAGGCCTCGACGAAGACCCAGCGCCCGATGTTGACGACGAGCCCCGTCTCCTCGGCGACCGTGATGAAGTCCGAGGCCGCGAGCATCCCCTTGGTGGGGTGCTGCCAGCGCACGAGCGCTTCCACGGCCAGCAGGCGGCCGGTCGCGAGGTCCACCTCGGGCTGGAAGTGGAGGCGCAGGCCGTCGCCTTCGATGGCCTGGCGCAGCGTGAGTTCGGTGCGGGAGCGCTCGTCGGCGAGCTCGCGCATCTCCTCGTCGAAGATGACCGCCTGATTGCGTCCGCGCGACTTGGCCGCGTACATGGCCACGTCGGCGAAGCCGAGCAGTTCGAGCCCGTTGTACGAGCCGTGCCCGGCGATCGCGATCCCGATGCTGGCGGTATGGCTGACCAGTTGGCCCGAAATGTCCACGGGCGAGGAGATCAGCTTGAGGATCCGGTACGCGCTCGCGAGGACTTCCATTTCGCTGATGGCGCCGTCGACGAGGAAGACGAACTCGTCGCCGCCGAGCCGGGCCGCGAAGTCGTTCACCCTGATGCTCGTGCGAATCCGGTCGGCGATGGTCACCAGCAGCCGGTCGCCGCTCGCGTGACCCAGGAAGTCGTTCATGACCTTGAAACGGTCGAGGTCGATGATCAACACCGCCGTTTCGCGGTGCGCGTCGATGCGGTCCTTCAATTCGCGAATCAGCGCTCTGCGGTTGGGCAGCCCGGTGAGGTCGTCGTGGTTGGCGTTATAGGTGACGCGTGCTTCGGCGTCAATCCTCGCCTCCATATGCACCAGCATCGAGGCCACCGCCTGCAGGGCGTTAACTTCGGCCTGCGACCACTGCTGGGGTTCGTTGTAGAGAAAGCCCAAAACCCCCCACGTGACCTCACCCATCATGAGCGGCACTGCCGCTCCAGTAATCGGGGTTAGGCCCCCCGCAGCTCTTTCCACGCGCTCGACAAAATCGTCGGTGACGTCCTCGACTCCCGTGAGATACGGCTCCTTGAGGTCCCACAACGCCTGAAATATAGGGTCGGCGTCGTAGGGCACTTCGCCGAGCGGGTCCGGGTCAGGTATGTCCTCTCTCACCGGCCAACACGACTCCATGATGCTGAGTCCGCGCGCGTGGTCGTGCCGGCGCATGAATGCGACGTCGCTTCCGAGGAACTCGGCCAATTCGTGGGTCGTCCAGTCCAGGATCTCCCTGCGGTTGGCCGCGGAGCCCGACATCAGTCGGACGGCCACGCCACTCACCAACTCATCCAGTCGCTGCTGGCGCAGCAAGGCGCTCTCTCGCGCGGCCAGCGTCGTCACATGACTCAGCAGGTCCGCAAAGGTCTGGGTCAACGAGCGTTCGCGCCGGGACCACGTACGTCCATGGCGCGCGACGATAAGTGCCCCCACCACGTCACCGGCGTCCATCTCAATCGGGTTCGCCAGCACCCCCCACTCGACTCCGTCGATCACGCAGGAGAACGCCGTCACCGGCTCCTTGGCTCGCAACTGCGCCCTCACTTTGTCGCCTATCACGACCGCGGCCTCGATCGCCTCCGGGGCAACCACGGCCTCCAGTTCGAGGCCGAGCGAAGACACCCTCGCCAGTGATTCAATCGTCACAATCTGGGTACCGGCGATCACCTGGCTTAGAGTCTCGGCGACGAGACGTGCCTCGTCAGTCGCGCTCAGCCGGTAAAAATGATTTGATTTCGGCACGCCTGCTCCGCCTTTGGTGGGCTTGGGCTAAAAGTTAGCATTACTTGCGCACTTATTACCAAAAAATTGTTGCTACCAAGCATGAATTCCAGTATTTACTTGAACGATAGCCATGCCCTTAATCATTGAGAACTGCAGTCCGCAATGTCGCTGAGCCAGGGCCAGAGTCAGAGTCACGACTGAGGACTTCATCGAGTGACAGACGACTACTGCGCACCGAGGGCGCCGAGGAGTGAAAGACCCGTACCACCATGACCGCGGTCTCGCCATCGGCCAAGTCCCAGAACTCACGAAGTCGATCAGCCAAGCGCACCATCTCGTCGAGGTGGCGCTCACCACCAAGTTCCAGCAGGTCATCCTCGCTGGTGGCATAGAGCGTCAGCGGCACGATCGGCTGCACGGCGAGACCGAGATGTTCAGCACTCAACCAGAAGCGCTCCATGGCCGAACCCGCCCGCACGTACCACGTCGGATCGGCGCGCGGCACCACGATGGCCGCCAACGCCGAACTCGACTCGATCGCGAGCTTCGTAGGTCGTCCCAACGATTGGCCTACGCGCCACTCGGCGAGATGACCCATGACGTCCTTTCGCGCGAGTAGGTCAATCGCCGCCAACCCACCGGCATCCAACTCAAGCGTGCGCACGTCGAGCCCCTCGTCGAGTTGATCGCGACCCGGCCAACGTAACTCATCCAGCATGTGCTGGTGCACCTCTGGTATCAGGTACCGCAAACGATCCGCCTCGGCGAGAAGGTCCGCCCCATCCTCGAGGCGGGAACGATCGCCCACCAAGACCAGTCTGGCGCCCTCACGCTCGACCGCGCGCGACAGCAACTCGACCGATGAAGGCTCGAGTGGCACGGGTCGGCCCCGCTTCCTGTTGGTCGATCGAGTGCAGACGTAGGGCATCAGCCGAGCGATATCCGCGTCCATCAATCGGCCCATGTGAAGGGTGGCCACGTGATTGGTCGGCCGTCCCTCGGGGAACAACTGCACCGGACCAAGCATCTTCAGCGACGCCGCAGCGACCCGGGCGTTGAAGAGCGCAGCGCCGATCGCCACGTAACTCCCTCGATGGCGCACGTCCCAGATCCCCGTGCGCTCAGGCACTAGGTAGATCCGCACCTCTTCGTCGTCCGCCTCGAATCGCCAGGGTTGCATGTTCCCGCCCGACGGCGCGCGCCGCGCCGCATCGACGATCGTCACTACCGGCTCGGCGTCCTCGATCGGCGGGTCCCAAGGAGGCGGACTCGCCAGGTCTTTGATCAACTGCGTGTCCAGGGCAATCTCGGCCAGATTCGACAGGATCTCTTCGACGTCGAAGCGTACCCGGCCCGAGGGCAGGTTCCCGTTCATGCCCAAGCGCCGCACTGCGGCGGCGACCGTGGCCGCGCCGAGGGTGATCTCGCTGGCCAATTGGGGCCACCCGGTGATCGATTGGCCGACTTCGAGGAAGGACGCGGCGGCGCGTGACGACACCTCGCGCACACCCATCAGGCGCGCCACGTACGGGCCCTTCTCGGCGAGCGAGAGTCCAGCGAGTTTCGACGCATCAATATCGGCGAACAGGCCGTGGAAGATCGGACGATTCGGCTCAAGGTCGAAACGCTCCACGTCCAAGACCCCTCGGTCACTGGTCTCCATGATGACCGGGATACGTCGCTCGCGCGCGGCCTCTCGCACCAGGAACTTCACGTCCAGCGAGTCGCACTCCTCGATAACCAGATCGAGGCCGTCGAGGAATTCCCCGAGATTCTCGGACTGGACTCCCTCGGCGACGGCCACGACACGCAGGTACGGGTCAATCTCGGCGATCCGACGGGCCGCCACCACGGCCTTGTTGACGCCGAGGTCGAGGACGCTAGCGGGAATACGATTGAGATTGGACAACTCGATCGTGTCGAAGTCCGCCAGGCGAATCTCACCGGCCAGGCCCTCCATGGCCAACACGTGGGCGATCATGTGGCCGGCGCTCACTCCGACGACGCCTATCCGCAGCGTGCGCTGGCGAGCCTGCTCGGCGCGCGTCAACTTGTTGCGGTTGCGATCGAGCCGCAGTGTGGAGAAGGCGCGCGGCGCCAAGAGGCGCACCACGGCCCGGCGCCACGGGTAGTAGACCCAGCGGTGGCCCTCGTCGGT
This sequence comes from Acidimicrobiaceae bacterium, assembly GCA_003138815.1. Lineage (GTDB taxonomy): Bacteria > Actinomycetota > Acidimicrobiia > Acidimicrobiales > RAAP-2 > RAAP-2. Next base: position 9,690 of record PLHD01000051.1, on the reverse strand, counting down.
CAAACTGCGCGTCGGCGTTGGTATGATCTCGGCGAGCTGTTCACGCTGCTCGTCCAAACGGTCCACGATCTGCAGCGCGGTGTCCTCACGCAGAACACGTAGCACTTCACGGTGCGCGCGTATACCCACGTCCAGCACCAATGGCCGCCACGCACGCGTGCGGGTCGAGCCCTCCTCGACGGGGCCGACGCCGAGTCGGGCGGGGCCACGAGAAAGTTCCTCGGCTTCGCGGCGCAGGGCCTGCTGGTGCTCGGGCGTGCTCAGTTCATGACTGCGCGAGCGGTACCAGACGACCGCGACGGTCCGGTATCGGTCGTCGGGAAAGGGAACCCAGCAGGTGCCCAGCATCCGACCGCCGGCCACCGAACCCACCGGCACCAGGGCGTCCGATACCGCCGCAACGGCGAACTCCACACCGAGCCAGTTCATCGCGTGGGTCACCGAACGCGAAATGGCTGCCACCTGTCGATACCCGATGGTCGCTTCGCCCTTGGACCAGGCGCCTTTCACCTCGATGGCGCCCAGGCGGACCTGGTTGTCGATCAGCTCGCTGATTTCATCGATCTCGGGTGAAGCCGCCATCTCTTCAATCACGGCCGCCTGGTGACTCCCCTCCAATGGACCGTGGAACCTGACGCCGGCGACGGGCTCTCCGTCGGGCGAAAAGCCCAGGAAGAACAGCGACACGCCATGGCCTTCTTCGAGCTCTTGGCGCCGAAGCGTTCCCTCGAAGCCTCGATGACGGTAGATGCCCTCCGCCTCGTTCAGGTAGATCTTCCACAGGTCCGGCCGTTCCAGGGGGTGATGACCTTCGAAGCGGACGCCCGAAGCTTGGTCGACGAAACTCGAGCCGTACCTGTACCGGCGACCAACTAGATTTCCCACTGACAATCCTCTCGATGACACGGTATTGGGCCGATAACCACTCCGGGTTTGGCTAAATCTCCCCAAACTATAGTTGGCGGAAGCGCAAAAATGTTGGAACATCACGAACGGGTTCGGTGCTAACGATGAGCAAACTTCAAAGCGTTTCACCGGCCACGGGCACCCTTGGTCCGTGGCGAGTCCGTGACATTTTGTCGAGACATGATGGAATTGCTGCATCCACTTTCGCTCTTCATGGCGGACCAGGAGACGGCGGACGGCATCGCGAGAGGCAGTCCCCGAGTTCCGCCGACAGAAGGTCCACGGTTCCGTCTTGCTAGCCGAACTGATCGGCGTCTGCGCTCTGCTCGGCCTGGTGATCGGCTCGTTCCTGAACGTGGTCATCTACCGGGTACCACGCAACGAGTCGATCGTGTCGCCTCGCTCAGCCTGCCCGACGTGCGGGGCTCCGATCCTCGAGAGGGACAACATTCCGGTTATCTCCTGGCTGCTGCTGAAGGGCCGGTGCCGAAGCTGTCATTCGCCGATCTCGGTGCGCTATCCCCTGATCGAGCTGGCCACCGGCGCGCTCTTCGCCGGAGCGGCTGCCCGACTCGGCTACGACTGGGACCTGCCCGCGTTCCTGGTGCTACTCGCGAGCCTGCTCGCACTCGCCTGCATCGACGTGGAGCGCCTCGTACTCCCGAAGAAGATCGTCTATCCGACTCTCGTGATGGTCGGAGCTCTGCTCGTGCTCGCGGCTGGACTGACCGATGAGTGGCACAAGCTCTTCGTCGCCGGGATCGCCGCGGTCGTCTGGTTTGTGGTCTTCTTCGCCATGAATGCGCTCAGCCCGCGCGTGCTGGGATTCGGCGATGTGCGCCTCGCTCCGGTACTCGGACTCGGGCTCGGATGGCTCGGGTGGCAGTACGTCGTGCTCGGCTTCTTCGCGGCCAACCTTATCGGCGCGGTCATCGGGGTAACTCTCATTGCGACGAAGCGGATGAGCCGCAGCCAGCAGATCCCCTACGGCGTCTTTCTGGCCCTTGGCGCGGCTCTGGCGATCTTCGCCGGGCCGGAGCTACTCGCGCCACTGCAGCGATTCGTCTAACCCCTGCTAGCCCACGCTCCACTGGTAGACGAAATCCATGTGGAGTCCTTCACTGTCCCACTCTGCTGCAAACGGCAGCCCGAGGTCGGTGAAACTTGGAATCTCTACTGGAATTACTCGCAGCGCTAAAGCCGTCTGGCCTCGCTGCGTAAAGACACTTCCGCAAATTCGGGCGCTGTCATGCCAGGGGAAGCTCAGCAACATCCATCTGCACTTTGAAGATTGCTTGCTGACCGGATGTGAGAAGAGGCAGGGCAACTTGGTCTATCTGCCCTCCTGTAAGCATTGGAGCACCACATGGCGCGCAATTGGCCTGCCATCAACCCGGATTCGAGGTGCGGAGCCTCCAGACAGCAATAGATCGCTGCCGCCTTGTTCCCACAACTCCTGCAGCCCCAGGGTTCGAAAGCCGTCGTTTGATTGTCACTCATGCTCCGCCTCCTTTCACAAGGCTGAACGAGCGAGGTCCGCAACCCGAAGGGCGGGCACCTCGCTCACGATCGTGATGAATCAGTTGAATTTTGACTACTTACGCCGCGGTGCACGCAGCAATCGGGTACTGAGTGGCATCGTATGTGCCAGCTTGAGCGGTAGGGCTAGCAATAAGGACTTCGATATCACCAATGGCAGGAGTCACCGCGGTGCCTGGATAGCCCCCAAGTGGAGTAGTTATAGCCGTGAGTGCCGTGGTCGCGCTAGCCACAGAAATCGTGTACGGGCTGGTACCGGTGGGCCACGACTGCAAGAACGGCGCACCTGTCAAACCGGTCCCGGGGTTCAAGTCGGACTGCCAGCCTGCGAGCGTGGTCGGCAGAGTCATACCAGGATTCTCTGCTCTCATCGCCGCGGCAGCAATGCCAACGGTCTTCGCGTCCGACTGGCAAGCCGCGACAGCACTCTGCTTGGTCACTCCGCCAAGAGCGAAGACCACGATTGCGGCGAGGATACCGAGAACGACAATAACGATCAAGAGTTCAATCAAAGTGAAGCCACCCTCAATCTCCCTGGCGGCTCTCTGTCTCCCGATTCTTTGGTACGTCGAAATCATCTTGCTACTCCCCTCGTCAGCGGTTGGTACACCGACGCTCAGAACTTCCCTCTTGTTGGGCCGACAACTGCTCTTTGTTTGATGAATTCTTTTGAAAGTATAGCCAGCAAAGCTATGAAACTACTGGAGCCTCCGCTAACCCACGCTTCGCTAATAGACGAACTCCATGCGCATTCCTTCGCTGTCCCATTCGGCTTCAGCCGGAAGACGCTTCGCGGCGCGTGCGAAGACCCGACGAGCTGTCCATAACAAGGCCGCGGCATCGAGTAAGTGCTTGCGTGGAACCCCATCGAATTGAGCGTCTAGGACCCTCGAGATTCCAGGCACTTTCTCGACAAGGATTGCCCTGCGCTCGTCGAGCCCTTCTTCAATCTTCTTCGACGTGCGGAGCGGCGTATCGGCCAGTAGTTGATAGAAACTCAACTCAGGATTCCCCTCGAAGATCGTACGTTGGCGATAAGGGGACATCTCGGCGGCTATCTCCTGGTAGCGGGGAAGCAGCGTGGCGGTCACGGCGTCGAGGTTGGTCTCGCTCCACCCGGCACCGTGTTGCAACGCAAATCGGGTTGGTGCGTTGTGAATCGATCCACCGCGCCGGCCCAGAAGGGCCCGAGCCTCACGGTCACAAGTTCTTACCCCCAACTCGGGTGAATCAATGAAGCCAATAGGGGCGTTGACCACGATTACGGAGAAAGAGGGGTGCTCTTCGAGTATTTCCATGAACGTGTCGTAGATCTTGGGATCCTCCGGGGCGAACGTGGCGCCAAGAAGCTTGGCACTCGCAACCAGCCAACCAGTTCTCCATGGCGTGACTCCGGCGACGACCGAGTATGGCAGTTCGGGTCCACGGCGCGGACTCACTATAGAGGTCAGGCCCTGACGGCGACCGAGCTCATGTGCTCGAGCGTGCGAATCAGTTCCTTAGGGCGCCCGGTAACCGCCAGCGCGTCCTCATATGTAACCACGCCATCGTTAATGAGATTGGCCAGGTTGAATTCCAAGGTCTGCATGCCTTCCTTGGTGCCCGTAAACATGACGTTCGCCAACTGATTGGACCGTCCCTCTCGAATCAAATTCCTAACCGGATTTGTGGCAATGAGGACCTCAAAGGCAGCGACCATCCCGCCACCGATCCTCGGAATAAGCCGCTGGGCAATGATCGCACTGAGCGAAGCTGCGAGCTGGACCCTGGTCTGCTCCTGACGCCAAGCAGGAAAGACGTCAATGATTCGGTCAATGGCCTGAGGAGCGTCGTTCGTGTGCAAAGTGCCGAACACCAAGTGGCCGGTCTCAGCCATCGTGAGGGCGATTTGAATCGAGTCAATATCGCGCATCTCACCGATGAGAAGGACATCGGGGTCCTCTCGCAGCGCAGAGCGCAGAGCTCGGTCAAATGAGGGGCTGTCCAGACCGATCTCGCGCTGGGAGACTGCTGAGTTCTTATGAGTGTGCACGTACTCAACGGGGTCCTCAATTGTCAGAATGTGGCATGCCCGCACTTCATTGATTCTGTCAATGATCGACGCCAAGGTTGTGGACTTTCCGGATCCCGTTGGGCCAGTGACCAAGACGAAGCCACGAGGCTGCTCGGACACCCATTCGGCGGCAAAGGGCAACCCGAGGTCGGTGAAACTTGGAATCTTGGCGGGAATGACTCTAAGCGCTAGCGCCGTCTGCCCCCTCTGCGTAAAGACACTCCCACGAATTCGGGCACGGTCATGCCAAGAAAAGGCGAAGTCGACATCCATCTGCTCTTTGAAGATTGCTTGCTGACCCGAGGTGAGAAGCGGCTGAGCAATCTGGTCAATTTGCTCTCCAGTGAGTAGGGGTGCACCAGGAAGCGGAATCAACTTACCGTCAACCCGGATTCGAGGTGGCGAGCCTCCGGAAAGCAACAAGTCAGTACCACCTTGCTCCCAGAGAGCCTGTAGCCAAGGTTCGATAGCCTTTGCCTGATTGTCGCTCATAGTCCAGTTCCCTCCACAAGGCTAAATGAGCGAAGTGCCCGGCCCGAAGGCCGGGCACTTCGACTCTGAATGGTGACTTACTACTTAATATTGACCTGATCAGGCCGAAGCGCAAGCAGAAATCGGATATTGAGTAGCGTCGTAGGTTCCCTGTACGGCGGTTGGGGCTCCCGTACCAATAATAACTTCAACGTCTCCGACAGCCGGAGTCACCGCTGTGACTGGATAGCCACCGATAGCACCAGCCATTGCTGTCAACGCTGAGGTTGTGCCAGCGATAGCAATGGTGTACGGGGTCGTACCGGTAGGCCACGACTGCAGGAACGGCGCACCAGTCAAACCAGTCCCAGGATTCAAGGCAGCTTGCCAAAGGGCATTCGTGATCGGAAGAGCCGTGCCAGGATTCTCTGCCTCCATCGCAGAAACGGCAATGCCAACAGTCTTGGCGTCGGACTGGCACGCGGCGACAGCGCTCGACTTCGTTACTCCACCAAGAGCGAAGACCACGATTGCAGCCAAGATACCGAGGACGACAATGACAATCAAGAGCTCAATCAAGGTGAAACCACCCTCAATTTCTCCAGCGGCTCTCTGTCGCTGAATTCGTTGGTAAGTCTGAATCATTTGATTATCCCTTTCATCCATGGAGTACCGACACTCGGAACTACCCTTTCATGGTTAATTCTGAAATTATATGACCAAAGATTAGACCAGTTGACAACGAAACAACTGCATTTGAGCTATTTATTCACAAATATCGGATGGAGGACCAGTTCCAGTAGTTCGGTGCACGGTCCCGATCAGAATGACCGTTCCAGACACCAACACCAACCGCTGGAGACTCCACATTGCCACACGCGCTGATGTCCTTGCTGGAACGAGATGAGATCAGCGTTGCGTTGATCCGACGCATCAGATATCAGCGCGGTGTGATCGTGGCGAGTAGTTCCCAGTTGAGCTTGCCGGCGTAAACCAGAGCCCGAAACCGGTAGTCCGGAACCTGCGAAGGCCAAAGGCGACACACTTGACTCGCTCAATCAAGTTTCTCGCAGCCTCGGTCGGCCCGTTCGTGAAGTGTGCTTGACGTCAGGCGATCATCTGGTCGCGCCATCGCTTCAGGGTTCGACCAAGTGAGCGAATTTCAATGGGCTCGGAGGGATCGTTCATGTCGCGGACCAACTCATCGAACCACTGGGCCGCGAGTTGTTCATCGTCGAGAGCGTAGAGCTCGCGCACCGCCTCCTTGGCATACCAGGTCCCGGGTGACCTGGTTCTTCGGGTCACCGGCGCGCAGTAGCCCGAGCAGCTTCTCTCGTCCGTTCTCGGCGAGACGCTCTTCGGCCATCGTGAGTAGACGCCTCGCTTTGTAGAGAACGGGGGGTCCTTGCCACCCCGGTGGTCAAACAACTCGTTCTGGGCCCGGCGTCGGCAGTCGTCGAGCTTCGAGTTGGCGTGCTTGACCACATGGAAAGGACCGGCTATCTGGGTGGCCCAGGGCAGCGGCTTGGCAAAGACACTGCGGTAGCGGCCCGAGAGGTCCAGAGTGGCGTGGGACACGCTGAAGCGCCAATTGCAGCCGCGCCGCGCCGCGCCAACCAAGTGGTGGGTCGACCAGGCACGACGTCGAGGAGTTGGCCGTTTTGCGGGGACCCCGGTTAGTGAGCCACTTCCAATGAGAGTCGTTGTTGATGTTGCTTGTTCCACAGTTCCTTGAACTCGACCGGGGTCAGGTAGCAGAGAGAACTGTGAAGACGTTCATGATTGTATTCCTGGCGCCAGTCCTCGAGGGGCACCTGAGCCTCGAGCAGTGACTCGAACAGGTGACCGTTCAAGTACTCGTCGCGAATACGCGAGTTGAACGACTCGATGTGGCCGTTCTGCCAGGGTGAGCCGGGATCGATGAACGTGGTTGACGCGTTGTCGAACCGACACCAGTCGGCAATGGCGAAGGCGGCGAACTCCGGACCGTTATCGCAGCGAAGAAATGTTGGTGCGCCGTGTCTGGCCACGAGCTCGTCGAGCACGTTCGTGAGGTCATCGGCGGTGATGGACCGCTGGACGTGCACCGTCAGGCACTCGCGCGTGAAGATGTCTTGGATGCCGAGCAGCTTCAACTGCCGGCCGTCTCTCGTCTCGTCGAACTGGAAGTCCATCGCCCAGATGGCGTTGGGTCGGATCGGGCTCATGGCCCCGACGTGGACGCCGAGCCCGCGCAGCGGCTTCTTGCGTTTGCGATAGGGGACTTTCAGTCCTTCTGCGCGCCACAGGCGCTGGATGCGCTTCTTGTTCACGCGGTGTCCCTCGCGACGCCGGTGCTGATAGGCGCGCTTCCAACCCCAGCGCGGGTGGTCCTTGGCGAACTGAACGAGCCAGCGTCTCAGTTCTTGTTCGTCGTCGGTCGGCAACGAGACCTCGAGGCGTTGTGTGGAGCGGTGTTGACCCACGACGCGGCATGCTCTGCGTTCTTTCACCCCGAACGATTCCTCGAGCATGACGACTGCTCGACGGCGCGCGTTCGGGGTTAGAAGTTTCCCTTGGCGACCTCTTTCAGCATGTCGACGTCGAGCGTAAGGTCGGCGACGATCCTCTTGAGTCGCCCGTTCTCGGTCTCGAGCTCCTTCAGACGCTTGGCGTCGTTCGCCTTCATGCCGCCGTATTGGGCTTTCCAGCGATGCCAGGTCGACTCGGCTATTTCGAGCTGCCGGCAGACCTCGGCCAGGTCCTCGCCCTGGTTGAGCAGTTTGTCGCCTTCGGCGAGTTTCCTGATCACCTGTTCGGGGGTGTGACGCCTCTTCTTCATGCTGTCCTCCTGGCTCCATTCTGGAGCATCGGGACTCTTGTTGGCAGTGGATCATTTCAAAGGGGTCCGCGCAGTTTCTCGACGTCGACGACCGACGTCGAGAAACACTGGTGACGGTAATGACCCTCGCGAAGAAACGACACCTGATGCGCGTCGACGAGGCCGAATCGTTACGAGTCATCGTCGACGAGGGCCTCGCCGTAGCGAAGAAGGGTGTCGCTCACGATATACCAGCCACAACCCAGTTCGTTGGCGATCTCAGCGACGCTGCCTCAGTTCTTGCCAATCTGCTCAGTCAGCCATCGACCCGCCCGGTCGGTGACGAGAAATCTGGGAAACGTAATCCGAATTTGGACATCACTCCAGGACCCCTTCGGACAGCCGTGATCGGGGCAGAAGAACCGGAGCTTGTGCCATACGACCCGTGTCGGACGTCCGTTCATCGGCAAGTCGCCGAGCGTGACTTGGTAGCGATCCTTCACCCGTGCCACCACCCCCGCGCTCGAGACAACCAATGGCCACTCGCCGACACTCGAAGTGGATCGTGACTAGACCGCAGTGCCGACCTTCGACGCCTCGAATGTTGACGTCGAATAAATTGACCAACAGTTCGCACATGCGGGTAAGGTCTGTTTCCACGGGGTTTCTTCCAATCTGTCGGAGTCAAGTACCGACAGACTTGCAGGGCCGTCGCCTGTCTCTAACCCCTCACCACTGCAACGCTTCTACCCTTGGACCCCACGGATATCCGAAGGGCCTGGAAGGTTAGTGAAGGCCTTCAATACCCAGCCTCCTGACCCTCACCAGCAGGTACTCGGTCTTTCGCACGACCTAGCCAACGTCTTCGCCCCGGCGGTCGCCCCTCAAGTGGGAGCGCGTATCAGTCATTAGAGGTGCGAAACACCAGCCAAATCAGTTGATTACGGATGGATTTCAATGCCAATGGTGCCCCACAGCGAGGAGCTTCCAAGGGTGCCCGAAACAGGGGTTCTCGACGAGCCGAAGTAGACCGCTGAGACGAAAGCACTGGTTGACGGACTCGCGGTTCCAGTTGGGGCGGTTTGGACGTTACCAACCTGGGTGAAGTTAGTCACGGAGGTCCAGGTGGGCACCGTGGCAGTACCGTTGGCCGCGTCACCGAAGAAGATCTCATAGCTTCCTCCAGTGAGACCAGTCAAACTGACCGAGGGGCTGGAACTCGTACCGGAACCCGTGCCGCTGACCCCAATCGTCGCGCTGTTGTCACCCGTGATCTCGATCAGTTGAATCTCGGCGTTCTGGGTATACGCGCTAAACGTCACCGTCGCCGTCCCGGTCGCGCCAGACCCCTTGGCCCAATAAGAACACATCCCATAGTCGCCACCAGTAGTCGACCAGAGAATGTGATTGACTACCGTTATCGCGGTGAGTGGAGCGGTTCCAGAAGCCGATGCAGAGGAGCAGGTTTGGCTAGCCGGGTCTTCGTAAGTCACGAGGATCAGGACCGTTGAACCCGGATCCGCGGTGAACTGACCACTGGTGATTGAACCTCCGTTGTTGCTCTGGTTATTCGCCGCGTTAGTGACAACTTTGGCACCCTTGCCCACGGTGAAGGCCTGCTGGACCTGGTTGGCCGCCACGTAGTTGGCGCTGGCAGCGTCGTTGAAGTCAAGGGTGCAGGTGCCCGCAGCGGTGAAGGAGACCACGCCGGCCGAGATACTGCACACGGCACTCGCCGAGCTGTCCACCTTGATCGCCACTGCGTCCCCGGACGTCGCGGTCGCAGTAGGGGTGTAGGTGGCCCCGCCGACCGAGGCACTCGCGGGTACGGTGGACGTCAGCGTAATTGAATTGGCACCCTTGCCCACGGTGAAGGCCTGCTGGGCCTGGCTGGCCGCTACGTAGTTGGCGCTGGCAGCGT
>PLHD01000001.1 GCA_003138815.1 Acidimicrobiaceae bacterium | reverse complement strand
CGTCCTGAGTTGATTACTTAGAGCTTGCTGGTATTGGTCTTGACTTTCACTCAAATTGATTTCGCTGTCCACAGTGTCTCATTTTAGATCAATGACTTGGCAGCGCACTAAGTTGGCTTCGCATTTGCCCGTCGCTTTATTCTCTCCATCACACGGTTCTTCTCCGTGCTTCGAATCGCAGGACCTGTGTGGCCGCTCGCGTCCAGTGCAAGATCCGCCAAAAAGGACAAGAATTCTTCGTCCATGTCTGCCCCGGGCTGTATGTCTCTCAAAACAAAAATCAGATAGCCGAAGATGAGTTCACGGCTAACTGACCTTTTACCGGTATGCACATAAACCTTTCGAAGTTCGTTGACCCATGTCGGTTCATGCGAACGCAGGCCCTCTGCCAACGCGATGGCACCAAGCGTCGTTGCCAAGATGTCCGACTCAATATCGCCGCTTTCGAGGACATCCCGTAACGCCTTCACCAACTTCGAAGACGCGAGGTCCGAAATCACCCCCGACATGACTACCATCCCCAGCAGCAAGTTCTTGAGACCGCTTTCTCGCCGCTCCGTCTCCGGCTTATCTGCACTTTCGCCACCAACACGTGCCACCACCGCCCGAGCGATTGCACCGTCTAATCCGCTACTCAGAACTTCGTCTACTCGAAGTTCACTGAACGCAACCGACCAAAGCCGAAGGGCCGACATCACAACATCACGCTTCAGCTTTTGATCTTCTATCCGCTCAGAGGACCGGACAACAATGGAAACCAAGGACACCTTCCTGAGTACAGTCATCGCCCTGCTGACTAACTCAGGCGAATCAAATGAAGTCATCCTTAATTGTCGATCCTGTTCAGTCAGGTATTCCTTCCACTCTCCCGCACTCGCCCGATTCTCGTCTAGCTCCTCCGAATCGTCGACGTCCTCTTCATCCATCTCGGCATTCTCGTCAGATCCGTCTGAATTGACGGCCGCTAGTCCACTGAAACCAACGACATCATCGATGCCTCCGAAGTCAGGGTTGCCATTCGTGATCTCCCTGGCCCTCTGCGAGAGCCCCTCATCACTTAACGCCAACTCACCGATCCGACGGAGTAATTCGATGTTGCCACGCGTCAATTGGGCACAATGTCGAATTGGTTGAAAGTGCAACAATGGCTCGCTCAATGCGAAGGACGCGTAACTTTCACTATCTTCTGAAGTTCCGAGAGTGAATTCCGAAGCGAGGCTCCGCCCGAGGAACAGATCACAGATTGCTGGGTGCCAAAAGCCAACCTCATCATCCCTCTCCCGCAGCACATTCCACGCCACCAACTGATCGACGATTCTCAACGGCGAACCCGACCACCCGAGTCGGTCGTACACGTCAATCATGACGCGATCAACATCTCGCCGTGCCAGAAACCGAACATTCCTACGCCGGTATTCGAGCGCCAGCGATTCCAAGAGTTTGCTCCAATTGTCGAGATCGAGATCAGTCCGTGATGAGACGCCTGAACTCGCTCGCTCCAGCAAGTGCAAGACATATCGATTGAGTATGACAGTTTCATTCTCAATTTCATCACCAGCAACTTCCTCAAGCACCAAGTAGCAGATGAGACTCAAAACGAACGGATTGCGCGGCAGCTCCTCCTTCTTCACAAGTTCAAACACTCGGTCGCCCAAGGACGAGTCAGCGGCCGGACTCCACGCAGTTACCATCGACTTTGCGGAATCGACATCCATCGGTCCGAGATGCGCATACTGTGCATCTCCTCCCAGTGCCGTTTCCACTATGCCGGCAACTCGGCCGCTGTCATCGTGCCAACCAAACACAGCATTGCAGTCTGGATGGCTTTTTATCCACTCGACGACGTTCTCAATCTGCCTGTTCCCAAGCTGCTCCAGATCATCGACTCCAACCGTGCATCTTCCGACTTCATCTCGCGCCGATATTCCAAATCCAAGCTCATTTAGCTCTTTACGAATGAGTGCTTCAATTCCTCGAGGTCCGCTCGTCAAGTTCTTGCATGAGACGTACACTGCCGGCTTGTCAATCGAATTACAGTTCTCGTCAAGTAAGAGCAGTATCGTTCCAGTAACCCCTGCATCGGCAGAGCCGCTAATTCCAATCGAGAGTCCGCTTTGCAATGCACCGACGAGTACTTCGATGCTCAGAGCAAACTCTCCTGCTCCCGACTGACCCTCTTCGATCCTCGCAATAACCTCTCCGAAAGGAAGTTTCAGCAGCACCGGTTGCGTAAAGACCTCCGATACGCGCTCCGTATCGGTGTCACTAATGAGTTTCGGTGTGATGCTCTTTTCAATGGCCAGTTCCTTCAAGCGTCGCCACATGTCGGGCACAATTACGTGGTGGGTTGAGGTCCATCGGCCACTGTTCTCGTCGGAAAGCGTAAAAGTGTTGGAATCTGCCTCCGATAAGGTCACGAATCCCAATTGGGGGTCGTACTTGAACGATTGCACTCGGACCTGGCGGGGCCGATCATCGATCTCTACATCAACGATTGCGAACACGTTTTCATAGTGCGATGACTCGTACAAACAACCACCCTTGACGTGGACGGTACTCCCCACTGAACTGGTTAGTTTGAATGAATCTCGATAATGAGAGTGCCCGGTCAGATGTAGTGTCAACGTCCGACGCAGAATTGGTGAGCACTCTCGCTGATCAGTATCGGAAAGCCAATCTGTCGGATGGTGTTGTAGACCTATCCGGAACAGTGCTTGCGACTTGAGCACCAAAGATTCGACTGCTTCCGCACTCAACCAGAGGTTGCTCCGATCCTGTTCTCCTGAAGATCGCCATGAGGTGTTGAGTAGTAGCGCATCGACTCCAATGCCCGACAATTCAAAATGGCGGAGTTGATGAAGAATTTGTCCACGGTCTTCATCGCGGGTCCCAAAGAACCCCTCGTAGAAATCGTCAAAACCCGCCATTCTGTGGAGCGCATTCTGCATGGCTCCGTCATTCGAAAGCAACGCGTCGATTTCTCTTGGATCGCTGTTAAGCCTTTCCCGCATACCTGTTTCGGCATACGGATCAATCAACTTCCGGTCCACATCATGATTTCCAGGAACGACCAGCAATTCAACTGCACTGAGACCGCACGCAGCAATCAGTGGTTTGAGCAGGCTGTCTTTGGCGACGACGAACTCTTCGGCCGCCCCTGAATGCGTGACATCCCCGGTAAACGCAATCAAATCAAATCTACGCTCCGATTGGAGAACCTTGACTTTCTCAATCAGGGCCGCACAGATCCTAAGGTGGCTTGGGAGTGGGTGCGAAGGAAAATGGGTATCAGAAATGTGGAGAATTCGAACAGTGGTCACAAGAGCTCCAGTTCTTCGAGGAACGATGTCACTTCACAGCCCACTCGATTTGCGGAAATCCGCAAAAACGTAATCGATTGTTCTTCACAACTTCCAACTGTTCCGAAAGTCTATCCAAGCGCGTTCGGTTAAGTCCCAACAAGTGGTGTAAGAGTTCGTGGGCGTCGACGTTCTCCGCGCCAATCTCTTCGTCGTGAACTCTATGCCGCGGTGAGATCGATGGCAACCTCCTTGACGAGTGTGGCTTTGATCGCTGGTCTCGGATCCTCGAGCGACAGTTCGATGATGGCGGGTTGACTTAGTGATTCGATGGTCACGTAGCGCCTCGAGACGGCCCACTCGTCGTTCTGCTCGCCGAGCAGCGCGCCGACGAGACGGATGACCGCCTGGCGGTTGGGGAAGATCCCGACCACGTCGGTGCGCCGGCGGATCTCCTTGTTGAGTCGCTCCTGGGGGTTGTTGGAACGGATCTTTTTCCAGTGCTCGAACGGGAAGGCGGCAAAGGCCAAGATGTCGTCGGCCGCGTCGAGCAGGTAGGTCGCTTGGTCGCAGAACCCGGCCTGGGTGAGTCGACTCGTGACTTCGGCCAACTTGGCCCAGGTGCTGTCGCGGTCGGGTTGGTCGAAGATCGATCGCACCAACGTCGCGATCATCGGCCAGCTGGCCTTGGTGCACTTCGTCGCCAGGTTCGCCATGAAGTGGGTGCGACAGCGCTGCCAACTCGCCCCGGAGAGCACCTGAGCAATGGCGGCTTTGATGCCGCCGTGGGCGTCGGAGATGACCAGTTCGACCCCGCTGAGCCCGCGGGCCACCAGTGAGCGTAAAAACTCTGTCCAAGCGGCGCTGTCCTCGGTGGTGGCGATGTCAAAGCCAATGATCTCGCGCGTCCCTTCGTTGTTGACGGCGGTGGCGATGACCGCAGCGACGTTGACGACCCGACCGCCCTCTCTCACCCGCTGGGTCAGCGCGTCGATCCACAGGTAGCGATAGGGTCCACGGTCCAAGGGGCGTTCCTTGAACTGGGTGACGACGACGTCGAGCTCTTTGGCCAGGCGCGAGACCTCGGACTTACTCATCCCCTCGATGCCCATCGCCTTGACGAGGTCGTCGACGCGACGGGTCGAGACCCCCTCGACGTAGGCCTGGCAGATCACCGCCACCAGCGCCTGTTCGGCCCGCCTCCGCGGGCTGAGCAGCACCTCGGGGCTGTAGACCCCGCGGCGCAACTTGGGCACGCTGAGCTCGATCGTGCCGACCCTCGTGTCCCAGGGCCGGGTGCGGTAGCCGTTGCGCGAGTTCTCTCGCTCCGTGGTGCGCTCGCCGTAGGCGGCGTTGCACTGCATCGAGGCCTGGGCGCTCATGATCGCTTCGGCGAAGGCGCCGAGCATGGACCGCGCCAAGTCGGTGTCGCCGTTGGCACCTTCTAAGTACTTGCTAAGCCAGGCGCCAGCGTCGATAGTGGTTGGGACGTTCATCGTGTTTCTCCTCAAGTTGTTGTGTCGTAACTGCATCTTGAGATTGACGCGATGAACGTCGTTTTTGGTGGACCCTGTCTCAGCTCACGGGCTCGTACACCACTCGTTGGGACTCAACTGCGCGTTCACATTTATTCGTTTGGCTTTGACTAGTCTCACTACTCAAGGTGCATGCACGGCATCGAGCCACAAGCTGACTACTTCGATTTCTTTTTTCCAGCATCAGAACGCTTCCTCCGCCAAGTACCATCGGCATTCCTGCCGCGTGGTTCCTTGGCAATATATGACCCCCATCGAGTTCATGCACGTCAGTCAGTCGTAGTTCGCCTCATCCCTTCATCGGAGCAAACTGAGGATCGTCAAGTGTCTTCCAAACCGCAAAGTCTTGCCATCGCTCTTCAATACGGAGGGCCTACCACAGGGCGGCAGTTCCCCATCGGTATGCAAGAAGGACTGCAGGACGGACTGCAACTAGGTGCACAACTTGGGTGACAGTCTGGATTACAGAGTCCGCGATTCTGGTCTCGTTCTTCGAACGCGAGCGACAAACGCGCCCTGACATCTTCGAGAACGATTCCGTCGAGAACCTCTTGGAGACTGTCGATTAGGACATTTCCAACCTGGA
Organism: Acidimicrobiaceae bacterium; assembly: GCA_003138815.1. Classification (GTDB taxonomy): domain Bacteria; phylum Actinomycetota; class Acidimicrobiia; order Acidimicrobiales; family RAAP-2; genus RAAP-2. The sequence continues at coordinate 25,682 of PLHD01000001.1, read as the reverse complement.
ACTCTTCCTGGCGCGAAAAGACGCACGGGAACGAATCCCCATTGGGAGTGATAGCCAAGACTCCTCGGGAGCAACTGCCACATAACTGATCAACAGGGTTGGTTGGCAAGGACATTCCGCGTCCAACACTTCGCAATGCGTCGATCTCGATTGCGTCGGAACTCACACCGAGATTCAATAAGTCGTCTCTGGCAGTCTCAATATTCTGCGATTTGTCTAAGTCGACCAAGCCGACCCTCAGACGGATTCCTCTTTCTATGGCCCTAGCTATATTTGCCCTCGTTCGCGAATGACTCGCCCTTTTGCCTGTGATTCCATCATGAACTCCACTCAACGATGAGTAATAGCTTGTGGCCAAAGAGACTCCGGGCAACGCGAAGGATTCCCAAACGTCTTCTCGAACATGGACGAGATTTGTGAATACCTCGACGAGAAGTCCCCGACTACGTGCATGGCGCACCAATAGAGGTAAGTCCGGATGAAGAGTTGGTTCGCCGCCAATGAACTGAACCATTTCGACGTTCAATTCGGCGGCATCGTTCAAGACCCGAATCCAGTCCTGCGCCATCATGCTTCCGTGAGTTCCCCGAGGGCTACTCTCGGCATAGCAATGAGCACACTCAAGTTGGCACCTACCCGTGAGTTCCAACCAGACGAACTTCGTGGCGTTACTATCCGCTTCATCCGCCACGTCAGACACCTGGATCTCGGTGAGTATCATGTCGCCTCCGTTAGCACTAACTCAAAGAACGTTTCTGCAGGAACAAACAAGTTGATTCACTCTCGTAGGGCCACGCTTCGACGCTCACTCGAATTACGATCCGATATACGAACTAAAAATTGGAAGGTAAATTGGTTCGTAGAACAGGTCATGATCGGGATTCTCCCAAAACTGATCTCCGTCGTTGTATGACGAACTTGCGATCCACCCCACTCCGGAGAATGAGCCGGGATCCGTGTCACTCGTAGCAATATCGATTGTCCAGATCGGTGTATTTGGCAATTGCCCATACGTGCCACCCGCGGCGGAACCGAAAATCGAGACCCAGGTAGAAGGCTGCGAGTAGACACCGTACTGATACGGAAGACCATTTGGCGTTCCCGAACAGTTAGTCGGATCAGCCGAACTACGTCCGGCGACGTAATCCTCAAAGCCATTGATCACTTGGCGATTAGCTTGCTCTTGTGCACTTGTGATTGACGATCCGTTGTACCAACCATCAGAACTGGCTTGCTCTATATCAGCAAACATCAGGTACGAGTAGGTCCAATAGTTACCGAAGTAACTTGTCGACGTACCATAAAGAATTGAGATACCGCCTTGGACCCAACCGAAACAGTAGGGGCTACCGTATTGAGCTGCATACGTCGAAGCTGGACCACCGAGTAACCAGTTATATTGGGTCCCCAGACCCGTTCCAGCTGCTGCCCTGGTATTGGCTGAACTTGCGCCCGTCGAACTAAAGCACGCGCCGTCAGGGTTAGATGATGACTTACTGCAAGGTCCGTTGTGCGATGACGATCCGGTAATTGTTGGGTCGGAGTAATACACCCCAACTTCTCCGATGTAGATCTGAGGCCCATTGCCTTGAACGTTCGTAGATGTCGAATCGTCGGAACCGGAACACCAATTCGTTCCACAAGTGTGAGCAGACGCTGCTTCAACTCCAATCGCAATTGTAGAAATTGCCACCAGTAGAAGCGAACCGGCCGCGATACGGACCAGTCGCGGAATCAGTCGACTCAACCGAACAATTTGAGTTGCACTTTCACTTGTGAACTTCGCATCATTCATTGCTGGCTCCTGTCTCTCGCTCACTGGAGAGGTTGGATTGTCGTCCGTGGTGCCGAAGGGGAAATAGGTTGGTCGCACTCAGCGATGTCCCAACTCACTCCACCGTCACTAGAACTTGCCACACAGGTCTGAAGCAGATGGCTACTGGCGACAACATGAATGAACATTGTCCAGATGTCGTTGCCACTATTCGCGAGTCCTTCAAAGAATGCGTTATCCAAGGTCGGATCACTCGCAGGTAAGTTGATCGATGAAGTTGACTCCGTGGCAGCCGTCGTACTTCTAACTGTCGCCTCGAGTACGCCGCCGGCTGGGGGCGCCCATACAAAAGCAACTGAGTCGTTCGTCTCGATAGCCGCCCCGAGCAACTGGCCACCCGCTGATTCGATCGCTCCTTGATTTTGGCCAGTTGGCAGATCGCTGCTCGCGACGGTCGTCCAGGTTGATGAAGAGCCACCACCTTCAGAATCCACGTAACTTGCGCCGCCAGTCGCGGTTGAATACTGACTAATCACGCTGGCACTCCCGCCTGGCGAGCAGCTGATGTCACTCCAGGGAGAACCGACAGCCCCAGACGGTATAGCGACCTGGTACATCTGCGACCAAGTGGTGCCATTATCTGTCGATTGAAACACTGCTCCACTCGCGTTTACAGCAAAACCAGACCCCGATGCCGAAGTGCAGATTGCGCTCACGTCCGTTGGCGACGGCAGCGCCTGCCAAGTCGCTCCTCCGTCGTTCGTTGCAAAAACTCCGCCATGTACGGAGACGCCCACAGCAGATGTCGAATTGGCTAGGGCAACCCGCACAAGAGTCGTCCCCTGGGGCTCATTCACCGAATGCCACGTGGCACCACCGTTGGCCGTCGCAACTATCTCCGTCACACCAACCACCCAACCTATGTTCTGGTTAAGTTGATCGACACCCCATACACCATTTGGCAAACTCACTATGGTGCTCCATGAGTCACCACCATCGGTCGTTGAACTTACCGAGTTCCCCGGCCACATTGCGGACTTACCGTCAGGTCCAGCAGCGAGCAAACCAAACTCGTATGGACTGTTCTGCCGCCCATCTACTCTCCAGCCATCAAGTTGCGACACGAAGTCAATGCCCGTGCCCGGGTTAACGCCAGTTACGAAAGCTAGCCAAGGATCGGGTAGGGCCGTCGATTGAGGAGGCGAACTTGGTGGGGTACCCGTCCTAGCACCAAGTGTTGAGTTTGCTTGGACTACCCAGCCGGTTCTGCTGCCGCTTTGCGTCTTCACGCCGATTCCACTTGCCACTGCAACTACTGCAATACTGACAAGCAGCAACGACGCCGCACCAAGGGTAACGACCTTGGTCTTGAATCTGTAGGTTTCAGTCTTCACCGGGCCTCCGCATCAGCCATCCCAACATGAGATCCACCCTTCGAGCATATTGAGGAAGAATTGGGTGATACGGGCCGCACTACCTGAATGCAATTCAGGATTGTCCTGGGACGATTACCCAATCTTCCTTCTAATAAGGATCTACAACTCCAGGCCCAATGCGCCGACCTGACGCAAAGCCTCAAGAATGTCTGATCCAAAATACCAATTGGTCATGTTGACACCCTCTTGTATTGGTTCCCAGGGACCCTATTGACTCTGTTTATGTCCGGCACCGAACAGAACCTTTCATCGGATCTCAATATGACGGACGCCGATTACTGGAAACTGACTCTTTACGTAGATGCATGAAACCGCCGGCTGCTGAAGGATTGCTGTCACAAGATGACAACCAAACCTTCAAACAGTCCCGATCTCAATATGACTAACGCCGATTCCTAGAAGCTGACTCCTTGCGAAAATGCACGAAATGTATTCGCTCTTGCGGGACATAAATAACTGGGAGTTGTAGCCATTCTCTAAATCCCATGGCTTACTGATTTGGGTCCTGCTCGCGCATAGATTGATGGTTGTTGGAGAGAGGATTGAGTGGCCCTGCGGAATCGATCGAGTACGGCTTCGGAACGGCGCGCGGAAGATCGCAGACTAGTTGCCGAGTTCGAGGCGATGGTCCGCCAAGTTCACCCTTTTCTCGTCGCCTACGCCAGACGCCGACTCGTTGATAGCGCCGTGGCCGATGACGTAGTGGCCGAGACTCTGGCGATTGCGTGGAGACGTTGGAGCGACGTTCCACGTGACGGCCAAGAGCTCGCCTATCTCTACGGCGTTGAACGCAGGGTACTGGCCAACCAGAAACGGGCAATCCGTCGACAGCAGAGCCTCGTTGCTCGTCTCGAACATCATCAGTCGCCGACTTCGGAGATGGATCAGTTGACCGATCGTGACGTTCTGATCGCCACCGCCTTTGGCAAGCTCCGCAAGACCGATCAGGAGTTACTGGCCTTGTCCTTTTGGGAGGGCTTTAGCAATCGCGAAATCGGTATCGCCCTCGGATGTTCGGAGAATGCTGCCACGATTCGATTGCACAGAGCCCGAAAGCGTTTGGGTGACCTTGTTGGCAGTGGCGCATCCCCGAACAACGACGACAGCGATAAGGAGGCTTCATGACTGAAGAATTCTCTTTCATCGACGCCGCGCTGACGCGCATCAATCCCGTGTCACCAAGTAATCTTTCACAACTTGTCTCTGAGGCTGACACGTCCGCTCTTCTGGAAGAGCTTCGCCGGCGAAGGAGCTGGTCACGATGGAGGGCCGGCTGGCGAAACGTCGTTGCTCGCCTTGGCATCGGTCTTGTGCTGGTCATTGCCTCCGCCGGAGCAACCGCGGCGGCCATCAGCATCCTGCGCTCTTCGTCGAGTAACCCCTCGAGCGTCGCCTGTTACCTCACCGCATCCGGCCCTCGAGAGGGAGTAGTCCTGGCACCCAGTAGCGCCCCCCTACAACAGTGCGAAACGTACTGGGGTCGCCACGACCTTTCTACCGCAGGGCTCACTTTCAAGGCCTGTGTACTCAATAACGGCATCGTCGGCGTGTTCGCAGATCGGGGCAACACCAATCCTTGTGCGAGACTCAACTTGTCAGAGTTCACGGGCTACTCGAGCCCGCTGCTGTCTCAAATGGACCAAAGTCTCGTGGCTGATCTCCATAAACTGCGTTGCCCGAGCTCATCATTTGTAAAAAGCGACATCATCAAGAAACTCTCGCTGAATCACGTTCGTGGCTGGCTCGTGCGAGATGATCTCGCCCACGCCCCGCCGGGAACCTGCGCCACTTTCGCGTTCATGGAGTCGTCTCCTCCGGAATTGGTTGTCACCGCGAAGTATCAGGGACCTGCGGTTTCGCAACCTCCCGGCGTAACGGCCTCGTTGGCGAAGTGGCGCGAATGGGCCAAACAGCAAAGAACGGCGTTCGCGGACACGAACTGGAAGCGCGCTCTGACGACCCCGCTCTGCCGCGTGCTCCACTACAAGGTCAACAAGGACGTATCGAAGGGGGGCGCGGGAGTCCCCAAGGGAGTCATCACGGACTCGGTGTCGGGCACCCTGTCGTGCTCGCCGTAGGGGCCCTAGGGAGTCCCGCACCGATCCTTCATGACTCGGGAATTTATTGAAAGGTTTCGGCCGTTGCCGGACATAAACCCGTGCAGAAGGATTATTCGGGCTCTGCGCTCCTGCGATTCGCAGTGTCGTGGACAGGAGAAGGAGCGTTATGCCAGAGAAGCACTCAGGACTTGGCCACGAGGGAGTACTGCATTCACCGCGCTACGCAGTTCTTCTCTGCGCTGCTCTCATAACTGCTTCGTTCGCAGTCAGCGGGGCAATCGCCGGAGCCACAAATTCGGCTCCAAACTCAGCAGCCAGCGCACTCACGATTTCGAATCCCCCTTCAGCGTCAGCACCACTGAGCGTCTGGGAGACGTGGTCGTATCAGCAGCAAGCCTTCATGCAAGGGACCAACTGGGTCCAAGCCCTCTCCACGAGCCGGTGCCAAGTGACCGAGGTGACGGTCGATTCAGTGACCTCGGATGGCTCCTACGGGATTCCGAGCGGCATCGTGACCGACGCGGTCTCGGGGGTTGAAACCTGCAGTCCCACTACCGCGGGCGATTCAATTTCGCCACTCACCTCGACCGACTGTCCCGTTCAAACATCTGGGAATCACGCATCCGTCACGGGCGGCGTGGCCTGCGTAGGAACGGCGACCTTTAATGGAAACGTCAACTACATGGCGGCGTCGTACCTTCGAACAGCGAGCACCTCCTCCTACGGTCATGCGGAACTGGGCACAGTGGGCGGGACCTGCGTCGTGGGAACTTTGGTGGCCGACCAGGTTCCGGAAGTGACACTAAACACCAACCAAGCCGGATTCGTCCTGTGGGGTCCTCGCAGCGGATCCAACAACTGGTCATCCACCTGGTGGCAAGACAACGGCGGTGGCAACTACAGCGACTTTGGGACGGTCTGCGGATCATGTTGATCCGGTGACGTTCAGAGCCCACGTCGTTCGAGAGGTCTTAGAAGAAGCAACGATCAAGGAGGTCATCTATGGGTCTTTTCTTTGAGCGTCAATCACCGAGTCCCGACCTGGTGAACCTGATGTCGGAGGCTCTCCAGGCTGAACGTCCACCTCCCGGAGAAGTTCAGCAGCGGTCCGTGCAACTCGCTGGCCGGTTGCATCCACTTACCCAAGCCTTTGGCGCAGCCCTCAACACACCTCCACCCGCGAATCCAGATGCGGTCGCGACTGCCAATGCGCAAGCTCTCGTGAATCAACTACTTGGCGGAGCGAAGTTCAATTCCGGACGATTCGTGATCGCCACCACCATGTTCCTCGCCTTGGTTGGTGGAGGGATCGCTACCGAGGCAACCCACCTCGCCACGGCGTCGGGCACGCTGTTTGGCTTCGCTGGCGCCATCTTTGGAATCGTCACTGCATTCTTGGGAAGCGAAAAGGGAGCACCTGACCTTGTTGTTTAAGAGGGTCTGGTCCCCTCAATTGAAGGCTGGTTCACAACGGCCGATGTAGCAGGGAAGTTCTTGATCGAAGAGTGTTGTAATGAATTAGGGCGATGACGACCGGGATCGATGCTCCGTGTTTGCACTTAGCAGGGGGGGATCTTGTCTGAAAGCGAACAGATTTCCCAATTGGACAAGGGACTTTCGGCGCTCTTCGATAGCGCCGGTCAAAGAAGAATTGGATTGAACTGACTGCGTTTCGATCTTCGCAAGAACAGCCATTTCGTGACTCGTCTGTGGCAAAATCCCACATTTTCCCACATTTGAGTGCCCCGGTGGTGAGTCCGGGTTAGAAAACCAGCAGAGAAGTGAAAGGTTTTCGCCGGTGCTGGAAACTTACCAAGATGAAAGGCGTAATCAACATAATTTTGAATGCTTAATTGACAGGGGGGGCGCTCGTGCCAATCAACGATGTCCCGACCAAAGAGCACATCACCGCCGTCGTCGCTGAAATGCTTGACGAAAGACCGAGTGACGCGGTACGACTCTCGGACGTAGCGAAGCGCGCCGACGTCGCGATCCAGACGATTTACTATCACTTCGGTTCGAAGGCCCGGCTTATCGCGCAAGCCCAGCGGCTCATCTACAGCCGGGTTAGCGCGGCCAACCAACGCCAGCTCGAGCTCGTCGAACAGGCCGTCGAGAACTCAGACGAGGCGGCCTTCTGGCTCGCCCTTACAGATCTGTTGGTGATTGCGTGGTCAGCCGCACCATCTGACCTGTCGCTCGGTATCATTGACGTGCTTCTTGACGTCTGGTCCGACACGAACTCGCGCCGCGATTATTTCGACATGGTGGGCGCCAGATTCAACCGGTGGAGCGCGGCCGTCACTAGAGCAAAAGAGCATGGCTGGCTTCTAGAGGACGTTGAAGTTGACGCGTCAATTGCTGTCTTCTGGTCCGCGACCTTCGGCCAGGTTTTCGTTACGAGTAGTCAACGGACGGCGATCCCCACCCAACAGGTAGTCGACTACATCATCCGTTCGGTCAGACGCGTGCCGGCCTGCTGATACGTGAGATTCGTCCTCGCCCGTTTCGGGCTGCCGTCGACTTGACGAAGTGCGAACTAGCCGCCGAAGTGGAGCACCTTCGAACTTCGTTCTGTCCGCGAGCGCTTGGTCGGGAGTGGTAGATGGAGCGCGACTCTTGGTGTCCGGAAGCGTCTCACACCATGTCGAATATGAGATCAAGAGAGGGTCCGTCCTGCTGGACGGACCCTCTCTTTACTTGAAGCACTACTGCTTTTCGAATGCAGCGCGTCGACTTAACTGACGTTGGCCTGCTCCATCGCCCAGGGAAGGAACGACGTCAAGTTACTCGCCGTCGCACTCGGAACGTTAGTGATGCTGAGTGACGGTGCGTTACTCATAGTGCCGGAGAACCAGCTAAGTATCGCGGCACTCTGAGCAGCCTGAGTTGACGCCGTCGCAGTGATTGTGGCGGTCTCGTACTGGAGATTCAGATCCTGCTGGTAGCCGAGGATACAAGCCGCGCACATCGTTATGCTCTCCGCCGTTTCCCCAGCCGGCAATTGAGGTGCGCCCGGGGATGCGTCGAAAGCTTCCTGCGCAGTTAGCTGCTGTTGTGCGTAGGCCTGAGCCTGAGCCAGCGTGGCTCCGTGACCGCTGTCAATCGTCGCCTGCTCAGCCCCCTGCTTGAAGACAGCAAGAGCAATCGACTGATCTAAACAGTACGACGATGACTCGAGCTCTGTAATGGCAGTAGACGGATTGAGCCCCTGGGCGAAAGCATTGTTCGTCGTGACCTCAATGGCCGACTGCAAGCACGTGGCTTCCCCATTGGCAATGTCCTGATTGCTGAACGTGACCCCTTCGTAGCCGACGCTGACTCCGCTCGCATCGAGTGCCTTGGCGAGGTGAGCACGGCTTGGTAGAGCCGCGATCGCGGCCTCCTGCCTTGTGTGGAAGCTCGCCGGCAACGGCTTCGGCGTTGTCGAATTCGCGAGAAGCTCCACTAGCGGGTAAGGGGATCCTCCGGCAACCGCAAATCGGCCGCTGGTAGTAGTTGCCTTCCCTGAGAACAAGGACCCAGAGAGAACAAGGGCCAAGGAGACTGCGACAACGGCTGTCGCGGCAACTGCAGTTCGCCAGTGCAGCACAGTACGGATGCCTCGAGACGCGGTTGGGTGTGCATTGATCATGTTCATCCTCCTTAGCTGATGTACCCGTTGAGCACCGTCAACGACTGCGCGCCATTGGGGTACTCCGGGGGGTAGCCGTAGTTACTCGAATACTCGACGTACCCGTAGTCGATGGGGTCGGTGAAGTGGTGCCCGTTCGTGTTGGATTCGGACTCGTCGCACGGATCGAACGGTGGATCGGCCTCTTCTGGGCACGTGCCGTCACCGGACACCGTGCTGATTTCCGTCGCTCCGTCGTAGTGGGCGGACCCCAGACCAGACACGACAATGTCGGCGTCATCGTGGTTGCTCGGGTCGCCCGAACCGGCCTCGCTGCCGAGCAGACCTTCCCAGAAGTCCTGAGTCATCTTGTCATAGTTCCCGCCCGTGGCGCTCCACGCCTGCCAACTGATACCGCCGCCGTATAGCGCCCAACTCCAAACTGGGCACTCGTCGTCCTGACACGAGTAGAACGGCTCGTGGACCCAGCCCGTGCTTGCAAAGTGCTGGCCGCTGGCAATTTCAGTGTCAGCCCCGGCGGTGCCAGCGACTACGAGCGTGCTGCCGACCGCAGTAAAGCCGATCAGCGCGAGGCACGCACACAATCGCGCAATGCGACTACGGATACGAATTCTCATTTGTTACCCCCTCATTGAATGGAATTGCTGTACCGAGAAGATAGGCTGCCCGTCACCACAAATCGATAGAACGGGTTTAGGAATCGGATTACTTAACGCCGTTCTAGTTGGAGACGAGCCGCACAATTTGAATGAGATCAACTGTCCACTTGTGTCTGTGCACAAGGAACCGGCACCGGTACGCTCATGTGCAGGGCTTTTACGGCAGGCTGGAGACGAAGAACGATGAGTTATCCGAGAAGGCGCGTTCGCGGGAGCCGGGTCGTGCTCACGCTTGTTGTTCTGTTGCCTCTGGCGATAGCCGTAGGCACGGTGTCACCGGCTGTCACTGCCCACGCTGCTACGTCTTCGCACCCCGCGTGCCAGGCCTCACGAATTTCGGTGACTGCTGGCGCCACCGTGACCAACGCCACTTATCGGTTGAAGACTTCGGAGGGCGTACTACAGTTTCGCGCTTACGAAGTGGTCCCCGTGTACTTCTACAACCGGGGCACCACCTGTCACCTCCTGACGGGGGCCCCCGAAGTCCGAGCGGTCCGAAACACTACGGACCCCGCCAAACTCTCCGTACGCGATATGTCAGTGCCGACCGCCGCCGAAAACACCCGGCGACCGGTCATCACTCACCATCAGAAGATTGAGGCCCTCTTCGTGGTCGACAGGCTCGTCGGGTCGTCATTCACGGGTTGCGATCCGGCGACCACGACCGGCTTCCTCGTGAACGGCTACGCCAACCCCATCGCCACAACGCACTTCGTCGTACGCCAGCTCGGTGACGTGTGCTTCGACACAGGCGTGGGACGCAATGTCTTGAACTACGGCGCCGTCTGGCCCACGGCACAATAGGACGAAGTTCGACTAAACGGTTTGGCAGTGTGGATCGTCTTACTAATGAGAGCCTCAACGAGAAGCCGAACGGAGGAGCCCCGGTGATTGATTTCGACACCTACTATTCGGTCAGTTACGAGCGCGTGCGCCGGGCGATGGTGCTCACCTTTCGCGATCCGGCGCTGGCCGAGGAGATCACGCAGGAGGCCTTCTTCCAGACGCTGCGCAGGTGGCCGAAGGTCTCATTGCTCGACCATCCTGAGGGCTGGACGATGATTACGGCCTTGAACAAGGGCCGAGACCTTCATCGACGTCGGGTTCGTCAGGAAGCTAAGCAGCCGCTCCTCATCCAACGGCCCACCGATCAATCCGGTGAGGCCCGGGTCGAAGACCAGATGATGGTTGCCACCCTTCTCGGAGGAGTTTCCGACCGCCAGCGCGAGGCGCTGCTCTTGCGTTACGTCACCCAACTCACTATCCCCGAGATCGCCGAGGTGATGGGCTGTGCGGAAGGGACCGTTAAAGCCACCCTGCACGCCGCTCTCGCCAATGCGTCACACCTAGCGAAGGATGCCACCCATGTCACTGACTGACCAAATCCAAGACCTCTTCGATCGAGCCTCCTCGTCGGTCCCCGCTGGCGAGGTCCCCTCGCCTCACGCCCTGCACCAGCGCCTTCACCGGCGTCAACTGCGGACTCGTATCTCGACGATGGGTGGCGGCGCGCTCGCCATCGCAGTGAGTGCCCTCGCGCTCTTTGTCGGCCTCGCCTCGAACTCCGCCTACGCTGTGACGCTCTACCCGAGAGTGACCGGATCGGTCGCTACCACCCAACTGATCGCAGACAAGCAGGTGATGACCGCGCGACTGCGTGCGGTCGGCTTCCCGAACGCGACGGTGAAGGTTGAACATGGAGCGCTGGTCGTTACCAACGGTCCGAAGGGACTCGCCAGCCCCACCTCGCTCCTCACCTCATCGCCGCAACTCCTCATTCGCTCGGTGACCTGCTACGCGGGCGCCCAGAGCGGTCCGGTCTCGTCGAACCCGCTGCCCACGACTTGCTCAGGCCCGCAGTACGCGGCACCCACCATTACTCCAGGCGACACTTCATCAGTGGGCGCGTTCACGGCGCCCACGACCCAACCCGACCCTGCGCTGTCGGCGTACCCGACGACCACCCCCGCGCAGGACGCTGCATCACCCAACGCTTCAGCCCTCCTGTCGATACTGAACAGCGGCACGGGTGCGACCCAGCGCTACCTGGTTGGTCCGTCACTCGTAACGCTCTCGTCGAAGGTGGCATCCGCCAAAGTCGTCGACACACCGAAGGCGGGCGGCTGGATCGTTGACGTCCAACTCAACCCGTACGAATCCCAGCTCTGGGACCAGGTGGCTGCTGAGTACTTCCACCATCAACTTGCCATTGATCTGAATGGTGTCATTGTCGAAGCACCGTTGATCCAGCCCGCCAATTCTTCGTTCAGTTCGTTCGACGGTCGGATGCAGCTCTTTGCCGTGACAAAGAGTGGCGCCTATGACTTGGCGGCCGCCCTGACCTCGGGGCCACTCGCCGTGCCACTGGTCGCTCGTGGCTAGTGATTCCTGTCATGAGTTTGCCGGCCAATTCCTGGTTGCGAACGTGGGCCTCCATGGCCTACCACCCTCGCCTGAAAATGACAAAGCAGCCCTGCCAATTCTGAATGAACGACTGGGCAACCTACAGACGTCCGTCGTTCATTTGAAGGCCAAGGGCCGGAGGTGACCAACATGAAGAAGTACGCCCGGGCTTGGGTCATTGCTGGTTTTTCCCTTACTGCGCTGGGCAGCATTGTCAATTTGGTCGTGCTCGTGGATCATGGTTATCTCGACCAAGGCTCCGTCAGAGCTGACGTTCAGCTAATCGTGCTTCCGCTGGGGTCGCTCGCTGCATTATGGGCGTGGTGGCTGTTAAGCAAAATGACGGCCCTGATTTCCGATCACGCCTCGCTCTTCAAGAGCGCATTCATTGGTTTGATGGTTGAGTCCTTGTTCCTTTGTCTGTATTACGTGACAGTTCTTTGGTCCTGGCAGGGCCTCGCCCAATTCACGTGGCAGCTCTGGATGCAAGCCTTTGGTGCGGGGGCTACAGCGGTTGGCTTCCTACTAATGGCGCTCACCTTTTCGAACAGGTCAGGTTTGGGTCAGTCGGCCTCACAGTGAGCTCGAGGCAGGCTGCACTCTTTGTGACTTCTGTGGGCCGATTTAGGGCTTCTCGAAGCACGTCGATTAGCTAACCTGACGCCCTACCCGGCTGGCGTGCAGACCACGAAGTCCTAGGTACTCACAAGACGTCCGCAGATCGTGCGAATCGAATACGCTCAATTTGGAAGTTCTAGGAATGGATACACCAGTTTATGGTTGAGCCAAAAGAATCTATCGGACCTTGGGCTCGCCACGACGTTCTAGGTCGCGGTGGGAATGCCACTGTCTGGAGAGCTACCCGAACGGAAGACGATGAACAAGTCGCGCTCAAGGTGATCGACTCCAGAATGGTCGACGAAGAGTCTTACGTTCGATTTGTGAGAGAGGTCGAGTTTCACAACTCCATTGGGACGGTGACTGGTGTCTTGCCACTGATCGATGCACACCTTCCTGAACATCCGAGCAAGTCTGATCGTGCCTGGCTTGCAATGCCCATTGCGAATCCAATTGCGGAATACCTCGCTGAGCGATCGCTCATAGAAGTTGTTGAAGCGATCGGAGTTATCGCCGATACTCTCGTTCGGCTTCAACGGGATTATCAAGTTGCTCATCGCGATATCAAGCCTGGGAACCTTTACGAGCTCAGGAATGAATTCCTAATTGGCGACTTCGGGCTCATTGCGGTACCCAACGCGGACTCGCTAACAAGGGATGGTCGGCAGGTAGGGCCCGCACACTTCACCGCTTACGAGATGATTACGCATCCCTCAACTGCGGATCCGCATTCGGCCGATGTCTACTCATTTGGAAAGACGCTTTGGGTCCTCGCGACGGGTCAGAAGTACCCTCCTGAGGGTCACCAGCCCGCCGATTCGCGAAAGTTCGAAATTGGCGATTTCCGTCCCCACCCGAGGTCAGCGGTACTTGATCAGTTGGTGGATCGGACGACTAAGTTGCTGCCAGAAGAGCGACCAACCAAAGAGCAGGTTGCAATTGATCTGACAGCTTGGAAGGAATTGTCGATCATCCCTCCGGTCATTGACATGTCCGCGGCCCGTCAACGACTACGGCTCAAAATTGAGCCAGCCATGGACAAACAGGCAAGGCAACAGGAATTCAAATCATCAGCACATGAAGCTGCCAGACGTTTGCAAGAGATGACCCGACCAATCAACAAAGAACTGAAGAGCCTGCATCCTCGAACCCAGATAGACGTGATGGACGACAAACGGACCCAGAACCTATTGACAGCTGGAGGTCATCGTCGAAACATCATTTGGGATTGGCGACGTTGCACCCTTGTGTCTGCCTTCGATGGCCCAATGGCGACGACACTCTGGATGTCACGCGCTCTCGAGTTATTCGAAGACGGCACTCTCCAACTCTTTCTAATGGTGCATGTTGGACCCGCTCAAACGATGGGAACCCATTTCGATTGGTCACTTAGAAAACCTGCAAGTGCGCCCGCCGGCAGCATCAAGTTCGAACAAATCCTCGACGAAGGAGTCGGAGACTTGGTCGACGCGGTTGCCAAAGCGGTGGAAGTCTTTGTGGATCAATTGCCAGACCTCAAGAATCCAAACTAGATATCGCGGCCGCACCTCCGCAAATGATGCAGTGAACAGTCCCAGTCCAGCCATCCAAGACCTTCACTGGCTCTGACGGGTGGCAGTTGAAGTCGAAACGTACCATGTCCTCTGTCTCCGCTAGTGGTTGAGGTTCTGGTCCGGAAGGGTAGTTGACCTTAGCGGAGATGATTCCTCGAGAGTCTCGACCAATCCTTCCAATGTCATCGGAGAATTTTTTCATTATCGGATCAACCACCCGGCTCTTTGTCAACGAAAGAGCCAGTTCTCTTTGAGCCGTGGTCCACCAGGAGCTTGCCTGAACGGAGCAATACGGACAAAAATAGCCCCCGCCTTGAACTGGTACGGGTATTTCTCCATCAGGAGTAGGAAGGACTTTGAACTCGCGTTCGCAGGTGGGGCATTCACGCCGAAGAAATCCATCAGCGTCGCACGGTATCGACATTGAGAACTTTATTTCGCCATTGCTCACACTTACCTCCAGCAGAGCATCTCAGAATACCGTCGGGCCATAATGTGGCACTCTAGTAACAACGCACCACCACCAATACATGGCGAAGCGTGACGTCGGCGCCTGCACCGGCAGCTAAGTACCAGACTACTCTTGGGGGCTCACATCACAGTTCCTCACTACACGAAGATCGTTTCGCCCCCTCCCTCATTCATCAATTCAATCGTCAGCTTGGTCATAGAGTCAGGAATGAATCCTCTGGGAGGTTAGCTTGATCGCAACATCTGAGGGCAGGACTCCGTCACCCTCGAGAACCGACCTCACGTGTGCGCGAAGTTCAACACCCGAGAGGGCGACCTTTGCTGCAAGCAACCGGCCCCATGCTCTCTCAACATCCATGGCAATTTCCTGGACGCACTGCGGATGTACCAAGAAAACGTGCTTCTCTGCAGCAATGACTCCGTCTGGATCAACCGCGAGTCTTGGAGACACGACGATTGTCGCACTCCCTTCAGGAATTGCATCGACCCCCCGATCAGCGGCAAGCAATTTCAAATGAATATTTGCCTGTCGAATGTCGTCCAACGTGACCACGCCTTTGGGATCCTGATCACTTTTCGCCTCAAGTGTCAGCCAATACTCTTCATTCCAACACCATTCCGAATCGCACCTACCCTTCTGTGACGATTTCTTGGATTGTGCGCCCAACAATTCGCCAAGAGTCGTTAAGGCAGGTTCGTACTTTACCGCTTCTGTCTCGCTAAGGCCCGCATTCATATTGTCAATTAAACGAGTCACAGCTGCGGCATTTAGACCGGATTCAAGACGTTGTGCGATTGCCTCGATTGCGATTCCGTCGCAGCTAGATGGCATGATCTCAGCTGACCCTGGAAGAGATGTTTGCTCTTTCGGCCACGTGCAAGGAAAGGCGGCTACACCGGCGTCTCGGATGCGGTCTTCTGCAATCAGGTGCATCGGTCTCGATTTCACCTCTTCCGCCGCCTGATCCTGCCAAACTCCTGAAAGATAGAGCCAGATTGCGCGAAGACCTCGAGTCGACTCGCCCCCCATGCCTAATGTGCGCGCTGCATCGAAGGCGTAGCTGCTCGCTAATTCCCACTGGGACTTGGCGGCTGATTGACAAGCCAAAATCTCCAGCCGACAAGAGTCAGCTAGGACGTCTGCGCCGGGATCAGGCACCCTAACCGAAATACGTCTTGACTCAGCGAGGATGGGCTCTGCCTGATCTCGCCAAGGCTCCTCTTGACCAAGGAATACTCGAATATTCTCCATCAATTCAGCCTCGGACATCCCGAGTGAATTCTTGAATCCGAAAGAAATCTCCGCTTGAAGTTCAGGCTCCATCGAAGATCGGGTCTCATTCCGCAACAGGTAATTGGAAAGATCCCTTCCGAGGATCACTACGATCGCAAAATCATTAGGTCCCCTAGTGCAGCGTCCAGCACCTTGAACGATCCTTGAACGAATCCGTTCAGCCAGCATCGCTCCGGCTCTTGCGCGTTCGGAGAGAAACCGCTCCTGAAGGTTATTTTGCGAAGGTAACCCCTCGAGAACTACAACGCGGCACACTTCACCGGGCAGGTCCAACCCGTCGTATCGACTTGCAAGGCCGCAGACTGCGTTCTTCGCATCTTCAAATGGTTTCATGCCATCCCGCACCGCGCTGATTGTGAGAACGTCCCAGGTTGGTTGTGCAAGTTCAGTTGCCGTCTGCACCGCAGAATCTCCGTCCGTCGAAAGGACTAAAGCTTTGCCAGCGTGCTTGACGATCAACTTCGTCACTGCGAGGCCATCAGCGTCAGTGATGAGATCCGGAAATACGAACAGTCGACGTCCAGACCGAGGTGCCGAAGAGCCCTCTGGCAATGAGAGTCGTTCTATAGGTGATCGGCCAAATGAACGTTCTAATTCACCGCTTCTCCCGAGAGTCGCTGACAGGTAAATGCGTTGCAATGCCCCAGTGAATATTCCATTTTCAAATGTCGGAGGAATCATGGGGCGAATCAGTACCCCAGAATACGAAATATACACATTGCAAGATGGAAGGAGTGATCTGATCATAAGAAAGTCAAAATTCCTAGGGATAGGGAGTTTCATTAAGGCATCATCGATCTTGTTCACGATCTCTGGAAACCTAAGTGGAATCAGCATTCGCGTATCCGTGCTCGACGAGAATCCGAATTCACTCGATCGCAAACGCTCGAGAAAGAAGGGATTCATCAACGAGGACAGGCTGTCCAGCAGCGCGAAGTAGATGTCCGGCATATCGTAGCGACTGACGTGAACCGAGTATTGTTCGCCGACGTACTGTTCGCCAGCATGAGCATCATCGAAGATGATCAACTGTGGCTGAGAGATCTTCGGGCTGCTATTGAAGATGGTGCTGTACGTGGTTATGGCAAGTGAATTCGAAGATTCATACATCGCCTGCGCGGTCGCGTCCCATTCACGGTATGAACCGACCAACAGCGAAGCAGGTATACCCTCCCTCAACGCAACCTGTTGCACCTGTTTCGCTAACAGAACATTCGGGCAAGCAAACGCGACTCGGCACTTATCCTTCCGGCGCGTCCACTCGCCAATCAGAAGTCCGGGAAGCGTCTTTCCTGTCCCGGTTGGCAGTTCTAGCGCCAAGTCAGAAGTGGAGGCGTGCATCCTTGCATATGCCCGGAGAATGTCGCCTTGATGCAGCCAAAGAGATTGAATCGAACTGGGAGATCGAGGAAGCTCTCCGAACAAGAGCTCGGGAGATTCGGAGACGGGCTCACTTGAACTGTCACCTTTGAACGGCATCGCATCTCACAATCTCGAAAGTGGGAACAGAATACTCAGTTACGGTTTAGTGGACACTTTGAGGGGGCGCTACCACGAGTCCGAGGGCTTGGCGCCCATCGAACGCACCGTCGCAATGTCCGAAGCATCGAGAGAGGCGGCGAGTGCCCCTGCGACAACTTCGACAAAGTCTCCGTCCCTTTCTGGGGCGATCCACGACCCTCCTTCGTGCTCGTCTCGCAGTGAAAGAGTCTGGCCAACTGGCCATTCGAAAGGCACCATCCAGACGGTCAATTGAGAGTCGTGTTCTTGAGACGAATCGGTCAGTGCAATTCCTAAGGAGCACCTTCAATGTCACTCTTAAGGATTTGCCCCGACTTCGCGAGTGGGCTCAATTCTTCAGATCGACCCGCACCCGTGTTCACCGTGATATTTTCACTGATCTCACCCACGTTTCCGCCAATAAACCACTTTGGGATTACGGTAAATCTCCGGCGGTACTTCTGCAGAAACTTGAACACAGCATCTTCGATGTCGTCGTCGCAACAACTTCGAAACGCCAATACGGTCAATGGCGAGCATCCGAGTCCAACCACAGCCAATACTCGTTGCGGCCCTGACAAGCCATCACTTGGCAACAACAATATTGTCGCAATCAGGCCAACAGTCGTGGCGAATAGTGCTGGAAGAGGTGTGGACTTCTCAAAAGTCATTGGTAAGGTCATCGATCCAATCATGCACACCAAACTCACAATAAGCAGAAGTAGAAATCTTTCAACATCGGTGGAGCCATAGATGAGAATCCTCAACAAGAGCACCATCGCCGCCTGGCTCGCCACACCCAGTCCAGTGAGCACCGAAATCGGTGATTGGCGAACTCTGAGAATCATGTCGGATGGACCAACATCGCCTGCCTTCCCAAACTCGCCATCTTTGCTTGCGTAGCGAACCCGATACTTGTCACCGAGTAGACGTAGGTGAGCTTTGCTCACGAAGGCTGATGGTGCAGTCTTAGTTGACTCAATGATCCAAGTCATGTACACAAACATCGATCCGTACGACCACGCGAACAGGCTCAACGTCAGCTGCACTCTCCAAGTGAACCCGCCGAGGAGCCACAGAGCCAGCAGGCAACGTATGGAGTAGCCAATACCGACCAGTCCAACGACTGAGTACGATTCAAATGCCAGAGACTTCGATTTCAACGCATCTCCACGATTGCCTTCTTTCGTCATGGACCTGGCAAACAAGCGGTCTGTTTGCAGCCTCGTCCATTCATACAGGTAGGTCGTGACCATAAAGCCGATCATGAACAAAAGGCAGATAAGCCAAGTGCAATAGCGCGGTGGCGCGAACGTGAAGAAAAGCGTAATGCCGATGATCATTCTGAAGATGAGCGCCAGAAATGACAGGCGAAGAGCGTAATCTTCGAGTCCTTCGGACACAGGTTTGCCTGGAAGGCTTACGTATTTTCCGGGGAAGCGTCGCTTTAGTGTTGATGCCGAGTTGTCTTCCACTCTCCCTCGAACATCGTTGATAAGGTACCGGGATTGGTAGATCAAGACCTCGAATACCAGCCAAACTCCAATCGCGGGGCGAAGTGTCTGAGACGCGAACAACTCTCTGCGCGCCAACAAGCCAACCACTAAGTAGGTGAGCGGCATGAACATGCCCTTTGCAGCTAAGTCCTCGTAACGCGGCAGGAGGAGAAAACTGCCCAGAGTTCGTTCTTCTGACCGACTCGTACTGAGTGGGAAGCCTTCCTCGGTGTCGTTCAAGGACGTCGAGACAAGTCCCTTCAATTGATGCCAAAACTGCCTCCCTCGAGCCTCATTCAAGACCGCCAAGAATGATGGAGGGAGCAGAATCGATGCATCGATAATCAATGCGACCACCTTGATGTGCCAGCCTACGAACTGCGTGAGTATCACATAGGTCATCCAACCGACCACAATGAAGAAGCACCCAAGGTAAACAAGAAGCAAGTTAAGGGCCATCGGTCCAACTGCGCTCGCTCCGTTCAGTCGACTTTCAAAGTGTGACCACGACGGAAACTTGAGTCCATGGGCTTCACTCGGTTCAGTTCTCTCAATCAGTTCTGACTCCAGAGACCTCGCATAGTAGGTTCGCACCGAAGCATTAGACCCGAGCACAATCACCCAAGCGATCAAAACTCCTGGAACGACTGGGGCAGACAAGTACACGTACCACGGCAGAGAATGCCTGAAGTGAACGGCCAACTCCGTCAAGACGACAAGGAGGGATAGGGCAACACCCATGATCGCTGATATTTGGATTAGAGCCGACCTGTCGTCTTCCCGCATTTGTGCGAGCTCTTGCATCAGAACTTGAGTTGTTATATCTGTATTCGAGATTACGTGACCTTCAGCGTCACTCATCTTCCCTCTTCCCGACATCGATTCTCAACAGCTGAGGTAGCCAAATAGTAGATGAGTCGCCTTCCGACGTGTGAACAGATAACTGGACCGAATCTCAACCTCGATGCCCTAGTAACCCGACTGAAGCAGATCCACGAGCCTGACCATCTCTCAAGAGGCAACGGCCGCAATGAACGCAAACCGATTTTGACGAAAATTAACTTGGAAACCCTTTTCCTTTCAGTCGCTCGGGCCGTATTCTCCTTCACTCAGCTTTCTTCTCGAACCTTGCACAATGTTTTGGCCGCATCCTCATAAGCGTTATGGGTCAATATTCCTTCCACCGAGAGAAAGGTGACGTTATCCGCGACCCAGACGGCAACAACGGGCCAATGGGGACGATGGAATGACCACCATTGGATGCCAGCCCACTTATCCTCATTGAAGATATCCGCTGCAATTTTCTGAGTAACGGGCCGGTTACGACGAACAACATCTGTGGGCTTGATATGTCGGTGGAATAGATTCGCTGCATTATCCAAGTCAAGAAGTGGGTTGACTTCCTCATCGATTTGGTAGACGCCAATCTTCCGTTCTGAATCTGGTAGGTCGGGACGTCTCAACATGGCAGGAGACCAGATTGGAAAATTACCAAACGTTTCACCGATTGCAGCCTCAGGCGATAGTGCAAAGTAACGAACAAGATAAAGGCTCGGATTGTCCCACCGACCTGCGCCCTGTGGAGTCTGAACAAACATCGGATGTCCAGGTTCTCCTGGCGATGCGCTTTCCAGGTATGGAAAGACTCGGTACAAGAGCACAATCGGACTAGGCGAATGTCTCGGCCGCTTCGGCCTCAATCGCATCGATTACTTCAGACGAGCCTTTGGTCAAGATCACGTCAATGGGCCTTGCTCCGTCGAGAAAACCATTGCTACTCGTCAGCCAACCTTGAGCCAACGACTTGTCCCACAGTAAAAGGAAGCGGGCGAGAACGTGATCCAAATCGACAAGCCTTCGAGCAGCTACGGGACTCGGAGTCTCTTTCCCAGTTTTCCATCGACTGGGCTGGCTCTTTGAAACTGAAAGTATGTCTGCCGCACCTTGATTACCTAGAATATGGACGAGGAATTCAGCGCGACGCTTGGGTTCATACGTCATCACTCCGCCATCTTGGCCGAAATTCGTTCGTGCACGAGCGCGAACCCTTGGCGTCAAAGCCCGGCCAGAAATCTGCTTAGCCGTAGTAGCGCGATTCACTTTGCTAACTGAACCCGCGCTGCTTCTTTTGCGAACGACCGGCGCCTTCTGTCGAACGACAGTCTCGTCGGTAACCGGATTCCGTCTCTTGTTCTCCATGCGACCAAGTATACCCAACAATTCTGTTGGGCGCAGCACTGGGTACTCGATACGTGATACATATTTCGGACTAGGTCCCACTCCAGCTAACAAGTCTTGACGAGGCTTTTCGTGATCACAATGGGGCTAGTGGCGCTATGGGTCTCATGTTGGGTCTATAGGTTTACCGGGCTTGCAGGGTAAACCTGATCCACTGCGGTCGTGATTATTGTCAAAGGCCCGACGTGAACCCGCATGCTGAACTACCGCGATCGCTCAAAAATCCCACATTTCATCCCACAGACCAATCCGACATCACCGGACCAATCCGACACCACCGGACAAGTTTTCTTTGAAATCCGGATGATTCCGACGCCACCGGACGAATCCGACCATATGCATCCCTCTTTTAATCCCAAGGTGCCGGGATCGAGACCCGGGCGGCCCACTGAGTAGATGTGAACGTTCACGCTCGTGGGCCACAACAGTCGCCGCATTCTCACTCGAGAATCAAGAACTTCTGAAATACTGAACCTCTTGAGCGGTAATTACGGGACTTAACAAGTCAATACTGATCGAGCCAGAGCAGTGATTACGTTTCAATAACGTATCTGTATCGTGTAATACGGGACACTGATATACTTGAAACATAAAGATGAACCGACCAGTTGGTTCTACGAAAGATGGTGCGAAGAGATGAGGTCGAACAAGGCGATGAGCGAGAAGCAAGTGCTCCGAGCCTGCGCAGAGCTGATCAAAGGCGTGTTACCCGCCGAATGGAACTTCGCTGTCGGTGCCGCTCAACAATCGAGATCCGGTCGGTTCGATTCGTGGTTCACGCTGACGTCACCGGAACAACGATCTGTTAACTATGTGGTCGAGGTGAAACGCTCGCCCACCGCAAGGTCGATCGTTGATGCGGTCACGCAGCTCAGACTCCTGCTCGAAGGAAGAGAGGGCGCGTTGCCTCTGCTCGCCGCTGGCTACCTAAGCCGCCGCTCTCAGGAGGTCCTCAAAGAGTTCGACGTCAGCTACGTCGACGCCACGGGGAATATAAGGCTCACGGCATCGAACCCCGGCCTCTTCGTTGAAGTCCAGGGCGCCCAAAAGGATCCGTGGCCGGATGACCAGCCGCTGCGCACCCTTCGAGGACGAGGAGCAGGGCGTGCAGTGCGGGCACTCGTCGACACTATCCCGCCGTACGGCGTCAGAGAACTCAGCGCCCGAACTGGAGTAGCTGCGGCGACGTTATCCCGAGTAATCGATCTCTTGGAACGAGACGCAATCGTCACGAGAGACAGTCGAGGTGGCGTCGCGAGCGTCGACTGGGCTGGCGCGCTGCATCGCTGGAGTCAGGACTATGAACTTCGTAGATCCAACACCGTGACTTCCTATCTTGAACCCCGAGGACTCGAAGCGTTGAGCCAAAGACTCGACGACGTGCCGTGGCGCTACGCCGTCACTTCGTCGCTGGCGGCGCAACGATTCGCACCGGTGGCGCCTGCTCGAATGGCCGTGCTCTACGTCGATGACGCCACGTCGACAGCCGAAACACTCGACCTGCGCTCGACCGATGCCGGTGCCAACGTCCTGTTGGTCGAGCCGTTCGATGAGGTGGTGTTCGAAAGGACAGTCAAACGAGATGGACTAACTGTCGCGGCCCCGAGCCAAGTCGCGGTGGACCTGCTGACCGGTCCGGGCCGAGAGCCCGCCGAGGGTGAAGCGCTGATTGACTGGATGGAGAAAAATGAAGATGCCTGGCGATCCTGATCCGCTGTACGTTGCGGCGCGAGCAGCGCTGCTTGACACTCTTGATGCACTACGCGAGCACCAAGATGCACTGGTCCTCGTAGGCGCCCAGGCCGTCTACGTCCACACCGGCGCCACGACGCTATCGGTCGCCGAGTACACGACCGACGCCGACTTCTGCATTGCTCCCGACCTGCTCGCCGACAGCCCCCTGATTGCCGATCGCCTGCTCGCCAATGGATATGAGATCGGTGTGAATCCTGGTAGTTGGATCAGTCCGCGAGGAATCACCGTAGACCTCATGGTGCCCGAAGCGCTGGCCGGTGCCGGCTCGCGAGGTGCCCGACTCGGTCCCCATGGGAACCGAGCGGCACGTCGTGCCAAGGGACTAGAAGCATCGCTCCTCGATCGCGAGCGAACGACCATAACCGCGCTCGAACCATCTGATGAACGATCAGTGGAAATCTGGGTAGCCGGTCCCAGCGCACTGCTGATTGCCAAGATCCACAAGATCACCGAGCGACTCGACTCTCCAGATCGACTAAGCGACAAGGACGCGCTGGATATCTTCCGCCTGCTCCAGTCCGTTGCGACCAACTCCCTGAGGGACCGGTTGAACGAACTGAGGTCTTCAGATCTTGCGGGCGATGTGACGGTCCAGGCAATCGACATCCTCCCCGCTCTCTTCGGTGCAACTGACTCTCCGGGCACGATAATGGCCGTTCGAGCCGCCGGCGAGCGATCGCTCGAAGCCATAATTGCGGCCTCCTTCGTTGCGCTCGTACAAGACCTCGTCGACGAGCTCGCTATCTGAACACTCATGCACGAAATGAGACTGTGCCAAAATGCAGCCGCCACAGCACATTGATTTATCGATATCGGGCTGCCGCTGTTCTCTAAAGGACACGTAGTTTGAATCCATTGGCTAGACCTTTGAGGACTCGACGATGCGAGATGCCAGATGACGAAGGCTGTCGCCGCCGAGACCTGAATCAGTGAAAGTACTCTTAGCGGATGGAACCAAGACTCGAAGCCAACCTCATCAATTGGAACAGTTGCGTCAGAGTTCATGCCGAGTCTCAGTTCTACGACGTTGAAGGTTGGCTTCGCAACGCACCGGGGCCCCCATCCAGGGAGACTGAGGCGCTAGGGGACGTGGCGGGAAAAACACTCGTACACCTGCAATGTCATTTCGGAATGGACACGCTGCGCTGGGCCAGAGCCGGGGCCACCGTCACCGGTCTCGACTTCTCGCCAGCGGCCATTGACGAAGCCACTTCACTCGCGGAGCGCGCCGGGCTATCCGAGCGTGCATCCTTCGTTTGCGCCAATGTCTATGACGCTCCTCGGGCGTTCCCGGGGAGGCGATTCGACGTTGTCTACGTCAGCCTTGGCTCGCTTTGCTGGTTGCCTGACGTGGCTGCGTGGGGTGGGGTCGTGGCGGACCTGCTCGCCCCGGGGGGCAAACTGTACCTCCACGACGTTCACCCGTTTACTTCGTGCTTCGACGACGACGGAGAGCGGGTCATCTATAGCTATTTCGAGGAGCCCGACAGTCCATTCATCTTCGACAGCACCTCTACGTACACTGACGGTGAAGAACTCAGCGCCACCAGAACCTATGAGTGGAACCACTCCATTGGCGAGATTGTCGCGGCGTTGATCGGGCGCGGTCTTGTGCTTGATTCACTAACCGAACACGACTGGACGCTTTTTCATCAGTTCCCATGGCTGGAGGAGAACGCGTCAGGCTTGCTTGTCGTGCCCGAGGGCCGTCCTCGGATTCCACTCTCGTTCACGGTCCTGGCCCACGTCCCGAGCAAAGTCTAAGAACCGCTCAGCTCATCCGAAGCCTGAATGTTGTCGGAGGCCCGAAGCGTGACTGCGACCTAATGGATGTGTGATTGAAGATGTTCCAGCGATCAAACCTTTGATTCGGCCTGGGAGATGAGAACGTGGCCAACCTAGGCTAACTGGATGAGGCGACTCAAGCAGATTTGGTTCATCGCAGGAGTTGTCACGACGTTATACCTTGTCGTTTTCATACTCACGGCTAAATTGGGCTCTGGAGGATGGCTGTGGTACTTGTCTGTAGTGCCATTGATCGGTGCCGCAGTTGGGTCTTGGAACGCTGCATTTGGCCGCCGTGCGCGCGACAGATTTCACATCCAACAGATCTGGTTCTTTCTAGGCGCCATCGCGACATTGCTCCTCGCGGAAGAGGTGCACCCATTTAGATCACTCATCGGAGTCTGGGGCAGTTACGTGTTTACCCTGGCGCTGTTGGGTGCTGCAACCGGATCAGTGGTCGCCGCGACCAAGCGCTGAATCAACACGTCTTGTTTTCCGAGGTCGGACTCAAGGTACCGGAGAATGTTGGCGTCAGGGGCCCGACGTGAACCCGCACGCTGAACACCCGCGATCGATCACATTTCCCACATTTCATCCCGAATGATCCCAAGAGGAGCTTAGGCTGGCGCTCTAGAAGTCGTCGGCCTCGTTGTCGTAACTGGCGAACAGGAACCGCTCCCACTCCTCGCGCACACGCGAATCAGACTCAATCTCTTTCATGAACCGCTCGTGGCTCACGGTGTCGGCGGCCTCGATCATGCACTCGTGCTCGTCCATGGGCGTATCGAGCTCCGCCATCAGGCGCGCCAACATCACAGGGTCGGGAACACATCGTTCGAATCTCATCGAGCGTAATGTTACGCGAGGCGATTTCTCACTGCGGCGGAGGAATGATCCTCTGCCGCGCGCTGGTCGTTGTTGAATCGCGGACGCCAGGATCGGGTGGGAAAATCCCTAATTTCATCCCTAACATTTCTCGATAGTCACGGAACGCACTGAACGCACT
>PLHD01000022.1 GCA_003138815.1 Acidimicrobiaceae bacterium | reverse complement strand
AAGATTTGAACTTGCGACCTTCGGGTTATGAGCCCGACGAGCTACCAAACGCCTCCACCTCGCGTGGCTTCGAGCACTCCACCCGATCCGGCGAGTTTGCCCACACCTTCAATCAAATTCGGCCTATCGAGATCCTCAAGCCCGCGATCGACGAGCTCTCGAATCGCCCGCCGTGCGAAGCCGACGGACGGGACCGTGCAACGCGCCTTCCGGGGCCCACCTTGACGATCTCGACAGACGTAGCAGCCGAACACCAACGCTCGACCCGGTCCACCGTGCGCCTTACGAAGAGCGTTCGCCGACAGAGGCAACAGCTCGACAACCCGCGAGCGCGCGACCTAGAGTGAAACCAATGCCGTTACGCGCCACGTCGCTGTGCAGGGTAGGTCGACGCGGATGTCACCATCCCCGAAGCCTGGACCAACCACCGCGACTCAGAAGCTGCCGCGGCCGCGTGGTTCTTTGTATTGCATTGCAGCACCAACGCGGAGGTTCGCCATGGGATTCGTGACCGGAGCACAAAACTTCGACGTGGTCAGTCTGGGTGACGTCGTGACCGATGAGTTCATCCACCTACCCCAGGGATCCGTGCGCGTTCGCGACGACGGAGGCGGGCGTTGGCTCGAGATCCCGCTCGGCACGAAGTTGATCATCGAGGAGGACTCACTTCCGGCGACCGGCGGGAGCGCCGCCAACGCAGCCGTCGCGATGTCACGCCTCGGGCTCCGTGTTGGCCTCGCGAGTTACCTGGCCCACGATCAGATTGGACTGGATATATTGAGTGCGATGCATGGCGAGGACGTCGGCACTGGCCTCATCCACGTCGATTCGCCAAGTCACACGGTGCGAAACTTCGTCCTGTCATTCGGTGGCGAGCGGACGATCCTCGTTCGTCACGCCGAGTTCAACTACCACTGGGAGGGACTCCGAGACTACGAAGTACCGACATGGCTGTACATCAACTCCCTGGGCCCCGACGCGCTCACGTACCAGGACGAGCTCGCCGACTGGCTGGACCAGTACCCCAACGTGCGACTGGCCTTCCAGCCCGGCACCTTCCAATTGGAAGCAGGGACCGAGCGACTGGCTCGCCTCTACGCGAGAGCCGAGGTGCTCCTCTGCAGCCGCGCGACCGCCGAAGCGATCACCGGCACCTCGGCTGCCGACCCGGTCCACGTGCTCGACGCCCTGTTGAGGCTTGGAGCTGGCAACGTCGTCGTCTTCGACGAAAGTGGCGGGGCCGTCGCCGCCAACGACTCCGAGCGGCTGAAGATCGAGGCATTCGCCGACTCCGAACCTCCGCTGGACCTCACGGGGGCCGGGGACGCGTTCGCCTCAACGATGGTCGCGGCCCTCATTAGGGGCATGCCGTTGCGCGAAGCTCTGTGCTGGCCACCCGTGAATTTCGTGGCCACGTCGTGCCAGTTCGGAACACAAAGCGGTCTCCTTCGACACGACGATCTGGTCAGTCGACTCGACGCCGCGCAGCCGGAGTTCACGGTCCACGACCTCTAATCCCCTCCACGCGGCCTGATTTTCCGACGCGCCGAACACGCTTCAGGCTGACAACCGTGCCGAGCCGCTGGACGCGGAAGACCCCGTCGCCCCCGGGGCGACGTTCCTCGTGTCGTGGCGCGGCGACGGACCCCGATCAAGGGCCCAGGAAAGCAGAAGTCCCGGCTCAGGGACACTGAACCGGTACCTGCGTGCAGCTGAGTAATCGACTTCGGTCCTTACCTCTTGGTGGCGGGGGAACTGTCGTGAAAGGCCAACCCGCTGCGAGCCAGCGCCCACGTTTCCTGACTGGAGTTCATCCACACTCCCGGTGCACACCTGACTGCACACGCCACTGTAGACAGTCCAGTCGACGACCCGAGCAATTGCCCCTATCCCGAGGGCTCCCACGCTCGCCATCTCTGGGTGATCTAGGCCCAACCCTGGGGGCCGCCCAATCGTGAAATCCCTACGACCTCACGCCGAGGAATACATCGCATGCACCACTCTGGCTGAAACGTCCGGAGAGGCCAGTGTCACTGCAGATACTCCTCAACGGTGTCAGAATCACGAACGGTGGCGTCGTCGGGGTCCTGTCCGAATTCTCGCAGTGCTCGGCGTCGTCGCAAGAGATCCCAGCACTGGTCGAGGGTCTCCTCGACATGGATAAGCCGCTCCGCGTTTTCGGGCGTCTCATCTCGCCGCAGTCTTCCCTCTTCGTCGACCAGACCTTCGATCTTCAGAAGAATCTTCTCGTCGTCCACTTCACTCCCCTCTCAGATGACGCATGGATCGCACCCTTCGCTCGCCGCCAATTCGACCTCGCGTTCATCAGTGTCACGAAAGGGTCCTCAGCCCTTTCTCGAATCATACGCTGGTGTCGATCGATGTCGAACCGGCCACGGCGATCGAAACAATGACTTCGTTGGCAGTCGCAGCCACTTGAATCGTTGTCTCACGCACCACAGTCTCGGGAACCGCTCGCCATTCGCAACCTGGCTCGAGTTACTGACGAAGAAACGCGAGCCCGCGTCCACCGGCCCTTGAAGATTCAGATTCCCGTGTGTTCAACACGAATCGGATTTGGATCGGGCACGTGAGGCATCAGTGCATTCGCTGGAATTTGGCCCAAACGACCGGCTTCAAAGTCTTCCAGTGCCTGCATAATCTCGCTTCGAGTATTCATGACGAACGGCCCGTAATGCTCAACTGGCTCACGAATGGGCTGGCCTCCCAGAATCAGCAACTCGAAATGAACGGTGCGCGAGTCTTGGTTATCGCCAGCGCTCGCGCTCAGCCAATCGCCGGGACCAAACGTCACCAGCTGTCCAACATCAACGGGTCGCGCCTCGCTTCCCACCCGACCAGATCCGGCAAGCACGTACGCGAGCGCGTTGAAGTTGGGATCCCAAGGTAATTCCAGCATCGCTCCTGGCGCGATCGAGGCGTGGACCAACGCCATGGGCGTGTGGGTCGAGCCGGGCCCACGATGTCCGCCGACCTCTCCGGCGATTATCCGCACGAGGGATCCCCCGTCGCTCGAAGACAGCAGAACCACCTGGTCAGCGACGAGCCCTTGATACTTCGGCGCGATCATCTTGTCTTTCGCCGGCAGATTCACCCAGAGTTGAATGCCGTGAAACAGTCCGCCCGAGACCACCAACTCCTCGGGAGGCGTCTCGATATGCAAGATACCGGCCCCCGCGGTCATCCATTGGGTGTCGCCACCGGTGATGAGACCGCCTCCGCCGTGGGAGTCCTGGTGAGCAAAAGTACCGTCAATCATGTAGGTGACCGTTTCGAAACCGCGATGAGGATGCCAGGGAGTGCCCTTGGGCTCGCCGGGGGCGTAGTCGACCTCCCCCATCTGATCCATGTGGACGAACGGATCTATGTCGCTCATGCTCACGCCGGCGAAAGCCCGGCGGACCGGAAACCCCTCCCCCTCGAGGCCGCTCGGCGCTGTCGTTACCGACTTGACTGGCCTTTCTACTGATCCTTCAACCTTGGGACTAGCTACCCGAGACAGGTCAAGCCAGTTGTCTGGTGTCACCGTAGGCATAGGGAACTCCTTTCCAAGTCCATCAAAAGTATGGCACCGACGTGACGCTCGCGCCGGGCGAGGATCAGACGTCACTCGAAGCTGATCCCGAAGTTGCTTCCACGATGCTGCTTCACCGGACCAACCCGATCTCACGAGCGCAATCGCTCTCCGGCGAGACCCCGCTGGGTACGAAGTTGGCATGGAATGAGCCTCTCACGAGGGTCCAATCTCAACAAACAAAAGGGCAACAAGACGCAGGGCAGGTCAGTTGACTTCTACACCCGGTTGGGTGGCGAAATCGGTCAAAAGCGCGCAGTCCTGGACCTTGAGAATCAGGTTCATCCGGGAGATGCTCGTGGGCCAAAGTCGGGCACCTTTGGCTAGCCTCGTTGCATGACCCGGCTCGAAGTCACCACCAGTCGTGCGGCCACGGTTGGCGCCATGTCCGTTCGCCGGGCGCTCCCTCGAAGGGGACATCGCACGGTGGGCGCGTGGTGCTTCGCCGACCACATGGGACCGGCGAAGGTGACCAAAGAACACGGTCTCGATATCGGACCCCATCCCCACATGGGACTGCAGACCGTGACGTATCTGATCAATGGCGAAGCCCTTCACCACGACAGTTTGGGCACCGAGCAGTTGATTACTCCCGGCCAGCTGAACCTGATGACCGCCGGCGAAGGCGTCTCGCACTCCGAGGAGGCAACGGGACAGTACGAGGGAACCCTGCAGGGCATCCAACTCTGGATTGCCCAGCCCGACGCGACGCGTCATCTGGCTCCCGCTTTCGAGCACCACGGCGACCTGCCCCGCATCGAGTTGAATGACACGAGCGCCACCATCCTGGTGGGCGAATTCTGCGGGGTTACGAGCCCCGCGCGCCACGACACCGAACTGATGGGGACGGACCTCAAGGTCAATAGGCGCGCGAATTTCCCACTTCGAATTCACTTCGAGTACGCCGCGATTGTTCTCGAGGGATCGCTGATGCTGAACGGGATATTCCTCGAGCCTGGACACCTCGGCTACCTCGCTCCCGGAAGCGATCAGATTGAATTCGACGCCCTCGAGCCGTCGAGGGTGATGCTCCTGGGAGGGGTTCCCTTCGAGAGCGAGATTCATATGTGGTGGAACTTCGTGGCGCGAAGCCGCAACGAGATCGACCAGGCATTCAATTCGTGGCGCGACGACGATGGCCGCTTCGGCACTGTTGCGAGCAACCTGGACCGGATCAATACTCCCGCTCCATTTTGGCGCGCGCCCGGATAGACCGGGGAGCACGGTCGCCCCGACGAGGATGTCGCCGGGTTCACTTGGAGGCTGGACCAGCTTCTGGCAGCTTCCTTGCCGGCCATTCGCTCCGTTCAAACATCGCGGGCATCAACGCTTGGCCTGGCTCTCACGGGGCGTAGGACGCCGAGACCAGGAGGGCACGACTCAACCGACCGCACTATCTGGCCGGCCCCCTGCAGTTCGACGAGCTTCATCGCCCCGACGTCGCCACCGCGTCACCAGCGGTCGTGCTGGCGCCGGTTAGCGAAGCCGCCATCCGAAACCGGCTGGCGAGCACGGTGACGGTGCTCTCGACCGACAGTCTGGTGAAGGTCTTCCAGGACTTCACCGCGCTCGACTTCGTGTCCAACGGACGCGCCGAGATCACCGCGGGCCGCGGCGCCCCAGGCGACGCCGCCGTCGGTTCGGCGTGTTGATCACGAGCGGTCGCTGGTACGTGACGCTGGGATCACTTCCGGGTCGGCGCTGGGGCGGGCGGTGGGGCTTGACGATGCCGCTGCCGACATGGCGTCGCGTCCCCGACCAGGGTGCAGGGGGCGCCGTCAGCCGGTCGGCAAGGTGGTAGACGGCGTCTTCGTAGTTGACCCGCCAGCCGTGAAAATCCGGCCACGCCTCTTCGGCGGTGCGCTCCAGCGGGAAGCCACTCTCCTCCAACATGGCGACGGCAGACTGAAATTCGTGAAATTGGAGCCGGATCGGATCATCGGGCTTCGGGTCGAAGTCGATCTCCCAGCCGAGTGATGTCGCTATCCGATTGGTCAGCGTGAAACCCATGCGAAGGCAGAGACGCGCCTGGGATGGCGCCGACGAAGGGCAAAGGGCCAGTTGCATCGCGGCAGCGTCGAGCACGGCGAGCAGACCGATGAGCCACGAGAGCCACGGGTCGGGCGAGCGAAAGAGCAGCAAGATGGGGTAGGTACTGTGACTCTCGGCGACGTCCGCGGACCAGGACTCCCACTCCTTGTAGAGGTCGGGAAGCGTGTCGACAATGCCGACGAGTTGGTGGCGCGCCAGGAGTTCTGGTCCCCACGCCGGAGCTCCGGCCCTGCTCTCGAGCAACGCCACCAGCCCCTCGCGACGGCTGAAGGCGTTGTAGAGCGTCGGCAGGTACGCGATCTGCAGGGCGACGATGATGACCCAGATGGCACCGGCGGTGACGTCGATGGCGATATTCGCACGACCGCCGACGTGCACGGCCCCCACCGTGAAAAGGGCGATCAGCGCCTGGAGCAACCCCCGAGAAATCGAATGCGTGGTCGGCATCAGCATCAGGTCGAATCCGACGACGAGGGAACCCGCCCAGAACATCAGCTGCGCGAGGAGTGCCACCGGCGCCGTCGGGGCGAGGATCGCGTCCTTGCTTTCGTACGTCGTCGCCAGGCGCGAGAGGGCGACGAAGAGCAGTCGCACTGAACGATTCACGAGCAGTGCCGCCCGTTCGACACCCGAGGGTTGGCGGGGCAGGACGAGGACGAAGAGGATTCCCGTGACCGTCACGATGACGATAACGAGGCCGATGACGAAGAGAAGAGTATTCAAGGTTGAGGATAAGAGTACCCAGATGGCGTGCCGAGCTCTCTCACGCTCGGGTCTGGCCCTGACGGACTCGGCCAGTCGATGGTTAAAGAGCGAAGGCTTGTCTCTCGGAGTGAGCGCATCAGTCGATGGGCAAGCCGCTGAATCTGCTAGTTAACGCGACTCATCTCTATCATCGCCGACTGCTCTTTCTGCGCGAGGAGCCAGACTTCGTCCAACGAATCTTCTTCGTGAGCAGAGGCCACGTCTACACCGGTGAACTCTCGGTTCGTTCATCGCCGGTGCATCAACCTTGAGAAGATCTTTCGATGATTTAGCCAGGCGCTCGTTGCTCGGTGCGGGCCTCGTCGGGGTCCGGGTACGCGATGAGTAGGTCTCGGTACTCCAGTTCCGCAACGTGCGTAGCCGTGACGTGACGGACGTCGTCCTCACGTAGCACCACCAAACCGACCGCGAAGCGTGGTAAGTTGCACGCGCCCTCTCAGCGCGTGACCACGATCACGCCGACGGGCGCTCACCGGGTGGCAGCGACCACTTCGCCACGCAGCCAACCCCCAGGCACTTCCAATGATCCCGACTGTCCGCAGTGCGTCCTACTTCGCTCGCGTCAGCCGCGAGGTCGCGAACCGGCGCGTGATGGTGGGACTGGCCCATTCCGGTATCTCGTACGACGATGCCCACGGTCCTCCTCTTGTCCTCTTGACGAGACGCTCTCCTTCTCACCTTACGGTGCTCCTGGATGCTCGGCGCGCACTCACGGCGCTCGAGCGGTGCTGGCACCCGCCGGCGAAGCGTCCCTACGACGGAGGCGGTTGGAGCGGTCGGGGTGCGCAGGGGCCTGCAGCACCGTGCAGCACCGTGCAGCCGCACGGGGAATCTGGGATTACGAGGACCCGAACGCTTGTGAAGCGGACCACGGACAGCACGAAGGCCCAGGGTCTCCCTGGGCCTTCGACTTCGTTCATGTACTACGTGGTGGCGGGGGGACTGCAGTAAGAGGCCAACTCGCGGTGAGGAAGTACCCATCTTTCCTGATAGAAGTTGATGCATACCCCATGTGGACGCCTGACTGATCACCCCTATCACCGTGGCGTGTTCGTAGAGTTTCTGGACTGAAGTTGGCCGCGTCACGACGCCAACGCAACGAAACCCTGTGACCTGGTGTCGTCTGAGGGCTGACTTGCAAAATCCGACCGGTTACTCGGCGAATGAGCAGTATTGAACTCAACACGGTGATCTCTTGGGTGTTGCCACAATCGATTCTGGGGAGCGGTGGCGAAACTACCGACTCTCGACCACAATCACAGGTTTCACTCAATGGGCTGATGGGCGAATGTTGCGGGCTCTCGGCCGGCGAGCAGCCACCCACCGACCGTGGCGCCGACCGGCATTGCGACGAGGATAATCAGAAGGTTGGCCACCGGAACGCTGGACAGCGAGGAGAGTCCGTCAAGGCTGTTCGTCCGGCTGAAGGCAATCAGGGCGATGTAGCCAGCTGCGGTTCCGACCATTGCCCCGATGAGTGCCAGTGCTCCCGCTGTCACGGCAGTTAAGTTCCGGCGCATGAAGCTGCTGGCCCCAGCGGCGGTGAGGATCCGCAGGTCACTAGCGGCCTCGCTTCGTATGAGGCCAATCGACATGGCAAGAATGCCCAAAGC
This sequence comes from Acidimicrobiaceae bacterium, assembly GCA_003138815.1. Taxonomy (GTDB): domain Bacteria; phylum Actinomycetota; class Acidimicrobiia; order Acidimicrobiales; family RAAP-2; genus RAAP-2. The sequence continues at coordinate 3,133 of PLHD01000022.1, read as the reverse complement.
CAGCAGGATGCCCACCAGGGTGGCCCAATCAATAATCGACGCCGAGGTCGGAATGCTCGACTTGGTCTCGATGCTCATTTCGGATGCCGCCGCGGTAATCCTGGCGTCGTTAAGCTGTAGGGCGCTGAGTGGCTGGGTGGTCTGCACCAACCAACCTGATACCAGGGTCTTCAGTGCCAGCTGGTGTACCGCATATTCGGTGATGACGGTGTTCGGTGCCGACGTCCCTGAGGGAAGTTCGGTGACCTCCTGGATCCTCGGGTTAGCGAGACAAGAAGCCTTCGGGCACGGCCACGCTCCGTGCTTGCCACCCCCAGGAGGGCCGTTTCCGGCGAAGTACTCGCCGTAGACCAATTGCATTTTCGTGAGCGACGAGAACCCGGGCCGCATCGAGAGGACGTCGGCCGTTGGACTCAACGACGACGCCTTGATGCCGAACGCCTTCAGAAGTTGCGGCGTGGCGACGTAGAGGGGACCCGAAAAGCTGCGACCGGGTGCCGCGTGCTGCAAGGTGGCGCTGGTCGTATCGAGCTGGATGATGTCGTGGGATCCGAGGGCCTTGGCGATCGAGTGTGCGCCGCTATCCATCGTCTCTAGGTTGAACGTGGGCGGCACCACGCCGGCATTGCCGGGACCGGGTCCGTAGGGCCCGATCGGCGTGTAGATGATCAACTGCGTCGGTGACAGGTTGGGCCCGGCGTAGTCGAGAACGTTCCCGAAGCGCGCCGCCGAAGCCACCATGACGACCACGGCGATGAACACACCAATGCTGATCGCCCCGAGCGCCGAGCCCGAACGTGCCCGGTAACGTGCGAGATCGCGCGTGGCCATCCGCACGGCGAGGGGGGCCCCGCGAGTCAGTCGGCTGAGCGCCGTGAGGAGAAACGGAGCCCACAAGACGACAGAAACGGTGAGAGCAATGAAGCCCAAGACCAGCTCCGGAATTCCTGCGCCCTTGCCATTGCCCGCGCCCGCGGCGCCGAGGAGGAAGAACGCCACAATCACGAAGATGACACCCGGCACCGCAGTACGACGAACCTTTTTGGGCGGAGCTGGACGACCCGACAGTGCGGCCACGACTGAGATCCGAGTCACGGTTTTGGCGGGCCTCGTGGCGGCGAAGTAGGCGGCGGCGACGGCGAGCGCTATGGCGACGACTATGACGGCCCACGGCAGCTGAAACACGCCCACCACGTGGTGAGCACTCGCCTCGAGGCTTGGTCGATAAGCCAACCAGGCGGCGAAGCCCACTAGGACGCCCATGAGCGCACCGACGACACCGACCATGGCGCCGTTGGCGCGCACCACCATTCGGATGTTCTTGTCCGTGGCGCCGATGGCCCCCAGCATCCCGATGGAGCGAAGACGCCGCTGGGCCAACACGGTAAAGCCGGCCACCGCCACGAGGGCGATCAGGAGCATTGCCAGGGTCGCCAACGCGATGGAGATGGTCTCCGGATTCAGCGGATTGCTCTGGGCTACCGACTGGAGAGTAACCACGTTGGAGCCGAGTTTGCTAGGGGCCGCACCGGGCGCGTCGAAGAGGACGGTGACCTGGTTTGGTTCGGGGACTTGACCGGGGATGACCAACGCGAACTGGTCGAGGAGGTCCTGGGGATTCTCGACGACACCGACGACCCGGCGGGAAGAGCCCCCCTCGCGCCAGACGCTACCGACCTTTAGGTCCAATGATGTCGCGACTCCCGACGTGAGCGCCACTTCGCCTGCGCTGGTTGGATAGCGACCCGACACCACGGCAAGCAGCGGCTGACCATAGGGCCCTCGCGGGTTCTGGGCGCGAAGTTCGAAGGTGTCGATCGAACCGGGGATCGTGACAGTCTCATTCTCGATGACGTCCACCGGGCCGAATCGCTGGTGCCACCGCGCAATCGTCGCGGCTTCTGTTGCGCTGACACGCGGGAACGTGGCCAGGTCGTGCGCGGCGCCAAAACCAACGTAGGACGAAAGTGGCGTGTTGGCTGCGACACCAACCCCCACGGTCGTCGCCGCCACGGCCACCGTGATCAGCGCCAGTATCAGCAACTGCTGGCGCCACTCGCGTCGCAGAAGCCGCCACGCCCAGCGCACCACCGCTCGACGGGCGGGCATCCCACCATTGGCGGGTCGATCGGCAGGAAGTTCGAGGATCATGGTCATTGATCGAGAGATGGCGAGTTGGGTTCGAGCCGCGACTCTGGACTCGGAGGCGGCGTTGTTTGATCAACCACCCGACCATCCCGTAGGTACACCACTCGATCAGCCAACGATGCGAGCTTCGCGTCGTGGGTGACGACGATGGCGGCCACGCCCAGGTGGCAGGCGGCCAGGATCATCCGCATGACGGCCTCGCCATTGACCGAGTCGAGCGCGCCCGACGGCTCGTCCGCGAGCAGCAGTTGACGATTCCCGACGACGGCGCGGGCAATGGCGACCCGCTGGCGCTCACCACCCGAGAGCTCATCAGGAAAGCGCGTCGCACGCTCCGCCAGTCCGAGTTCCTCGAGAGCCGCCATCCCCGCGCTGCGCGCCTTCCTGGTCGCGACTCCGTCCAGTTCGAGCGGCAGGGTGACGTTTTCCACGGCGGTGAGCCCGGCGAGGAGGTTGAAGTCCTGGAATACGTAACCGACCGTGCGACGCCGCAGACGCGCCTTATCGTTGCGCGACATCGTCGATAGTGCCGCTCCGTCGATGGTCACCTCGCCACTCGTCGGCTCCTCGAGGCTTCCCGCGATGGTGAGAAGAGTGGACTTGCCCGAACCGCTTGGTCCCATGACCGCCACGAGCGCGCCGCGATCGACCGAGAGGTCGACGTCGGTGATGGCGTGCACTTCGGTCGAGCCCTCACCGTAGACCTTGGAAACTGCTCGCATCTCCAGGAAGCTCATCGGCATCCTCCAATCCGTCGTCGAACTCGCGACATCACCAGGGCGCTTCGTACGACTGATCGTCGTCGGAGCGCTTCAGGTGACCACTCTCTACGGAGGCTAAGCGAACCCCCAGTCGCAAGCCATCGGGGTAAACCCTGATGATTCCACCGCCCACTAAGGGTCACACCTCGCTCGAAACGTGCTCTTTGTGTGACAGCGCCCGTGAACTGCACCCATCCACATAAGGCGCTAATCGTCATGCGAAC
>PLHD01000014.1:13794-18150 GCA_003138815.1 Acidimicrobiaceae bacterium | reverse complement strand
AGTTTGCCGAAGGCGGCCTGACGAATAGGTACTTAAAGGCTCAGGAAGAGCTGGCGCACCAGCCAGGGCCCACTCGCCTCGGCGAGGGTGTCCACCGTGGCCTCGGGATCCTCAATACCGAGCGAGGCGATGACGTGATGGTCTAGCGCGTCACGCAGCCCGGCGGGCTCGCGCAAGAGAAGGTCGACGATCCCATCGGAACTGTTCGCGTGCACGACCGTCGAAATGAAGCTGCCCTCGCGCACGCGCCACTGGGTCAACCCCACCGCCTTGCGTCCGTCCACGAAGACCTCTCCCGGGCCTCGTCCGGCGAAACAAACGACGCGGTACGCCGGGTCTCCCTCCAGCGGGCCCTCGTGAACGCTCACCACGCCCGGAACATCGTCGCCGAGTGCCTCGCGCCACCAACCCCCGGCTTGGACCGAACTGACGCGAATGTCAGGCGACCAGCGCGGGTCGCTCGCGGGTATCCACCAGTCGATCCAGAGATCGTCCGGCTGCAGGAGCACCAGGCCTCCCCCGCCGCGACGGCGGCGCAAGGGAATGGTCCCGGTGCGCGAGGAGTCCAGCACTTCGGATGATTGACTCCCGCCGAGCACCAGCGTCGGCGCCTGGAGGTGCACCACGAACATCGTGGCGTCGCTCAGCGCGCGCAGGACCTCGTAGTCGTACAACTCCTCGATTCCAGACCTCACGACGCGCGTGGCAGGTACGGCGCCCAGAGGGGATCAGGATCGGCGACGTGTCGCCAACGCCACCACGGGCCGTCAGGCGCCCGCGGCTCGAAATGTAGTCGCCAGCCCAGTTCTTCGAGCAGCCGGTCGCCCTTTTGCATGTTGTGCCGCCGACAAGCCGCCACCACGTTGGTCCATTCGTGGCGGCCTCCGCGGCTCTTGGGCACGACATGGTCGATGGTGTCGGCATGATCGAGGCAGTACGCGCACTGAAAACTGTCGCGCAGCAGGAGCGAGCGGCGGGTCAGCGGCGGCGTGCGGACCTTCGTCGGCAGTTTCACCATCTCGTGCAGGCGAACGATCGCGGGGATTGACACCACCAGTGTGGCGGACCGGCACACCACTGGATCCTCGGGCGTCACGATCGGCTCCACCCGCCCCGCCAGCATCAGGACCACGGCACGACGCTCGCTCACCAGCTGCAGGGGCTCGAAAGTCGCATTCAGCAAGAGCACCCGTCCCATGGCGACCGCTAACGTCCCGCCGGCTGACGAAGCGCCCACCTGGCGGCGTCGAGCACTGCGGCCGGTTCCAGCGCGGTCGTCCCGGCGCCGGCCGCCGTCGCGATCCGAAACTTCCAGTACTCGCGGTCGGGCAGGGGAAGGAAGGGGGCCCGACGCCACCAACCTGTCCGACGCAGCCGCCACGCAGCCCGGGCCAGCGTCGAGATGCTCGACGGATGACGCAGGAGATAGGTGCTGAGTCCCGGTGTCCAATACGACGTCAAAGGGCCGCTCCCCGCCATCCCATGATCGCGTTGACCAAGGTCGACCCGTCGCTGCCCCAGCCCGGTGAGACCAGTTCGCCGTCGCTTCGCCGGCGGCCCGACGGCGCACCGCCCGGCTTCGACAGTGCTCCCGCATGCGTGCTTGCGCCAGTATCCAGGGCCAAACACGGGGCCGCGTCAAACGCGACCCCGGTGTCGATCATTCGCTTTTGCGGCGTTGACGCGACAACCAGTCGCGAAGCGAACTGGTACGGGGACCGTAGTTCGCATGGGCATCGTCACCTTGACCAGGACGGGTTATGTCCTGCCAGGAGGCGCGGCCCAGAAGTCGAGCGTTCCGTTCAATGACCACCGCCGAGACGAACATCAGCGCAACGCCGACCAGACCCAGCAGAATTGAATCGGAGAAGAAGAAGATCAGTACCAGAAGACCAGCGATAAAGCCAGCGACACCCCAGCGCACGCGTCGACCGCCGTGGGCGTACACGTTGGTCTCGCGTACGCTCTTGGCGAACCGGGGATCTTGCTTGGACAGCGAGTCTTCCAACTCGGCCAGAATTCGCTGCTCATGCTCGGACAATGGCATCGCATCTCCTTCCAACTCGTCTGTACATATCGTACCTTCTGAAAGTCCTCGGCCGCACGCCAGTTCTAAAATCTGGCTCAGCGAGAAATGTACAAACTCACAAGGGAGCCGCGTGCCAGAACCAACCCTCCGGGTCGCCATGATCTGCACCGGAAATATCTGCCGGTCCCCCATGGCCGAGGCCGCCCTGGCGCACCTGGTGGCCCAGGACGACGTTCTGCGCGGCCGCGTCGACGTCTCCAGCGCCGGGACGGCCAACTGGCACGTCGGCCGCCCGATGGACCCGCGCGCGCGTCGTGCCCTGGACCGCGCTGGGATCGACCGGGTCGCGCGACCCGGCGCCTACGCCGACCGCTCCTACCTCGGCGCCCAGGACCTCGTCGTCGTGATGACCCGCGAGCACCGCGACGACGTGCGACGTCGCCTGACCAGCCAGGCGACCGAGGTGATCATGCTGCGCAACCTGATGAGCCCGGGCCTGGACCTTGACGTCGCCGATCCGTACTACGGCGACGACCAGGAATTCGACGAGTGCCTGGATCTGCTCAGAGAATGTTGCCGTCGGTTGACATCGGTATTTCGTCAGAGATTGGATGCAGGCTCGTACGAAGCTTGATCTCGGGCAGCGTCAACGACAGGAGAAACGCCAGCGCACCCACTGGTATGGCCCATCGGTACACGAACTGGATCGAACTATCAAGCACGTGGAGGACCATCGCCAGCTCCGTCGGCGGCAGCTTGTGCAGCAGCTTGGGAGTCCACTGCGTTGGTGAGACCGAACCGGCCTTGATGACGCGTCCCTTGAGAGCGGCGGCCAACTGCTGGGGGACTTCATGGGCGAACAACGCTCCAAAGATCGCCGTGCCGAACGATCCACCAATCGAACGGAAGAAGTTCGCTCCGGCCGTACCCACGCCGATGTCGGCAGGGTCGACGGCATTCTGGACCGCGGTGACCAGAATCTGCATCACCAGGCCCAGCCCTATCCCCAGCACCAGCATGTAGATGCCCAGATCGAAGCTCGACGTGTGCAGCCCTATCGTGCCGAGCAGACCGAGGCCGATGGTCATGACGGCAGTGCCCATCATCGGGAACGGACGATACCGCCAACCCTTGGCCACCAGCTGGCCGGTAATGATCGACGCGCCGAACAGCCCCGCCATCATCGGCAAGAGTCGTAGTCCCGAACTGGTCGGCGAGACGCCGCGCACCATCTGGAAGTAGTACGGCAGGAACGTCAGGGCGCCAAACATCGCGAAGCCGACGACGAACCCGATCGCCGAGGCGGACGTGAAGACCCTGTTCTTGAAGAGGTGGGGAGCCAGTATCGGCTCCGTCGACCGCCTCTCGATCAGCACGAAGATCGCGGTGAAGGCCACTCCCCCGATGAGGAGTGCCAACGATTGCAGCGAACCCCACGCGAAGGAGATTCCGCCCAGCGACGTGAAGAGAATGAGTCCCGAAGCCGCGAGCGTGAGCGTGATCGCACCGGCGTAGTCGATGACGTGCTGGACCCGCTCGCCCGCGCCGGGCAGCACCGCGGCGGTGACGATCAACGCCAGGATGCCGAAGGGAAGGTTCACGAAGAAGATCCAACGCCACGAGAAGTACTCGACGATGAAGCCACCGAGCAGCGGCCCGATGACCGTCGCGGCGCCGAAGACGGCGCCGAAGAAGCCGGCGTAGCGACCGCGATCTCGCGGGGGCACGATGTCGGCGATGATCGCCTGGGCGCCGACCATCAGCCCGCCACCACCCAGCCCCTGGACCGCTCGGAAGAGGATCAATGTCAGCATGTTGGTGGCGACGCCGCAGAGCATGCTTCCCACGAGGAAGATGATGATCGCGGCCTGGAAGTAGATCTTGCGTCCGTGCAGGTCTCCAAGCTTCCCCCAAAGCGGTGTGCTCACGGTGGTCGCGAGAAGATACGCGGTGACGACCCACGCCAGGTGGTCGCCTCCTTTGAGGTCACCCACAATGGTCGGGAGCGCCGTGGCGACGATCGTGCTGTCCAGCGCGGCGAGCAGCATGCCGAGCATCAGGGCGCCAAAGACGAAGTACAGCTCGCGTTTCGGCATCGGACCCGCCAATTGTGCGTTCATTCGAAATTTCCTCCGTTGGCGCCGAAGGGGCACCGGGCCACGCATCGACCAATCCAGACTACAAGCGCCATGTGAATTCGCACGCAAGCCCACGGAGTGCACCGGTGCCCTCGAGCTCCGGTTCGACGAGACGTGAAGCGAACCTTCGAACTCATTGGCAGGGCGGCCCTCGCCTAATCGCGTGTGTTCTCTTTCCTCCCCTCCGAT
>PLHD01000014.1:0-13757 GCA_003138815.1 Acidimicrobiaceae bacterium | reverse complement strand
GTGAGCAAGTACCGGCCGTTCAGTCGGTCAAGGCGAACCGGTGTGTCGAAATAGGGCACACGCTGTAGGGCGGCTCATTGATCGACCGGCGCGACGTCGCTGCCGCCTTGGTCCGACCGAAGCTCCGTGCCCGCCCGGGGCGGCGCTGGCATGCCAACGAGGGTGCGCACGCCGTTTCACTATGTTGTGCACCAGGAGGAATCATGAAGACGAGACTCACCGAGCTGCTCAAGATCGAACACCCCATCATGCTGGCGGGAATGGGCGGCGTGGCCTACAGCGAGCTGACCGCCGCGGTGTCCAACGCCGGCGGCTACGGCTGCCTAGGGGCCTCGACCATGACGAGCGACCAGCTGGCCGCCGAGATCGCCGCGACCAGGTCGCTCACCGACAAGCCCTTCGGCGTCGACCTGCTGACGGCCTTTCCCGACACGCTCCTCCAGAACGTCGAACTGCTCATCGAAGGCGGGGCGACGACGTTCGTGGCGGGACTGGGCGTTCCGCGCCACGTGATAGATATCTGCCACCTCCACCACGTGCTGGTGATATCGATGTGCGGCAAGGTCGAGCACGCCCGGCGGGCCCTCGACGCGGGCTGCGACGTCGTGGTGGCCCAGGGCACCGAGGCCGGCGGCCACACCGGAACCGTCGCCACGATGCCCCTGGTTCCGCTGATCGTCGACGTGGTGGACGGGGCGATTCCGGTCGTGGCGGCGGGAGGGATCTTCGATGGGCGCGGGCTCGCCGCCGCCCTGGCGCTGGGGGCGGAGGGGGTTTGGATAGGCACCCGATTCATCGCCACGCCCGAGGCGCGCGCGACGCCCGGCTTCAAGGAAGGCATCATCGAGACCCGCGAGGACGGCACCGTGGTCTCGCGGGCGTTCAGCGGAAAGACCATGAGGGTCCTGAAGAACGAGACCACCGAGTACTACGAGGCGGACCCTTCTCGCCTCAAGAAGTTCCCCGAGCAGCTCCACGTTTCGAGGGACAACGGGACCTTCCACTTGGGGGGCGACGAGCACACGCCCGGCGTGGATCCGCGCCGCGAGGGCTATCCCGCCGGCCAGGCGGTCGGGGCGATCTGGTCGCTGGAACCGGCCGGGGACATCGTGCGCGCGATGGCCGCCGAGGCCGAGCGCGTCATCGCGGGTCTGCCCGGGCGCTAGGAGACTGTTGAATAATTCAGAGCAGTCAATGAAGTGACTGATTACGCCCGACCGTTTTGACCTGAACGGCCTCTTCGAGCCGCTAGAAGGCCGTACTGCGCGTGGTCTTCTCGATGTCTTGCAGGTGACTCCTCAAGAATCGCTTTATTCAGCAGTCCCCTAGTCGGTCGCCAACCCCACCGGGCAGCTCACGCCGGTGCCGCCAAGGCCGCAGTAGCCGTTAGGGTTCGCGGCGAGGTACTGCTGGTGGTACTCCTCGGCCAAGTAGAACGGGCCGGCCGGGGCGATCTCAGTGGCTATCGGTCCGTAGCCAGCGTCGCGCAGGGTCGAGGCATACGCCTCGGTGAACGCACGCGCCTCCGCCTCCTGGTCTGCGTCGACGAAGTAGATCGCGCTGCGATACTGGGTTCCCACGTCGTTGCCCTGCCGATTGACCTGGGTCGGATCGTGGCTTTCGTAGAAGCATCGCACGAGGTCGGCGTAGGACACACGCGCGGGGTCGAAGACAACCTTGACCGCCTCGGCGTGCCCGGTCTTACCCGTACAGACCTCCTCGTAGGTCGGATTCGGCGTAAAGCCACCCTGGTAGCCAGCGGCGGTCGTCACGACGCCTGNNGTTGAAGCGCCCCTTCAGGGCCTGGTCGGATGTGATCATTTCTGGGGCTGAGCGCATGAAGCGAGATTACGGGTCTCGCGGCCCAGCGCGTGCACACGTAGTCTCTCTGACATGACGGAGCAGCGAAATGACGTGGACGAGATACTCTCGGCCATTCGCGCAGCAGCCAGGCGCGTGACGGTCGCCAAGCGGACCGTGGCCGAGGTCCTTTGCGACGCCAACGGGCACTTGAGCGCCGACGAGATAACGACCGCGGTGCAGCAGCGCCAGCCCGAGGTAAGCCCGTCGACGATCTACCGGATCCTCGAGGAGTTCGAGGAACTGAAGGTCGTCGTTCACTCCCACCTCGGCCAGTCCGCCGCCGTTTACCACCTGAGCGGCGCCGTGCACGGGCATCTCACCTGCGAGGAGTGCGAACGGACGGTGCAGATCCCGGCCAGCCACTTCGACGCCCTGAGCAAGGATCTCCAGAAGTCCTACGGGTTCCTGCTCGACCGCCACCACGTCGCCATCTCCGGATGGTGCGCGCTCTGCCAAGCAGCGCAGCTCAAGCGGTCGTGAGCCAACGAGGCTCTTAGGGAGTTCTTAGCGCTCTCCCTCCGGAGCGCGAAAAAAGGTCAGTAGAGTCTTCCAAGGACCTCATGCTGAAGATCGACCACCTCACCAAGCGTTACGGCGCCACCGTTGCGGTCGATGACCTCGACTTCGAGGTCAAGCCCGGCGTCGTGACCGGCTTCCTCGGACCGAACGGTTCGGGCAAGTCGACGACGATGCGCGTCATCCTCGGCCTGGATCACCCCACCAAGGGCCGCGTCACCATCGGCGGCAAGGAGTACCGCGAGCTCAAGGACCCCCTTCGTGAAGTCGGGGCCCTGTTGGACGCCAAGGCCGTCGCCCCTGGACGCACCGCCCGCAATCACCTCCGTGCGCTGGCGGCGTCGAACAACATCAAGCGCTCGCGGGTGGACGAGGTCCTGGAATTCACTGGTATCGCGGCCGTAGCCAACAAGAAGGTCGCCGGCTTCTCGCTGGGTATGAGCCAGCGCCTCGGCATCGCGGGCGCGCTGCTCGGTGACCCCGGCGTGCTTCTCTTCGACGAACCGGTCAACGGTCTCGATCCCGAGGGCATCCGCTGGATCCGGGAGTTCTTCCGCTCCCTCGCCAACGAAGGGCGCACGGTCTTCGTCAGTTCGCACCTCATGAGCGAGATGGCGGTCAGCGCCGACCAGATCATCGTCATCGGCCGGGGCAAGTTCATCACCCAGGGCTCGGTGGACGTCCTCACCGCCACCGCCAAGGGCTCGGTGTTCGTTCGCACGTCCGACAACACGAAACTGACCTCGACGCTGCGGACGCGCCACGGCGTCGTCCACGAGATCAACGACAATGGCCTCAGCGTGGAGGGGCTCAGCTCCGACGACATCGGCCGCGCCGCCTTCGAATCGGGAATCGCGATCCTTGAACTGACCCCCCAGCGCGCGTCGCTCGAAGAGGTCTTCATGGACCTCACCGCGGACGCGGTCGAGTACGGCGGCCACGCGATAGACAAGACGTCCGATGAATAACGAGGAGACCCTGCTCTCGGTCACCAAGTCCGAATGGATAAAGTTCCGCACCGTTCGTTCGACCATCATGGGGGTGATCGTCTTCGCAGTCCTGACCATCGGTCTGGGCGTGCTGATCACCGCCACCATTCGAGCGCACTGGGCAACGGCCGGCTTCGGGCGCAGGCTCACCTTCGATCCGGTCTCGACCAGTCTCGCCGGCGTGCTCTTCGCCCAGTTCGCCGTGGGCGTTATCGGTTCGCTCTTCATCACGAGTGAATACTCGTCCGGAGCGATTCGAACGACCCTGACCGCGGTCCCCCACCGTCTCGAGCTCGCTCTGGCCAAACTGCTCGTCCTGGTCCTTTCGATGCTCGTCGTATGCGAGGTCGTCTGCATCGCGACCTTCCTGATCGGCCAGGCCATCTTCGCCGGCGTGGTGACGCCCACCGCCTCGCTCTCCAACGGTGCCGACCTACGCGCAGTGCTGCTGGCGGGGGTCTACCTCGCGCTGCTCGCCGTCCTCGGCTTCTCGCTCGGGCTCATTCTGCGCCAGAGCGCCGCGTGCATAAGCGTCTTCGTCTCTATCCTGCTGATCGTGCCCATCATCATGCTGCTCCTTCCCCAGAGTTGGCAGAACTCCTACGAGAAGTTCGAGCCTTCGAACCTGGGCACCTCCATGATGTCGGTGACGCCCCGGGCGGACCTGTTCGGGACCTGGAGCGCCCTCACGGTCTTGCTGGTCTACGTGGTCGTCGTCTTCGGTGTCGGCGTGACCATGCTCCAGCACCGAGACGCCTGAGCCTTCGCCACCCGTTCTAGGGTGTCGCCATGGAACTAATCGAGGCACTGAGGACCACCGGCTCGATCCGCCACTTCACGGCTGAACCGGTGAGCGACGAGCTTCTCTTCGCCGTCCTCGACGACGCGCGCTTCGCGCCTTCGGGCGGGAACCGCCAGGCCTGGCGCGTCATCGTGGTACGCGACCTCGTCCGGCGTCGGCGCGTTCGCGACCTCTACCTCGACGCGTGGCACGACTACGTCGGCCACCTCCTGGCGGGGCTGATCCCCTTCTCACCGCTGGCGAGCGACGAGGACCGCGCGAGCGCACTGGCCCAGCGCTCGGCGGCCGAGGCGCTCTCGCGGCCCGACGGCTTCCCCGAAGCGCTCGACCAGGTGCCGGTGATGCTCGTGATCTGCGCGAACCTCGAAGTGCTGTCCGCCACCGACCGGGACCTGGACAGGTACCAGCTCGTGGGCGGCGCCTCCATCTATCCCTTCGTCTGGAACATCCTGCTGGTCGCGCGCGAGCGCGGGCTGGGTGGGGTCATGACGACCATCGCCACCCGCAACGAGGGCGCCCTCCGCGACGCGCTCGCCATTCCCCCGACGTACGCCGTGGCGTCGGTGGTGGCCCTCGGCCATCCGAGCAGTCGTCACACCAGGCTGAAGCGCAACCCCGTCGAGACGTTCACGTCCGTCGACTCCTTCGACGGGCCCGCGTACGGCGCCAGCTGAGCACCTAGCGCCCGAGGACCTCGGCGGTGTCCTCTCCCTGGCGGCGCGGTCCGCGACGGATATCGGGGCGCACCCCGTCAATCCGCAGCGGCGTGCGCATCGCCGTGGTGTCGCCCGCGGGAGTGGACATGACGCCCAGGAAGTCGCCGTCGCGGACCTGGGCCTGGGAGAACGCGCCCTGCACGTCGAAGATCGGCGCGTGCGGCACGCCGGACGTGGCGAGCACCTCGAGCCACTCGTCGGTCGGTCGCGCGGAGAATATCTCATCGAGCACGCCGCTCAGCTCCGCGCGCGAGGCCACGCGCGCGGCGTTGGTTGCCCAGTCGGTGCGGCTCGTGAGGGCGGGGTCATCGAGGGCCCTGACCAGCTTGGCGTACTGGCCGTCGGTACCCACGGCCACCAGCAGCAGGCCGTCCGCCGTCGTGACCGGGCCGTAGGGGGTGATGCTCGGGTGGTCGTTGCCGAGGCGCCGCGGGTTCACGCCGGTGGACAGGTAACCCTGGGCCTGGTTGATCAGGGCGCTCATGGTGCACTCGAGCAAGGGCGCCTCGAAGTGCCGCCCCGGGCGGCCGCGGAGACGGGCGAACAGGCCGGTGAGAAGTCCGATGGCCCCGTAGAGGCCGGTGACGACGTCGGCGAGCGGCGCGCCGACCTTCGTGGGCTCCCCGCCCGGCTCGCCGGTGACGCCCATCAGCCCCGAGCGGGCCTGGGCGAGCAGGTCGAAGGCCGGCTGATCGGCGACCGGTCCGCCCGAGGCGGCGGGAGTGATGCTGATCCATACGCAGTCGGGATTGTCCTGGCGTAGACGGTCGATGCCGAGGGAGCGAACCTGACTGGGCAGGAAGTTCTCCACCACGGCGTCGGCCTGAGCCACGAGCTCGGCCACGCGCGCGTAGTCCTCGGGACTGCGGAGATCGGCCACGACGTTGCGGCGGTGGCGGTTCACGGCCAGGTAGTAGGTCGCGTCGTCGCCGAAACTCGGCGGGGCCAGCGCACGGACCGGATCGCCGTCGGGGCTCTCGATCTTGATGACGTCGGCTCCGAGGTCGCCCGCGATCATCGCGCACAGCGGGCCCGCCAGCACCCGCGAGAAGTCCAGCACGCGCACTCCCTCGAGCGGCAGGCCGGTGCCCACGTTGAGCGGATCCAGTTCCCAGGCCATTAGAGGACTTTCGAGAGAAAGCTCTTGAGTCGCTCCGAGGAGGGTGTCGTCAGTACTACCCGTGGATCGCCCGACTCCTCAATGACGCCTCCGTCGAGGAAGTACACGGTGTTGGCCACTTCCTTCGCGAAATTCATCTCGTGGGTGACGACAATCATCGTCATGCCGCTGCGGGCCAGGTCCTTCATCACGTCGAGAACCTCACCCACCAGTTCGGGGTCAAGCGCCGACGTGGGCTCGTCGAAGAGCATGAGCTTGGGCTCCATGGCCAGGGCGCGCGCGATCGCCACGCGCTGCTGCTGACCGCCCGAGAGCTGGCTGGGGTAGTTCTTTTCCTTGCTTTCGAGCCCCACCCGGGTCAGCAGCTCGCGAGCCTTGGCATTCGCCGCTTCCACGCTGGAACCCTTCACCTTCACTTGACCAACGGTGACGTTCTCGAGCACGGTCAGGTGCTGGAACAGGTTGAAGCGTTGGAACACCATGCCGATCTGCGCACGCTCCGCGCAGATCTGCTTGTCGTTGAGTTCGTAGAGCTTGCCGCCGCGGGCCTCGTATCCCACGAGACCGCCGTCAACCCGCAGTTCGCCGGCGTCGTGCTTCTCCAGGTGGTTGATGCATCGAAGCAAGGTGCTCTTGCCCGACCCCGAGGGGCCGATCAGGCAGGTCACTTCGCCGCGCGTCACCGTGAGGTCGACGCCCTTCAGCACCTCGATGCCGGCGTACGATTTGTGGACGCCCCGCGCTTCGACCATTGGAGTGTTCATGGCGCCACCGCGACTTGCACACCACGCTTCGTGCGGAACTTTGACAGGATGCCACGGACGTCGCTGCGAATCCGCTGTATGGGTGTTGGTGGCGGCGTGCGCAAGGCACCCTTTGCGTAGTGGCGCTCGAGATAGTACTGACCAATCGACAACACCGTGGTCACGATCAGGTACCAAAGGCTCGCCACGATGAGCAGCGGCATGATCTCGTAGTTGCCCGCGCTGATGTTGGACGTGGCACCGAAAAGTTCGACGACGCTTATGGTCATCGCGAGCGAAGAGGTCTTCAGCATGGAGATCACCTCATTGCCGGTGGGCGGCAGTATGACCCGCATGGCTTGAGGCAAGACCACCAGCCGGAGCGTCTGGCCGCGCGTCATTCCGAGCGAACTCGCCGCTTCAGTCTGACCCTCGTCGACCGCTATAAGGCCCGAGCGTGCGATCTCAGAGAAGTATGCTGCCTCATTCGTGCCGAGCGCCACCATCGCTGCAATGAAATTGGTGAAAATCGAATTGGTGTTGATAGTCACGAATGTCACGTTCACGAACGGCAGCCCAATAGTTAAGTTGCTGTAGAGAGCATGGATGAAGTACCAAAAGGTCAGTTGGACAAGCACGGGAGTGCCACGGAAGAACCACGTGTAGGACCATGCTGTGGACGAGAGAAGACGTGAATGCGACAGCCGCATGACGGCGAGCACCAAGCCCAACACGATTCCGATGATCATGGCAAGAGCCGTGAGTTCCAACGTCAGTAAGAGGCCGTGGAGAACTTCAGAAGTTGTGAAGTACTGTCCAACCACGTTCCAGTAGAAGCGCCAGTGCTCCGCAGGCTGGCACTTCCTTGCGCCATTGACGACGTGACAGACCATCTGACCCGTGGTATCTGGCACCCTGGATAGCAGGGTATGCACGAGCATCGCGATAAAGATCAGCGCGCAAGCGACGCCAGCCCATCGGCTGTAATGACGAACGGGGACGACCTTTACAGTGCCGTCCCCGTCCATTGCCATGTTGGTAGTCCTAGTACCGATGCCTAAGAGATGGCTCCATTAAGGACAATCTTGCTCGCGGGCAGTCCCCCTTCGGTCACTCCATATTTCGCCAAGATCGCGCCGTAGGTTCCGTTGGCGATCAAGGTCTTGATCGCCGCTTGAATCGACTTGGCCAATCCCTTGCCAGCGGGCGTCTTGGGTGTCGCAATGCCGTATGGCGCGACTTCGATGGCGCTTCCGACCAGTTTGAACGACTTGTTTCCTGACACGATAAAGCCAGCAACTTGACTGTCCACGAAGCCCAGTGTCGCCTGGCCCGATGAAACGGCGAGATTCGCCCCCGTCTGAGCCTGGAATGACAACACTGTCAACTTCTTGGACGAAGGGCACTTCTTAGCGGTGTTCACGGCGTCGGTGTACTCCGTCGTCCCCGCTTCGACGGCCACCTTCATGCCGCAGAGGCTCTTCAGCCCGGTGAATGTCACCTTGGAAGATTTGAGCGCGTAGACACCCTCGCCAGCCTGGAAGTAGTCGACGAAATTGACCTGCTTCTCGCGGGACTTCTCGTCCGTGAACGACGAATTCCCGATCACGTACTTGTCCGCTGCGATTCCTGCGAGGATATTCTTGAAAGTTACGTTGTTCTCGTTGACCTGGACGCCCAGCGTGACACCGATCGCCTTGATCAGGTCGATGTCGAAACCCACCATGGCGGTGCCTTTCATCGACTCGTCGGGTGGATAGCTGGCGTCAGTAGCCACTTGGAGCGTCGTGCCCTTATAGGTCGAAGGCACGGTGGCGGCGTCGGCCTTGTTGTAGGTGCCCTTGATGCTCGTTGCGGACGCACTGGCGACAAGGCTGGATGCGACAACTAACGAGGTGATACCCGTAACGACGAGTGCTTGGCGCACGCGTGAAATCCGTAGCATTGAGACTCCCTGACTCTCCCCCGCCCAAGTAGGCGTGTGGCCTCTATTGATATCAGAGATTCGCCGCCCTACGCGAGCAAGGCCCCGAATTGCTCCCGAAGGCCCGATTGAACGGGCGCGGCGCGGCGCTCTGGCAAGAATCGCAGGGCCAGGACTGCCACAAGAACGGCCACCAACGCCGCGACGAGGCGGCCGCGATGCAGACCGTCCATGAAGGCCCGCGTGACGCTGGCGCTGGTCGCCGGGCGCAGCGAGACCGGCAGGCGCGCCACCGCGAAGGTGGCCGCCTGCATCGATCGCTGGGCAGTGGCGAGCGGGCCAGCGGCCATGCCGAGGTGCGCCAAGGCGGTGTTGACCTGCGGGCCGAAGATCGATGAAAACACCGAGCCAGACGCCACCTTCGAACTCATGCTCAGCGCACTGCTGACCGGCCTGGAAGCCTGGCTTCCTCGAAGCGCACCGGCCAGCGGCCCCGGCGCTCCACGCTGAGCAGCATGTCGGTCATGTCGCGATTCAGATGCTCCTGGCGCCACACCAGTTGCTCCTGGGCCGCGGCGAGCACCCGCTGCGCGTCGTCGCACTCGACCCGCCAGGTGGGGTCGGCGACCAGGTCGAAGCACTTGAAGGAGCCATCGCCGAACTGCACGTAGCCGGTCTCGTCGCTGAGCGACACCGCAAGGTTCTGGCGCGAGAGAGTCCGGTCGGCCGGCCAGCGACCGGTGTGATCCTTGATCCAGTAGCGGCGAAAGTCCCATTCGTAGTGCGCGCAGTTGCGCCACTCGACCTCCTCGCCCGCCATCAATGCGCTGAGCGAGCGACCGTCGCACTGCGTGGGCGGTTCGACGCCCAGGGCGTCACAGAGCGTCGGCAGAAGGTCCACGTTCTCGCTGAAGGACCGCACGCTCCTGGTCGCCAGCGCGCTGCGCGGGTCTCGCCACAGTCCTATGACGTGGTAGCTCTGGGGGAAGAATCCCAACTTCTCGATCAGGCCGTGGTCGCCGAGCTGCTCACCGTGATCGGACGTGATCACGACCAGCGTGTCGTCCCACTCGCCGCGCTGCTCAATCGCGTCGACTACGCGGCCCAGCTGGAAGTCGATCTCGCTGATCATCCCGTAGTACTGGGCTCGCAGGAACCTCATATCGTCTTCGTCGGTCGGTGCGGCACTCGCCTTCACGGCCAGGGCTATCTCGTGGACGGGATGGCGGTGCTCGCGGTCCACCGGCGCGATCGGCATCGCCACGTCGGCCGGGTCGTAGAGCTTGGCGAACTCCCCCGCCGCGGCGTATGGCGGATGCGGGCGCAGGTAACTCAGGTGCGCGAACCATCCGCCTTCTTGCACCTCGAGCCACTGCACGAAACGCGAGGTCAGAAAGCCGCTGAGCGAGTCCTCGGCCGGCCGGTCCGGCTCCCCGCGCAGCGCCGGCGCCCAGCCGCTCGGGACGTCGTAGCCCCTTGCGCGCAGGTACTGGATCCAACCGGCCTGGCTCTCGGGGAGGTAGAGGCCCACCGAGAAGCCCGGCAGGACGCCGTCGTAGTTGTCGAGACGCGGATCGTCGAAACCTTCGGCCTGGTTGGGGTCCAGGCCCTGGTCGGTGTAGCCGAAGAGCGTCGGATCGAAGCCCGCGCGCCGGCCAATCGTGGCGATGTTCTCCAAGTGCGACGCCAGCGGCGTGCCGTTCGCGACCACTCGGTTGTTCATCTGGTACGTACCGGTGTAGAGAGCGGCTCGTCCCGGGGCGCACGGCGCTGCCTGCGAGAAGTGACGTTCGAGACGCACCCCCTCGCGCGCGATGCGGTCGAGCGTGGGGGTCCTTACCAGTGGGTGTCCCGCGGCGCCGTAGGAGTCGCCTCGAAACTGATCGAGCGTTATGAACAGGACGTTCACGCCGAGGCGTTCTCCACGTAGTGGTGCATGTGCTTGGCCAGGTCGTCGACTATCTCGAGCGCCTCGGGGACCAGGCCGCCCATTCGCAAGAAGCCGTGCACCATCCCCTCGGCTTCGAGGATCTCAATGGGAACGGCGAAGTGCTCGAGCAGTCCCGCGTAGGCCACCCCCTCGTCGCGTAGTGGATCGCACTGAGCGACGACCACGATTGCCGGAGGCGACCCGGTGAGATCATCGAAGAGCAACGGCGTGACGCGCGGATCGGTCGGGTCGCTCCACTCGCCCAAGTATTGACCGTAATCGTAACGAAGGTGATCGAGGTCGAGGAAGTAGCCGGCTGCGTAGCGGTGGGCCGAATCGGTCATCAGCGCGGGCCCGAGGGTCGGGTAGATGAGCACCTGGGCGGCGATACCCAGGGCCTCGTGGCGCGTGAGCGCTGCCGCGACCGCGACCAGCGTCGCCCCCGCCGAGTCGCCCATCACTATGAGCTTGGCCCCCGAAGCGGCGAAGCGCCCGAGGTTGGAAGATACGTAGCGAAATGCGGCCACCGCGTCGTTGATCCCGGAGGGAAACCGGTGCTCGGGCGCCAGCCGGTACTCGACGGACAAGAAACGCATTCGCGTGTCGTTCGCCAGGCGTCGACAGAGCTCGTCGTGAGTGTCGAGGTCGCCCGCCACGAAGGATCCGCCGTGGAAGAAGAGCACCACTGCCTGGCCCTCGTCCTCGAACGGCACGTAGAGCCGCGTCGCGAGCGTGCGGCCGTCGAGCGCTATCTCGCCGTCAGCGACCGACTCGACCGCGACCGCCTCCCCGCGCATCGACTCGGCGAACTCGCGGTAGTTGGCCCTGCGCTGCGCGGCGCTGATCGTCGCGGGGTGGGGGCCGGGATGCTCCTTGGCGGCGCGGACGTATGGCTCAAGTGCTGGGTTGATCATCAAGACCTCCTGGCAGGGAGCCTAGACAGTCCGTCAGGTGGTGCGCACGAAACCGCTGGCCACGGAGCGATGTGGCGGGCATAGCGGCAGGCGACCTGGCGAGAAGGGCTGATGGCGACCAACGCCGGCTTCTCGACCCGGCACCTCTCGGTGGCGTGGGGGCAACGCGGATGAAACGAGCAACCCGTTGGGCGGCCCGAAGGGTCGGGAACGTCGCCGGCGATGATGATCCTTTCACGTCGCGGCGCGTCGGTGTCGTTCAGCTCGGGCACCACCGACAGCAGGGCTTCGGTGCACGGGTGAAGGGGCTCCTCGTACAGCTCATCGGCGCCGCCGAGCTCCACGATCTCGCCGAGGTACATCACGCCCACCCGGTCCGACACGTGTCGCACCACACTGGCGAGGACTCGTTCAACGACCTGCGGATCGAGTGGCCGGTCGCTGTAATCGCGCACTATTCGTCATCGCCGGACAACCTCTGAGAATGCCACCGGCCAATCGCAGCGACCGGCTTTCGCACCGGCCCAGCCGCGCGCCGCAGCGGCGCGCGGGAGCACCGGCGGAATCTTCCACCCTCCTGTCCGACCGGCCGTCGCCAGATCTACGATTGGCCCATGAGACACCATGACGACCCGAGCGCCACCGAAGGCCCGGAGGGGTCGGCCGGCGCGGACGCCGTCGAGACCTTCCTCGCCCAGCCTCCGCTGGTCGAGACGCCAGACGTGGATGAAGCTGCCGTGGAGCGCGAGGGGACGCTCCATCCGGGGCCCGACACCGCGTCAATCGCCGAAGCGATCGAGTTTCTCCAGAACCGCCATTCCTCCGAGTAGTCGCCGCAGTTGGTCGTGGCTGGCGCTCGTGCGGACATTCCCATGGTCCACGCAGACACTCATCGACGGCAAGACGCAACGCCACTCGTCGGGCAACGGTCGTACAGTGACTGGTGTGCCGGTCATCCAGATTGCTTCACCCCCGCGCAGCGGGCGCGCCGTCTCAACCGCACGCTCGAGCTTCGGCCGCGAGCGCTCGCCCGGGTCGTCATGAGCGCCAGCGCGCGCGTGAGCGCCTCACGTAATCAGCTCGCCGCACGCCCCTACGCCATCAGCGCCGGCGAGTTCGTGCGCTTCGGGGTTGACACCAACGACGACGTGGTCGCGGGGGTCGTGCGGGCGGTGGTCGCCGAAGGGGGCGAGGGCTGCGACATCTTCCGCCACGGCCTGGGCGAGGAGGAGACCGAGACGCTTCGTCTCTTCGCAATGCGCCGAACGCTCCACGGGCGACGCCAGTCGTCGTTGGGTCTGATCTACGAGGCGATCGATGGATTCGCCCTCCTGCCGAGGCTCGACGACGTGCCATGGGACTCATGGCTGAAGGCGGCGCTGTTCGAGGCGCGCTCTCTAGGGGCCGACTTCGCCATGATCGCCCGACGGTTCGCCGACATGGCCAGCGCCACCGCCGTGGCCCGTCTCGGCGTCGCGGCAGAGGCGATGAACCGCATCGACGACCTTTCGCAGTGCCGCATCGCAGAGGTCTCGACCAGCCACGGCATCGGCTTCGTCGAGACCCTCATCTTCCGCGATACGGCCGCTCGCGGTCTCCTCGGCGGACTCTACGGCGCGCCACGGATGACCGACCACCAAGTCGAATACGGCCCGAAGACCAACCTGGCCCAACTGACCGTCAACCTGGCCGACGCGCTGGATGCGTCGGGCACGGTCGTCACGAACCCGATCAGCCAGGACCAGTTGGCCGCGACGTCATTCTCGCTCACCACGTCGGGCTCCTACCTCCCCACCGCGGGGTGCCTCAGCTTCACCGCCGACGGCGCGGACTCGGGACCATCCTTCACCGCGTTCGTCGCGGAACTTCCCGACGACGCCGATGTCGCGGCGTTGGCCGAAGCCGCGGCCGATACCAACGACCAGGCCGCGTTCTACGAAGGCCGCCGTCTCATCATGCTGAGTCCCCAACCGAGCTTCGACGAGAACATGGACGTCGTCATCGACTTTCGGGAATACACAGATCTCGCGCGCTCGGCGCTGCTCGACCCCGCCACTCGTTAGCAGGGGCCGCCGCACGACGATTCGACAGTCAAGCCGTCCAACGAACGGGCGAGCCGCGGCGGCTCTCAACAGGCCTGGTGGACCTCAGGCAAGGGGTGGAACTCTTGCTCTCGAGAGGCTTGGAGTTCGTTACACAAAGATACGGTATTGGGCAGAAACCCTCTGGAGCGGACGACC
>PLHD01000019.1 GCA_003138815.1 Acidimicrobiaceae bacterium | reverse complement strand
GTGACATTTACCGCGCCCCATCACCAACCGAGTTTGCCGAAGGGAGGTAGAACTGTTTGGTTATGAGAAGACTCGCGCGCCCGTGATCCGCTTCCCGGTCCACGTGCACCCCGGCTCGCGCGCGCCGGGTGTCGGCGGCTCGTACGACGGGGTTCTCAGCGTCCACGTGAGGGCCCGGGCGGTCGAGGGTGCGGCGACCGACGAGGTGGTCGCCGCCCTCGCCCAGGCCTTTGACGTGCGCCCGGGCGCCGTAGCGTGCGTGCGCGGCGCGCACTCGCGCAACAAGCTCGTCTCGGTCGAGGGTGACGACGAAGTGCTGACGTCACGCCTGGTCGCCCTGCTCGCCGGGTAAGGCCGCGCACAGCGCCCACGGCACGACGGGGGGGGCGACTCGCCGCCGCGAAGGGAGCCGGGTCTTCGTGCAACCGGCTACCGCCTGCTCGTCGTCTACATCTCGACGCTCTACGTAGTCCTCTTCATCCTCTGGATCGTCCTCATCTTCCACATCATGGTGGACATCTTTCGCAGCCACGACCTCACCGGTCCGGTGATGGCCCTCTGGGTGCTATTCATCGTGGTGCTGACGCTGCTGGGCGGACCGACCTGCCTCGTCGCACGAGGCCTCGGTGCACGAGCGCGAAATCCGTGGGTCCAGGCCCCGCACAAGGCCCTCGAGGACTACGTCCGCAAGGTCGGCAGCTCCCCTAGGAAAGGGCGACGGAGGGTCCGGCGACCCTCCGGGCCATCCGCTCGACCGCTTCGCCTAGCTTGGCGACCACCGATTCCAGGTCCAGGCGGGCACGCTCGGCGTCGGGCGAAAGCCCGGCGAGATGGTCGAGGTCCCAGTATCCCAAAACCGGGTCGAGCACGTCCTTCAGGAACTGGTTGAGCCCGTAGATCCCTTCGCGCGCGATGCGCACAGCGTGACGCGTGAAATTCGGGATGCCGGTGCCGGGCATGGCGAAGTTACTCACCTGCTTCGCGGCCGCGATCATCATGGCCGACGGGTCGATAGCGAACGCCGCCAGCGCGAGGTCACGGTAGAAGAGGTAGTGCTTGGTCTCGTCGCCCGCGATCAGCGCCAGCACGTTGCGTCCGACCTTGTCGTGCTTGGGCAGGTGGGCGCCGGTGTTGCGGTGGGCGACCTGGGTCGCCTTCTCCTGCAGCGAGACGTATGAGATCAGATCGGCGAAGGTTTCCGGTTCGGGAACAATACCCTTGCTCATCTGGACCCGGCGGCCCTCTTCGAGCATGACCGGATCGATGCAGCGGCTGATGTGGACCCAGTCGCGCATGACCATAGCGTGGCGGTTCTCTTCCATCGTCCACTGGCGGTTCCAGTCGCCGATCGGATGACCCTTGGGCGCGTGGTTGAGCAGCGTGCTGGTGTAGTAGGGAAGGTTGTCCTCGGTGAGCAGGTTCACGTAGATCGAACTGCGCACGCCGGCCGCCAGCGGGTAGTTCTCCTCGGTCCAGGGATGTTCGCCGAAGTTCTCGCCCTGGCCCCAGTTGATCTGCTCGTGCGGGAGCCACAGACGTGGCGCTTCCAGATGCCGGTTATAGAGGCGCTCGACGTCGGGCGCGATTTCCGTCAAGAGATCGGTACGACTGGCAGTTGATCGCTTTGAGACCATCTAGACCCTTCCGGTCACAATGCTGCTTTGCAACATGATCAATCGTAATGCGCAATTCGCCGATTCACCGAATGTCTGGCGAACGAACGCCGAAACCTTGTGAATTGACGGTCATGGCGTTGGGTATCCTTCAGCGTTATGCCGCTCTTGAACACGCTCGTGCCCGCGGACTTTCGGTCCGTCGTCACCGGTCCGCTGCGGCGCTTCTACCTTTGCATCACGCTCGCCTGCGTCGGCAGCGGGCTGACCCTGTCGCTCTTCGTCGTCTACCTGCACAACGTGCGCCACTTCTCGATCACCTTCGCCACCCTGCTGCTCGCCTTCACCGCCGTCGCCGGACTCGCCACGAGTCCCCTCACCGGCACGCTCGTGGACCGGCTGGGTCCCGTTCCCGTCATGGCCGGCTCGTTCCTGGTCGAGGCCGGGGGGCTGGTGATCTGGGCCTACGCACGCCACACGCCCCAGGTCGTCGTCGCCGACGTGCTGCTCAGCATCTTCAGCGGAGCCACCTGGGGTCCGGGCACCACGCTCATGAGCCGCCTGGTGCCCGAGGAGCACCGCCAGCGGGCCTTCGGCATCAACTTCATGCTGGTCAACCTGGGCATCGGGCTGGGCGGCCTGATATCGGCGACCATCGTCGACCTGCACCACCCTTACTCGTTCACCGTGCTCTACTTGTTGAACGCCGCGACGTGCGTCCTCATCGCCGTGCTCTTCCTCACGCTCTGGACCCACGGACGTCCCGGCGTCGAGCATCGCGCCGATCCCGCGACCCGAGACGAGGGCTGGCGTGAGGTGATGCGCGACCGGCGCCTCGTGCACTACGTGCTCGCCTCGCTCGTGCTGATGATCGCCGGCTACGGATCGGTCGAGGCGGGGTTCAGCCTCTACGTCGTCAACGACCTGCACCTGTCGGTCCACCTCATCGGCGTGATGTTCTTCTTCGACACCTCGACCATCGTCGTCGTGCAGCTTTTCATCCTCAACCGCATCGAGGCGAGGAGCCGGACGCGGGTCATGGCCGGCGTCGGGGTGCTCTGGTTCGTCTTTTGGATGATCCTCTTCGCCTCGGTCCGGATGCCCTCCTCGGCGGCGGTGGCCTCGATCTGCGTCGCCATGGTGATCTTCGCGGTCGGCGAGACGATGATGTCGCCCGTGGGACCGGCGCTCGTGAACGAGATCGCCCCCGAGCACCTGCGCGGCCGCTACAACGCGGCCGCCGGGCTGATCTGGGGCCTGGCGGGCACCCTGGCGCCGTCGATCACCGCGTTCTTCTTCAGCCAGGGCTGGGGGAAGTACTGGCCGCTGTGCATCGGCTGCGCCGGACTGGTCGGGTCGCTGATGATGCTGAGGCTTCGACGCAGCCTGAGCGCCCGCGAGGACGGGCTGGCCGCGCCCTCCGCGCCGTAGCGCCGAGCGCTACGCCCGGTGCCCAAGACCGGGCGATCGGTGGCGACGGCTGAACAGCATCAGCGCGACCGCCGCCATGAACACGACGGTCGCGAAGAAGAAGGCGTTACCCTCGACGAGTTGCCACCCGTGCTCGTGCAGGGCGACCGTTTTGTCGCTCGGGACGCGCCAGATCGGCGCCCACCAGAAGAGGCCGGCCGTGGCCAGCGCGTAGACGGGCCCGCCCGCCGGGCGGTCCGTTCCCCAGAAGAGCCAGGCGATCACCGGCACGACCCATACCATGTGGTGCGCCCACGTGATGGGCGACGCCAACAGTCCGGTCGCGGCGCAGATCAGCAGTCCGAGGAAGGGTGACGACCGTCGCCACGCCACGTAGGCCAGTGCGAGACCGGCCAGCGCCACGAGCACGGCCAGCGCGCTTATCGCCCCCGCGCCGATGTAGTGATGGCTCAGCCGGTCGAGCGCGCCGCGCAGGCTCTGGTTGCTGATGAACGTCACGCCACCCACTCGCTGGGCGTCGACGACGTACTTCGTCCAGAACGCCCACGAGTTGGAGGGCTCGAGCGCGGCGGCTCCGAGCGAACAGGCGGCGAAGGTCGCGACCGACGTCCACGCCGCGCGGGTCTGGCGCGTGAGGAAGAGGTAGGGCACGAAGATCAGCGGCACCAGCTTCACCGCGGCGGCGATGCCCACTAGCACTCCTCGCGGCAGCGTGGACTCGCCGAAACGGACGTGGCCGGTCAGGTCGGCCAGCACCAGCGCCGTCAGGACCAGGTTCACCTGCCCGTAGCTGAACGTGAGGCTGACCGGCTCGATGAAGATCGCGGGAGCCAGAAGCGCCAGCGACCAGACGAGCTTCGTGGCACGAGTCGTCTCGGGGCGCACTGCATTGAGGCTCAAGGCGATGATTGCGAAAAGTGCAGCCACGTTCACGGTGGCCCACAAGAAGGCGGCCGCCTCGGTCGGCAGGACCGAGAGCGGCAGGAACAGGACCGCGGAGAATGGAGGATACGTGTAGGGCAGAAAGGGGGAATACGCCAGGCCCACCGTGTAGAGGTGGGCGTTCATGAGGTTGTGCGCACCCATCATGTAGACCGCGAAGTCCAGCTGCTCGCGATGCCAGGGCCACCACCACGCTTCAACGAACGAGATCGCAACTGACAGCGCGCAGACCGCTCCGAGCAGCCATCTCGGGATGTTGAGCCGCCCGAGCGACGCCGGCTGCTCGAGGGGCGCGCGGTCGGAGGTGAACGAGAACCGGTACCTTCGTAACGAGGCCATTTGCTAGGGCGTCCAGCGCCAGCCACCGGCGGCGATCGTGAGCGCGGCCAGCAGCATCACCGAGAACGCGAGGGTGACCTCGAACCACACCGGCGGCAGCTTGGCTCCGACGACCCCGAGGAGCGGAAAATCACGAAGCAACAACCGCGGTGTCACCCCGATCACCGGGGAGAGCGCGCCGAATACCAGGACCGTCACCACGTAGCCAACCCAAGGCGCCGGCGGATGCGCGCGAAAGAACAGCACCAGCAGCCCAACGACGGTGAAGGCGCTGACGGCCTTGACGCCGTAGTTCGGATCGACGAAGCCGTGATCGAAGAAGTGCCACATCGCCTCGGGAATCCCGGTGCCCAGATAACCGCTCTGCCAACCGACTCGCTGGGCGTGAAGCCACGAGAACGGCGATCCGGTGTGGAACCAGAGGTACAAGAAGAACAGGCCCACGCCGAGCGGTGCCGTGAGCGGGGCGAGGATCGAGCGCCACTCGCCGCGGGTGCGAATGGCGACCACGCAGGCGACCACGCAAGGCACTATCGCCGCGGTCCCCACCGGATCCGCGGCGGTCGCGGCGGCGGCGCAAAGGCCCGCCAGGAGCCATCGACGTCGCTGCAGGGCGAGCATCGAGCAGGCGACGAACAAGATGATCGCGCCCTCGGTGTAGACCATGCTCAGCACGAACGCGCCCGGGGAGAGGAAGATCAGGGCCGTGCCGCGGTCGGCCCCGACCCGTCCGAAAAACTCGCGCAGCAACCACCAGACCGCGACGGAGGCGAAGAGCCCGAGCAGCGTCGTGGTGAGGATTCCCGCGACGTTGAATCCGAATCCGGTCACGAAGTGCACCCATCGCACCAGCAGCGGAAGCAGCGGGAAGAAGCCGAGGTCGCACTGGGCGGGGTTGCCGTGACCGAGCGGGACCGAGTGCACGTAGCCCTTTTCGGCGATGAGCAGGTACCACTTGGCGTCCCAGTTGATCAGCTTGGACATGATCGACTGATGAGCGGACAGGGCCATGGCGCTGATAATCAGGAAGATGCCCACCCTCGACAGCGCGAAGATGCCCGCCGGGCGAAGCGAGAGCAGGGCCGCCCTCTTGGGACCCACTGATTCATCTCGCACTGGCACGGGCACAGGGCCGTCGCTGGAACTCACCGCTCAACCCTCTTGTTCGAGTCCCCGTGATGCCCAGTTCTGGGCAGCGGAGACCGGGAACTTCACAGAGGACATGCTAGTTCGGCTAATTTTGGCTACCGAGCTCCCGCCCGGCCCACCGTGGGCGCACCACCGGCTCCTTGTTGCTGCATTATCTGAAAAATGAGGTGCGCTCCTGGCATCTTTACTCGTTCGATCGAAGGGATTTTCGCGCGTGCTCACCACCGACTACCGCGCACGTGCGAGACGGCTCGCTGGTCCGCTCTGGCTCTGGGTGGCGCTGGGGACCGCCGGATCGTTCGGCAGCGTCCTCGAAGGCTCGACCATAGGCTCGCGTCCTCGGCCCTCGACCTACCGGTGGTGGATCGGCGTACCCGAGGGCAATTACGCGCTCGCGCACCTCATCTTCTACCTGTCGATGTCGCTGCTGATCTTGGCTTGGTTGGCCTTGGGAGTGCACGCCTTCGAAGGTCGCCTCAGCGTCGCGCGTTCGTGGCTGGTACTGGGCCTGTGGGGCGGGCCACTCTTCCTCGGCACGCCCGTCTTCAGCCGCGACGTCTACAGCTACATCGCCCAAGGCACGCTGGCCCACCGCGGCTTCAACCCCTACGTGGTCGCGCCCAAGATGCTCGGCCCCGGTCCCCTGCTCTCGTCGGTGGCCACGGTGTGGCGATCGACCGCGTCGCCCTACGGCCCGCTCTTCGTCGCCATCACGCACCTCGGCGCGGCCATCTCGGCCAGCTCGCTGATCACCCAGGTGCTGGTCTTTCGCAGCCTGGAACTTCCGGGCATCGCGCTCATGATGGTCTGCCTGCCGTTGCTGGCGAGGCACTATGGAGCCAATGCCGGGATCGCGCTCTGGCTCGGGGTACTCAGCCCGCTCGCCCTCTTCAGCGCCGTCTCGTCGGCCCACAACGACACGCTGATGATCGGGCTGATGCTGGGCGGGCTCACGGTCGCGCTCGGTGGCGCGCGGCGCGCGGCCCTGGTGCTCTTCGCCGTGGCGGCCACGATCAAGCTCCCCGCGGCGGCGGGCGTCGTCTTTCTCACCGCGGCCCAGATGTCGGGCGCGTCCTTGCGCGAGAGGTGGCGTCTCGCCGCCGAGGCCGTCGTGATCCCCGCGGCGGTGATCGCGGCCGTCAGCGAGTTCACCGGCTACGGGTGGTCGTGGCTCAGTCCCGCGGCGCTTCGCATACCCACCGAGCTGCGCGTGCTCACCACGCCGGTCGTCTCGGTGGCGACGCTGCTCGGCTCGCTCGTGCACGCCCTGGGCGACGGCGTCGCGACGAGCGCCGTGATCACCGTGGTCCAGGACGTCTTCGCGGTGCTCGCGCTGGCTCTCATCGCGCTGCTGGTGACGAGGGCCCGTCCCGCCAACGCCACGTACCTCCTGGGCGTCACGCTGCTGGTGGTCGTGGTGGCGAGTCCCACCGTGTGGCCGTGGTACTTCCTCTGGGGGCTCACCGTCCTCGGCGCCGCGCGCGCCCAGCGCTCCGCCTGGCTCTTGGCGGTGGCGGCGTTCGCGATGCTGCTCGTGGGGCCGGGGGGCACGCCCATGATCGGGGGCAACGGCTTCTACGTCACCGGCCCGCTGGTCCTCGCGGGACTCGGCTGGCTCTGGTGGCGCGCCAGGTGGCGTGGCGTGATCGAGGGGGTCGACCGTGTCGTCTGACCTGGCCACCGCGATGAAGACCCCGACGATCTGGCGAAGGATCCCCTTCCGTCGAGCGGTGGGCGCGTACCTGCTCGTGCGCCTGGCGACCCTGGTGTTCGTCATCGTCGACGACCGCCTGCGCCACACCGGTCTCGTCGACCACCTCTCGATCTGGGACGGCGAATGGTTCCTGCAGGCCGTCGCCCACGGATGGCCGAGCCACCTGCCGATGGCCAACGGCCACGTCGCCGCCAACACCGCCGCGTTCTTCCCGGTCCTGGCGCTCGTGATGCGAGCCCTCGCCGCCGTCACCGGGCTCTCCGCGGCCGTCGTCGGACTCTGGGTCAGCGCGCTGACGGGGCTCAGCGCGCTGATCGCCATTGGTTACCTCGCGCGCGAGTTCGCCGGCCAGGAGAAGGCCGAACGGGCCGCGCTGCTCTTCGCGGTCGCCCCCGGTGCCTTCATCTTCAACCTGATCTACGCCGAGGGAATCCTGCTCACGTGCGTGTCCCTAGGACTGCTGGCGCTGATGCGCCGGAAGTGGGTCGTCGCCGGAGTCCTCGGCGCGGTAGCGAGCGCGACCTCGCCGGTGGGCATGGTGTTCGTCGCGGCCTGCGCGCTCACGGTGCTGCTCGCGGTGGTGCGCGAGCGCGAGTGGAAGTCGCTCTGGGCCCTGGCGCTCTCGCCGGTCGGGTTCGTGACGTGGATGGCCTACCTCTGGGTCCACACGGGCACGCTGATGGCGTGGCGACTCACCGAGCGTGGCGGATGGCGCAGCTACCCGTCGCTCGCCTACCCGGTGCACATCCTCACCCAGTTCCTCTTCAATCCCGCCTCGCCCACGATGACCGGTCAGATACTCTTCTTCGGCACGGTGGTCAGCATCCTCGGGGTCGTGGTGATCTGCAAGGAGCACCAGCCGACCCCGGTGCTCGCGTACGGGATCTTCTCGGTCGTGTTCTTCGCCGTCTCGGCGCCGGTCGGACTTCGGCCCCGCTTCGTCATGCTGGCCTTCCCGCTCGTCATCGGCGCGGCAACGCGCTGGAGCGGTTGGCGCTACCGGCTGATCCTGATCCTCTCGATGATGCTGCTGGCGCTGATGACCATCGAGGAGATGAGCTCGTTCGCGGTCTTCCCTTGAAGCGCCCCGTCGCCGGTCACGGCGAGAACTCGCTGACCTCGTTGACCAGCTCCTGACCCTCCACCGTGCCGGTGCCGTAGGCCACGGCCGCCGAGATCACCAGCAGCCCCACCGAGATGCCGAGCGCAATGTCGAGGCCGTGGGCGAACGCCGCGTACGCGGCCTTCACCACCTCGTTGATGATCTTCTGGACCGCCGCACTCGTCTTGCCGCTGAGCCCCTTCTCCTGGGCGTTGATCGTGCCCGTGGTGACCGCGGCGATGATCTCGGAGCGGAAGGCCGCCGGAATGCCAACCTCGGCGAGCCGGTGGCCGAGGTTCACGGTCAGCTGGCCGTTGACGATCGATCCCAGGATCGCCACGCCGGTGACCGCGCCGAGCTCACGGCTCGTGTTGCTGGTCGACGCCGCCATGCCCGAGTTGCGCGCCGGGACGCTGATCAGCGCCGTCGAGGTGATGGGCACCACGATGATCCCGAAGCCGATGCCCGCGATGCCCATCGTCCAGCCGACCGTGGTGAGCCCCGCCTGGGGCGAGATCACCAGGTCGGTCAGCAGGACGCCCAGGGCCGCGATGACGCACCCGGTCATCATCGGCACCCTCGACCCCACGACCCCGACCCAGCGCCCGGTGAACAGCGAGGCCAGCACCATGCCGCCGAGCAGGGGCAGGAAGTCCTGGGCCAGTTCGTACGCGCCCGACGAGGCCACGACCTCGAGGTAGAGCGCGACGAAGAAGAAGATCGAGAAGATCGAGAAGTAGCTCGCGAAGGCGACGAACGTCGAGCCGGCGAACGGTCGGCTCCTGAAGAACGACAGGTTCAGCATCGGATCGGTCCGTCGGTGCTCGAAGAGGAGGAACACAACCAGCGTCACCGCGCTGATCGCGTAGAGCGTGAGTATCCAGCCCGTGCGGTAGCCCGCCGACTCTCCGGCAATGGTGGCGAAGGTCGCCATCCCTAAGGTGAAGGCCCCGAGCACGAAACCCACCAAGTCGGGCCGGGTCCTCGTCGGGTCGGCGCTCTCGGGCAGCGCGACGGCCGCGGCGGCGAGGGCCAGGCACCCGAAGGCCAGGTTGAACCAGAACACCGCGCGCCACGACCAGAAGCCGACCAGCGCCCCGCCCAGCACGGGACCCATCGCCAGCGCCAGGCCCGACACCGCCGCCCACGCGCCGAGCGCGCGGGCGCGCGCCTTGGACTCCGGATAGATGTGGCGGATCATCGACAGCGTGCCGGGCTCGGAGGCCGCCGCACCGACTCCCATGATCACCCGGCCGATCACCAGTTCGGCGGAGGAGCCAGCCAGCGCGCAGACGATGGAACCCGCGCAGAAGATCACCACACCGATCAACATCACCTTCTTTCGCCCGAAGTTGTCCCCGAGCGATCCGCAGATGAGCATCAGGCTGGCGAAGGCGAGCGCGTAGCCGCCCACCACCCACTGCAGCTGGGCGACGCCGGAATGCAGCTCCGACTGCACGTTGGCGAGGACCGCGCTGATGACCGTGTTGTCGAGGAACGTCAGGAAGAGAATGGAGAGCAGAGCCGCGAAACCCAGGTGCGGCTTCACCGATCGGCCCAGCCTGGCGGCCAGTCCGACGGACACGTGCGGCTCGACAGCCGCAACGCTCTGATCGCTCATGCTCTCCCTTCGAAACTGTCGTCGACCCATCTTGTCAAAGATCGCACCGTCCGACCGGCTTCATCGGCACCGCCCGCCCTCGCCGCCGCGACCGATAGGCCCGCGTCAACGCCGAGCACTGCGGGTCCTCGTGCCCGTCTGACGGGCCAACGCGTACGAGACGCGCCGCCTCACCACACTGGTGCGTTCGAGAACGCAGCCCGGAAGCCCGACTCTGCCCCTACTTGAAGACGATGTTGTAGGTCGCCGAGTCGCCGCCGGTCGCGTTGCCGGCGCTGAGGTCGCACTTCTTCAGGTTCGTCTTCTTGGTGCCGCACGTCCCGTTACCTACTTTGCCGGTAACGACCTTGAACTTCGTGGAACGCAGGATCCCCTTGGAGGTGATCGTCACCGACGGCGGCGGCAGCGGAGTGTTGCATCCAGCTTGCCCCTTCGCCGTCCGCAGGCATTCGACCAGGAACACCGTGTCACCCGGCTTGAAGCCGGTGCCGCTAATCACGACAGACTCGTGATTCTTCAGTCCAGTGGCGGGCTTCACCAATAGTATCGGCGTGGTCTTGGCGCTGGCGGTGCCCACACTCACGACGCCCCCGGCCATGATGGCGGCGGCCATGAGCACGACGCCGAGACCTGCTCGATACTTGCGAATGCCTGTCACTGTTCCTCCTCTTGGGTCCAAACGTAACGACACCTGAGCCGTTGCCCCGTTTCCGATCAGGGGCATCAGCAGCAAAATGCCGTCGAGAACCAACTATATCTAGCGCGCTGGTCCAACCGTGCGCACCACCCTGCGGCGCGACGCCAGCCGTTCTACTCGCCTGGTCCGTCATCTCGTGGAACTCACCGTTGGCTCGGCGCAGCCGGTCGAACGAGCTGCCAACGGACCTCGCGCCAAGTGACGCGTCGCTGCGGGGCGATGCGCGGTGGTACGCGCACGGTAGTGTCGAAACCGAGCTTCCGGGCTCGCACACCAGAGGCCCCTCGGGGCCCCGGCACGTCAGGACCGCTTCGAAAATTCATGCTGAACTCGTGGAAGACAGATCGAACCGCCCTGAGGACGCCACCGGGCGACCGCTACAAGTGGACCGCCCTGTTCATCGCCACCCTCGGAATGCTCATGGCGACCATCGACTCATCGATCGTGCTGATCGCCATGCCGGCGATCTTCCGAGGGGTCGGCATCAATCCGCTCCAGCCGTCCAATACCTTCTACCTGCTGTGGATGATCCTCGGGTTCCTGGTGGTCACCAGCGTGCTGGTGGTGAGTCTCGGAAGGCTGGGCGACATCTACGGGCGCGTGCGCATCTACAACCTGGGTTTCGCGGTCTTCACCTTCTTCTCGCTGGTCCTCTCGGTCACGTGGATGCACGGCCACGCCGCCGGGATATGGCTGATCACCATGCGGCTGTTCCAGGCGCTGGGCGCCGCGAT
Organism: Acidimicrobiaceae bacterium; assembly: GCA_003138815.1. Lineage (GTDB taxonomy): Bacteria > Actinomycetota > Acidimicrobiia > Acidimicrobiales > RAAP-2 > RAAP-2. The sequence continues at coordinate 29,012 of PLHD01000019.1, read as the reverse complement.
GCTGATGGCGAACTCCTCGGCCATCCTCACCGACGCCTTCCCCGCTGACCAGCGCGGCCTGGCGATGGGCGTCAACCAGGCCGCGGCCTTCAGCGGGGTCTTCATCGGACTGATCCTGGGCGGCTTCCTCGCCCCGATCGAGTGGCGGCTGATCTTCCTCGTGTCGGTCCCCGTGGGCCTGCTCGGAACGGTCTGGGGCTACATCAGCCTGCGCGAGCTCGGCGAGCGCCACATGGCGCGCATCGACTGGCTGGGCAACATCACCTTCGCGGTGGGCATGATCCTGGTCATGGTCGGCATCACCTACGGGATCGAGCCCTACGGCGGTCACACCATGGGCTGGCAGAGCCCCTTCGTCGTCACCTCGATCATCGTCGGGGTCCTGACCCTCATCGGATTCTGCGTCGTTGAGACCAAGGTCGACCAACCCATGTTCCGCCTGCAGCTGTTCAAGATCCGCCCGTTCTTCGCCGGCATCAGCGCGAGCTTCCTCGCGGCGCTGAGCCGCGGCGGACTCATGTTCACGCTGGTCATCTGGCTGCAGGGGATCTGGCTGCCGGAGCACGGCTACAGCTTCGCGCGAACGCCGTTGTGGGCGGGAATCGCCATGGTCCCGCTGACGGTAGGGATGCTGACCGCCGGACCGATAAGCGGATTCCTCTCGGACCGTTTCGGCGCTCGCCCCTTCGCCACCGGCGGCATGATCGCCGTGGCGGTCTGCTTCATCCTGCTCGAGTCGCTTCCGGTCAACTTCAGCTACCCGAAGTTCGGTGTGCTGATGTTCTTCACCGGCATGTCCATGGCGGCCTTCGGGTCGCCCAACCGGGCCGCGATCATGAACAGCCTCCCGTCCGAGCATCGCGGCGCCGGATCGGGCATGAACACGACCTTCCAGAACTCGGCGCAGGTCTTCTCCATCGGCGTCTTCTTCACGCTGCTCATCATCGGCCTGTCCGGATCGCTCTCGACGAACCTGTACCAGGGGCTGGTCGCCAACGGGGTGCCCGTGGCCGCGGCGACCACCGCGGCGCACCTGCCGCCGGTGTCGACGCTGTTCGCCGCGTTCCTCGGCGACAACCCAGTCCGGCACCTGGTCGGCCCGGCGGCGCTCGCCCACCTCAGCGCCGCCCAGCGCGCGACGCTGCTCGGGCACGGCTTCTTCCCCCGGCTCATCGCCGGGTCGTTCCGATCGGGGCTACGCGCGGCGCTGGACTTCGCGATCGTCGCGAGCCTGCTCGCCGCGTACGCGTCGTGGTCGCGGGGCAAGCGCTACGTGCACCCCGAGGACGTCGCGAACCAGAGCGACCTGGGGGCGACCCAGGGCCTATCGCTCTAGCGAGTCCGGTCGCGGCGCGAGACCGCGTCGGCGTCAACCACGTTCGTCCGCCTCGCGGCGCTCCCACTGCGCTTTGCGGATGGCGAGCACGACCTCGTCGGTCCATTCGCCCTTGACGAACTCGTTCTCGATGAAGTGCGCCTCGCGCACCAGTCCGGCCTTCTCCAGTGCGCGGATCGAGGCCACGTTGCGCGCGTCGCAACGGCCCACTATGCGGTGCAGCGAGAACTGCCCGAAGCCGATCTCCAGTAGCTCGCGGTAGACCTCGACGGCGAGTCCCTTGCCGTGATGCTGCGGATGCAGGGACCCGCCCATCTCGCCCTGGCGGTGCTCGTTGTTGATCCATCGCAGGATGAAGTCGCCGACCACGCGTCCGGTCTCTCTCAGCACGACGGCCACCGGCAGGACGTTCTCGTCGACGATCTCGAAGGGCCTCTGGATGGATCGTTCGAGCGCGGCGAGGGTCCGGCCGCGGTCTCGCACCGGCCAGTAGAGGTAGCGCGCGACGTCCTCGCTCGCGTAGATCAGGGCGAGGTCGTCGAGGTCGGATCGCTCCCAGCGACGCAGCGTCAGGCGTGGGGTGTGCCGGTCGTTCGCCAGTTGGGCCATGGGTCTACCCGCCCGGCGCCGCTACGCGCCGTCCGGCGAAGTTCAAGAACCTCGTCTGGGCATTCGCGTCCGGCGTCGGCTCGATCGCCGGAGCGACGCCCCCGGGGCCCGCGATGGGGTCGCCCACGGCACTCAGGGCGTCGAGGGCGTCGTCGGCGTCGACCGGATAGAGGTTGTCACTGGACTTCACCCGCAGACCTCCTTCGCTCGCCCGCTGCTTTGGATCACGAGAATTCTGGCTCATCATAACCAGCGTCCGGCGCGACGTCGGCGCGCCAAGTGGTCGCTCTCCGCACCGCGACGGGTCGACGCGGCTGGGGACCTTCGTCCCTCCAAGCGCCGCGGCTGCTCCTACGAAGCGCCGAGCTCGTCGATGAGCGCCTCGACCCGGGCCGCCCAGGGCCGGTTCTCGCTGCTCTGCCCCGCCGCGTGCAGGGCGCGGCGCTCCGCTCGCAGCCGAATGGCGACCGCGCCAAGGTTCCTCGGCAGGGCGGCGCCCACCGCGTTGCGGATCCACTGCGCCAGGGCCGGCGACGAGCCTTCGGTCGACACCGAGACCAGCACGTCGCCGTCGCGGTGCACGGCCGTGAAGAAGAAGTTCGATCGAGCGAGGTCGTCGACGACGTTGAGCAGGATACTGAGCTCGTCCGCCTCCTCGACGAGCAGGTCGTTCACGTCGCGGTCTCCCGTCGCGCCGACGGCGAGGAAAGCGCCCTCCAGGTCGCCTCGCCGGTAGGGGCGCACGACGACCGCTTCGATGCCATCGGGAAGTTGGGCGAGGACGGCGTCGCTGATCACGGTGACGCGCGCACCGGCCGCGAGGAGCTGGGCCGACTTGTGCGAACCCACCTCGCCGGCGCCCACGACCACGACCCGACGTCCCCGCAAGTCGACGACCAGGGGGAACATCACGGCGCCGAGCGCGCCGACGCGGCCACTACGGACTGGAGGTGCGAGTACGAGAGCTCGGCGACCGCGCCGATGACGAGCACCGCGGGCGCGGCGACCTCGACGGCGGCCAGCTCACCGAGCACGCAGCGAACCACGCGCTGGCCCGGCATGTACGCCTTCTCGACGACCGCGACGGGCGTGGCGACGTCCAGGCCGCCCTCGATGAGCTCGCCGGCGATCGCGCCGCGGCGCGCGGCGCCCATCAGCACCACCAGCGTTAGGTCGGGATTGGCCAGGCCCCGGAAGTCGACGAAGTCGCCGTCCTGGGTGTGGCCCGTCACCACCGTGACACCGTGCGAGAGGCCCCGGTGCGTGACGGGAATGCCCGCCACCGCCGGCGCGGCGAAGGCCGAGGTCACCCCGGGCACCACCTCGCAGCGAACGCCGACGCTCTCGAGAGCCTCGAACTCCTCGCCGCCTCGCCCGAAGAGGAAGGAGTCGCCGCCCTTGAGGCGCACGACACACTCGTGCGAGTGGCCGAGCGCCACCAGCAGGTCGTTGATCAGTCCCTGGGAGCTCGAGTGGCCGGCCCTCTTGCCCACGTCGATGAGCTCCGCGCCCGGCCCGGCCAGTTCCAGCACCGAGGTGTCGATGAGCCGGTCGTAGACGACGACGTCGGCCCGGGCGAGCAGCGACGCGCCGCGCAGCGTCAAGAGGTCCGCGTCGCCGGGTCCGGCCCCCACCAGGTACACCGTCATGACGCCACCACGCGGGTGAAGAAGTCGCCGAACGATTCGTCCTCGAGACCCTCGCTCTTCCATCGGTCGAGCAGGGGGCGCAGCACGCCCGCGATCTCGTCGGGCTTGACCTTCTCCTGGTAGAGCGTGGCCAGGCGGTCCCCGCGGGGCCCGCCGCCGAGGTAGATGTCGTAGGAGTTCTTGGTCCTGCCGACCACCCCCACCTCGGCGACCGCCGGACGGGCGCATCCGTTGGGACAGCCCGTCATCCTCAACTGCAGCCTGCGCTTGGAGTTGCCGCTCGCGTCGAGCTGCACCTGCACCTCGCCGATCAGGCTCGGTAGGCGGCGCTCGGCCTCGGTCAGGGCCTGGCCGCACGTCGGCAGCGCCGGGCAGGCGAGCGCCGAGCGCTCGACGTCGCCCAGCTCCTCGACCGCGCGCACGCCGTGTTCGCACAGCAGCTCGGCGACGGCGTCGCGGCTCTGGGGGGAAATCGCCGAGATCAGGACGTCCTGCTGGGCCGTGATCAGGAAGGTGACGTCGAAGCGCTGGGCCACCAGTCGCAGCGCGGTGCGCAGCCGCTGTCCGGACACGTCGTCGCGCACCCGTCCGGCCTCGACGCGGATGCCGATCTGGCCCGAACCGTCTTCGAGCGTGCGCCAGCCCAGGTGGTCGTCGGCGTCGCCCAGGTCCACGGCGACGGGCTCGCGCAGGGGCTGGGAGTAGCGCTTCTCGACCTCGAGACGGAAGGCATCGAAGCCGGCGTCGGCCACGACGTACTTCATCCGAGCCCGGCGCCGGTTGGTGCGGTCACCGAGGTCCCGGTAGGTCTCGAGGACCGCGCGGATGAGCTCCTCGACCTCGTCGTGGGTCACGAAGGTCAAGGGGTCGGCGAGGCGCGCGAACGTGTCGGGCACGGCGTAGGAACGGCCGAGCCCTCCGCCGACGACGACCGTGAAGCCCTCGCCCAGCTGCTCGTGCGTGGCGGGGATCAGACCGAGGTCCTGGGCGTAGATGTCGACGCAGTTCTCGCCGGGGTGGGCGATCGCGATCTTGAACTTGCGCGGCAGGTACGTCTCGCCGTAGAAGGAGTGCTCGGGGGCCTGCTCGCGCGCGGCCGCCAGCTCGCTGTTCACGAAGATCTCCCAGTGCGCCATCGTCGTGGGCTTGAACGCCTTAGAGATCTGGTCGGCCAGCGCGCGCACGCGCACGTCGGCGGCGTTCATGATCAGGTCGGGGCAGATGACCGTGTTGCGCACGACATCGCCGCACGCGCCGAACGACGTCATCAACTGCGAATCGAGGGCGAAGGCCAGCGGCCGCAGCCCGTGCTTCACCACGCCGTGGAACTGGATGGCCTGGCGCGTCGTGAGCCGGATCGAGCCGTCGGCGAGNNGTCGCCGAGACCTTGGCCTCGTCGCCCGCCAGCTCGGCGGCCAGGTCGCCGCGCAGGAAGTCACTCGAGCTCTTCATGGCCTCTTCCGCAGTGAAGGCAGCGTCGATAGGTGTCATAAGTTGTCCTCGGATCAGGTAGGCGAACGAATTGCGCTATACCTTATCGGATTAGTCAGGATTCACACCTCGCTATTTCTTACTTTGGCGCGTCCGTGACGGCCGCGGGGCCGGGGCCTCGTGGGAGCGCGGGCACTGACTCGCGTACCCGCGGGTACGCGATCGTTTGCGAGCGGAGCGCCTCCAGAATTCCCCGCGGCGCGCAGGCCCTAGCCTGGACAGGTGGAACTTTCCAACAAATTTACCCGCACCTCCATCTGGGGTGTGGGTCACGTCGACGCCCCCGAGGTCGTCACCTCCGCCTGGATCGACGAGCAGCTCGCCGAGACCTTCGAGCGATGCGCCATCCGCCCCGGCCTGCTCGAGACGGTCGCGGGCATCGTCGAGCGCCGATGGTGGCCCGAAGGAGTCACGTTCGACGAGGTCGCCGCCCTGGCCGCTCGCGAGGCGATGGACGCCGCGGGCGTGGACGCGCGCGACATCGACCTGCTGATCTCGACCTCGGTCTGCAAGCACCACCTCGAGCCCAGCGTCGCGTGCGCCGTGCACTTCCGCCTGGGGCTCCCCTCGACCTGCGCGAACTTCGACCTCGGCAACGCCTGCCTCGGATTCGTCAACGCCATGAACATGGCGGCCATGGCCATCGAGTCCGGCCAGGCGCGCACGGTGCTGATCGTCGACGGCGAAGGAAGCCGCTTCACCCAGTTGGCGACCATCGAACGCCTGCGCCAGCCTTCCGCAACCCTGACCGACGTCTTCGACCAGTTCGCTTCGCTCACGCTCGGTTCGGGCGCGGCGGCCATGGTGATGGGTGGCCCCCGCACCGGGGGGCACGCGTTCCTCGGCGGACTGACCCGCGCCGCCACCAAGAGCCACGACCTCTGCGTGGGCGACCTCAACCAGATGCGCACCGACACCGCCCGCCTGCTCGAGATGGGGCTCGAGCTGGCCAACGAGACCTACATGGACGCGCTGGCCGCCGGTTGGGAGTGGAAGGACTGCGACCGCTACGTGATCCACCAGGTCTCGGCGATCCACACCGCCAAACTGTGCGAGCTGCTGCACATCGACATGAAGCGCGTGCCGCTCAGCTATCCCCTCTTCGGCAACATGGGACCGGCGGCGGTTCCCTACACGTTGTCGACCATCGCCGACGAGATCGCCGAGGGCGAACGGGTGCTCCTGCTGGGCATCGGATCTGGTCTCAACTGCGCCGGCGCTGAACTGGTCTGGTAACGCCGCGTGACTCGCCGCGGCGGGGCCACCGTTTCCGCTGAAGCGGACCCGCTTTCCCCCTCGCCCAGCGAACTGCGCCGCTGGGGCCTCGATCCCTCGTGGTCCCGGCGCGTGACCTTCCCCGACGTCGACGGTGGCCAGTTGAACTGGCACGTGCTCGACACCGGTCCTGGCCCCAAGGGCACGATCGTCTGCGTGCACGGCAATCCCACCTGGGGCTACCTCTGGCGCGACGTGCTCGCAACGCTCTCTCCGGGATGGCGGGTGATCGCCGTCGACCAGACCGGTATGGGCTACTCGCAACGCCCCGGACCGCGTCACCTGGGCCAGCGGGTCGACGAGCTGGTCCGCTTCTGCCGCCAGGAGGTGGACGGACCCGTCGTCCTGGCCGCCCACGACTGGGGCGGCCCGATCGCCGGGGGCGCCGCCGCCCAGCTGGACGTTCGCGCGCTGGTGCTGGCCAACACGGCCCTGGCGCTGCCCGAAGGCGTGAGGGTCCCGCCACTCATCGCCGCCGCCCGCTCGCTGAGCGACCTCATCTGTCGGCGTACCCCGCTCTTCGTCGCCGGATCGGCCGCCATGACCGACAGGGCCCACCGCGCGGCGCTGCGCGCGCCCTACCGGTCGTCCACGCGGCGCGCGGCGATTGCCGAGTTCGTCGCCGACATCCCGGTGCGCCCGGGCGATCGGTCGTCGACCGACCTCGCGCGCAGCGCGGCCGCGCTCGACGCGCTGACCTGTCCGGTCCTCATCCTCTGGGGCGCGCGCGACCCGGTCTTCCACGACCGCTTCCTGCGCGACCTGCGTCGCCGAGTGCCCCACGCCCGCGTCGAGCGCTTCGCCGACGCCGGCCACCTGGTGTGCCTCGACGAGCCGGTCGGAGCGGTGATCGCCTCGTGGCTGGACCGTTCGCTCCAGGCACCCAACGTCGCGGCCGACGCCGCACGCGGCGACGAGACGGCGGCGCCTCCCCTGCGATCGGTGCTGGCCGCGCTCGACGAGCATCGAGACGACCCTTCGCTGGTGTACCAGGGTCCCGACGGCTCGCTGACGTGGTCCGACCTCGCCGAGAGGTCGAGCGTGGCCGCGTGGGTGCTCCAGGCGAGCGGCCTGCACCCCGGCGACCGGGTGAGCCTGTTGACGCCGCCCGGCGTGGAACTGCTGGTGGCGGCCATGGCCGTGTGGAAGGCCGGAGGGGCCTGCGTGGTCGCCGACGCCTCAGCGGGCCTCGTCCAGCTGCGACGACTCATCAGGGGCGCGGCGCCCTCGATCGTCATCGGCACCGCCTCGACGCTGACCGCGGCGCGACTGGGCCGCTTCGCTCCGGGTGCGAGGCTGGCGGCCTTCGCGTCCAAGCCGGGCGTGATCGACCTGCACACGGCCCCTCGAGAAGGAGCCTTCGTGCCGGTGGAGTTTCGCGCCGACGACGAGGCCGCGGTGGTGCACACTTCGGGCGCCACCGGACCCGCCAAGCCCGTGCGCTACAGCCACGGCGCGCTCGCGGCCCAGCGCGACACGCTGGCGAACCTGTGGGACATCGAGCCGGGTGACGCCTTCACGACGTCCTTCGGACCGTTCATGCTGCTGGCCCCGGTGATCGCCATGGGCTTCGTACGCCCCGACTTCGACGTGGACAAGCCGAGCGAGCTGACCTTCGACGCCCTCGCGGCGGCGGCGCGACAGGCTCGGGTGACCACCGCGTGGCTCTCGCCGGCCGCAGCCCAGACGGTCGCGGGGACGGCCGGCGGACGTCATCTCGCGCTGGGCCTGGTGCTGCTGGCCGGTGCGCCGATTCCCACCTCGCTGGTCGAGCGGATCCAGGAGATCACCGAGGGAGAGGTCCGCACGCCCTACGGCATGACCGAGTGCCTCCCGATCACCGATGGCGTCGACCCGCTGCGTCGCGGGCCCTTCGCGGGCACCTGTACCGGGCGGCCGCTCGCGAACTGCGTCGTCGACATCGTCGCTCTCGACGACCCCCGCTCTCCGTCGCTCGGTGACGGCGCGTGGGGCGAGATCCTGGTGAGCGCCCCTTGGATGTTCGACGGGTACGACGCGCGCTGGAGCGCCGATTCCGAGACGTCGATCGACCGTGACGGGCGGCGGTTCCACCGCACCGGCGACGTCGGCTACCTCGCCGAGGGAGTCCTGTTCCAGCTGGGTCGCGCCGCCCACGTCCTGCGCACGGCGTGCGGCCCCGTCACGAGCGTCGGCGTCGAAGAGCCGGTCGCCGAGGCGCTCGGCCGGCCGGTGGCGGCCGTCGCGGTCGGCCCGGCGGGCACGTCCGTGATTGCCCTGGTGCTAGGTGGCGAGGGGGACCTGCGACTGGCGCCCGGGAGCCTGGCCTCACGGGCCCGCGCCGCCTCGAGCCACCAGATCGCCGCCGTGCTCGAGGGCCGCCTGCCGACCGACCGTCGCCACCAGTCCAAGGTCGACCGGACCGGCCTCGCCAAGTCCGTGAGCCGCTTCCTGGCCGGACGCTGAGCCGTGCGGATCCTCGTGACCGGCGCCTCGAGCCTGCTCGGTCGCCACGTCGCCCTGCAGCTGGCCGAGCGGGGTGACGTGGTCACCTGCTTCCAGCGATCGGACTCGGGGACCGGCCTCGCCCAGGTCCGCGGCGACGTCCGCGACGCCGACGCCCTGGCCTCGGCCGCGGACGGGCACGACGCCGTCGTGCACCTCGCGGCCCTGGTCGCTCCGCGCGCGACCTGGTCCGACGCCTACGGCGTCAACGTCACCGGCACCGTCAACGCCCAGCGGGCCGCGTCGCGGTGCGGACGCTTCGTCCACGTCTCGACGCCGTCGGTCGCCTTTCGAAACACCGCGGCCGTCGGCGCCGGCGCCGACTCCTCGACCTACTCTGGCCGCGACGTCTACGCCCGCTCCAAGGCCGTCGCCGAGCGGCTGGTGCTCGAGGAGATGGACGTGCCCACGGTCGTCGTGCGCCCGCACCTGGTGTGGGGTCCCGGCGACACGCAGCTCGTCGGGCGCATCATCGAGCGCGCGAGGCAGCGCCGCCTCGTCGTTCCCGACCACGGCCGCGCCCTGATCGACACGACCTACGTCGACGACGCCGCCGCCGCGATCGTCGCCGCCCTCGATAGAGCCGTGCCCGGAAGCGAAGCGTGCGCGAAGGCCTGGGTGGTGACCGGTTCGGATCCCCGGCCGGTGATCGACCTGCTGAGCGGCATCCTGGGCGCCGCCGGGCTCGAGTCGTCGATCCGCTCGGTCCCCGGCCCCCTCGCCGGCCTCGCCGGGCGCGCCGTCGACCGCTTCTGGCGCGACGACGAGCCGCCCTTCACGTACTTCGCGGTTCGCCAACTGTCGGTCGCCCACTGGTTCGACCAGCGCGAGGTGCAGAGGGTGCTCGACTGGACGCCGCGCGTCTCGGTCGACGAGGGACTGCGGCGCCTGGCGCAGTGGTTCAGGCCGCCCGGCCACGAGATCACTGGTTGAGGGTCCCACGGCGGCGGCGCGAAACTCGTCGACCGTCGCGGCGTTGGTGGCCCCCGCTCGAGCCCGAACCTCATCCTCCACGCGCGAGTCAGCGGCCTCCCGCGAAGGTCGCCTGCGACGGCGAAGCCAGCCCCATCGCGGCGCCCAGCACCCGCCAGAACTTCGGGCTCTGCTCGATCCACCGGATCCCGCTGAGGCCGTGGACCACCTCGCAACCGGTCGGGTCCAGCGTGAGCTTCGTGACGTCGTGGCCCGCGGCGACGAAGCCGAGCGTGTAGGTCGGACCCACGTCGTCGGGACAGGCGATCGGCCCCCTGGGAATCCTCGGAAGGGCGCAGAGCGCCCCGGCCACCGAACGGGCGGCCTTTGCACTGTCCACCACGGTTCGTCGTGGGAACGAGAAGGTCGTGGGGTTCGAGGCGACGGCGCGACTGACCACGAGCGACGTCACCTTCGAGGCCACCTGGCAGACCGGCACCGGCGTGGTGGTCGCCGCCGACGCCGGACCTCCGGCGAGCGGCCAGCAGGTGGTCGCCGCCAGGAGCACGACCAGCGCCGTCCACACCGGTCGGCCCACGAGCCCCACCGGAACCGGTCGCGGACGCCTTGTCATGCGTTCACTATCGCACGACTCGCGGGCAAACGGTCACCGGGCCAAGAGGGCGGCACCGAAGCCAAGGTCCGGACCCGCGCGGTCGATCCGCCGCGGCGACACGAGGTGTTGATGCAGGGCTCGCGCCGGCGCCACCGGCTCGTCGCACGATTGGCGCGGCGAGAACGGCCACGAGGCCCGCGGCGACGCAGCGAAATGGACGAGGTGCGTGCAAAGCACCCATGACGCCTCCCTCTCGCCACGACGCCGAGGACCGACGCAGGTCGGGGAACGTCTACTACCCGGTCACCAGCAGCAGCGCGAACCCGTCGTAACCCTTGCTGCCCACGGTCTGGATGACGGTGCCCTCGACGCGGTCATCGGCCGCCGCCAGTTCGAGGAACGTTCGAACGCCCTTGACCCGTTCGTCCGGATTTTCGGGGTCAATGACCGCACCCGCGCGCACGACGTTGTCGGCGACGATCATCGTTCCGGGTCTCGAGAGCGTCAGGGCGAGATCGAAGTACTCCGGGTAGCTCTCCTTGTCGGCGTCGATGAACACGAAGTCGAAAGGTTCGACCTCCTCGTTGACGAGGTCGCGCAGCGACTCGACGGCCGAGCCGATCCGCACGTCAACCGACGTGGCGAACCCGGCCCGTTCGATGTTCACCCGGGCCACCTCGGCGTGGCGGGGGTCGAGTTCCAGCGAGATCAACTCGCCGTTCTCCGGCAGCGCCCGAGCGAGCCAGATCGTGCTGTAGCCGCCGAGCGTTCCGATCTCGAGGATCCGGCGCGAGCCATGGATCCTCGCGAGCAACTCGAGGAGCTTGCCCTGGTTGGGGGCGACGTTGATCGCGGGCAGCCCCGACGACGTGCTGTCGGAGAGTGCCGCATCGAGTGAGGGGTCCGGGGGCGCCAGGAGCGAGACGAGGTAGTCGTCGACGGCTTTCCACAGCTGTTGGTCCATCTTCGAAGTCTGCCAGATGCGCGGCGCAAAGTCACTCAGGAACTTTGCTCGGGACCGGTATCTCGAATGACGGGTCGCGCCCTCGAAACGAGACGCCTTGGCGGTCGCGGGTCCCGGGGGTCGCGTCGCAGAACCTGACCGTATCCAAACCGCCCGCGCCGGCACGCCTCCGGTGCCCGCGATGAGCAGTACGACGAGCGGTCGCGATCGGGGGTTTATCGCGACCGCTTGCGATTCGCTGGCGGCTCGTACTGGATCCGAGCTACTCGAACAGGATGATGACGTGCACGGCCACACCAGAAGAGGCCACGGCGCACAGAGAACACCCCCGATTTCGGAATTTAACGCCGGTCGAACTCCGACCATGTCTCTCGGCAAGGTCTTAAGTCACTTTTGGAGTGACGTGGAGCCACCGAGGGCGTTGAAGCACGCGCGGCGACCTTACCGAGCCGGTTCCCTTGGACCGCCCGGTCGACGCCAACGAGCCCTCACTGCGGTGGTCCGCTCGCGAGCGTCAGGTTCGCGCGGTGGGTCGAGTACTGCTGATCGACCCACCGCAGGCGAGCCGACTGGCCGGAGCGCTGAACCGGACCAGCGTCGATTACTGGTCGGCGGGACGCCGACGCGAGGCCGAAGGACCGCTGAGCGCTTCGCTGTTGCGCGCAACCACCAAGGACGAGGAGAACATCATCGCAATCCCGACGAGACCCAACAGCACCGACTGAGTGAAGAAGACCACCATGAGCAGCAGACCGCACACGAATCCCACGACACCCCAGCAGACGCGCCGCCTCCGGTAGTTGTTGACGCTCGGCTCACTGATGCTCCGGACGAAGCGCGGATCATCTCGGAAGAGCGACTCTTCCAACTCGTTGAGGATCTTCAACTCATGCTCCGATAGTGGCATCGCGTCACCCCCTGATTCCTCGTCACCCGTGGGCACCGTGCCGTCAAGGCAGGAGTACCACCCTCGTGCCTTACCGTACGCAGCGTCCGACCGACCTGTTAGGGCCGAAAGTCAGTAGTTCCTCGCCCGACGAACGACGACCCTGACGGTCAACGCGACCTTCGACGGGCCAGCCATGACCGCCGGTCGAGATGCTCTCCGGCGGTCCAGTCACGTCCACAGGCCCGAGCTCGTGCGTCAAGTTTCCGGTCGGCGCGACGCCGGATAATCTCATGGGACCACGTTGCAGTGTTTGCGACCAGGTGAACGGCTGGCGAGCGCAGCAACGACGGACAACCGCGGGGCGACACCTGAGATCAACGCTGAACTACCAGCTTTTCGCCCGCGGCTACTTCATCCTGGCGTTCCCGCTACTGGTCACGTTGGTGGTGAGCGTCTTCTCCACTTCGTCCTTCAGCACCCGATCGCTGGGCTACATCGCCATCCTCGGATTGGCCGCGATCTTCAGCTTCCAGGCTATGCACTACTGGAGCCAGGGCGGCGGCGAAGCCAGTACGGAGGGACCGTTCGAAGGATCCTGACCACTCGGCCTGTTCGTTCGTGAGCGGGCCCGAGACGCCAGGACCCGAGGTCCGGGCGCAGACTCGATAACGGTGCGCTGAGCCGCTACGGCGACGACACCGGCCACGCGCGGCGGCCTGCATCACAGGACGAACGTCGTCACCGTCGGCTGGCGCGCAGTGAGATTAATTCGCCAGCCGCGAAGACGAAACCCCACGCTATCTGGCGGTTGCGCCGCAGCACGCGCCTACGTTGAAGGTCAGTAGTAGTGCCGTCGACCTCCGACTGCGTGCCCCAGCGTCCCGAGAAGCCAAAGCACCAGTCCAACGATGAGCACGATCATTCCGATCGTCCACAGGATCGTAATCCCCGTGACGAACCCAATCAGGAGAAGAATCAAGCCGAAAATAACCACTGCGCCTCCACTACTCGTATCCAACCTTCGTCTTGCCAACTACCACCAATGCGCCGCTTCACAAGATACGAGGGCGAACGCAGAGAGCGGGGACTACTTGCGGTGCGCGGCGTCCTTGACCTTGTCGATAGCCTTCACGGCCTTGCGCTCTGCCTTTTCGGCCGCCCCTTCGACCTTGTCCTTGGCGCGGCCAATCTTCTCCTTGGCCTCACCAGCTCGACGGTCGATCTTGCCTTCGGATTCCAACTTCTTGTTGCCAGTCAGGCTTCCGACGGCCTCCTTGACCTTGCCCTTCGACTTCTCAATCTTCCCGGTCACGATGCACCACCTTTCTTGATTGTGTCAATTTGTAAGAATCGTCGACTGTCCGCCACGCAGAAACCAGACGGCTCCCGTTCGGGAGCCGGACTGTTGGCGACGTGGACTCAACCCGCACCCGATTCCGTTACTTGCGCTCTTCGTGTACTGAACTTGAGCGACCCTGCGAGTCGGTGACCTGACGGTCCATCGAGTGAGTGCCGGTGCCCACCTGACGTCGCGACGTCGCAAAGACAATCGACGAGACGACGAATCCGGCCGCCCCGGCGATCATGAGGATGAGGCCGACGGTGGAGAGACGAAAGCCCGTACCTTGGTAGGTGATGGCCCAGTACATGATCGCCCCTGCAACTGCTGCGATGGCGCTAAGCACCATTCCGGGAAGGCCCATTTCGCACCCCTCTCTCGTTTCCCTGACGGTTTCTCAGGCGGAAGGCGTCAAGTTCCAACCTCCACTATTTCCGATTCTAGGAATGGAGAGTCGCCCTGACTAGGGCCATACGGCCCAGTCTCGTCCGATTCGTTCCACCATCGTTGGCCAAGGGTGCAGTCCGAGCAACTAGCGACCGAAATGAGCCCCGCCAGCATCGAGCGGGAAAGAGTGCCTTGCTCCTCTGAATGCCACGTTCCGCGGAACGCCGGCACCGACGAATCCACTTGGAAACCCAGAAATCCGACCAGAATTCACCGCCCGTCAAAGTGAATCCGCTCATCGGGGAATGCTGGCACCGGAATCCTGCAAGAGCCCCGACCGGTGCCGGAAATGGTCCGATCAGGGCGCGGTCAACCTGGGTGACTCGCCCGTGCATTGGGAAGGCTGGCAGAACCGGGCAGCGCTCGAGCGCTACTCCTCGTGCCCAGACTCTGAAGCCGGCCCCTGCTGTGGCTGAGGCTCCTTGGGACGTCGTCCGAGGCACCAAAGCACGAACTTGCCAACCGGTCCGATGTTCTGGCTTCGTCCGTGGGCCGCCTCGTGACCGAGGCGCGTCCCCGAAACTCCGGCGCTGCTTTCGGCGAGTCCCGCCAGCTGGATATTTGTGACTTCTTCAGCCTTCGGCACCTTGGCCATTCGGCGTCTGAACTTCCTTGGCTTGTCTCCGGAGGATCCCATTCGTTAATTGTCCCACACGCCTTCGGCAAACTCGGGACCCACTGGTGTACGGCCGATGTGACACCTGGTGGCGATACTGATCGAGTGACCACGCCCGTCCTCGAACGCACGTCGACCTCGACCGAGAGTGTTTCCACCCGCGCGTACGTCTACGCGATCGACCCCAGCGCCGAACAGGCCAACCATCTGCGCAGCCACATCGGCGGCTCGCGCTACGCCTACAACACGTTGCTCGGTCTGGTGAAGGACAACTGGGACGGGAACCGCGCCAAGAAGGACGCCGGCATCGAGGTCGCCCAGGCGAATTGGGTCGACACCTCGCACTTCGGACTGCTCAACCTCTGGGCCGAGCACCGCGACGAACTGGCGCCGTGGTGGGCCGAGAACGGTTCGAGCACCTACAACGACGCGACCCAGCGCCTCGCCAAGGCCATCGGCAACTGGCGCAAGGGTCGCGCCAAGTTCCCCACGTTCAAGAGCAAGGGACAAGGAGGATCGGTGCGGTTCATGGGACCCGCCGTGCGCCTCGTCGACTCGCACCACGCGCGTATCAGCCGCATCGGCGAGGTCAAGACCTACGAATCAACCAGAAAGCTGTTCCGCCACCTCGAAAGAGGAACCGGACGCATCGTGGCCGCCACGGTGACGCAACGTTGCGGCAAGTGGCAGGTCTCGTTCACCGTCGAGGTCACTCGCCAGGTTCCCGCCACGCGCGCGCCGGGGAAGATCGTCGGCGTCGACGTCGGCATCATGACCCTCTATACCGGCGCCACCGCGGACGGCGTGCACGTGCTCGACGTCGACAACCCGCGCCACTTCGTAAGGGCCCAGAAGAAACTGGCCCGCGCCCAGCGCATCGCCGCTCGCCGCCAGGGGCCAGGACCAGGCAAGGTACCGTCGAAGCGGTGGAGGAAGGCCAACGGCCGGGTCCAGAAGGTCCACGCCGGGGTCGCCAACGCCCGCAAGAACCTGATCCACGAGACCACGTCAATGCTCGCGAAGAGCTACGACGTGATCGTGATCGAGAACCTCAACATCAAGGGAATGGTGAAGAACCCCTCGCTCGCCAAGCACATCGCCGACGCGGGCTGGGGCGAGTTCGGACGCCAACTCGAGTACAAGACCGCGTGGTACGGATCCACCCTCGTGCGCGTCGACACGTTCTATCCGTCTTCAAAGACCTGCAGTCAGTGCCAGACAGTCAAAGCCACGCTGTCCCTTGAGATGCGGATGTTTCACTGCGAGGCCTGTGGTCTCGTGATCGACCGCGATCTCAACGCGGCGATCAACCTGGCCAGAAAAGGCCTACCGGGGACAAGCTCCGGTACTGGACGTGGAGGGGAGGTAAGTCCCGCGCAGCAGAAACTTGCGGCAACGGCACACCCCGACGAAGCGTCAACCGACCCGTCACGAGACGTCGACGGTGTAGGAGATGCTTCGGCCTAGAGCTCGGTCTGGTGTGTGATTGCCGCACACCGGGAGGTCCCGAGTTTGCCGAAGGAGGTCCCACAAAATCGGTCCGGCTCCGAAGGGGCTCTTGGCGTCATCACCCCGGTCGAGCGACCATACGCCGGCGCCGCGCCCGGATGCTGATGCATCCATTCACGTCACGACCAGGCAGTCGCGTCAAACTCGAGCAACGGCCGGTTCCCGGAACCGGTCCACGGAGCCTGGGATCAGCGACCTCGCCCGCTAGTGCGACGGACTCGCCTCTCGACGGTCCAATCGGCGGCGGGACGGCGGATGGAGAAATGGCGATTTCATCGGGGTCCAGAGATCCTCGTGGAATGGAAACTCGTCAGTTCTGGAACGGATATGCCGCTCTATCGACTTCACGCGAGTTCCGACTCAACTATTGGTTTCAAGTCGGCTCACCTAAACAAAGAACCACTCTGGGTCAGCGGTAGCACTCATTCGACGGACGCGCGCAACTGCTTTCGCTCTACGTCGGCTAACCCCTCGAGGTGACGTTGAACATCTCCGCCATTGCCGACGCCTGGACGACGGCCGAAAGAGGCAACCGCCGACCGAGTGCGTAGCATTGCGACTGTGACGACAGGGAGACGCTTTGGCTTAGCAGCACTTGCCTTGCTTGTTGTCGCAGCGGCTTCGGCGTTTGTGACCTGGTCGGTCACTAAGGCGGGCAGAACATCGCAGCCCAGTTCCAGCGTCGCAGAATGCATCCAGGGCCAGTTGCAGGTCGCCATCGAGCAAGGTGGCGGATTGGCAGGCACGGTCCCCGCCACCTTCGGATACACCTTCCTCGTCGTCAATATAGGCGCCAAGTCGTGCGAGTTACGCGGCTACCCATATGAGATCATCTTCTCCACCGAGGGCGGCGAGGGCTTGAAGGTCTCGACATCGCACGAGCGGACGGTGCTCTACGCCCAGCCCAAGGTTCAACGCGTCGTGCTGGGCCCCGGTGGTGTCGCGTCCTTCGGTATCAGTTACACCTACGGCATCGCACCACCCGGCAGGGAACCGACGACCTGTCTCGCGCCGTTGATCGACGTTCGCCTTCCCGCGCGTCTGTCACACTTGTTTTCGTACGAGTTCCCCGTCCGGATGGACGTCTGCGAGGCGGGTCGAAGGGCGGAGGTAACCCCCGTTGAAGGCCGAACCACACCTCGGGCGTAGCGAGGTGGGCCAATGGGTTCAGCGAAGCAACGGCTGAACTCTTAGCGCGCCGACCTCGCCAACAATATGGTGGCCAGACCGGCGTCCTTGTCGATGTGCCAAGAAATATTGGCACATCGCTTGGACTGACCTAAGAAGTCCGGGGGTCGAGCATCTCCCAATGCGAATCTCCAGCCACCGCCGGGTCTGCGACTGGTGGCCGCTCGCGTCGGCTCCGCGTCTCACGTCCCGAAGTTCCAGCCGCTGCCCTCCTCGTAGCGGTGGATGATGTTCTTGGCCATGAGGATCTTGTGCACCTCGTCGGGCCCGTCCGCCAGGCGCAGCACCCGCGCCGTGAGGTACATCTGGGCGAGGGGAAGGTCGTTGCTCACCCCCGCGCCGCCCCACACCTGGATCGCCCGGTCGACGACCCGATGGAACGCGGCCGGCACGAACACCTTGATGGCCGAGATGGCGGTACGGGCGTCGGGATCGTCGTTGGCCACCTTCTCGGCGGCGTTGATGGTCATCAGTCGCGCGGACTGCAGGTCCATGTAGCTCTCGGCGATGAATCCCTGGATGAACTGCTTGTCCTTCAGCAGTCCGCCGTGCACCTGGCGCACGAGGCTGCGCTCGACCATGAGGTCAAAGGCGCGCCACATCTGGCCGATCGAGTTCATGCAGTGGTAGACGCGCCCGGCGCCGAGCCGGTCCTGGGCCGCCTGGTGGCCCTGGCCGACCAGGCCGAGGGTGTTCTCGATCGGCACGCGCACGTTCTCGTACTTGATCTCGCAGTGGTCGGAGGTGGCGTGGCCGAAGATGCCGATCCCGCGGATGATGTTCACCCCGGCCGTGTCGGTGGGCACGATGATCTGGGTCATGCGCCCCGGCGCGCCGAGCTCGCCGGAAGGATCGTTGGTTCGGCACATGACGATGAAGAAGTTGGCGTCGATGCCGTTCGAGGTGAACCACTTGTGGCCGTTGATCACCCAGTGCTCGCCGTCGCGTACCGCCTCGGTCTCGATGGAGCGCGGATCGGACCCGGCGTGGTCGGGCTCGGTCATGGAGAATCCGGACTCCATGTCGCCCGCGATGAGGGGCAGGAGCCACTTGCGCTTCTGCTCCTCGGTGCCGTACTTGACCAGGATGCTGGCGTTGCCCGAGTTCGGCGCGGCGATGCCGAACAGCGTGGGCCCGCCGATCGCGTAGGCGAGGATCTCGTACATGTAGGCCAGCGACAGGAAGTCGAGGCCCGCGCCACCGTACTCCTTGGGCAGGTGCGGAGCCCAAAGCCCCGCCTGGAACACCTTGGCCTTGACCTGCTCGCGCAGCTCGATGCTGCGGCGCCGGGCGACCTCGCGCTCGTCCTCGCTCAACGCCGCGCCGCGGCGCGACTGCCACAGCTCGTCCTCGATGGGCAGCACCTCGGTGTTGATCAGCTCGGCCGTGCGTCGGCGCAGGTCGTTGATCTCGGGGCTGAGGCCGGGTACCGGCGTTACGTTGATGGCCACGGAGGACTCCTTGTCGATGGATTGGGATGACTCCTCCGATTATGGTCCAGCCGCGGCGCCGCGTTGGAGTGACCAAGGTCAGTCCCTGGCCCGGCGGTGCGGGCCCGGACCTCAACGGTCTAGCGGGGCTCGCAGATGACCAACGGGATCTCGCGCTCGGTGCGCTTACGGTAGCCGTCGTAGGCCTTGTAGGCCGCGACCACCCGGGGCCACAGCTCGGCCTTCTCCTGGGCCGAGGCGACTCGGGCCCTCATGGGCCGGCGCGTGCCGGAGATGGTCAGCTCGATGTCCGGGTGGGCGACCACGTTGCCCAACCAGTCCGGGTCCCGGTCGTCTCCCCCCTTGGACGCCACCAGGACGACCCGGTCGCCCTCGACGACGGGCGCGGTGAGCACGGTCGAGCGCGCGAGACCCGACCTTCGCCCGAGCGTGTGCAGCTCCACCACGTGCATGCCGAACGCCGAGGCGCCGATCCGGCCACCGCTGAAGTGCAGGACGGACCGGTGCACCAGGTTCAGCGTCTTGAAGCCAATGTCGGTGAGGGACCGTGAGCGTCTCATCTTCCGAACCTAACGCAGTGCGCCGCGCGGACCGGTCCTCCCGGCGCACGGCCGGGCGCCACGCCGCCTACGGCTCGGGCGGACTCCAATGCAGCTCGGCCATCCGGTCGGCGTTGACGTAGCCGTGATCGACGAACCACCGGGCGGACTCGTAGAGCGCCAGGGCCGCCGGCCGGGAACGGTAGCCGAGCTCGCTGCGGGCCCGGGTGTCGTCGAAGGTCATCGTGGTCGTCGCCATCTGCGCCGCCTCGAGGGGAACCCTGGGATGACGGCGCAGCAGGTCGCCCTCGATGAACTGCGACAACCTTCCGGCGATCATCGGGAACGCCGAGGGGAACCGTCGCTGAGCCGGGGCGAGGCCCGTCACGTCCGAGAGGACGGCCAGCAGCTGGGACATCGAGATGTTGTCGCCGCCGCAGATGTAGCTGCGGCCCTGGGCGCCCTTCTCGAGCGCGAGCAGGTGACCCTCGGCGAGGTCATCGACGTGGGCGACGTTCATCGCGGTGTCCACGAAGCCGGGTATCTGGCCGTTCAGGTAGTCCAGCACCACCCGGCCCGACGGCGTCGGGCGGTGGTCGTAGGGGCCGTGCGGCATCGTCGGCAGCACGAGGACCACCGGCGCGCCCTGGGCGGCGAGGCGCAGCACCTCGTGCTCGGCG
Organism: Acidimicrobiaceae bacterium; assembly: GCA_003138815.1. Taxonomy (GTDB): domain Bacteria; phylum Actinomycetota; class Acidimicrobiia; order Acidimicrobiales; family RAAP-2; genus RAAP-2. The sequence continues at coordinate 9,018 of PLHD01000019.1, read as the reverse complement.
ACGTACTTGGTCTGCTTGTAGTTCCCGTAGAGGTGCGACAGGTCGGCGACGTCGTCCTCGTTGGACGGCTGGCCCGACTTGGTCCTCCACAGGCCCAGGGTCGCCACGGTCGACGTGTAGACGACGCGCTCGACGCCGGCCTGCGCGGCGGCGCCGACGACGTTGCGGCTTCCGTTGACGTTGATGGCGTAGAAGCTCGACGAGTCCTTGGGCCAGAACCCGAACTTCGCCGCCAGATGGAAGCAGTAGCGCGCGCCGTCGAAGACCCCGTCCAGGTGCCTGGCGATGGTGACGTCGACGTCGCGTCGCTCGACGTCCAGGCCGTCCAGATTCGACGCCGGCGCCCCGGGTTCGAGCAGCGCGAGGACGTCGGCGCCCCGCGCCAACAGGGCCCGCGTGACGGCCGAGCCGATGAACCCGGCGGCGCCCGTGACGACCACCCGGTCGCCGGGCGTGAGCGAATGGCTCACGACGCCGCCGCGGCGCTGGCGGAGCCCGACCGGGTCCGCTTCAGGGCTCCCTTGGCCATGGTCACCCCGAACTCCATGAGCCAGCTGCTGCTGCGCTCGGCGTCGCCGAGCAGCTCGTCGAGGGCGTTCACGAACATGTCGATCTCGGCCTCGCCCGCGATCAGCGGCGGCAGCAGCTTGATCACGTTGACGTTGTCCGCCGCCACCTGGGTGAGTATCCCGTAGCGGTGGAAGAGCGGCACGACGAGGGTCTGGGAGAACATGGCCGGGCGGGTGGCCTCGATCGCGCGCCAGCGAAGCTTCGCGCCGAGCGAGGTCGGCGGCCCGAAGGCGACGCCGATCATCTGTCCGCGCCCGCGCACCTCGTAGAGGAACTCGTGGCGCTCGACCAGCTCGCCGAGCCGGGCGTGCCACACGTCGCCCATGGCCGCCGCGTGCTCGACGACGTGCTCGTCGTCGAAGATCGACAGCGTGGCGAGCCCGGCCACCATCGCCAGCTGGTTGCCCTTGAAGGTGGTCGAGTGCACCATGGCGCGATCCATCGAGCTGAAGACGCTGCGGAAGATCTTGTCGCTCGACAGCATGGCCGCGACCGGCACGTAGCCCCCCGAGAGGGCCTTGGAGATCGTAATGATGTCGGGCTTGAGGCCGTAGTGCTCGAAGGCGTAGAAGCTGCCGGTGCGCCCGAGCCCCGTCTGGACCTCGTCGCAGATGAGCAGCGCGCCGGCCTCGTGCACCAGGCGTTCGATCTCGCGCCAGCGCTCCGCGTCGAGCTCGTAGACGCCCTTGCCCTGGATCGGCTCGACGATGAAGGCGGCGACGTCGCCACGGCGCAGCTCGCGGCCCAGCACGTCGAGGTCGCCGAAGGCGATCTCGGTGGCGCCGGGAAGCAGCGAGCCGAAGCCGCTCTTGAACTCCGGGGACCCGTTGAGGGCCAAGGCCCCCGTGGTGAGGCCGTGGAAGGCGTGGGCGTGGTAGAGGATCCGGTCCCGGCCGGTGCTGGCCCGGGCGAACTTGAGCGCCGACTCGACGGCCTCGGAACCCGAATTGCAAAAGAACGCCCGCTCGATCCCGTCGTGGCTTCGCGTGACCAGCTGCTCGGCCAGCAGCCCGGGCAGCAGTGCGCAGTCCATCTGGATCATGTTGGGCAGATCCGCCTCGATCGCCTGACGCAGGGCGTCCTTCATCACCGGGTGGCTGCGCCCGAGGGCGAAGACCCCGAAGCCGCTGAGCATGTCCAGGTAGCGCCTGCCCTCGTCGTCGAAGAGGTAGCAGCCCTCGCCGCGCTCGTAGAAGCGGTCGAAGCCGAGGGTCTTGACGACTTTGGTCAGCTGCGGGTTGAGGTACTGGGCGTGGAGCTGGAAGTTCTCGCCGTGGCGCGTCTCGAGCAGTTGGGCAAGATTAAAGGACATGGCCCTCCTTTGGCTGATGGCCTCAATCTAGACCTCTGGGCGAGCAGTGCACGCGCCGCCGGCGCCGCGGACCGTAGGCTCGGGCGGTGGTCATCTGCATGGCACTTGTTGCGGCCTTCGCGAACGCCGTGGCGAGCATCTGCCAGCGGTTGGGGGTCGAGGACGCGCCGGCGACGAACGGCCCTTCGCTGGGGCTCGTGCGCCACATGGTCCAGCGCCCGATCTGGATCCTCGGCTTCGTGATCATGGCCCTGGGCTACGGCGCCCAGGCCGTGGCGCTGCACCTGGGCGCGCTCAACGTCGTCCAGCCGCTGCTGGTCGGCGAGCTGGTGATCCTGGTGTTCATACTCTGGCTCTGGTACTCGACGCCGCTGCGTGCGCGCGACCTCGCCGCGGCGCTCGCCACGGCGCTCGGCCTGGGCGTCTTCCTTTCGATCTCGGCGCCCAGCGCCGGCACGAAGGTGCCGGGCAACGCCCTGTGGCTCGTGGTCGGCCTGCTGGTCGCCGGCGCCGTGGTGGTGCTGGTGGCGCTCGGGTCCAGAGGACCGGCCTGGTGGCGGGCGCTGCTGCTCGGAGCGGGGGCGTCGGTGGGCTTCGCGCTGCTCGCGGCGATCACGAAGTCGATGACCAACCTCCTCGTCGCGGGGTGGACGCCGCTGTTCACCTCCTGGCAGCTGTACGCGGTCGCGGCCATCGGGCTGACGTCGTTCGTGATCATGCAGAGCGCCTTCCAGGTAGGACCCTTCGCCACGTCCCAATCGACGCTGATCCTGCTGAACCCGCTGGTGTCGATCGTCATCGGCCACGTCCTGTTCGGGGAGGACCTTCGCGGCGGCGCGCTGCTGACCTCGCTCGAGGCCGTCTCGATCGCGGTGATGCTCGTCGGGGCGCTGGGGCTCTCCACGTCGCCGCTGGTGGCGAGCGTGCTCCAGGAGAACGAGGTGACCCATCTGCTGAAGGGCCGTGGCCGCTTCGCGCGCTGGCGCGAAAGAGAAGCCGGCCAGTAGCTACGATTTGGCATGCCCGCCCGCGCCGCCAACCCGGACTTCACGCCGATCGACCGACCGGTCCGCGCGGCGTTCGTGGGGCTCGGGCGGATCTACGACCTCAACGTGCGCGCCTACATCGACAACGACGACGTGCGGGTCGTGGCGATCGTGGATCCGAGCGAGGCGAGGCGCGCCCAGCGCCAGCTCGACTGGCCCGAGGCGCGGGCGTTCGCCTCGATCGACGAGCTGGCCGCGAGCGACGTCGAGGTCGACGCCGTCGAGGTCCTGCTGCCGATCTCGCTGCACGAGGATGGGGTCATCCAGTGCCTCGGCCACGGCTGGCACGTCAACCTACAAAAACCGATGGCCAACGACCTGGCGAGCGCGCAGCGCATGCTCGCGGCGGCGCGCGCGAACGGACGCCAGCTGCGGGTGATGGAGAACTACCTCTTCTACGAACCCCTGCGCAAGCTCAAGGAGGTCGTCGACGGTGGCGAGCTCGGCCCGGTCAGCGGGTACCACCTGAAGATGGTCGCGAGCGGCCGGGGGGGCTGGGACGTGCCCGGCGACACCTACGAGAGGCAGTTCGAGCAGGCCCAGCGAGGACGCGGCATCCTCGTCTTTGACGACGGCTGGCACAAGCTCTCGACCGCGCTGTGGCTCTTCGGTCCGGTGAGGGAGGTCCGCGCGTGGGTCGGCTCCACCGAGATCATTCCGGGGATGGAGATCGACGCCCCGACCACGATCCTCTGGGAGCACGCCAACGGGGTGAGGGGCGTGTGGGACATCACCCTGGCCATCGACATGTACCTGCGCTCCGACTACTACACGAACGACGAGCGCTGGGAGGTGACCGGCCGGCGGGGATTCGCGCGCGTGAACCGCTGCACCGGCCGGGGCATCCAGGAGCCCAGCTTCGAGGTGTACGTCGACGGCGAGATGAGGGCGCACCACGCGCTGGACGACGACTGGGCCAGCAGCTTTCGCGACTCCGGGCGTCACTGGCTGCGTTGGCTGCGAAGCGGCGAGGGTCCGCTCTGGTGGGGGGCGCCAGAGGCGATCGAGGTGCTTCGCTTCGCGCTCGGCGTCTACGAGAGCGACGTCCACGGCGGCGTCGGTGTCGATCCCCGCGCACTGGACTAGCTCCCGACACGAGCCCGGCGGCGAGGCCGAGCCCCCGCAGCGCGCAGCGACGCAGGCGCTGGTGACTTTCTGCCCTGTTGTCGCGCCCTTGGCGCACCTACGTTGCTGGTAGTGGTGTTGGGGCAGTTCGAATCGCGCGGGGCCGCAAGTCCCGAGGCGGTTCTGGCGGCGCTGCCCGCGACAGCGCTCGAGCGAAAGGGGTGCCATGGTCATCGACGTGCACGCTCACTACTACCCGAAGCAGTACCTCGAGTACATCGGCCGACCGGAGCTGCCGCCGGCGGCGTCGGCGGCCCTGGGCGGCCAGACGATTGACGAGCGCCTGGCACTGCTGGACCAGACGGGCGTCGACACCCAGGTCCTCTCGGCCTCCCAGGCCCAGCCCTACCTCCCCGAGGCCCGCCGGGCCGCCGAGGCGGCCACGATGCTCAACGAGCGCTACGAGGAGCTCTGCGAAGAGCACCCGCGCCGGTTCCTCTCCTTCGCGGCCCTGCCGCTGCCCCACGTCGACGAATCGCTCGCGGAGATTGCGCGAATCACCAGCATCTTCTCGGTGGTGGGCGTCACCATCGGCTGCAGCGTGGCCGGTCGCCAGCTCGACGACCCGGTCTTCGACCCGGTCTACGAGGAACTGGACCGGGTGGGCGCCGTGGTGTTCCTGCACCCGGTGGGCCAGGAGAGCACGCCATGGCTCGCCGACCGGAACCTGGCCTGGCTCGTCGGCGCGCCGTTCGAGGACACCGTGGCCGCGCTGAGGCTGGTGCTCGCGGACGTGCCGCAGCGCTACCCCGACATCCGCTTCATCATCCCCCACCTCGGCGGCACCTTGCCGTTCCTGATCTCGCGGATCACGCGCAAGAGCAGCGACGAGGTCGCGCTGGGTCTGAAGAGCATGTACTACGACACGGTCTCGGGTTCACCCGACGCCGTGAAGTGCGCCTGTCACGTCTTCGGTCCGAGTCACCTCCTGTTCGGCACGGACTACCCGTACTGCGACGAGCGGGAGTTCGCCCGGCACCTGGACTACCTCGACGAGTGCGATCTCGACGCGCCCTCCCTCGAGGGCGTGCGGGGCACGAACGCGGCCACGCTCTTCAGCAACGCCTAGGTGTAACCGGCCATCACGTTGGTGAACCTCGAGCTCTCGTACGGTCCTGGCGTGGACCATCGCGTCCCAGTTCGCACGCGCTGGCGACGTTCAACCGTCGGTGACGATGCCCTGCGCGCCCGGGCATTCTCCGAAGACGCGATCGATCATGCCGGTCACCTCGGCGTTCGGCACCGCCGGCGAGAACAGAAAGCCCTGACCGAGGTCGCAACCCAGGCTGCGCACGTGCTCGAGGTGTTCTGGCGTTTCGATCCCCTCGGCGAGCATGATCTTGCCGAGCTTGTGGCCGAGCAGGATGATCGCCCCGAGCATCGTCTCGTGGTGCACGCTCTCGGTCGCCGGGTTGACGAAGGACTTGTCGATCTTGATGATCCGAGGGCCGAGCAGGGCGAGGTACGAGAGCGACGAGTAGCCGGTGCCGAAGTCGTCCAACGCGAAGAACACTCCGAGCTCCTTCAACCGCTGGATGACCCCCAACGTCTCGGCGACGTCGATCTGGGTCACGCTCTCGGTGATCTCGATGATGAGGCGCTGCGGGGCGAGACCACTCGTGCGCAGCGCCTCCTCGGTAAGGGCCACCAGGCCCCGGTCGTGGAACTGGTGCGCGGAGAGGTTGACGGTGACGTAGGGCGAGGTGTCCTGGGAATCCTTCGGTCCCCAGGTGCTGGCGGCCGCGACGGCCTCGCGCATCGCGAAGGCGCCCAGTTCGAGGATCAGGTCGCTCTGCTCGGCGAGTGGGATGAACACTATGGGAGGGATTGATCCGCGCACCGGGTGCTGCCAACGCATCAGTGCCTCGAAGCCGACGACGGCGGTCGTGGCGAGATCGACAATTGGCTGGTAGTGCATGGAGAGTTCCCCCGCCACGAGGGCGTGACGGAGTTCCTGGACGAGCGCGAAGCGGCTGGCCGCCACCTGATGCATCGTCGGATCGAAGATCGTGTAGCTTCCCCGCTGGAAGCGCTTGGTCTCGTAAAGGGCCACGTCGGCGTCCTGGACGAATTCGGCGAACCGCTGGGACTCCCCGTCCCAGATCACGACGCCGATGCTCGCGTTCTGCTTGATCAGTATCCCCGCGATCGAAAATGGCTCGATGAGCGCGTCGAGCAACCGGGTCGCCACCTCTTCGGCTTCGGACGAACGGGTCACCCCCTCGGCCAGGTAGAGGAACTCGTCGCCCCCGAAACGACAGAGCGTGTCCGAGGAGCGAGTCACCATCTCGAAGCGATGCGCGATGGCGATGAGCAACTGATCGCCCACGAGGTGGCCGTGGGTCTCATTGACCCCCTTGAAGTCGTCGAGGTCCAGCATCAGCACGGCGCCCATCCCGCCGTGGCGAACGGCCCTCGCGTGGGCGTGGGCGAGCCGGTCCTCGAAGAGAGCCCGGTTGGCGAGCCCGGTGAGCGGGTCGTGGAGCACCTGATGCGACAGCTGGGCGGTGAGCGTCCTTTCTTCGGTAACGTCACGTTCGGAAGAGACGAAGTAGAGGGTCCGCCCCGCGGCGTCGCGCGCCACGGACCTCGACACCTCCGAGATGATCACTCGGCCGTCCCTGCGCAGATACCGTTTGACGTAGCGCACCTGGTCGACCTCGTCCGACATCAGGCTGGCGTGGGACTCCTCGGTGATGCCCACGTCCTCTGGGTGGGTGAACTGCTTGGAGTCCTCGCCCATGAGCTGCTCCCTGGTGAACCCGACCATCTCGCAGAACGCGTCGTTGGTCGCGATGACCCGGTCCTCGAGGTCGCTGAAGACCATCGGCGCCATGTTGTTCTCGAACGCGAGGCGGAAGCGCTCTTCGGACTCGCGCAGGGCACCGACCGCGACCGTGGTCTCTTCGAGGGCCGCCTCGGTCCGAAGCACCGATCGCATGTGGGTGATTGCGAACTCAGCCTCTCGTACGATCTCCTCGAGGCCCTTGACGGTGACGTCGTCGAACTCGTGAGCGCCGCGGTGGTACAGGACGAGCGCGGCCTTGCGTGCCCCGATCCGGTCGGGAATGGCGGCCATCGATCCAAAGCCGTACGCAGCGGCTCGCTCGATCCAGGGCTGGAACCGCGCGTGATAAGCGAGGTCGTCGATCACTTGACTGAGGCCCGTCGCTAGCGCCGTCCCGGTGGGGCCCAGGGTGATCTTGTCGGATCCAAGCCAGGCGGCGTCCCGGCCGTAGATGTAGTCGGTGGCCCCCGCGGCGCACATGATCTCGACACCGTCTCGCGCACCGGGCGCCGTGATGGCAATCCAGGCGAGTTCGTATCCACCCTGGTCAACGACCGCCTCGCACAGTTGCTGAAGGAACTGCGTCTCGTCGGTTGCGAGCATCGCGAGCCGGTTCACCTCGGCCACCAGGCGCACGAGGCGGTCGCGCTTCACCCGACCGGTGACGTCACGCGCGGATACCACGTGGTACAGAAAATCTCCCGCCTCGTCGCGGGCGACCGACCGCCACACGTCGGCGACCACCGTGCGCCCATCCTTGTGCAAGTAGCGCTTGGTGTAGCGAACCTGCCCGGACCCATCCTCGCGGGAAACCAGGATCGACTCCTCGCTGATTCCCACGTCCTCGGGCATGGTGAACGGCTTCGAGTCCTGTCCGATCAGCTCATCCTTCGTGCGCCCGAGCAACTCGCAGAAGGCGTCATTGGCCTCGACCACTCGGTCATCGGCATCGGTGAAGATGATCGGGGACATGTTGTGCTCGAACGAACTTCGAAAGCGCCGGTCGCTGACCGCGAGCAGTTCCGAGCCCGCCAACATGGCGGCAGCGGCGAGTTGCTCGGTCCCGATTCGCGCGAGGTCCGCTTCGCGGCGCGAACTGTCGTCACGAATCGCCGCGACCACCCACGGCTGGCCGTCGATCTCGAGGGCGGCGAGGGCGACGTCGATAGGCAACTCGCTTCCGTCTCGGCGCACGAGCGCGAGTTCTAGACCGACGCCCATCTGGCGCGTGCGCGATCCGCGGGCGGTGACGCCCCGATGAAGGACGTGCGTTGCTTGGTGGCGCACCGGCACCAGCATCTCGACGGCCTGGCCGACGAGCTCGTCGCGCGAGTAACCGGTGATCGTCGAGAGGTGCTCGTTGACGTGGCCAATGACCCCGCACTCGTCGATGAAGGCGACGCCGTCAGGCAGCACGTCGAGCAGGTGGTGCCAGGAGAGGGCCTGCTCGTCCAAATTGTTCACAACAGCCCCGCTCTCGGCCCTAACCAACCGTACCCGTTCGGCAAACCCGGTTAGTGATGGGGCGCGGTAAATGTCACAGCATGTCCCGATACTGAATGGGTGACGAGTACCCAGAGCACACCCACCACACTCACCCAGGCCAGCGCCTCACCGCAACGGCGCAGCCGCGTCAGCGCGCAGCTCACCTGAACGATGCCCGCCAGCAGGGAACCATGACGCCCACGCGTGGTTCGTAGGTGTAACAGGTCACCTTCGCCACGCGGAACTTCCCCTGGGCGGGATAGTCCAACGTATGTCGATCAGAACCGTCAGTGAAAGGAAATTCAATTGGCGGTGCAAAGAAGGTCACACGTGGGCCGCCACCGCGGTAAACCGCACCAGTTCGCATGGTGGCATCGGAAGCAGTTGCCCGACCTGCGCAAAATCGGGATATGACCCGAACTCAGATGGGTATCTGCACTTCTTGATTCATGAGAGATGGGGTCTCTTGCAAATAGGAATCACCAACACTCCGAGCATCCGTCTCTCAACCCATCGAGCGAAGAGTTAGGAAGCCATTGGGGTACGCAGTCCAATGCCCGGCGACATCGCCCGTTGGTGGGAGCAAGACATTCTGCATTCGCTCGTAAGACGCGGAATCCATCTTGGCCCCGAGAACATTGCAGGCAAGTTCAGCGGCTTCACCGAGGCATGGGTGCAGGAAGACTTTCCGG